>NZ_VLJP01000058.1 GCF_007829525.1 Mesorhizobium sp. J18
CGCCTGCTTGCAGAGATGAAGGAGACATCCCCGCGATCCTCCCTCGAACGCTCAGGCCCCTCAATACTCGATTCAGGACAAAGAAAAACCGCGTAACTGCAAACTCGGTCGGCATGAGATCATCGCCACACTGCGGCAGCTGCCTTGTCAACGATAGTCGTCCCCACTCCGTCAGGATGATCACCGCATTGGCACCTTGCACAGCCTCATAGGGACAATCCAGCCAATCCACGTCGCTCAATTGTTCGCGGGCATTGCGGATCACCTTCGGATCGTGGGCACGTACCCGCAGAAAGCGAGACCAAGGACGGCGACTATGGCGCCTTTGGACAGAAAGCGCGCCGTCCTGGAAAAATTGCGGATAGAAAGGGTTCCCATGCCCATGCCGGAACCCGAGGAAATTCGTGTACGGCTCGACGAGTGCGGCGTCTGCTCTTCGAACCTCGAGCCATGGGCCGGTCCAGAATGGGTGCGCTTTCCCACCGAGCCCGGCGGATCAGGGCACGAGGGCTGGGGAACCGTCGATGCTGTCGGAAGGGACGTCGATGGAATCAGCATTGGCGATTGGGTAGCCGCGCTTTTTACCCACAGCTATGCCGAATTTGACATCAGCCAAGCGGCGAAAGTGGTCCGAGGGGGGGTAGGCTGATCGACCTCATGGAGCCGGACGACGAGGACGAGTGATCGGCCCGACAATCCTCATCGGAACATATGCCTCTCATCATAGTTGTGGGGCCGGTTCAAAGCCGATGCGGAGTGCGGACCAGACCGGTCGATTGCGGCTTCGTCGGTGACGACTCGTTCCAACGTTCATTGGAGTTTGATTATGAAAAACATACTGATCACAACGCTTGCGACCACGGCCCTCGCAGCCGGTCTGTCGATAGCCCAGGCCCAGACCGTCGTCGTGACGCCCGAACAGGAAACCGTGATAAGGGAATATGTCGTCCAGCAGGAAGTTGAGCCGGTGGAGATCGGCCCCGATGTAGAGGTTTCGGTTGGAACGACCATCCCGGACGAGGTCGAATTGCACGCGGTCGAAGCCGACGGGCTGGATGCCAACTACGAATATGTCGTCGTGGATGGACGGACTGTGCTCGTGGAGCCTGGCAGCCGGCGCATTGTCCACATCATCGAATAAGGGCTCTTTTCAGAGTCTCATGGCCACCTCATACGACAAGCGCAGGGACGAAGAGGGCCTGTGGGCAGTCTATGATGCGGAGAGCGAGGAGGTGGTGATCGTGGACGGGATGCCGCTGTCCGGATTGGACGAGGACGAAGCCAACGACGCCATCCCCCGCCTCGGCTCAGGAGAGATCACGCCGGACAACATTCCCGATACTGTATAAAAGACAAGCGGCTGGTTCGGGCAGGAACAATTCGCCATCCGGTATGTTCGGCGCAAGTGGCGGGAAGGTCCGCTCTTCAGAGCCCGTCCCAATGCGGTTCCCACCTTTCCCGCCACACTCGGGCGACACTCTCCCTGACCGCGGAGGAAGGCCCCGGCCACCCCAGGGTGACCGGGGCTGCCGCCGCCAATTCGTGTGGGCGGCACGGTCGGAACCAACACCCGGTTTGCGGGTTCCTAATCCATGCAGGCGGTCGGTCATCTTTCGTCGCAAATGCTGGTTCATATCCTTCTGATGAACGCCGTCGCCCCTTTTGTTGCGTTGGCGCTGAACAGAATTCCGTCCATTGGCTGGCAGGACGGACGGCACTTCCTCTTTCCCGCAATGGCCGTGCAGCTTGCTCTCCTGTGGGCATGGCACGCACCGCCTGCCATCAGCGCCGTTTCGCAATCGGGCGCATTGCATGGCCTGATGCAGGGATCCCTGCTTCTCGCCGCGCTGTGGTTCTGGTCCGCCGTATTCTTCATCAAGGATGACAGCCGCTGGCGCGCCATTCTCGCGCTTTTGCTCACGAGCAAGCTGTTTTGCCTGTTGGGTGTGCTGCTGGTCTTTGCTCCGCGGCTTCTCTATCCCGGCCTCCGCGCTACCTCCATGCACGGCCCGCATGTTTCCGGCCTGGGAGACCAGCAGCTTGCCGGGCTTCTCATGATCATCGCCTGCCCTGCCACATATGTGCTTGCGGGAATTGTTATCGCCGCACGATGGTTCGGCGATATGGATGCAGCAGCAACCGCAACGGAACGTGCGGGCCCCGGAGGAACGCCCCGTGCGTCTTAGGGAACTCAGGCTGCGGTTGTTCGTCAGGCATACCGGCATGCTTGTCACGCTGGCTTTCGTCGCCGGTGTCGTCTTCGTCTGGTCTGGGTTCTACAATGTCGCGGCCTCCCGGGACCACTGGGTCATCACCACCTGGATACTGGAGCAAGTACGCGTCCGGTCCGTAGCGACGTGGAGCTACTTCGTCGAGGACCCTCCGCCCCTGGATGACCCGCACAAGATTCGTCTTGGAGCGGCGCATTTCGAAGGCGGCTGCGTATCCTGCCACAGCCGTCCTGGCGAGCAGACAAACGCCATCGTGAGCCATATGCTTCCTCCTCCCCCCCTTCTCGACAATGCCCGGGAGCATCTGAGCCCGAAGGAACTTTTCTGGACCGTCAAACACGGTCTCAAATATACGGCCATGCCGGCCTGGCCCAGTCAGGCGCGGAACGACGAGGTCTGGGCGTTGACGGCCTTCCTGCTTGAACTGCCGGAATTGTCGCCCGAAGAATATCGACATCTGGCAGCCGTTGATCGTGTCGGGGACGGGCCGGATGACGGTGCCAAGCAAGCACGTGCGAGTGAAACGGTTGCCTTGACCCAATGCACGCGCTGCCATGGAGATGAAACATCGCCACCGATCAGCGATTTGATCCCCGCACTCGGCGGCCAGACGCAAGCCTATCTCGAGCGGGCCCTCGTGGAGTATGCTGAAGGAACACGGCCGAGCGGTATCATGCAGCCGGTTGCCGGGCTGCTCGGCGACGACGAGATTCGGAGCCTCGCGGCCTATTATTCGGAAACGGACATGACGGCGCCTCCCCAGGGCGACCCGGAAAGCATCACGCGAGGACGGGCTCTGGCACAGGAAGGTGATCCCGAGCGTGGCGTTCCGGCCTGTCTCGCCTGCCATTCCAGGAGCCGCTTCACCAGCTTTCCGAACATTGCCGGCCTTTCGCAAGGCTATATCGCCGCCCAGTTGAACGTCTGGCGAGATGGGGGGCGGGACTTGACGGTGCACGGGCAGATAATGGCACCGATCGCGCGCAGGCTGACCGATGAACAGGTCGAGGACGCCGCCGCCTATTTCTCCTCGGTCAATGCCGCCGAACTTCCCGGATCGCTGGCTGCAAGCTCGGCGGTGGACCGATGAGAAAGCCCGGTCCGCCTCTCATACTGGTTGTCCTGGCGCTGCTGGCGGCGGTAGCCGGCTGCTCAGGCACCCAATCGGCCCTCGAGCCAACCGGGGCGGAAGCCAGCCGCATCCACGCGCTGTTTTGGGCACTCACGATCTTCTGCGCCGCAGTTTTCCTGGGCGTAGCCGTTCTGGCTGCCATGGCCCTGTTCGGCAGCGGAACAATACGCAACCGTCTTGGCAGCGATCGTCTCGTCATCGGCGGCGGCATCGTCTTTCCCGTTGTCTCCCTGACGCTGCTGCTCGCATACGGCATCTATGTGATGAGCCTCGGCGGAAGCTCCGCTGAAGCCGGGGGCGGGCTACGGATTTCGGTGATCGGCGAGCGCTGGTGGTGGCGCGTTGTCTATCACACCCCCGACGGCCGTCGCATCGAAAGCGCCAATGAATTGCGCCTTCCTGTCGGGCAGCCGGTTCCCGTCGAACTGACATCGGCCGATGTCATCCACAGCTTCTGGGTGCCAAGGCTGGCCGGCAAGCTCGACATGATACCAGGCCGGACCAACACGCTCACTCTGGACATCTCCGAGCCTGGCATCAGCCGCGGGCAATGCGCCGAATATTGCGGCGGCCCGCATGCCTTGATGTCCTTCTTCGTAATTGCCATGCCGCAGGAAGAGTTCTCCGCCTGGTTGAACCGGGAAGCCGCCGCCGCCAAGACGCCGGAAACCGAAGACGAGATTCAAGGTCAGAGTCTGTTCCTCGCCTCCGGATGCGGTGCCTGCCATGCAGTCCGTGGCTCCCAGGCAAACGGCGTGATCGGTCCTGATCTAACGCATGTCGGGAGCCGTCATTCGCTCGCGGCAGCGTCCTTGCCGAACAATGCAGGGGCCTTCATGCGCTGGATACGCGACGGCCAGCATATCAAGCCGGAAAACCTGATGCCGCCCTATGGCATTTTCACCGAAACCCAATTGCGGCAACTCTCGGCATATCTGGAGAACCTCGAATGAAGGCTCTTTCGCTGATCGTTGGCCCATGGTGAACCGAATGCAGGATGTCGCTCGCCAACAACTTCCCAATCCTGAGCCCCGCCCCGTGGGGGAATTGAGGGAGCTCGAACGGATATGGGAGACGCCAAAGGGCTGGCGCATCGTCACCGCCGTCAACAACACCGTAATCGGCGTCTTCTATATCGGCATCGCCTTCCTGTTCTTCCTGCTGGCCGGGATATTGGGGCTGCTGATGCGCACGCAGCTCGCCGTCAGCGAGAACGACTTCATAGGCCAGGACCTCTACAATCAGATGTTCACGGTCCACGGCACGACGATGATGTTCCTCTTCGCCGTGCCCGCCGTGGAAGCGCTCGGCGTCATGCTCCTGCCGCAGATGCTGTCGGCTCGCGACCTGCCTTTTCCTCGCCTCAGCGCCTTCGCGGTCTGGGCCTATGTGGTCGGCGGACTGGTGTTCTTTTCGACCATTCTCTACGACCTGGCGCCGAAAGGCGGCTGGTTCATGTATCCGCCGCTGACGCTCAAGGAATTTTCGCCCGGCGACAATGCCGATTTCTGGCTGCTTGGCATCGGCTTCATCGAGATATCGGCAATCGCCGGAGCCATCGAGATCGTTGTAGGCACGCTGCGCACAAGGCCACCCGGCATGTCGTTGGCCAAGATGCCGATCTTCGCATGGTCGATGCTGATCTTCGCCTCCATGATCATGTTCGCCTTCCCCGCGGTGATCCTTGCCACCATGCTGCTGGAAATCGAACGCGCCTTCGGCTGGCCCTTCTTCACGGCATCGCTGGGCGGCGATCCGGTTCTGTGGCAGCACCTGTTCTGGTTCTTCGGCCATCCGGAGGTCTATATCATCTTCCTGCCGGCCGCCGGGTTGGTGTCGATGATCGTTCCAACCATGGCACAGACGCCGCTGGTCGGTTACCGGCTGATCGTGGTGGCGCTGATCGCGACGGGCTTCTTCAGCTTCGGCCTCTGGGTCCACCACATGTTCACGACCGGGATTCCAGCGCTGAGCCTCGCCTTCTTCTCGGCCGCCAGCATGGCCGTGGCAATTCCGTCGGGAATCCAGGTCTTTTCCTGGATCGCGACGATGGCCGCAGGCCGCGAGCGCTTCCGCATCAATACCCCATCGCTCTTCATACTCGGGTTCCTGTTCATCTTCACGATCGGCGGGCTGACCGGTGTCATGGTCGCCATGGTGCCATTCGACTTCCAAGTGCACGACACCTATTTCGTCGTCGCGCATTTCCACTACGTGCTCATCGGCGGCATGGTGTTTCCACTGTTCGCGACATTCTATTACTGGGCACCCTCGGTCAGCAGGAACCAGCTTTCGGAGCGGCTCGGCCGCTGGGTGTTCTGGCTGATGTTTGCCGGCTTCAACATCGCCTTCTTTCCCATGCATCTGACAGGTCTCCTTGGCATGCCGCGTCGCGTCTGGACCTATCCGGAAGAGCTCGGCTGGGACACGCTCAACATGATCTCGACGGTGGGGTCCTTCATCCTCGCAGCCGGAGTGGGTCTTTTCATCATAGATCTGATCCGCCGCTTTCGACCGGGACCCGGTTCAAAGAACCCTTGGGGCGCCGGCACACTCGAATGGCTGCCTAACGGCAATTATTCAACGCGTAGCATCCCCCTGGTGACAAGCCGCGAGCCGCTGTGGGATCAGCCAAATCTCGCAGAGGATGTCGAGGCCGGACACTATTACCTGCCGGGCGCACCGACCGGCGGGAGGGAGACCATCGTCACCTCGCCCATTGAAGCCAAGCCGCAATACATCATCCAGATGCCGGGTCCGGGCTGGAGTCAGCTATTGGCCGCGCTCTTCACAGCCGCCTTCTTCCTGCTGCTCACGGTCAAACTGGTGACGATCGCCGTCATCTGCGGCGTATTCGCCATCGTCTTCTGCATCGTCTGGACCTGGCGTCTCGATCCCGGACCGTCAAAAGGCAATGTGGATATCGGCGGAGGCATAAGCCTGCCGACCTATATGTCCGGCCCTCAATCGCATTCCTGGTGGGCCATGGTCGTGCTGATGTTCGTCGCCGCCTCGCTCTATCTCGCCTATGTCTTTTCCTATCTCTATCTGTGGACCATATCGCCGCAAGTCTGGGCGCCAGCGGGCTCGCCGGCCCTGCCGCCGATCCATTGGCCCGCGGCTGCGGCCTTGCTACTCATCCTCGGATCGGGACTCATCTGGATCGCCCACCGCCTCTTGCCCAAGCCCGGAAGGTTTTCCGCCGCAGTGACGACGCTGATCTTCCTGGCCATCGTCTGCCTGGTGGGATCAATAGCCGTCGAAACCGCCGGCCACTGGCAAAGCGGCCTGTCGCCCTCACAAAGCAGCTATGGCGCGATGGTCTATATGAGCATCGTGCTGTTCGGGCAGCTCGTATTCGCCCTCGTCATCATGGGTTTCTTCGTCATCGCGCGGCATGTCGCAGGCAAGCTCGACCGCGAACGGCGGGTCAGTTTCGAGAACATGGCCCTTCTCTATCATTACACCACGGCGCAATCGCTGTTCGGGCTGGCGCTCATCCATGGTTTTCCCAGACTGGTTGGCTGAGGAGCAGAGGAAATGAAAGCGGGAAACGATACAGGTCCCATCGCCGGCACGATCCTCTACCTTCTCGCCGGCCCCCTTATATGGGCGGGGCACCTGTTTCTCATCTATGGGCAGCAATCGGCTCTCTGCTCATTCCGCTTCACCGGCGTAGCGGATGTGGATACCTGGCTCATACAGGCGGTCGCCGGCGGCGTGACGCTGCTCGCAGCGCTCGCGCTTCTCTACCTGCTATGGCAGCCCGGGCAAGTCGCGCGCCTCTTTCGCGCGACCCCTCATATGGATGACGATCGTTCCTTCCATTCAAAGGTCATGCGTCTCCTGTCGGCGCTTTCCCTTGCAGGCGTATTGTGGGCGGGTGGCTCGGCCCTCATGCTCGATCCTTGCGGGCCTCTGCGCTGATTACAGGCAATCATCGGAACCAGAACCCGTGAAGCGGGTTTGAGGTCGAATGACCCGGGAGACGAAATGCTCCGCAAGCTCGATGCTCAACCCGCCTGACACTGCTCGCTCCGCCGGACTTGTCTATGTCTCCGACGAAGAGCCGGGCATCCACCGCAAGAAGGCTGGAAAAGGCTTCACCTACAAGACATCCGACGGAAAGACGGTCAAGAACAAGGCGATCCTCGAGCGAATCCGGTCACTCGCTATCCCGCCCGCTTGGACGGATGTCTGGATCTGCGTAGAGGCCAATGGCCACATCCAGGCGACGGGTCGCGACGCCCGGAGCCGAAAGCAATACAAATATCATCCCAAATTTCGTGAGGTCCGCGAGGAAGCGAAATTCGAGCATCTGATGGAGTTCGCGCAGCTTCTTCCGAAGATTCGAGCCAGGGTATCCGAACACATGTCCCTGCGCGGCCTGCCGCGTGAGAAAGTTCTGGCGACGACGATTCATTTGCTCGAAGCCACGCTCATCCGCGTCGGCAATGACGACTATGCGAAACAGAACAAGAGCTACGGTATAACGACCCTGCGCGATCCCCATGTCAGGATCAATGGGTCGGAACTGCGATTCCAGTTCAAGGGCAAGGGCGGGAAGACCTGGCGGCTGAAGATGACGGACCGCCGTGTCGCGAAAATCGTAAAGGCGTGCCAGGAACTGCCGGGACAGAGGCTCCTTCAATATATCGACGAAAACGGGGACCAGCAGGACGTCACCTCATCGGACGTCAATGACTACCTGCGGGAAATAACGGGGCAGGAAATCACGGCGAAGGACTTTCGCACCTGGGCCGGTACTGTTCTGGCCGCCTTGGCCCTGCAGGAGTTCGAAACCTTCGACAGCAATGCCAAGGCGAAGAAAAATGTGCGCGCCGCGATCGAAAGCGTGGCTGCACGGCTCGGCAATACGCCAACGATCTGCCGGAAGTGCTACATCCATCCGGAAATCCTGGATTCCTATGTCCGCGGCTCTCTTCTCCTTGACGTAAAGGAGAAAGTGGAATGCGAGCTGCGCGGAGAGCTCGATGGGCTGAGGCCGGAGGAGGCCGCCGTCCTCTCCCTGCTTCAGAAGCGGCTTGCCCGCGAAATGAAAAAGGCGAACAAGCCGAAACCCCGATACTCGCGCTTCGCTCGTGAAGACGGTGTCAGTGATCCGAAGCGGAAGTAACGGGTATTCCCGCCGGATCAAACGGCAGACTTCGTACTGAAAGCAATCGACCAAAAATTTCGGAACGATTGGACATTGCTTTTGTTTGAGACTTGTCGCCCATGCGCAGGCATCACCAAGGCAATCTCTGGCGTGGCCCAGTGGGTGCCGCGACCGGAACAAACAGCGCTTGCCTCCGGTTAGCAAGAACATCGCGCATGAAGCGGCTGGTATTGCCTTCAGGAGAGCCCGATGGAGAGAGATCCAACAACGAAATATCCGCGACCGCCAATGCCCGAGCAGCAGCAGGAGATGCCTGGCTATACGGACAAGATGAATCCGAAGCCGGATCATGGTGAAGACAGCTACAAGGGCAGCGGTCGGCTGAAGGACTGCGCGGCGATCATCACAGGCGGAGATTCGGGCATCGGCCGCGCAGTCGCAATCGCGTTCGCCCGTGAGGGAGCGGACGTTCTCATCTCCTACTACAATGAAGACAAGGATGCCGAAGAAACGGCGCGCTGGGTCGAGGAAGCCGGACGGAAGGCCATTGTCGTAGCCGGAGACATCCAGGATGAAGCGCATTGCAGATCGATGATCGACCGCGCCATGGAAGAATTCGGGAGACTGGACATCCTGGTCAACAACGCTGCTCATCAGGCGAGCTTCGAGAGCATCGAGGACATCAGCGCCGAGGAATGGGACGTCACTTTTCGCACCAATGTCTACAGCATGTTCTATCTCTGCAAGGCGGCAATCCCGCGCATGCGGCCCGGCAGCACCATCATCAACACCTCATCCATCAACGCCACCGACCCGTCGCCCAGCCTGCTCGCCTATGCAACGACCAAAGGTGCGATCGCCAATTTCACCGCAGGATTGGCTGGCCTTGTCGCCGGCAAAGGCATCAGGGTCAATGCGGTTGCCCCCGGCCCGATCTGGACGCCGCTGATCCCTTCGACCATGCCGATGGAAAAGGTGAAGAATTTCGGGCAGAACACGCCTATCGGGCGCGCCGGACAGCCGGCAGAACTGGCCCCGGCCTATGTGCTCCTGGCATCGCAGGAATCGAGCTACATGACCGGAGCCCTGATCGAGGTAACCGGCGGGCGGCCGATGATCTGAGGCACCATCTACGGGATGGCTCATTCCTTGCGCCGCCCAGATCAATCGAGTTCACGGACCATCGCGGCCTCCCCCTCCAATATGGAGGCCACTTCTTCGCGATCGAGATGCGTCAACAAAGAATGACTCAGCAGTCCAGGTAGGTGAGGAACGGCGCAGAAATTCCTTCGCTTCTGCTGTGCCAGCCGAGCCGTTCGATGTCGTCCTTTTCCGTCTTGGTGGTGACACCTTGGGCTTGTCCGCCGGTTCGGCATCTTCCGTCATTGGCGTGGCTCGTCTCCCTCCGTGACGTTCGCGCGCGGCTCGAGGGTCTCGCTTGGGGCGTTTGGCTCCGCCGCTCGTTCGCCTTCATTGTCGACCGGGGCAGTGAAAAAGCCGCCGCTGTAGACCACGACGATCACCGTCAGCGCAACGATCACCGCTGCAATGATCATGGCGACAACCTCAGTTCTCCGTGTCGGAGGGGGAACTCCTTTCTGTCTGGTTTGTTCTCTTGCCATTGCAGTTCCTCGATCTGCCTTCCTCGGCCGGCTTGCGATCCGAACCGAAAGAATTTGCCAATGTTCCGATTTCAGTGGAAGATTCCAAGGATCTGGATGGACGAGTAATAGGAACAGTTGTCCTCAGCTTCTGTTCAGAACATCAATGGATGGTGAGGGAGCGGGCGAGAAGCGTTGAAATCCAGGACAGATGTGCGACACGAAGCTATCCAGAATCCGACCCCAAAAAATCCAGTGGCTCGCGTCGTGATCATTGGAGCCGGGTTTGCCGGCCTGGAAGTGGCCAAGGCTTTGGGCAAGGCCGGCATAGCAGCAACGGTTGTCGATCGCCGCAACTATCACCTCTTCCAGCCCCTGCTCTATCAGGTCGCCACCGCAGCGCTTGCCGCAACGGACATTGCAGAGCCGATCCGCAAGATCCTGAGACCATACCCGTCAGTACAGGTGCTCTTTGCTGAAGTTGTCGGCATAGATGCTGCAGCCAGGAAGATTCGTCTCTCAGATGGTAAAAGCCTCGGCTACGACTATCTCGTTCTGGCGGCCGGCTCCCGCACGTCATATTTCGGCAATGACAAATGGGGCTCCCTTGCCCTTGGGCTGAAATCGATAGAGGATTCCCGCCGCATCCGCTCCGAGTTGCTTCGGGCCTTTGAAAATGCCGAACGTGCCTCCGATCCGGCAGAGCAGGATCGTCTCATGTCTGTCGCCATCATAGGCGGCGGCCCGACGGGCGTCGAACTGGCAGGATCCATTGCGGAATTGAGCAGGTTCACGCTGGCTCGCGATTTCCGCCGTATCCGGCCACAAGATGCCCGGATCATGCTGATCGAAGGTGGGCCGCGCCTGCTTCCCGGCTTCTCCCGGAAGCTTGCGGACTATGCGCGAGCACGTCTGCAGAAGCTCGGCGTGATCGTCGAGACGAACCAGACGGTGGATTACATAGGCGAGAAGGAATTCGGCTTTGCCGGCAAGAAAATACCGGTCGGACTCGTCATTTGGGCAGCAGGTGTCGGACCGTCTCCGTTGGGGCGAATGATCGGCAGCCCGACAGACAGGGCCGGCCGTGTCGTCGTCGGGCCCAATCTCCAGGTTTCCGGCCAGTCCGAGATTTTCGCGCTGGGCGATATTGCATATCTGGAGGACGAGGACGGCAAAGCTCTGCCAGGCCTGGCGCAGGTGGCCAAGCAACAGGGCATCCATCTCGGACGGGGCCTCGCCGACTTGATAATCGAAGGCAAGCCGATCCAGCCCTTCAGATACCGGAGCCGCGGCAATACGGCCATTGTCGGCCGCCACGCGGCGATCTTCGAAACGGGACGGTTCTCCCTCAAAGGGTGGTTCGCCTGGCTCGCCTGGGCTGTCATCCACGTTTATCTTCTGGTCGGGTTCCAGCATCGCGTGATCGTCACCACACAATGGCTGTGGCGATATCTTACTTACGAACGAGGCGCGCGTGTCATCGCTTTCGACGATCTCGACCATCGTGGCTCCCGCACGAAGATAGATGCTGATCCCACGGCCAGCCTGTGAGAAGAGCTTGGGCCAGCCTTTCACTGGATGATGTGCCCTTTCGGTCGCACGGAGAGAAAAATTCCTCGATATGAGCAAGGCTGCCTTGCAAATAAAGGATAAACGCTCCATTCAAGACATAAGAGGGGAGTCTTTTATCTATGATGGGCGCCGTGCATGGAAGAATTGAGCAAGGAGGCAAGGAAAGATAAAGGCCTCGAGGAAAAGGCTTCTATTATTGGCGGCGGCTTTCCGCCTGATATCGCAGTCCTTTTGAGCGAAATAGAGCGTGAACCTGTTCCGGAACGACTTCTTGTCCTCGCGGAGAGACTTCAGGCTGCCCTCGTTGAACAGCGGAAAAACGGGCAGTCCTTGAAATAGGCACTGACAGTTGGTTTGCCCGTCCGGTGTGATCATTTCCGGCTGTGCTCAGGTTTCGCCGAAACGACCTCCCTCACGCGCCGGATCCTTGCCTAAGACCCGCTCTGTCTGATCGCCCGGAAGAGCCTGATCCGATTTCTGATAGTAATTGTCATCATCGTTATCCGGAGCCGAGACAAACGGATCGCGCTCTTCCGCAGCCATTGGGGCAACGGTGAGATCCCTATCATCTGCCGCAACGGTGTCATCGGGATTGTCGGACGAGGCGACGTGAAGGAGAAGCACCTTTGCTTTCTCGATGATCTGATGCGGTGAGTGATCCGTGACCGATCCGGCCATCCGGACCTCAACCGATTCTCCGCCCTCTCCCAGGAACGTCACCACTGTCCGCTCGCCGTCCGGTGCTTTGTCGGTCCCTACAAGTGTGTCGATGATCTGCATTTTTCTTTCCTCTTCTTCCCACCGCCTAACTGCTGGCTGGGAGGAAAGTTCTTGGCTGTGACGAAAAAACGTGGATTTGGCGGCCGATCAGCATGGCGGCGGCTCCACGCCCACATCGCGGGCAGCCCGGCGGCAGAGACAGACCTCCCGCTCCGGCTGTTTCTCGATGACGAAACCGGAACTGCTCAGTATGGCTTCTACGGCAGAACGGTTCGGGACGAACCAGTTGGCCGGATCCCCCGGAGTAGCTCTTCTCTATGAAGAACGGTTTCGGGAAGGCTCCGGGATGGGCTGCATCGAGTACCAGTCCGGAGGATCGATATCGCGGTTCTCCTGGCGTTCATAAACATTCGGCTCAAAGAAAGTGATGTCGTAGCCATAGCGCGACAGCGCGTGCAGCAGATAACCGCTGCAGAGGAACATTTCCCAAGGGTTACGGTTGGGATCAGCGAAGCGCACCGGTGCGCTCCCAGTAAGTGCAGTTCCTCTCAGAGCCGGTGCGTCTCCCCTATTGCCGATACTCAGACAAGGAGCAGAACATGGCAGACATGAATGATCGACTGGATCAATGGCTGCGTGACGCTCATGCCATGGAAACCCAGGCTGAGGCCATGCTTAGTGCTCAGGCGAAAAGGATCGAAAGCTACCCTGCCCTGGGCGAGCTGGTTGAGCAACATTTGGCCGACACAAGGTCACAACGGGAACGCCTGGAAGTATGTCTTCAGCGTCGCAGCACTTCGACATCGGCCCTGAAGGACACTGCGGGCCAGGCCACGGCTTTCCTGCAAGGTGTTGGCGGCATGATGGCGAGCGACGAGATCGTCAAGGCGATCATGGCCAGCTACGCCTTCGAGCAAATGGAGATTGCGGCATACCGCATCCTGATTACAGCCGCCGAAACGGCAGGCGACGGCGAAACTGCGCGGGTCTGCCAGGAAATCCGCCGCGAAGAAGAAGAAATGGCAGCGCTGCTCATGGAGCGCATACCGGAAATCACACAGACGTATCTCGCGCGCAACGAAGCTTCGCTGGCCGAAGCCAAACGCTGATCTTCGATCACTTCTGGCGGAACAGAAACCGAGCGTTCCGCCTCTTTGCCTTACACTTGGCTGTTTAATTTGTCATGTTGAGGAACCTGGTGGCTTGTTTGACATTACCTTTGGGAGGAGCGCGTGGGGCTTGCCTGCTTTGAGATGTGAA
>NZ_VLJP01000059.1 GCF_007829525.1 Mesorhizobium sp. J18
CCCGCCAGCCCCGGAAACCATCCTTCCGATGGACCAAAGACCGGCGATGCACTAACTTTTAAAATGGACCACTCAAGTGGGGCTGATCATGGGGACCTTCTTCTGGATCGTGCCATTGCGTTAGTTCTCAAGGTTATGAGCCTCGCGGCGCAGGAACCATATGCCGGCGCCTGCGACCGCCAAGGCGATAACAGGGACGATGAATTCAAAGAAGGTCAATATAGTCCTCAAAAGAGCCTACAGCGCGAGCACAGCCGCCTCTCAAATCGACGGCACCATTAGGTCAGCCTCGGCCATAATAGGCAGCGACCACTCCCCCTGCCGCGATGGCCATTGGCAGAACGAACAGGTAAAATGCCGTACCGAATGTCATTGCTTCAAGCCTCCG
This sequence comes from Mesorhizobium sp. J18, assembly GCF_007829525.1. Taxonomy (GTDB): domain Bacteria; phylum Pseudomonadota; class Alphaproteobacteria; order Rhizobiales; family Rhizobiaceae; genus VLJP01. The sequence goes on from NZ_VLJP01000059.1 coordinate 389, forward strand.
AGGATCAAGCGGCCTTGATCAACGTGAAGTCCACATGGACCGCATCGTAGGGGAAGACCACGCGTCCGCTTTCGGTACGGTCGAGAATGCCGGCCTTGAGTAACGCCGCTATGTCGGAATGAACCGCCTTCACGTCTCTCCCGACGCGGCGAGCCACTTCGCGGATCGTCATTTCGCCCTGTCCGGTCATGGCCTGTAGAATTTCCCAACGCTTTACTGTCAGGACCTTCCACAACAATTCGACCGATGCGAATGAAATGAACTCGCCGGCCTTTTCTCCGCGAAATGCAGCCTCCGTGCGGCGGCGGACGTCCTCTATTGAGGAAACGCCGATAGTAACGGTCCTCATAGCTTCTTGCTCCATCGCTCCACATCCTTCCAGAAATCTGCTTGCAAGGTCTCCAAATCGGTAAAGCGATACGGAACCTCACGTTCATTCACATGCTTGTGGTCGCCCTTGCCGCGCTCATTATCGTAACGCAGAACGCAGATGTCGTCGGATACCAAGGCCAGTCTGTATTTGAAGCTGTGAACGCTGCCGGGCACAGGCTGAGGCACTTGCCAGATGACGATCTCGACAAAGGCCGTCTCCGAAAGGGCATGCCGCCCACGATGCAACAAATCAGCCTTGGCCCTTCTCATGTTGGAGTATATAACAACACTCGCACATGTTGTCAAATGCTCCAACATACCGGAGCGGCGTGAGCAAGTGTATCGACTGCCATCATGCTCGCCGGGGTCAACGGCTTCGCCGTCCTCCGCACGCTGCGGCCCCTACGGGGTGACTCCCGCCTCCGCGTGATGGCCTTCTGATCGCTTCGGGACGAGGGGCGTCTGCCCCTCGCCACCGGCTCGATAGTTCTCCTTGCCCTGTGGGCCGCGTCGAACAAGGGGCGGAAGCGACGGGTAATTGGGATACTCGAAAAACTGTCCGAAAACGACCGTTTTCGGACAGGGGTAAATAAAGTGTCCGGAAACTAGGTTTCTTCGGTTTTGGGCAGGGGGTATGTTTCGGGCATCTTATTCGGACAGGGGTACCCTCATGGCACGAACCTTTGCCTATGTCCGCGTCTCCACGACCGGACAGACCATCGAAAACCAACTCCACGAAATCGGGGCTGCGGGCTTCAAGGTCGAACCTCATCGTGTCATCACAGAGACCATTTCCGGCAGCACCGCCATCGCAGGGCGACCGGGTTTCACCCGTCTGCTGGATCGACTTGAGGCCAGCGACGTGCTTGTCGTGACCAAGCTCGACCGCCTTGGCCGCGATGCAATCGATGTGAGCAATACGGTCAAGGGGCTAGGAGAGATCGGTGTGCGGGTCCACTGTCTGGCGCTGGGCGGTGTTGATCTCACCAGTTCCGCCGGCACGATGACGATGCACGTCCTCAATGCAGTTGCGCAATTTGAGCGAGACTTGCTAGTTGAAAGAACGCAATCTGGCCTTACGCGGGCGAAGGCGGAAGGCAAGCGGCTAGGCCGGCCTTCGGTGCTGAGTCAGGCGCAGAAGGCGGAGGTCCGTGATGCACTAGGCCGTGGCGAAAGCGTGTCGGCGCTGGCAAGGCAATTCAACACAAGCCGGCAGACGATCATGCGTTGTTAGTGCCGAATGATCGTCCGGGGGGTTCATGTCTGCACTGGAAAGGAGAAGCGCCATGTAGGTAACAACCAACATGGAGGGGCCGATGGCCCATTATAAACGCAAGCGGCCGCGGACTCTGACGGCTGGCTATTACTCGGCCAACGGGCGGGAGAACCGTCTCGATGGAAAGAGCGGCGGCAAGGCAGTCCCTGAGCGAAAGCGCCGAAACTGGACATGTGCCTATCCCCGTTGGCACGACAAGCTGTACCACACCCGCCCGAATCGCAAGCGCAACCACATGCTCGAACGGGCAGTTCTCAAGGGTAGCGATAGCGACGGTATCGTCTGGCCGCACCATCATAAACCGCACAACTATTATTGGTGAGATTGGTGAGCAACGCCCGCGCAGATGCCACTGCGCGGGCGCATGTCCGCGAGGCACGAAAACCGACACAAAAGGTGACGGGTAATCGGGATACTCCGAATCAGGAGGCCATCGAGGCGGGAATAGCACCAGAATGCGTCTGCCCCTTGTTCGGCCCGCCGGAGGCGGACGAACACTACCGAGCGGAGCGAGGGGCGACGCCCCTCGTCCCGACGGGATCAGAAGTCCATCACGCGGAGGCGGGAGTCACCGAAGGCCGAAACGGAGTGGAGGACGCCGTAGGCGTTGACCCCGGCGAGCATGATGGTAGGGGGATTCAAAGGGGGCCCCTTTGCAGCCAGCGCTAGGCGCTGGCTCGGCAAGGCCCGCAGGGCCGCGCAGGCTCGCCCAAGGCGTCAGCCCTGGACGGGCGGGAGAGCAGGGGTTGAGGGGAAGGATTCCCCCACCCGCTGTTTTGGGATACCGTAGGTGGGACCCAAAACGGATAGCGGGTCTCCCTTTTAGAAAGGGAGACGATGAGGGCAACATGGCCAAAGGAAAATCGGGGTCGTTCAGGGGCAATTCACTGACCGCTAGTGACCTTCAAGCGATGGAAAACCACGAATTGAGATTGGATCAGAGCGGGCATCGTCGGAGCGTCCGAAAGGATGCCAAAGGTGATCCGATACCGCCGCTGATCCACAATCCGCTACGGCAGAACTGCTTGACGCAAGCCTATGCCGCACACGTGGAAGGGGCACGTGTGAACAAGGGCGCGTCTAAAATCTGTCGCCATGCATTCGTCCAGTTTCCCACCGATTTGCCGGTCACCTCGGCATCCGAACAGATGATGCTGGATGAGGCCGTCAAGTTCGTGAACAAGACCCACGGCGGCAACGCGGTTTTTTGGGCACGGCTGGATCGGGACGAGGTAGGCCGTCATGGTGTCGATGTTTTCTTCGCGCCAAAGTACGAAAAGACGACCAAACGTGGCGCGACTATATGGATCAGCCTGACCAAGTTCGGCAAGGCCCGTGCAGTGGAACGCTTCGGTCAGCGACAGGCTGTGAAGAAGAATCCAAAAACCGGCGAGTTCGAGAAGGTCACGGACAAGAATGGCGATCCGGTCATGGTCGATTGCGATTCCAAATACTTTCAGGGCCGGGCGTTTCAGGACCTCTGGTTCGAGCATCTTCGCGACAACATCGGCTTAGATTGGGTCGAGCGCGGCAAGCCAAAGGTCGGACGTGACCCTGACCGGCTCGAAGTCGAAGAATTCAAGGTCCAGCAGGAACGAAAGAAGCTGACTAAGGCGAAATCCGATCTGGCAAAGATCTCGGTCGCCACGCAGGTAGCTCAGGATCAAGCCGCATTCGCGCGGATAGCAGCCGAAGCATACGAAGAAAGAGCACAGCAGGCGTTAGAGAGGGAAAAGGCAGCGCAAGCCCGCGAGGCCGCCATACGAGCTTCTATAGCTCGTATGGAGCCATTGCGGACAGAGGAGGCCGAGCTACGGGCGTCGGTTGAGCGCCTGCGCCTTGAAGGGGTCCGTCTGTCCGCAGCTCTTGATCTGGCCCGGAACCTCTACGCGAGCGTGACCGAAACAATCCGCCGCGTGGTTCCGAGGATTGCGAATGATCTGATCGCCCGGATTGATCAGGCATGGGCTACAGACACCAAGCGGAACCCGTCTGCCATGCCAACCGAACCCGCTCCCCCCGAGTCCCCGCTGATGCGCCACAAGGCCCCATCTGATCCGTCCGATCTTCGTCCGGGGGGACCGTGAACGCAATTCAGGGCTCAATGCCGGCGATCTTCCGCGAATGTCAGTTTCACAAGTGAAGTACAGCGCTCAGAAGACAAGTGCAGTGGCAGCGCAAAGGGAATGTCTCAGTCGGGGTGGGAAAGCGGAAGGGTGGCTTTTTACGGTAGGTCCGCCGAAGCGGACTAGCTAAGTGCAGCGGGGCACATCAATCCGGCACGTCTGCGGCCCCGCGCGACGGTACTTGACTTGGTCGTGTCTCCTAATGATCATCGACATATGGTCGAAGAGGACACCCCCATTGTCACCCGCTTGGCCGGCATCTCATTAGCGGGATGCCGGGGCGTAGCGCGCGCGACCTGATCAAGCGACATGCCGATACCGGCCCTCGCCCTTCCGGACGAGGTTTTTTGGCTTGGCTGGTGCCTCGTCCAGTCTTTTTACAGGATGTGAACATGGCACAGAACATATACGATGATCCGAAATTCTTCGCTGGATACAGCCAGCTCCCAAGGCAGGTCCACGGGCTCAAGGGTGCTCCGGAATGGAACGCTATCAAAGCTATGCTGCCGCCCTTGGAAGGGAAGCGTGTCGCTGATTTGGGCTGTGGTTTTGGCTGGGCGTCCAGATGGATGCGGCAACAAGGGGCCGCATCCGTAATGGGGTACGATCTATCCGAGAAGATGATCGGTCGCGCCCGGGCCGATACAGACGACGAGGCGATCCACTATCGTATTGCCGATCTCGATAGGCTTGAACTGCCAGTGGACAGCTTCGATCTCGTCTATAGCGCCCTGGCTTTTCATTATGTTGCGGACTTTGACCGTCTCGTCGGCATGATGCATCGGGCTCTAACACTCGGCGGCGCGTTGGTATTCACCATTGAGCATCCGATTTTCATGGCCGCATCGCAGCCTGACTGGATCGAGGATGAACAAGGGCGCAAGATATGGCCAGTCAATGGCTACTCGATCGAAGGCGAACGCCGCACCAACTGGTTCGTCGATGGCGTTCTAAAATACCACCGGACTATGGGTACCACGTTGAACACCCTTATTCGACAGGGGTTCCAGATAGACAGGATTGAGGAGTTCGCCCCTACCACGGCACAGATCAGTGAGAACCCAGGTCTCGCCGAAGAACTGGAGCGTCCCATGATGCTCCTGGTTTCCGCTCACACAACTTAACTGATGGGGGCTGTCTCCCTTAGCAGCCCTCCGCAAATTGCTTGGTGTCAAAAGACGCACCGTAGAAACAATCGATCGATCACGAACGGCAGGTATTGGCGCAGCCGGTATAGCTCAACAGGGGCTGAAATGGGGGCGGAAGCTGCCGGATCAGCCTCTCCCGGCGAATGGCGAAACGGAACGGCTGGGTCGGGGTGGAATGCGGACAGACTGCTTTCGGGCTGTTCCAAGGAGCAAGCTGACCTCAAGGTCGTCCGCGTCACCGGGCAGGGTCAGAAGCCTCTTTGCCGCCTGAAGCTCGTGAGGAAGCGGCATCGCGCGGTGGGAGCGACCCTGACACGGCCGTTCTGGCTAGGCGGGGTCCAGCGTCGTCGTGAAGGCTGCGATGAGGTAATCCGCGTCCACGATGTGTAGGCAGTCAGCACCAGCACGAACAACGATCCCGTCGAGAACCACTTCATGGTCGCCTAGCTCTCCCACCAGAGAGAACACCGCGCCACCGCTATAGCCGTCCACAACATCCCGCTCGCGAGAGAACTTGTAACGGCGATAGTGCTGCACGTGAGTGGCGAACGTCAGGTCAAGATCACAATCGCAGATAGCGCGCTTGATGTGAATCGTCCCCGGCTGTTCTGGCACGAAGTCCGCTAGATACTCGTCCATCACCACGCCCAGCGCTGGATAGCCGACGAGAAACGACTTCACCCTCGGCCGGGTCGAAAACGGGGCTAGATCGAAGAAATAGGGACGGTCACGGGCTTGGTGCTCCCACTCGTCGGCCGTTTCGAACAGCAGCAGATCATGGAACTCTTCATCGGGATTTGCGGTCTCAAACACGACCCGCTTCAACGGGATGTTGGAGAGAATGCCTTCACCGGTAGAAATGCGGATCGTATTCAGTATATCGTGGGGTAGCGGCGCACCCCATTTGATGCCAAGCTGATGGCGGGTAGCAACCACGTAATCTACACCTCGGAAGCGGATCAAAGTTGCGGAACCGCCGCGACCAAGTGGAACCGTCCGATCGCTGGATTCGAACAGCATCATCCGACACGACATCGTGATGGTCTCTTCAATGTCGCGCGACTTATAATAGAACCGGCCGATCTTGATGGCATTGATGCTGGGAAGATCACGGATAAGCATCTGTGGCGACTAACCGATACGCTTCCTCTGCAAGTGCAGCTTCGCTTCCTGCTCTAGCTTTTTGGTCCACGATTCCAGCCCAGCAGCCGCGCGGTCCGGCATCCTTCCCTTAATGCCCTTCGCTGCGGCTTCGGCCTGACCGCTGAAATGGAGAGTGCACCGGAGAGGCTGACCCCGCGCATCGCGAAAGTCAAAGCCACGCAACAGCAAGATCGCAACCGCCTCATCATCGGTGGCCTCGGCCGTCTCGTACTGGTCTTCGTGGTCGTAGTAGCGGTCCTCGATTTCGATGCGTTCGTCGGACCATTCAGGAAGTCGGCTGTAATTCTCAGGCAGTTCGAACAGAGTGTCGTTTGCGGTGATGCCGAACGTTGCTGTCGAAAGGTCATCGATCATGGCGTCCATTTCTGGAGGCAGCGCGCCACGGGTCGGGGTGTAGATGCAAAGTTTGTCTTCGATTTCCTGAAAGCCGGGCAGGTCAAGCACGCGGATAGGTGGCAATATGGTGTTTGCGGCCTTCGGCTTGGTTTCACCTGTCAGCTTGTACCACTCTTCGTAACGCTTCTTCATCGGTCCAAAGTCTCCGACTCGGTTCATGGGCAATGTACATAGCACACGACGAGGAACAAAGCATAAACAGGCTGCAATTCCACAAGTGTCACGGGAAGTTGTGAATTGCGGGGAGTAGCTTTTTCTTGCCGCTTGATTGCGAAGACGTGCTGCCCACGAAGGGGGCTGAGGCAGATCGCATTCTGCGAGGCGACGGGTATCTACTCCGCAGAACGCAACCGTTCACCACGTTGCCCTTCTGCGAGAAGGCGCGCCGGAGGCAGAAGGGTGAACGAGCGGCAGCTTTCGGGAGACCGTCCACGAAAGTTGAACGTCTGAGATGGGGTCGAAGGCGGATTGGCAACTTCGGGGTCCGAAGGCGACGGTCGGCTTTTGGCAAATTGGCCCCGCCTTAGCGGACAATCCGAAGGAAAGTGGGCCAGGAACGGTTATGTCCTGGCCCCTGAAGTTTAGAGTTTCATCCCAATGGCCCTGCGAATGGCTATCTGCACCGCAGACGGTGGTAGCGACGGGTCGAATTCACCCTTCGGCAGTAGCGGAGGTTGGGCCATAAAACGAGGCTTGGCTCCCCGATGCGGTTGTGCAGAGTGAACTAGGAAAGGGTGGCAAAGATAAACCGTCCCAGCTTGTCCTGTCGCCAGCACTTCTTCGCAGTCCGCAGTCGAAGCGAAGCCGTCAACGGCCAGTTCTCCGAGCGTGAGACCACCCTCTCCGGCTGGCAATAACTGCTTGGCGATAGCGCGGTGCGACCCTTTCCTGATCTTGGTCGGCGCATCCAATTCCCCGACATCGGAGAAAAGGAATAGCATGAGCAGAGCGCGGCCGCTGCTTTTCACGTTCACCCGCCACTGCATGAAGTCAGGATTGTCGGTGCCAAAGCTGGCATCGACGTGCCACCCCGCATCGCCTGGATCGCTGGGCGACGGGAAACGGACCGGGAAAATGCCGAGACCGTTGGGTTTCAACCATCGCCCCTCGCCGACCAGGGCATCGTACGCCCTGTGCAAAAGCGGGGTGTTGGCGGCGTCAACGAAAGGCTTGCCCGTCATGAAGCCCAACCGGACAACCGGCTGTTTCCATGTTTCCGGGGCGTCAGGGGAAAGACCCATGGCGCTCCAAAGCTGGTCCCGCCCTTGTCGAGCAAGGTCACCACCGAAGGCACCCTCTAGCTTGATATATCCATGTTCAATGAAGTGTGCGATCTGAGCTTGGCTCAGACCGGAATGAGAGGATTTCGACATTTAATAATTCTCCCCACGACCGCCCACGCGGGACAGGCCGTTGTGATCTGAAAGGCACCTAGGTGCCATGACGACTGTCGGGTCGTCAGATCAGCGGGAAGAATATGGACTTAAACATCATCATGGCCTGAGGCTAGCAGTCGAACACTTGGGCGGCAAGGATTTCCGTGCGAATTGTCGCGGTGCCAGAAAGGCAATGTCCGCTTTTCAGCAGACAAACCGAGGGACCCAACGGCCGAAATGGGCGAAGGCGGATTGGCAATTTCGGGGTGGATTCCTGCCTGACCGCTTCCGGGAGCTAAGGGGCGGAAGAGCGGCCATTCGGGTGGCCGCAGCACCCTTCGACTACAGTGCGCCCCCATCTCAGTCGAAGGGCAAACTCTTGCCCTTCGACTGCAAGCGGACACTCCACCGGGATGTGTGTGCACCTTCATCGGCATTCCAGCCATCGCCTTCGTCTCCGTGACTGGAGCCACAGTACATACTGTTCTGCGTAGGAGCGGATGCTGCGACTACCTGCAACGTCCTCGGTTCCCCACATTCACCAGCATCCGTCCTTGGATGCGTGAGACAGATTGCCCCGCTGATGACGCCCGCCGACATAAAGAAGCTCCTTACGGGGAAGCAGCCCGGCGACCTAAACGAAATGGAAATTCAAACGGTGGTCGAAGCGCTCTCCAGTATTGGAGATGAGCAGCGGTGCCTGGCTATAACGAAAGAAATCCTTGCCGCCCCACCAAAGCAGATCGATGACCGGCCCGATGGGGCACTGACGGTCTGGCTGTCATCGCTTGGTGAGAAAGAGGACGGAGTCCTGAGGGTGTTGCTCAAGGATCAAACCCTGAGCGAAGTCCAGAGGGAACGGGTCCTCACCTATGCGATGGCGACGCGAGAGAAGCTCGGCCTCACATTCTTTGTTGAGATGGTGCCGATTGCGCTAATGCGGCCAGCGGAAGCAAAGCCGCTTGGAATCATCACCGGCGGGATTGATAACATCGTCTCGTTGGCGCGCAACAGCGATCAGAAGAGCTCGCTCGCCTCGGCGCTTGTTCCAACACTGCCGGGCCTTTCAAATGAACCCCTCGCAACAGTGGCTCGGGCTATCAATAACCTCAACGGAAAGGGGATACTCGAACGAAACGCGGAGGTTCTAGAAAGGATGGATTTCGATCAGTTGACCATTTTGTCGCGAGAGATCCCGGGCTCGAAGGTCATTGCACGTTACCTTGAATCCAACGGGAACGAAGCTGCCGAATGAAATCGGCGCGGTCGGCGCCGATGCCGGTGGTCAGTTCGGGGGCTGCCTGTCCGTAGTCGCCCCATCTTGGCACTCTCGCAAACTGATCGAGCGGCAGCTTTCGGGAGACCGCAACTGGTCTTTGAATGGCCAGATGGGGGGCGATTCCTGACGTTTGGAGTGTCTACGAAATCACTGCACGAGACTTCTAATCGTTGCCACTTACTGCACTTCTCTCCTGCGCGCTGAGCTATCTTCCGAAAGTCTGAAGCTTAAACTATTCGCCCTAGGTCAAAATCTGGAACTCGCCGTGCTTGCCACCAAACACGCTTCCCGTGCCGGGCACGGGAAGCGCTTCGGCATCAACATTACCGCAAAGACACGTGTCAAACCCTCTCTCCACCCCTCCTGGTGGTGTCCCGGGCCAACTGTCGTGCCAACTTACCGCGATGGTGTTGCACGATCTGCACAGGACCTTGAACGGGTCATACCCACGCTTTTCTCTCATCATCCCTCACACCTCACAAACTCGGCCTCTTGTTGGCGACCGTCTTCGCCCGTTATGACCTCCCGCATCGTGTCGCCCTCCACATAAAGATCGTATGTCAGAGGAAACCGCCGGCTCTCGTAGACGCTTTGAGCCTCGATCCGCCAGTGGCCGGGGGATACCTCCGAATAGCTGTCGCTGTCATAGACGGCGAGCGATTCCATGGTTTCAACCTCGTTTGCCTTGTAGGTCGTCAAATTGTTGGGGGAACAGTTCTCCGGCACGCCGTCTTTCCATCCCCAACGTCCCATAAATTCCGGCGCGTCCTCAGGCAGTTCCAACGGTGCTTCCGGCAATGGAGGCCGTGCTTGCGCCTCCTGCCGCATCAGGTCATCCATGGAGGGAGCACACCACCGATAGGTAGCTTCTCCAGCGTCATTCTCGATGGTGAGGGTTCGGCTCTCGGCAACCGCTACCGTCCACTCTACGCGTTCGCGCAAATTGCTGCCCATGCCGCCGTCACCTTCCAAATCGAGCGTGACTAAGTGAGAGCCGGCACGCTCAGATACCTCGGCAATGTGTCCGACGATATGCGCGGAATTCAGCCGGTCTCCCCAGAAACTGATGGAGTTGGCGTTGCTCACGTCTTCGCATCGTACGCCAACATCTACGTAGATGCCTTGTTTAAGCGGCAACGTCGCTTCTTGAGTATGTGCGGCAGCGCCAAAGCCAACCCCCAGCAAGGTTGCCAATGCGATCTGTTTGATGGCCATGACCATCCTTCCGCGTTCACGTTCCATTGTGTTCGACTTCGCTCCAATGCATGTGCTGAGGCAATTCCCGTGCTCGCGATGCCGCTTCGCGGATCGTGATGGGGCGAAAATCGCACATATCGACTCCGACATTGAGCGCATTCTGCCACCCTATAGCGCCAAGGTGAACGTGCCCGAACAAATGGATGGCCCCCTTGCGCGCGCCGTTCCACGTCATTAGCGGGTAATGGCATAGGGTAACGGGGTGATCAGCGTACGGGTCTTCAACCTCGGTCATGTGCGAAACTGAATCCCAAGGGAGCGCTTGCGTTGTCGGCCCATCGTGGTTCCCAATTACAAGATGCCGCCGCGCACCGGGTAGCTGACCGAATAGATCGCGCAGCCGATCCGCATCTTCGCAGAACGCGAAATCGCCAATCACCCACAGATCATCCTCCGGCCTGACGCGCTCCCAAAAATTTTGCAATATCATTGAATTCATCTCGCCACCGCTGCGGAACGGTCGCCTGCACAACGGAATGATTCTCTCGTGGTCGAGATGCAAGTCGGCACTATACCAGTGTGTCATAACCTCACTCGTCATCTGGCCTAAAAAGCAGATCATAGATTTGGAGGAGCGCTCCACCGTCTATCGCTCCGCCGATCTCGGCGTGTTTTAGGTACTGGCGGGTCATAGATTGGATCTCACTCTGATCGAGGTCTGGGAACCGCTGAGCCACCTCATCTGCAACCTGAAATACATAATCGCAGGACGCCATTTTCTCAGGCGGCGTCGGCACAATCGCTTCGCCAGTCAGAAGAACATGCAGGTTGACATTGAACCGCGCGTAAATCGTCGCAAGGACCCCAGACGGCACTTCGCGCTGCCCGAGTTCATAGGCTGCGTATGTTCTGTTCGATATGTCGAGCGCCTTTGCCATTTCCGCTTGGGTAAGATCAAGGCGCAACCGAAGATCGCGAAGACCGCGAGCGACATCGAATCGGTTGAGGCGGACGGTACGGGCGGCGTCATCTTGTTCTCGCTGGTATTCAGCCACCAGCAGGTCCATCGGGTCACCTGAAAGCTTATCCTGCCCCGGCAGTCTCCGCCGCTTTCTCATCTAGTTGGCCTCCTCAGCGCGAAACTCGTTTGCAGCATATGACATATTAATGTGGACAAATCAACGCATACGTCGTATTAAGGCGCATCAAACTGCAAGGAAAGGAGACAGAGGGATATTATGATCCAGCATACGCTGCCGCTTGCAGAAGAAGCGCTTGTAGACTGCAGGACGCCAGAAGAATGGTGTCTAGCTTTGGAGAGCCGATTCCGAGGATTAAAGTTTTCGGCCCGCACCCTCCGAAGCGCTGCCCGGCGGCACGGGCAGTTTATGGTCCTCGGAAAGACAATGCTCCTTGGACCAGAACACGTGGAAAATATTATGCGACTTGAGGCAGAATTGTGCCACTTGAAATCTACAAACGAGGACGAATCTTCTGGTTTAAGGGGCGAATTGAAGAGCTACCGGGTAGCAAATACTACCGACAAAGCACGGAAAAAACTACAGAATCTGGTGCTCGGGCGGTCGTAGCTGACTTCCAGCGACGCGAACTGGAACGCTACTACGGCGGCGAAAAGAGGACGATCACCTTTTCAGAGGCGGTGAACCTTTATCCAGCCAACGCGGAAATGGCCAAGGACTTGCTGCCCATTTTGGACGAGCTTGGCGACATGGACATTAGCGAAATCACGCCCAAATTAGTCAAAGGGCTTGGTTCCAAGCTCTACCCGAATTCCTCGACTGACAGTTGGCGTAGGCATGTTGTCGTGCCGATCCGCGCGGTTATCAATCACGCTCATGAGCTTGGCCTCGGCCCCGCCATTGTGATCAAGAGCTACAGCGAAAACGAACGCATTCGGCAGGATCGGCGGCGCGGCAAGCAGAGCCGCTTGAAGAAGACGCCGGGCAGTTGGGAGTGGCTAAATGCGTTCCGCCGCGTCGCGCCACCCCATTTGGCAGCTCTCGCCCTCTTTATGTTCCAAACCGGGGCAAGAATTTCGCAATCAATCTCGATTGGTTTTGAGGACTTGGACACCGCGAACTCTTGCGTCCGTTTGCCGGCCGCGAAGGGACATGATGCGCAAACGGTCAAGCTCGACCGCAAATTATGTGCAGAGTTGTCGGCTTTGAAACCTCGGTACACGAGGCGTCACGACGGCAACCGCGAACTGTGCGATCGCCTTTTCGGCTATACACGCAAAGATGGCGTCTATCGCACGTGGAAGCGAGTGTGCAGGGACGCAAAGATTGAGGCCATCATGCCCCACGCGGCGGGCCGGCACGGCTTTGGCACGGAGATGCTTGTTCGGCAAGGCTTAGACGTCAAAACAGTGGCCACAGTAGGCCGGTGGGCGGACGCCAGCCTATTACTGAAAACCTATGCACACGCGGAGGATGCTGAGAACAAGGTCCTCCGGGCTATTCGTACAGGGCGCGTACAGACAGCCAAAAAGGAACGCGCTAACAAGCTGAAGAAGAAGGAGAAAATCAGAAATGACATTGCCCCTCCGAAGGCTGCTGTCAAGGGTGTTTGCGTAAGCCGGCGATGAAAAAAGTGAAGTGAATACAGGAGTTTAAAGGCTAAGCCAAAAAGCCACCGAGACCGCGAAATTTTCCACGTAAGCACCACGTAAGCAATTTGGTGGAAATGGTGGCGGGAAAGCGGATAGCGTAGCGGACGTTGAGTTGCGGCTTTGATCTGTTGGCGAAGCGATGATGATTTCGGCCTAAACCGTTGACCTTCACTGGTCGCTCGGGCTAGGCAAAATAGAGCATGCACCCGTAGCTCAGCTGGATAGAGTGTTGGCCTCCGAAGCCAAAGGTCACAGGTTCGAATCCTGTCGGGTGC
>NZ_VLJP01000060.1 GCF_007829525.1 Mesorhizobium sp. J18
GCTTCCCGACTGCCCTCATTCTCTCAATGGCCAGACCGGCAACGGGGCGTGGCAACAAGAAGGTGTGTTCTGATGAAGCTGCCGCCTTGCCGAGCTGAGACGGCGAGGCATGTGCCGCGCTTCACCCTCCCCCTTGTGGGGAGGGTCGGCAAGCAATCGGGAGCAGAGCGAAGGATTGCGAGACGGGGTGGGGGTAATCGAGGCTTGTCGGCAATGATCATGGAGCGGAAAGGGCAAGGCTGGTGCGGTACCGAGGTTCATCAGCGACGTTTCAGCCAATCGCGAAGGTCGGCGATCTGCCGAGGCCCCCGTCGTCCTCGACCTCGCAGCGCAGATTGTCGAGGACCCAGAATGACCCGTCCCTAAATCGGCAATGGTCAGGCTACATGCGCCAGTGGGATCAGAAACAGGATGCCACCGCCTCCCCGGCGGCTTCACGCTCTTGCCGAAACCGCCAGCTCCGGCCGTGTATTCAGGGTCTGAAAGACCACGCAATAGCGTTCGGTCAGCTTGAGGAGTGTATCGATCCGGTCTTGCGGTTCATCAGTGTCGAGGTCGAAAGTCAGGCGGATCGCACGAAAACCGACCGGCGCATCCTTGGCCACGCCCAGCGTGCCGCGAAAGTCGAGGTCGCCTTCAGCCTCCACCGTCGCCGCGCCAAGCCGGAATTCCAGTGCGGTGGCGACTGCCTTCAGAGTCACGCCGGCACAGGCGACCAACGCTTCGAGCAGCATGTCGCCGGAACAAAGCTCGGCGCCCGAGCCTCCGGTAGCGGGATGGAGGCCGGCCACCGCCAGCGCCCTGCCCGTCTCCACCTTGCAGGCGATTTCGGCATCGTCCACCGCGCCCTTGGCTCTAAGCGTGATCAATGCCTTGCCGGCATCCTCTCGATAAGCCTCCTTGAGCGGGGCCTGAAGGGTTTTCAGTACTGTGGCGTCCATGGGTTCCTCCGATCTTCAATCCGGCAAGGCTAGCATGGAAGACAGAACCCTGCATTGGCTGATTGACCTTCGCCGGACTTCCGCTACCCTTCTCGCTCATTGTCAGCGGACGACAGAAGCCGCCAAGACACGATCAGGGAGTTGCGACATGATCCTGAGCGGCATCATCGTCATCCTTGTGCTCGCAGCCATCTGGCTCGCGGCGGCTGCTCTGGTCTCATACAGGCTGGGGCTCGGCTTCCGGCAGGCCATGCTCTATGCGCCTCTCCGCGCACTCTATCGTATTGACGACCGCGACATGGCCCAGGCGCGCGCAGCCGATGCGCCGGTCATATATGCCGTGTCGCACCAGTCGCAACTCGATCCGGCGCTGATGCTGGCCATCCTTCCTGACGACACGCTGCACATACTGGACGAGCGATCGGCGAGATCCATATGGCTGGACCCCTGGCGGGAGCTTGCACGCACGATCGCCTTCAATACCGGTCATGTCTTTGTCAGCCGACGGCTCGTTCGTCACCTGAAAGGCAAGGGCCGGCTCGCGGTCTACTTTCCCGACGAGACCGAACCGGATGCCAAATCCTTCCGGCTCTATCGGGCGGTCGCCCGGATCGCCACCAAGGCCGAGGCGCGGGTGGTGCCGATCTTCGTCGGCGGCAGCCGTTACACGCCCTTCTCCCTCACGCCGCCGCACCGCGCGCCTCGCCGTCTTTTGCCGCGTCTCGTGATCAAGGCACTCGAGCCGATGACGATTTCCGAGCTTCTCATTCGCGGCGGCGCAAAAAGGGCGACGAATTCCAACGCCTTTTTCGACCGGATCGCCGAGGCGCGCCATGCGGCATCCGATCCCGGACGCTCGCTTTTCCGGGCGATGCGCGATGCGGCGGACTGCCATGGCCACGGCCGGGTTGTCGTGGAGGACATCCTCGGCGGCAAGCTCACCTATCGGCAGCTTTTCGCGACGGCGCATGTGCTTGCATGGCGTTTCGCGGCCGAAAGCGAACCGGGCGAAGCCATCGGCCTGATGCTGCCCAATGCCGCTCCTGTGGTCGGCAGCTTCCTCGCCCTGCAATCGGCAGGGCGCGTAGCCGCCATGATCAACTACACCGCAGGTCGGGCAAATATTTCATCGGCGCTGCGCACCGCCGCCATCAGAACGGTTGTCTCGTCGCGGGCCTTTGTCGAGAAAGCCCAGCTGAGTGACATCGTGACGGCGATCGAGAATGAAGGCCGCCGCATCATCTGGCTGGAAGATATCGAGAAGCAGATCACCTTCCGCGAAAAGCTGTCGGCCTTTGTCGGTTGGCGCCGCCCGGTCCATAAGCCGGCTCCCGACGATCCCGCCGTCATCCTTTTCACCTCCGGTTCGGAGGGGGAACCGAAAGGCGTGGTGCTGTCGCACCGCAATCTCATCGCCAATGTGGCGCAGGTCGAGACCCGGATCGCCTTCTCGCCGGCGGACAAGCTTTTCAACGTGCTGCCCGTTTTCCATTCCTTCGGCCTGACCGGCGGTACGATCCTGCCGCTCCTGCATGGCGTTCGCCTGTATCTCTACCCCTCGCCGCTGCACTACAAGCTTATCCCCGAAACCGCCGCGAAGGTGCGGCCAACGGTGATGTTCGGCACCGACACCTTCCTTGCCAACTATGCCGAGACGGCCAAGGACGATGATTTCGCGTCTATCCGACTGGTGGTGGCCGGGGCCGAGCCCGTCCGGACCGAAACCAGGAAGATCTGGCGCGAACGCTTTGGCGCGGAGATCGTCGAGGGCTTCGGCATGACCGAGGCTTCGCCGGTCATCGCGGTCAATTCCGCCACCCACAGCCGCGAAGGAAGCGTCGGGCGACTGCTCCCCGGCATTTCCATCCGGCTGGAAGAGGTGGACGGCCTGCAGGACGGCGGTCGGCTCTGGATATCCGGCCCAAATGTGATGCTCGGTTACATGACATCGGACCGGCCCGGCGAATTGCAGCCGCTCGCCAGCGACTGGCACGACACAGGCGATATCGTCTCCATCGACCGAGAGGGTTTCATGACGATCCGCGGCCGCGCAAGGCGCTTCGCCAAGATCGCCGGAGAGATGGTCTCGCTTGGCGCGATCGAGATGCTGGCAAGCGCGCTGTGGCCGGAGGAAAAGCATGCCGTGGTCAGCGTCCCCGACCGCAAGCGCGGCGAGCGCATCGTCTTGGTGACCACTGCCGAGACTGCCGACCGCAGCGCCTTGCGCCAGTTCGGCAAGAAGAGTGGCACGGCCGAAATCATGGTGCCCAACGATGTGCTGAAGGTGAGCGAAATCCCCGTTCTTGGCAGTGGCAAGACCGATTATGCCGGCGTACGCCGCATTGCGATGGAATCGCTCGGGCTCGAGGAGGCTGCTTAGCCCGGAGCGGCTGTGCCGTCCTCGCCCGCTTTGGCGTGCTGCTCTTCCTCGTATCGCGCGGCGCGGCGGGAATAGGCGCGCATGCTGAAGGGCAGGAAGAGCAGATAGGCGATCGCCGAAACCGCCATTGTCTGCCAAGGGTAGCTCGCCAGGATCAGCACATAGAGAACCAGAACCAGCATCAGCGGCACCACGATGTCGCGCCTGATGCGCGTGCCGGAAGTCTTGCCGGAATAGACCGGCAGACGGCTGATCAGGAGCAGCGCGATCAGCACCGTGTAGATGGAGGCAACAACGGCGAATTCCTGCGAGGGAGGAATTCCGAGGAAACCGAGATAGACGGGCAGCAGGACCAGCACGGCGCCCGCCGGCGCGGGGACGCCGACAAAATAATCGCCATGCCAGGCAGGCCTGTCCGGATCGTCCAGCATGACATTGAAGCGGGCAAGGCGCAGCCCGCAGGCAATGGTGAAAAGAAGCGCGGCGATCCAGCCGACCGACCCGGCCTGATCGAGAAGATAAGCATAGAGAACCAGTGCCGGAGCCACGCCGAAATTGACGATATCGGCAAGCGAATCCATCTGTGCGCCGAAATTGGACGAGGCCTTCAGCATGCGCGCCACCCGGCCGTCCACGGCATCGAGGAAGGCGGCGACCAGAACCATGATGACGGCGGTCTCGACGCGATGCTCGAAGGCCAGCCTTATGCCTGAAAGGCCGGCACAGATCGCCAGAACCGTGATCAGGTTCGGTATCATCAGGCGGAAGGGAATTTCGCGGATGCGCGGACCGCCGCCGCCATGAGGTTCGAAGGGAGGGAAAGGTCCGGGCATCGCGCCGCTCAGGATATGCGCACGATCGGCGCAGCCTTTTCGCCACCGAACTCGGCGATGATTGTCTCGCCGCCGATTGCAATCTGGCCGACGGAAACGCGCGGCGTGGCCTCGGCAGGCAGATAGACATCGACGCGCGAGCCGAAGCGGATCAGGCCGAAGCGCTCGCCCATGGCGAGTTCGCCCGGCGCCTCGGCCCAGCAGACAATGCGCCGTGCCACGAGCCCGGCGATCTGCACGACCGGCACAGGCCCATGCGGGCTCTCGATGATCAGGCTGTTGCGCTCGTTCTCCACGCTCGCCTTGTCGAGATCGGCATTCAGAAAGCGGCCAGGCCTATGCTCGACAAGCGAGACGCGGCCGCGTACCGGCGCGCGGTTTATGTGGCAGGAGAACACGTTCATGAAGATGGAGATCCTCGTCATCTCGCTGGCGCTCATGCCGAGTTCCGGCGGCGGCAAAGCAGGTCCCACCGAGGAGACGACGCCATCCGCCGGGCTGATGACCAGCCGGTCGTCTATCGGCGTCACGCGTGGAGGATCGCGGAAGAAGAAGACGCACCAGCCGGTCAGGATCAACCCGATCCAGAACAACGGTCCCCAGATAAGGCCAAGCACGAGCGTCGCCCCGGCGAAGATCGCGATGAATGGATAGCCCTCCCGATGGATCGGGACAAAGGTCTTGCGGATCGTGTCTGACAGGCTCATCTTGGCTTCGCGGTTCCGGATCGTTTGCGGCCTCTTATCGGAAACAGGCGTAGGTCGCAACGCAAGCGCGGTTTACAGGGTGCTGTCATCCCGATCTGCCGAGCGGGATGAGGAACTCGCGCCCGCTCAATAGGCCGGGATGGGACGGCGCAGGACGACGCCCATATCGTCCGTCTCCCGGGCACGGCGCAGGCGCTCTTCCGCCTCCGTCGCCTCGCGTTGGCGATCCCACATGGCAGCATAGAGTCCGCCGGCGGCGAGAAGCTGTCGATGCGTTCCGCGCTCGGCGATCAGGCCTTCCTTGAGAACGATGATCTCGTCCGCACCGATGACGGTGGACAGGCGGTGGGCAATGACCAGCGTCGTCCTGCCCCGGCTCACCAGATCGAGAGCGGCCTGGATCTCCTGTTCGGTATGGGTATCAAGGGCGGAAGTCGCTTCGTCCAGAATCAGGATCGGCGGCGCCTTCAGGATGGTGCGGGCGATGGCGACGCGCTGTTTCTCGCCGCCTGAGAGCTTGAGCCCTCGCTCCCCGACCATGGTCCTGTAGCCTTCCGGCAGGCTCTCGATGAAAGTGCCTATCTGCGCCAGTTCGGCGGCACGGCGAACCTCCTCCTCGGTCGCGTCCGGCCTGCCATAGCGGATATTGTAGGCGATGGTGTCGTTGAAGAGCACGGTGTCCTGCGGAACCATACCGATGGCGGCGCGCAGGCTTTCCTGCTTCAGGTCGCGCACATCCTGCCCGTCTATCAGGACCGCGCCCTGCTGGACGTCATAGAAGCGGAAGAGAAGCCGGGAAATGGTCGACTTTCCCGCCCCGGATGGCCCGACCACGGCAACGGTCTTGCCGGCGGGGATGTCGAAGCTGATCCCCTTGAGGATCGGCCGGCTCGGATCATAGGCGAAGTGGACATTCTCGAAGCGGACGCTTCCTTCACGGATCTCGAGCGGCTTCGCCCCCGGCTTGTCGACCACCTCCGCCGGCACGTCGAGAAGGTCGAACATCTGCTCGATGTCGGTCAGGCCCTGCCTGATCTCGCGATAGATGAAGCCGATGAAGTTCAGCGGTATGGAGAGCTGCATCAGCATGGCATTGATGAAGACGAAATCGCCGAGCGTCTGGCTGCCGCGTGTCACCTCCCAGGCCGAGATACCCATCGCGACCATCATGCCGAGGCCGAAGATGACGCCCTGACCGAAGTTCAGCCAGCCAAGCGATGTCCAGGTCTTCGTTGCCGCGTCCTCATAGCGCGCCATGGAGCGGTCGAAGCGGCGAGCTTCCATGGCTTCGTTGTTGAAATATTTGACGGTCTCGAAATTGAGAAGCGAATCGATCGCCTTGGTGTTGGCGTCGGTGTCGCTGTCATTCATCTCGCGGCGTATGGCGATGCGCCAGTCGCTCGCCCGCACCGTGAACCAGGTATAGAGCCAGACGGTCACGGCGATGATGGCGACATAGATCCAGCCATAGGCGACCGCGAAGATGATCGCCGTCAGCGCGAATTCCAGGAGCGTCGGCACCGTATTGAGGATCGTGAAGCGCACGATTGTTTCGATGCCCTTGGTGCCGCGCTCGATGATACGCGAAAGGCCGCCGGTGCGCCGCTCCAGATGGAAGCGCAGCGAAAGGTCGTGCAGATGCACAAAGGTCTTGTAGGCGAGTTGCCGCACCGCATGCTGGCCGACCTTGGCGAAAAGCGCGTCACGTAACTGGTTGAGACCAAGCTGGGCGATCCTCACGACGTTGTAGGCGGCAACGAGCATGACGGGAGTGCTCAGGATCGCCGGTATGTAGGATGGGGCATTGAGTTCGCCGTCCAGCGCGTCGGTCGCCCATTTGAAGAAATAGGGCACCAGCATGAGGATCAGCTTCGCCACCACTAGGAAGACCGTCGCCCAGACGACGCGCGCCTTGAGATCGGGCCGATCGGCGGGCCACATATATGGCCACAGGTTCAGAATCGTGCTGAACAGCGAGCCGGAATCGGCGGAAACAGTCTTGTCGGCCAAAGGTTTGCCTCAATATTAGCCGGTCGCGCCGACCGAAGGGAAATCGAGAAGCCGGGCCACCGAGTCGGAAAGCGCCGCCAGTTCCTGGCGATCGACCTCGTAGCGGGAACGCTGACGATCGGGCGTGAACCGCACCAGCCCTGCCTCGACCAGAATCTTCAGGTGTTGCGAAACTGTCGATTGCGCCAGATCGAGATGGCTGACCACATCCTTGCAGCAGCAGGCCGCTTCGAGCCCGGCGAGATGGCGCAGGATCTCTATGCGCGCAGGATGTGACAGGGCCGCCAATTTTGCAGCCAAGGACTCATGCGCGCAGCAGGCCCGGACGGAGCTAGGCTTCATGTTCATCGTTTATCGTCGATATACGATGAACAAAGGCCATGCAACAGGCGGGAGAAAAGAAACCTGGACTCTTGTCAGCGCTTGGGAGGCGGGACGGCCTGATCGCCGATGGCCTTCATATCGGCCTGCTCCCCCTCCTCGGTTTCTTCCGGAACGGTGAAGACCTGGCCGGGCCATATCAGGTCCGGATCGCGTATCTGCTGCTGGTTGGCGAGATAGATGGTGGTGTAGCGGATGCCGCGGCCATAGACCCTGCGCGAGATGTGCCAGAGCGTGTCGCCGCGACGGATGATGACGGCGCCATCGACCGGCTCCAGCCSGGGAGCCATTGCTGTCTCGGTCTCCTCGGCGGAACCAGTGTCAGATTCGACAGGAGCGGCGTCCGAAGCGCCAGGAGCGGTATCGGCTTGCCGGTTTTCACTCGAACCCACCTCCCCGGCTGGCTCTTCCTGAGCAGCGGATTGCTGCTCGCTTTCGCCCACCGCATCCTCGCTCAAGCCCTGTGAAGACGTGCCGCCTGTGGTGGCGGAACTGTCATCTGTGCGTCCAATTGTCTGTGGGCCTGAAGAAGCATCGCTCTGCACCTCACCCGAATCGGCGCCTGTCGCTGCCTGCGGCTCGCCCGCTCCCTGCGGACCATTGCGGGTTGCCGGCGCGACGGCCGCGATGCTTTCTCCGGGCTCGCGACGAAAGGGAACGGCAGCGCGGGCCGCGACGTCAGTGCCGTTTTCATCAAGAACGTCGGCGCGGACGATATAGTCGCCTACCGGCAGGTCGCGGATCGTCTCGACCAGAAAACGGCCCGTCGAGGCGACTTCGGCTTCGCCGAGGAGAATGTCGTTTGCATAGACGCGAACGCGGCTGCCAGGCTCGGCATTGCCGGCGACAAAAACCTGTTTGCCGTCAATCTCGACGGCTTCGATGAAAACCTCCGAAGAGCCTTGGCTGGCCGCCGCTCGTCCGGCATCAGGCTGCGGCATGGCGGCGACATTCTGCTCACGGGAAGCTCCCTCGCCTGCCATATCCGAGCCGTTGCCAGAGGATTGCCTTGCTTTCGGTGCCGCCGGGTCTTCGTTACGCGCCACATCCGTGGAAGTGCCGCTGTCATTCTGGTTCTCAGGCTGCTTGGTCGGCCGCAAGTCTTCCATCCAGGAGGCAGCATCCTGTTCCGTCCGGGCCCCGGCTGTCTGCCGGCCATCGGCTTCCTGCGTCGGGGCATCATCCTCTATGGCAGCCGGCTGCTGGCCGGATGCCGGCGCCGCGTCCGTTCCATCCCGCGGCTCGGGAACAGTGATCAGCTTGCTTGGCTCGCCGGGCTGCTCGACCAGCGCAAGCACCTGTCCGCCTTCTTCCTCCGGAACGGACACCACGGCCGTCTCGGTGGAGGTCGCGGCAATGCCGTCATCGGTGGTGGAGCGCAGGACAAGTTGATAGTCGCCGGGGTCGAGCGGCTCGTCCAGCACAATGGCGAAATCGCCTCCGGGACCACTCTGCGCCTTGCCGATCATCGTCGCGCCAGCGACCACCTCGATATTCGCGTTGGGCGCCGCGCTGCCGGCAATGACAATCGACCCACTCGGCTCGACCCGGACCAGGTCGAACGAAGGCACGACCACTTCCGGCTTGGCCGCGGAGGCTGCTTCAGCAGTTGTCTCGACGGCCTGTTCCGGCGTGGTTTCCCCGTCCGTTTCTTCGGGCGCTTTTTCAAGGCGGGCCGACTTGCCGCCGGACAGCTTTTCAGGTGCGGCGGCGCCGGAGACAGGCTCCTTTCCAAGATAGGAATCGAACCCGCCCGCGACATAGGCGGTACCGGCAGCGGCAGATACCGCCGCGACGACGAATAAAAGCACCCTCAAAGGAGTAACAACCATCAGATTGCGGTCCAAAAAGCCCCGTTTTCAGCGGTCTAGCGTGTTTTATCCATCGCTACAAGAAAAAGCCGGCAAAGCCCTTGACCGCAGATGCCGAGCCAATATCCACTTTCGCCATGAGCACGATTCACTCCGTCTGCGTCTATTGCGGCTCGTCACCGGGCCGCAGCGAGGAATATCATCAGGCTGGCTACAAGCTCGGCCAGGATCTGGCGAAAGCCGGCCTGCGTCTGGTCTATGGTGGCGGTGCGAAGGGCATCATGGGCGCCGTGGCGGGCGGAGCACTGGAAGGCGGCGGCAAGGTCACCGGCATCATCCCGCGCTTCCTCATCAATTGGGAAGCATCGGAAAACGCATTGAAACAGCTCGACGACCTTGTCATTACCGGGGACATGCATGAACGCAAGCATGCGATGTTCGAGAAATCGGATGCCTTTGTGGCGCTGCCAGGCGGTATAGGAACGATGGAGGAGATCGTCGAGATCATGACCTGGGCGCAACTCGGCCGGCACCGCAAGCCGATCCTCTTCGCCAATATCAACGGCTTCTGGAATCCGATGCTGGCGCTCATGGATCACATGAAAGCGGAGGGCTTCATTCATTCGGATCACAGGGTGAAACCGATCGTCGTCAATCGCGCGGAGGATATCGTTCCGGCGATCCTGCAAGCGGCATCGGCTCCGGACGGCGCCGCCGAGGGCGACAAGGACGTCATCGAGCGGCTTTGACGGAAGCCGATTCCGCTGCCAGTTGCAAATCGTCAGGACGGTGACGCCAAATGTCATGGCCGTCTGACCATGACTTCTATGCCAGTCGCGCATCCGGGGAGATGTTCCATGAAACGAGTTGCTGCAGCGATGCTGGTGCTTGCGGGCACAGCCGGTGCCAGCCACGCCGAAACGGCAACGGTGCCGGGCTCCATCCAGCTCGGGCCGCGCCCCTTCTACCTGGTCGACGACATGGACGAGGGGCCGCTGAAGGAAAAGCTCAAATCCTGCCAGGCCGGCCCTTTCGAAGCTTCCGCGTGGTCAATCGCCCATCGCGGCGCGCCGCTCCAGTTTCCAGAGCATACGCGGGAATCCTACATGGCCGCTGCGCGCATGGGCGCCGGCATCGGCGAATGCGACGTCGCCTTCACCAAGGACAGGCAGCTCGTCTGCCGCCATGCGCAGAACGACCTCCACACCACGACCAACATATTGGCGACCGAGCTCGCGTCGAAATGCACGAAGCCTTTCACCCCCGCCTCCGGCAATACGGAAGCGTCCGCCGAATGCCGGACTTCCGACATCACGCTGGCGGAATTCAGGACGCTGAACGGCAAGATGGATGCCGGCGACGAGGAGGCGGTCACAGTGGAGGACTATATGAACGCCACCGCGAACTGGCGCACCGATCTCTATGCTTCACGCGGGACGCTGATGACGCATGCCGAATCGATCACGCTCTTCAGGGCGCTCGGCATGAAATTCGCCCCGGAACTGAAGAAACCCGCCGTGGAAATGCCCTTCGAGGGTGAATATACCCGGGCGGCATATGCCCAGCAGCTCATCGATGAATACAAGGCTGCCGGCATCCCGCCCTCCGATGTCTTCCCGCAATCCTTCGAGCTCGAGGACATCCAGTACTGGATAGAGAACGAGCCTGAATTCGGCAAACAGGCAGTCTATCTAGACGATTCCTACGATTCGATCGCAGGCTGGTCGCATATGGACCCTTCGACCTGGGGTCATGGCATGCGGGAACTGAAGGAGATGGGCGTCAATTTCATCGCGCCGCCGCTCTGGGTTCTGGTGACCGTGGAGAATGGCAGGATCGTCCCTTCCGCCTACGCCAAGGAAGCCAGGGCGGCGGGGTTGAATATCATCGCCTGGTCGGCCGAGCGCAGCGGGCCGCTCAAGGACGGCGGCGACTGGTACTATCGGTCGGTCAAGGCGGTGATCGACAACGACGGCGACATCTACACGCTCCTCAATGTGCTGCATGAAGAGGTCGGCGCTGCAGGCGTGTTCTCCGACTGGCCGGCGACCACCACCTATTACGCCAACTGTTTCGGCCTGAAGTAGGCGCTCACAACAGGACGTCCTACACCGTCCCGACAGGGGTAGTGTTTATTGCGAACCGCGCCGGGCGCGAAGCATCGGCAAGGTATAGACCGCCAGCGCCGTCCAGATCAGGATGAAGGCGAGGGCGCGAACACCGCCGAAGGGCTCCCCGAAGACAAAGACCGCGATCAGAAAGATCATGGTCGGGGCGATATATTGCATGATGCCTATTGTGGTGATCCTGAGCAGCTTCGCTCCGAAGGCATAGAGCAGCAGCGGCACGGCAGTCACCGGGCCGCAAGCGAGCAGAAGCAGCGTGTCTTTCATATCGGACAAGCCGAAATGTCCCTGCCCTCCCGCCGCCAGCCATAGGGCATAGCCTAGCGCCGGAATGCTCAGGATAAAGGTTTCGAGGAAAAAGCCCTGGCTGGGCCCGATCGGCAGCGTCTTGCGCAGGAAGCCGTAGCAGGCGAAGGAAAAGGCGAGGACCAGCGAGACCCAGGGCACGCCGCCGGCATCGACCGTCAGGACGGCAACGGCGATGACGGCAAGCCCCACGGCGGCGATCTGGAAGAAGTTCAGCTTCTCGCGCAGGATCAGCGCGCCCATGGCGATGCTGACCAGCGGATTGATGTAATAGCCGAGAGCCGTCTCGACCGTCCGGCCGGCGGCGATCGCCCAGACATAAACGCCCCAGTTGATCGAGATCAGCCCCGCGGTGAGAGCGGCCATGCCGAGCATGCGCGGCGTGACGAAGGCCTTGCGTATGTCGGCGGTGCGGCCGAGCACGAGCAGCACAACGCCGGCGATCGGCACCGACCATAAGGCACGATGTGCGAGCACTTCCAATGGCGAGATATGCGCAACTGCCTTCATGAAGAGCGGCATGACGCCCCAAAGCCCGTAGGCCGCGATCGCCATCAAGAGCCCATGCGTCGGCTCGCGTCCGGGCTCCGCCGCCGTCACGGGCAGCGGGTTTTCAATATCGGTTGTCGACATGTCAGGCGATCGCTTCCGCCTCCGCCAGCGCGGCAGAAGCCCTGTTGCGCACCAGCTTGTAGACGATGGAATCCATCAGCGCCTGGAAGGAGGCATCGATGATGTTGTCGGAAACGCCAACCGTCCACCAGCGTGTGCCGGAGGCGTCGTGAGATTCGATCAGCACGCGGGTAATCGCTTCCGTGCCGCCATTGAGAATGCGCACCTTATAGTCCACCAGTTCGAGGTCTTCTATCTCCGACTGGTAACGGCCGAGATCCTTGCGCATGGCGATGTCGAGCGCGTTGACCGGGCCATGGCCCTCGGCAACCGACATGCGCGTTTCGCCATCGACAGTGATGCGCACGATCGCCTCCGAAACCGTCTTGAGCTGACCATTGGCGTCGTAGCGGCGCTCGATCATACAGCGAAAGCTGTCCACCTTGAAGAATTCCGGCACGGTGCCCAAGGTGCGGCGCGCCAGGAGCTCGAAGCTCGCATCCGCACCCTCATAGGCATAGCCCTGCGCCTCGCGCTCCTTGACCAGCGCTATCAGCGTGTCGAGACGCGGATCGGACTTGTTGACGGCGATGCCGCGCCGTTTCAATTCGGCGATGAAGTTCGACTTGCCGCCCTGGTCCGAAACCATGACGCGGCGGGTATTGCCGACCAGATCGGGCCGCACATGCTCATAGGTCTGCGGTTCCTTGAGCAGCGCCGAAGCATGGATGCCGGCCTTGGTGGCGAAGGCGGRGGAGCCGACATAGGGCGCCTGCGGATTGGGCGCGCGGTTGAGAAGTTCGTCAAAGGCATGCGAGAGGCGCGAAATACCCTCCAGGGCTTCGCTGGAGATGCCTGTCTCGAAACGGTCGGCATAGGCCGGCTTCAGCATCAGCGTCGGGATGATGGTGACGAGATTGGCATTGCCGCAACGCTCGCCGATACCGTTCAGCGTACCCTGCACCTGGCGCACGCCGGCCTCGACCGCAGCCAGCGAATTGGCCACCGCCTGCCCGGTGTCGTCATGGGCATGGATGCCGACATTCTCGCCGGGAATGCCGGCCGCGATAACCGCGCGGACGATCTCCCCCACCTCCTGCGGCTG
>NZ_VLJP01000061.1 GCF_007829525.1 Mesorhizobium sp. J18
CCTGCCGAAGCTTCGTGACGATCTCGTCGGGCTTGTGTCGCTTGTTTGCCATTGTGGTCCTCCTTCATGGTCAAAACCATACTTCAAGGTGGACCCGTTCAATGGGGGTGGATCAGTCGAGCTGGTGCCTGTGACCAGCGCCAACCGAATTCCCTATCTTCAGACCAAGATGGTCGATCTGGTGATCTCCAGCCTTGGCAAGAATCCCGAACGCGAGGCTGTGATCGATTTCAGCGAGGCCTATGCGCCGTTCTTCAACGGCGTGTTCGGCCCGGACGAGTTCGACATCTCCGGCCCGGAGGATCTTGCGGGCCATAGCGTCGGGGTGACGCGCGGCGCGATCGAAGACCTGACGCTGACGGATCTCGTCGGCAGCGACGTGACGATACACCGATATGAGGACAATAACGGCACGATCTCCGCCTTCCTGTCCGGCCAGGTCGAATTGATTGCTACCGGCAATGTGGTCGCCGCTGCGATCCTGGAGCGCAATCCCCCCAAGCGGCCCGAGTTGAAGTTCCTCGTACAGGACTCGCCCTGTTATATCGGCCTCAACAAGGGCGAGCCGGCATTGCTTGATGCCGTCAACGAGATCATCGCCACCGCCAAGACCGATGGGACGCTGGCCGCGATATCGGAAAAATGGCTGGGCCAGCCTCTGCCCGAGGACCTGTAGTCCCTGCCTGTCGGGACGGAGGCTTCGCCGTCCCGGACATGCACTTTATGCCGGGGGACATGGCATATGGGTTACCGGCTCGATTTCGGCTGGATTCCGCAATACTGGCCGGTGCTCGTCAGCGGCATCGGCGTCACGATCTATCTCATCGCCGCCGGCGCGGCGGCGGGATGTCTGCTGGGCATGGTCTGCGCATGGACACGCGCGCTCGGACCGGCATGGGCGAGGCCGGTCGTCGTCGCCTATGTCGAGATGATCCGCAACACGCCCTTTATGGTCCAGCTCTTTTTCATATTCTTCGGGTTGCCGTCGCTCGGCCTCCAGATGACGGAGCTGCAAGCGGCCACCCTCGCCATGATCGTCAATCTGGGCGCCTATAGCTGCGAGATCATCCGCGCAGGCATCGAGGCGACGCCGCGCGGTCAGTTCGAGGCGGGCGCGAGCCTTGCCATGAGCCGGTTCCAGACGTTCCGCTACGTGGTGCTCGTCCCGGCGCTGCAACGCATCTGGCCGGCGCTGTCGTCGCAGATCGTCATCGTCATGCTTGGCTCCGCCGTGGTATCGCAGATCGCGGCCGAAGATTTGAGCTACGCCGCCAACTTCATCCAGTCGCGCAATTTCCGCGCCTTCGAAACCTACATCGTCTCGACCCTGATTTATCTCCTTCTTGCGATCCTGCTGCGGCAGGTGCTCGCCTGGGTCGGCCGGGCGCTATTCCCGAAGCGGAGGTCCGCGCGATGATCGAGTTCACCTTCTGGGACATCCTGCGCAACCTGCTTCTGGCGGCCCGCTGGACCGTGCTTTTGTCGCTGGTCTCCTTCGCGGGCGGCGGCATCGTCGGTCTGATCGTCATGTTCATGCGCATCAGCCCCAACAAGGCAGTCGCTATCATTGCGAAAGGTTATATCGAGCTGTTCCAGGGCACACCGCTTCTTATGCAGCTTTTTCTCGCATTTTTCGGCATAGCCCTGCTCGGTTTCACTGTACCGGCGTGGCTCGCCGCGGGCCTCGCACTGATCCTGTGGACGGCAGCCTTCCTCGCAGAGATCTGGCGCGGCTGCGTCGAGGCTATCGCAAAAGGGCAGTGGGAGGCCTCAGCCAGCCTTGGCATGGGGCGCCTCCAGCAGATGCGCTACGTCATCCTGCCGCAGGCAATGCGCATCGCCGTGCCGCCGACCGTCGGCTTCTCGGTGCAGGTGGTCAAGGGGACGGCGCTGACCTCGATCATCGGTTTCGTCGAACTGACGAAGGCGGGCACCGCGGTCACCAATGCGACCTTCCAGCCCTTTCTCGTCTACGGGCTCGTCGCACTGATCTATTTCGCGCTCTGCTGGCCGCTATCGAAGTCCAGCCAGATCCTCGAAAGGAAGCTAAATGTCGCTCATAAGAATCACTGAGGTGAGGAAGCGCTTCGGCGACAACGAAGTATTGAAGGGCATCACGCTCGATGTGGAGCCCGGAGAGGTAGTCGCCATTATCGGAAAGTCGGGTTCGGGAAAGTCGACGCTCTTGCGCTGCATCAACGGGCTCGAAGCGATCGATGAGGGCTCGATCATGGTTGCGGGCGCCCAGCTTCTGCCGGGAGAAGCGGCGCTGAAGGCGCTGCGGCTGAAAATCGGGATGATCTTCCAGGCGTTCAACCTGTTTCCGCATCTGACGGCCGGCCGCAATGTGATGCTGGCGCAGATGGTGGTGAAGAAGACGCCCGAACCGGAAGCCGAAGCGATGGCGCGCAGGATGCTCGACCGTGTCGGCCTCGCGCATAAATTCGATGCTCATCCGGACGAGCTTTCCGGCGGCCAGCAACAGCGCGTGGCCATTGCCCGCGCCCTTGCCATGGAACCGATGGGCCTGCTGTGCGACGAGATCACCTCGGCGCTTGATCCCGAGCTTGTCAACGAGGTGCTGGCCGTGGTCAGGGAACTCGCCGCGGATGGCATGACACTGATGATGGTCACCCACGAAATGCGCTTTGCGCGCGATGTGTGCAGCCGTGTCGTTTTCATGCATGAGGGGCGAGTCCACGAGATCGGGCTACCCGATATGGTTTTTGCCAAGCCGTCGACGCCTGAGCTGAAGCAGTTTCTCGGAATGCTTTGATCTTGAGACGAGCAAGATCGGGAGGCTTCCGGGCACTGCTTCGGGCTCCCCGCGCGAAAACGTCACCTGACCTGTTTAAGGTTGCGCATGCCCTTCATTTGCAGGCTAATGCAGCTATTCGTGGAATACGGGCCGTTGTTTCTCTGCACCGATATTGGCGTCTCGCTGGCCGAACTAGCGGGGGCTTGAAGCTCGACCAGCGAGACTGGGGCAGGTGAGGGCGCCCCGAGTAATAATTGCAAAATGAATCCGAGAGAAAAGGCCCAATGCGGAATAGAAGCCTTTCTTTTCTTTTAGAAAAGATCTCCGTCTTCCGCCGCGCCGGTGCCGACGATCGCGGCCTCCTGAACGGATGACGAATAGGCATTGTGACCGATAAAGGCAGCGAAACCGCACAGCCAGACCATGGATGCAATCGCCCCTGCTATTCGAAGATAGCGGAGACGGCGCGTACGAACCCCATCCCAGTCATAACCCATGAACCTGCTCTCCCATGTTACAGTGGCGGGGCGCGGCCCCCTGTCGGCAGCCTCGGCTGACGAGGCAGCGGCGCTTGGGGGAGGATAGGCAGATGCCTATCTGCCGAAAATCGAAACGATAGAAAGTCTTCCATTCCATATGTTCATGGCGAGCAGATCGTAAGAGAAGCTCGGTCGGGGCCAATGGCTCTTCCGGGTGGTCTTCCTATTGCAGGATTCTGTTGGCCATCAGCCATTTCGCAGAGCGGGGCCATGCGTGGTTTGCGCCCATGCGAAGATCGGTAAAGCCTTCCGAAACAAGCCTTCCGGATTCAGCGTCGAGGATGCGGATAAACATGGTGTGCTCTGTTCTGTTGATGCGCGTTACAACGCCCAGCAGCGCCAGAGACGCACCGTGCCCCTTGGCTATGTTGCCTTCACACCCTCCGCAGTTGCGCAATCCGTTTGGTGCAAGCGCCTGCTGATCATTCGGTGGAGCGTCGACTATCGCGTAGCGTCCGGACTGGAAGAGCATCTCCTTTGCGACTTGTGTCGACTCGGACAGGTAACGCCTGTCATATTCATCCGGGGGAATTATTCCCGCGCCGGCGCTCTTGTCCTCCAATTCAAAGGGAAAGACCTGGATCGGCACCGGCTTGGTCTGCTCGGCCTGCGCGCAGACGCCTGCAAGCAGTGCCACCAGGACAGTCAATGCGATGCCGCGCATGCCAATCCTCCCGCCCTTCTCCTAGCGGACTCCCCTGACGGGCAACATTCTCATTGTACACTCACAAGCGATATCGTGAAACAAAGCCCAGCCTTTGCCCACCTTTCCCGCCCAAGGGCGGGCTTCGTCATGCGCTGGTCGCCTGACGGGGGGCCTGTATTCTTGCCCAGGGCGCTGTTGCAAGGGATTGGGCCAGATAATCCGTGAGGACGGCAACCCGCATCGGACGGAGCGTGCCGGGTGGCGTCACCAGGTTCAGCGCAATCTCATCGATGGCCCACTCGGGCAATACCTCTTCAAGCCGGCCATCGGCAATCTCCTCCCAGACCATGAACTCCGGTTGCAAAGCAAGGCCATGTCCGGCCAGAAGGGCGGGAGCAAGCGTATCGGCATTGTTGGTTCTGATCCGTCCCTGCACGGAAACGGCGTATTCGCCATGGTCAGCGTGCCGAAACCGCCAGAGCTGGGGGGACGGCAGATTGGTGTATATCAGGCAGGTGTGCTGTTCCAGGTCGCGGGGATGCGCCGGGCGGCCGTGCCGGTCGAGGTAAGCGGGCGCAGCGACAAGAGGACGGCGGACCACGCACAGCTTGCGAGCACGAAGCGACGAATCCGACAATGCCGCGATTCGGAGGGCGAGGTCGAAGCCCTCCGAGACAAGATCGACCAGATGGTCTCCAAGCGAGAGCTCCACGTTTACCTCGGGATACTGGTCGAGAAACGCCGGGATCAGCGGCGCCAGATATCTCATGCCGAACGACATCGGAGCTGCAACGCGCACCAGTCCGCGCGGAATAATCGCCTGCTCGGATGCTTCGGCCTCAGCGGCCTCGCCTTCCGCCAGGATGTGCATGGCCTTGTCGCGCGCCATTTCTCCCGTCTGGGTCAGCGAAAGCCGGCGTGACGTCCGATGCAGGAGAGGCGTTCCAAGACGCTGTTCGAGGCGGGTAATCGCCTTTGATACCGTCGGCTGCGACATTCCGAGAAGTTCGGCCGCCCTCGCGAAAGAACCCGTCTCCGCAACCCTCGCGAACACAGCCCATCCTTCAAGGTCCGGGAGTCGGCTCATGCAAATTCCAGAATGAGTGCGTTGCTATCATTGCAATTTTCAGCATGAAGCATGCCTGCGTATCCTGAAGTTTATGTCAAGGGCGTTATGATGCAATAAATGCTGATTGTTCTGCCCTTTGTGCGCCCATGCTCGCAGCGGTGCGACCACCCGTGAGGACGGCTTCGGCAGCGCCGCTTGGTGGTCGAAAGCGCCGAACAGACGGCATTGGTGGTCTCCCTATCGGGATGCCCGGTAGAGCCCGGTGGCTGCCTGTTTCAGCGCTTCCCGACCTTCCGGCCTGAAATACATCATGTGTCCTCCCTCCAGAACCTCGATGCGGATAGGCCGTGCGCCTGCAAGGGACGGTATCTGGCCCGCCAGATACCGCGAAGTCATGTAGGGCGTAACGAGATCGGTGTAGCCGTTGACGATCAGGACATCGAGCTCGGGATTCAGGGCCCGTGCTTCCTGAAGGTCATCCATGACGCCGGCATAACCCTGGCGCGAGGGACTGGTTCCATAGTCCCAGGAGCGGCTGACATCGCGGCTCAGGAGCCGATAGCTGATATCTGTTCGGAAGTTGAGTTCGTTGCGCGCATAGCCGACAAAGGCGGAGGTGAGCGCGGCCACACTTCGATCGAGCACAGGGTCCGGCCCAGCGCTTCGTGTCTCGTTCGGAGTAACGTCGGCTGTGCCTATCATACCGTCATAGACGCTGAGAATCATACCCTTTTCGCGCGCAAATTCCCTGGCAAAGAGAGATGTCGGAATACGCGCGAAGTTTCTTCGGACGAGATCCGCAGGCAGGCCGGTGATCTCCGCCACGCGCCCGCTCGCCGAGCGGCCACCTTCCTCCAGACCACTGGTCAGCGCGACAAGATAGTCGCCAAGCGCATAGCGTTCGATCTCGGCCAGCCGCTCCCGCAGCGCATCGCCGGTTATGCCTTCATTGAGCAGGCGCACGGCCGCCATGGAAGGAAGTTCGAGCGCCCAATGCAGTGACTGGAATTCGTCCGGCCGCACGAGCGTGAATTCGAGCGCCGGCGATATCAGCACGATGCCGGACGGACTGATGCCGACATCCTCCTGGAGCGTCCGGGCGAGCAGCGCCGCGCGGAACCCGCCATAGCTTTCCCCGACAAGGAAGACCGGCGAATCGGTACGGCCGCTCTGTGCCAGATAAAGCCGTATGAAGGCGCCCATCGAAGCGGCATCCTGGCTGACGCCCCAGAAGCTGCTCGCCTCCTGACCGGGGGCCTCGCGGCTATATCCCGTTCCCACAGGATCGACGAAGACCAGGTCGGTCATGTCGAGCCAGCTGTCGGGATTGTCCGCGAGCTTCTGGGGTGGGGAAAGAAATTCGCCGCTATCTGCCGTCTCGATGATCCGCGGGCCGAGGGCACCGAGATGCAGATAGGCAGCAGCCGCCCCTGGCCCTCCGTTGAATGCGAATGTGACAGGGCGCTTCGGATCAACCCCGGTCTGCCCGGAATTGAGCGTATAGGCAACATAGAAGACTTCCGCAGTCACCTCGCCCTTTCCGGACACCAGTGACAGGGTGCCGGCCCTTGCCTGAAACCGCAGTTCGCGTTCATCGATCGTGATCGAATGCTCGGTCGTCTGCGGCAGCGGAAGAAGCGACAATACGCCCCCTGAAGGCGCGAGCCGTTCGGACAAATCTGCCCGCGCTGCAGGAAGACCGGCCACCAGGAGCATAAGGACGCTGGCTGATAATCTCGGGACGAACCGCACGATCACTCCGTGGCCATATCGACTGTGTTCCGGACAGCATGCCAACGGCACGACGCAACGTCAAAAGTGGTTTGTGATAGCCTAATTCTTGGGCATACTTTCAGCATTGATGAAGAAATAGGCAAACCCTTTTAGTGCTGCACAGTTCTTCGCCGATCTGCGCCGAAAACCTGGGCAGCAACAGGTTGGCAAGCATTTGAAAATAAGAGGTTTTTCCCACCAATCTGGAACTGGCACACTCATTGCTTCCTGCTTGTTGGGCCATAACAATCGCAACAGGGGAAGTGCTATGCATCTGATTTCCAAAACGCGCAGCCTTATGATGGGGGCATCCGTAATTGCGGGGATGCTGCTGGCTGGACCGGGCATCGCCCAGGAGGAAACCATCAAGGTCGGCGTGCTGCATTCGCTGTCCGGGACCATGGCGATCTCGGAGACCACGCTGAAGGACGTCATGCTTATGCTCATCGAGGAGCAGAACAAGAAGGGCGGGCTGCTGGGCAAAAAGCTCGAGGCGGTGGTTGTCGATCCCGCATCCGACTGGCCGCTCTTTGCCGAGAAGGCGCGCGAGCTGATCTCGGTCAACGGTGTCGACGCCGTCTTCGGTTGCTGGACGTCCGTCTCTCGCAAATCGGTCCTGCCGGTCTTTGAGGAACTCAATTCGCTGCTTTTCTATCCGGTCCAGTATGAAGGCGAGGAAAGCCAGCGCAACGTGTTCTATACGGGCGCGGCGCCCAATCAGCAGGCGATCCCCGCGGTCGACTATTTGATGAACGAGGAAGGCGTCGAGCGCTGGGTACTTGCGGGCACCGACTATGTCTATCCGCAGACCACCAACAAGATTCTCCAGGCTTATCTGGAGTCCAAGGGGGTGGCGCCCGAAGACATCATGGTCAATTACACGCCATTCGGTCATTCCGACTGGCAGACCATCGTCACCGATATCAAGAATTTCGGTTCCGCCGGCAAGAAGACGGCCGTCGTTTCAACGATCAACGGCGACGCCAATGTGCCCTTCTACAAGGAACTGGCCAATCAGGGCATCAAGGCAGAGGATATCCCGGTCGTGGCTTTCTCCGTCGGCGAGGAGGAACTGGCCGGTATCGACACCGGCCCGCTGGTCGGCCATCTCGCGGCATGGAACTACTTCCAGTCCGTCGACAGTGAGGCGAATGCCAAGTTCATCGAGGCCTGGCATGCCTTTACCGGCGACGAGGAAAGGGTCACTAATGATCCGATGGAGGCCCACTATATCGGCTTCAACATGTGGGTCAAAGCGGTGGAAAAGGCCGGCACGACGGATGCCGACGCCGTGATTGACGCCATTATCGGCGTCTCCGTGCCGAACCTTTCTGGTGGCTACTCCGCAATGATGCCGAATCACCACATCACCAAGCCGGTGCTGATCGGCGAGATCCAGGACGACGGCCAGTTCGAAACGGTCTGGGAAACGCCGGGCCTGGTGGTCGGTGACGAGTGGTCGGACTATCTGCCCGATTCCAAGGACCTGATCGCCGACTGGCGCGCTCCGCTGTCATGCGGAAACTTCAATGTCGCTACCGGAAAATGCGGCGGCAAGGGCATCAACTGACCTGCCTCCACAAGGCCGGGGGCGGGTAAAAGTTCCGCCTGCCCCTTGCCGCACCTGAAATCCGCCAATCGCGACATGAGCCGATGAAGATCTTGCGCGCCCTATGCATGTTCCTGCTGCCGTTGCTGCTTCTGCCAGGCGCGGCCCATGGACAGGATGCATCGCTGGGCGCGATCGTCGCAAAATTCGCGGATGCCAAGAAATTCGACCAGACGGAAGCCCTCGTGCGCGAACTGGGCGCGACCGGCGATCCCGCGGTGAGGCCAGTCCTCGAGGCGCTCGCCGAAGGAAATCTTCACGTGCGCAAGGCTGATGGGACCGTTTTCATTGTCTCGGAAGCCGGCAAGGAAATGAAGCTGATCGATCCGCTTTCGGGCGAGACGGTCGGCGAGGCGTCCTCGTCTGCGATGAAGAAGGTCCGGGTGAACAACGGGCTGCGCCGCCTCATTCGCGACGTGCTGAGCGCGCTGACCCTGGGTGCGAAAAGCGCCAATGTGCGCATGGCCGCTGTCAACACGATGTTCGCCAATCCGGACCCGGAATCGATCGAAGCTCTCGATGCGGCAATCGAAGTGGAGACCGATCCTGCGGTGAAGTCCCGCATGGAGCAGGCACGCGCGGCGGCCGTGGTACTTTCCGACCGGCCCGAGAAGGACAGGATCGATGCCGTCGAACTGCTGGGCTCGCTCGGGGATCGTGGCGTGCTGTCCCTGCTTGCCACCGTCGAGGCCAATGCGGAAGGCGATCTCAAGCAAGCTGCCGCGAACGCCACAGCCAAGATCAGGAGCGTGCTCGCCGCCTGGGACGTGGCGCAGAATGTCTGGTTCGGCATTTCGCTCGGATCGGTACTTCTGCTGGCGGCCATCGGCCTTGCCATCACCTTCGGCGTCATGGGCGTCATCAATATGGCGCATGGCGAGATGGTGATGGTGGGCGCCTACACGACCTTCGTGGTCCAGGGCGCCGTCCGCGCCTTCGCGCCCGCCCTGCACGACTGGTCGCTGGCCTTCGCACTGCCCCTGGCTTTTCTTGTCGCCGGCGCGATCGGCGTTGCCATCGAACGCGGCATCATTCGCTTTCTCTACGGGCGTCCGCTGGAGACCTTACTCGCCACCTGGGGCGTTTCGCTTGTATTGCAGCAGGCGGTTCGGACTATCTTCGGCCCCAGCAACCGCGAGGTCGGCAACCCTTCATGGATGTCGGGCAGCTTCGAGATCGGACATCTGGCGATCACCTGGAACAGGCTGTGGATCGTCGCCTTCTCGCTCGGGGTCTTCGCCTTGCTGCTGTTCATCTTCAACCGCACCGCCTGGGGGCTGCATATGCGCGCGGTTACCCAGAACCGGCGCATGGCCTCATCCATGGGCATCCGCACCCCTTGGGTTGACGCCTTCACTTTCGGTCTCGGCTCCGGCATCGCCGGAATCGCTGGCGTGGCGCTCAGCCAGGTCGGCAATGTCTCTCCGAACCTCGGACAGGGTTACATCATCGATTCCTTCATGGTCGTGGTCTTTGGCGGCGTCGGCAATCTCTGGGGCACGCTGCTTGGCGCATTCTCGCTCGGCGTCGCCAACAAGTTCCTCGAGCCCTATGCCGGTGCGGTGCTCGGCAAGATCATCGTCCTGGTGCTTATCATCCTGTTCATCCAGAAGCGCCCGCGCGGCCTGTTCGCGCTCAAGGGCCGGTCGGTGGAAGCATGATCGCCGCCCGCTTCCTCCGCGACGGCATCGACCGGCGCATCGGACTCCTTCTGGCGATCCTGCTGGCCGCCGCCGTGCTGGTGCCGCTGCTCAATCTGGCGGTTCCTCCGACCAGCAGCTTCCACATGCCCACCTATCTTGTGGCCCTGCTCGGCAAATATCTTTGCTATGCGATGCTGGCTCTGTCTCTCGACCTTGTCTGGGGCTATTGCGGCATTCTGAGCCTCGGCCACGGAGCCTTCTTCGCGCTCGGCGGCTATGCGATGGGCATGTATCTGATGCGCCAGATCGGAGCGCGGGGCGTCTATGGCAATCCCGATCTGCCCGATTTCATGGTCTTCCTCAACTGGAAGGAGCTGCCCTGGTACTGGTACGGTTTCGACCAGTTCTGGTTCGCGGCGCTGATGGTCATGCTCGCGCCGGGACTTCTCGCCTTCGCTTTCGGCTGGCTCGCCTTCCGTTCGCGCGTCACCGGCGTCTATCTGTCCATCATCACCCAGGCCATGACCTATGCCTTGCTGCTGGCCTTCTTCCGCAACGATATGGGCTTTGGCGGCAATAACGGCCTGACCGACTTCAAGGACATACTGGGCTTCAATCTGCAGGCCCGGGCGACACGCGCCGCTCTTTTCTCGATCAGCGCGCTGATGCTATCCGGGGCGGTGATCATCACGGCCGCGCTCGTCAGCTCCAAATACGGAAAGCTGATGATTGCCGTGCGCGACGCCGAAAGCCGCACCCGGTTCCTTGGCTGGCGACCGGAAAACATCAAACTTTTCGCCTTCACCATATCGGCCGTCATGGCGGGCATTGCGGGAGCTCTCTACGTTCCGCAGGTCGGCATCATCAATCCCAGCGAGTTTTCGCCGGCGAATTCGATCGAGATCGTGATCTGGACCGCCGTCGGCGGACGGGGCACCATTCTCGGCCCCGTCATCGGCGCGGTTGCCGTCAACTGGGGCAAGAGCTGGTTCACCGCCGCAATGCCGGAATTGTGGCTGTTCGCACTGGGCGGGCTGTTCATCGCCGTGACGCTGCTTCTGCCCAAAGGCATTGTTGGCACATGGGATGAGTGGCGTGCGGCACGCAGGGCGCGCCGTTTGCCGAACGAACTGGCGCCGGTTTCCGAGCCGTCCCTTGCTGAAGCCGCCGCCCGCACGGCCCGGCACTCCATCGACCCCGGACCGCAGCCGGCCGAGTGACAAATGAACAAGACGACGGATACGATACTCTATCTCGACGGCGTCTCTGTTTCGTTCGACGGCTTTCGCGCCATAAACAACCTTTCGCTAGTGCTGAACAAGGGCGAAATGCGAGCGATCATCGGCCCCAATGGCGCCGGCAAGACCACGATGATGGATATCATAACCGGCAAGACGCGGCCGGATATGGGCGAGGTCTATTTCGATGGCACTCATGACCTGACCCGCTATGACGAAGCCGACATCGCCGTGCTCGGCATCGGTCGGAAATTCCAGAAGCCGACCGTATTCGAGAGCCACACCGTGGAGGACAATATCGCTTTGTCCCTGAAGGGTCCGCGTGTCGTCCTCTCCACCCTTTTCAACCGGCGTTCTGCCGAAGAAGCCAGCAGGATCGATGCGATCCTCGCCACGATCCGGCTCGAGGAACGCCGGAACGAACTCGCATTCAATCTCAGTCATGGTCAGAAACAGTGGCTGGAAATCGGCATGCTGCTGGCGCAGGACCCCAAGCTGCTTCTCGTGGACGAACCGGTCGCCGGAATGACCGACGCGGAAACGGAAGAGACGGTCCGCCTGCTCAAGGACATCGCCAGGCACCATTCGGTAATCGTGGTCGAACACGACATGCATTTTGTGCGTGAGCTCGGCGTCAAGGTCACCTGCCTTCACGAAGGATCGGTCCTGTCGGAAGGCAGTCTCGACCGCGTGTCGGAAGATCCGCGGGTGATCGAAGTCTATCTGGGGAGGTGACGATGCTGGAAATCACCGATGCAAGCCTTCACTACGGCGCCGCCCAGGCGCTGCGCGGCGTTTCGCTGACGGCGGAGACAGGCCGCATCACCTGCGTGCTCGGGCGCAACGGCGTCGGAAAGACAAGTCTGCTGAGGGCAGTGGTCGGTCAGCACAGGCTCAGCAGCGGCAGCATCTCCTTTGAGGGCAAGGTGATCGACAGGAATGCGGCCTACGACCGCGCCCGGTCGGGCATCGCCTTCGTGCCGCAGGGGCGGGAAATATTTCCCCTGCTGACGGTTCGCGAGAATCTGGAAACCGGCTTTGCGCCGCTGCCGAGATCGCAGCGCACCATTCCCGATCATGTCTTTGAGCTTTTTCCGGTTCTGGCAGACATGCTGTCGCGCCGTGGCGGCGACCTTTCCGGCGGCCAGCAGCAGCAACTGGCGATCGGCCGGGCCCTCGTCATGCGCCCGAGGCTGCTGGTCCTCGATGAGCCGACCGAAGGCATTCAGCCGTCGATCATCAAGAATATCGGCCGTGCGATCGAGTGGCTTCGCGACAGCATGGGCATGACGATCCTGCTGGTCGAACAATATCTGGATTTCGCTCGGGGACTTGCCGATAAGGTCGCAATAATGGATCGTGGCGAAATCGTCTTTGCCGGAAACGCGGCAAGCCTGGATGAGCCGGATGTACGCCGTCACCTCATGCTTTGAGCCTTCCGGAGGCTCGCTTTCGCCTGCCGATGCCGCGGCCCTGCCGAGGCTGCAAAGGGCGCGCGGGCATTCGCGCATAACGTTCAGGCGGCGCGGCGCGGTCACCTGCCTTGACAGGCTCTATCAGGAGGGCGCCTCCAAGATCCGGCTGCCGCGCATGACGGACGCTGTCCCGGAAGCCGTGCTGATAAACACCGCCGGCGGTTTGACCGGGGGCGACAGCCTCACGACGGGGATATCGCTGCAGGCGGGGGCGCATGCCGCGCTGACGACACAGGCCTGCGAGCGTGTCTACCGTTCGGCGGGCGG
>NZ_VLJP01000062.1 GCF_007829525.1 Mesorhizobium sp. J18
CACCGTCCTCGGCAGGAGCAGCCTGCTCATCCTCGGCAGGAGCCGCTTCTTCGCCTTCTTCAGCCGGGGCAGCATTCTCGTCGGCAGGGGCGGCCTCTTCACCTTGCTCGGCCGGAGCAGCACCTTCTTCTTCGCCTTCGGCCGCGGCTGCGTCTGCCGGATCGGGAAGCGGTGCAGGCTCGTCTGCCTGAGAGCGCAGATAGGCAATGATGTTGGCCCGGTCCTCGATGCTCTTCAGGCCGGCAAAGCCCATCGCGGTGCCGGGAACGTAGCCTTTGGGGGATTCGAGGAAGTGGTTGAGATGCTCGTAATCCCACACGACGGAACCGCCTTCGGAGAATTCCTTCATAGCACCCGAATAGCTGAAACCTTCATGGCCGGCGATCGGTCGGTTGACGATGCCCCACAGATCGGGACCGACCTTGTTCGGGCCGCCTTTCTCGATCGAATGGCAGGAGGCGCAGCGCTTGAAGATTGCTTCACCTGCGGCAGGGTCCGCGGATGCAAGCAGCGGGGCGATCGGTTCGGGCGCAGCTTCCTCGCCGCCCTCAGCGCCGCCGACGCCTTCCGCAGCCTCGATGGCATAGCCAGCCGTCTCCGGCGCAGGTGTGTGGAAGATGGCGTCAGAAATCAGGCTGACTGAAAAAACGACGAAGATCACGCCGAGGAGCGCGCCTATGATCTTGTTGAGTTCGAAAGAATCCATTCGCCCCGAGGCTCCTTCTTCAGACGCCAGCGTCAGCGCATGCACCATCCAACCATGCCTGCGCCTCCGCCTTCGGCCGATGCCGGTAAAAATCGCGCGGAAACTAGGTCTTTTGCTCGGGCGTTGCAACACATATAAGGCGCTTTCCAAGTGAGACCTTTTGCCACTTTCAGCCAGCCGTCCGGACCACCGCATCTATCATGTCGACTGTCATACTGATCCCCGCGCGCCTTGCTTCTACGCGCATTCCTCGCAAGCCGCTTGCCGATATCGAGGGCCGCCCGATGATCGTTCACGTCGCCGAAAGGGCCCGGGAGAGCGGGGCGGGACGCGTCGTCGTCGCGACCGACAGCAGCGAGATCGCCGACGTGGTCGAGGCGCGGGGCTTCGATGCGGTCATGACGAGCGCGGAGCATGAATCAGGTTCGGACCGGGTACTGGAGGCGCTGCGCCGGATTGATCCGGATGGGGTGATCGACACCATCATCAATCTCCAGGGCGATCTGCCGACGATCGAGGCCGCTGCCGTGCATGCCGTGCTGCGGCCGCTGGAAAGTCATGAGGTCGATATCGCGACGCTCGGCGTCGAAATTGTCGACGAGGAGGAAAAGACAAATCCCAATGTCGTCAAGATCGTAGGCTCGCCCATCGGGGAGAGCCGGCTGAAGGCGCTTTACTTTACCCGGGCGACGGCTCCCTGGGGCGAAGGCCCCCTTTACCATCATGTCGGCATCTATGCCTACCGGCGGTCGTCGCTGGAGCGTTTCGTAGCGCTTGGACCTTCGGTGCTGGAACGCCGCGAACGGCTGGAACAGCTACGCGCGCTGGAGGCCGGAATGCGGATCGACGCGCAGGTCATCGATACCGTTCCGTTGGGGGTCGACACACAGCAGGATCTGGAACGGGCGCGTGAATTGATTGCCAAGAGGGTTGGGTGAAAATGGCCGCAAAGACGAACCGGATCGCATTCCAGGGCGAGCCGGGAGCGAATTCCGACACAGCATGCCGCGACATGTATCCGTCGATGGAGCCGCTGCCGTGTCCCACCTTCGAGGATGCCTTCAACGCCGTAGAAACCGGCAAGGCGGACCTGGCAATGATACCGATCGAGAATACGATTGCAGGGCGGGTGGCCGATATCCACCACCTGCTGCCTGAATCGCGCCTTCACATCGTCGGTGAATATTTCCTGCCGATCCATTTTCAACTCATGGTCATACCGGGCACGCCGATCACCGAAATCAAGGCCGTCTACAGCCATATCCACGCGCTCGGTCAATGCCGCAAGATCATCCGCAAGCACCGGTGGAAGCCGACGGTGGCCGGCGATACGGCCGGCGCCGCGCGCATCGTGGCGGAGGAAAGCAACCGCGCCAATGCGGCGCTGGCACCGCGGCTGGCCGCCGATCTTTACGGTCTCGAGATCGCGGTCGAGAATGTCGAAGACACTGAAAACAATGTCACGCGCTTCGTTGTCCTGTCGAAGGAGAAGAACTGGGCGGCGAGAAAGTCGCCAGACCAGAAGATGATGACCACCTTCATCTTCCGGGTCCGCAACGTTCCGGCCGCGCTCTATAAGGCCATGGGCGGTTTTGCCACAAATGGCGTCAATATGACGAAGCTGGAAAGCTATCAGCTCGGCGGCAAGTTCTTTTCCACCCTGTTCTATGCCGATATCGAAGGGCATCCGGACGATCGCAACGTTTCGCTTGCGCTGGAGGAGCTCGGCTTCTTTTCGCGTGAAGTGCGCATTCTCGGGGTCTATGAGGCCCATCCCTTCCGCGCTACCCAAAGCGAGGATGATTGAGCATATTCAACCGCCCGCCTCTGTCCTTGCGGTTCATCTCCTGAAGCGTGCCGGAGCAGTCAAACCCCGGCTTCCGCCCATGCGCGGATCAGATGACTGGCAATGGCACCAGGCGGCGGAATGGTAAAGGCGGCGGAGGCGTCCCCTCGGATTGCAGCCTGGACTTCCTTCCGTGAAACCCAGCGGCAATCTTCCAGTTCGGTGGTATCGGCGCGGATTTTCTCGCTCATCGCTTCGCCGTAACAGCCGATCATCAG
The DNA here is from genome assembly GCF_007829525.1 of Mesorhizobium sp. J18. Taxonomy (GTDB): domain Bacteria; phylum Pseudomonadota; class Alphaproteobacteria; order Rhizobiales; family Rhizobiaceae; genus VLJP01. The sequence continues at coordinate 2,771 of NZ_VLJP01000062.1, forward strand.
CGAATAGGGGAAAGGCCAGGGCTGGCTGGCATGGTAGGCGACCCGGCCGATGACGATGCCGGATTCCTCGAATGTCTCGCGCCGAACAGCATTCTCGATCGTTTCACCCGGTTCGATAAAGCCGGCAAGGCAGGAGAGCATGCCGGGTGCGAAATGCGGGCTGCGTCCGAGCAGGCACCGATCGCCCCGCAATGCCAGCATGATGGCGACCGGATCGGTTCTTGGAAAATGCTCCGCATTGCACTCGGTGCATGCGCGCTTGTAGCCGCCGGCACGAGATTCGGTCCTCGCGCCGCAACGTCCGCAAAACCGATGATTGGCATGCCAGGCCAGAAGAGCGCCGGCCTGAGCGAGTTCGCCCAGCGATTCCGGCAGGATGAGCCCTTGCATATAGACGGAGCGATAGTCGATCGCCTTGATCGTCTCAGGCAGGTCCTCCGGCTCCATTCCAGCCGGCAACGCCACGACAGGCCCTTTCTCGGAATGACCAAGCAGAACCGCCTGATCGAAAGGCGCTCTCAGTCGGGATGCTTCCGCGACATCGAAATAGGGGTCGAAAACACCATCCTGGAACTTGATGTAGAGCCTGCCCCCGCGAAGAAGGAGCAATCTCACGGCCGGATCGGCGAGTGCTTTCTCGGCGGCATCGTCGCTGCGGTTTTCCGATTGCCGGTCGATCCTGTTGCCGGCGAAACCGACGAACTGGCTCGGCTCGCGCAGGGGTCTGTCGAAAAAGGGGAACGTCATTCAGATATCTGCGATCAAAGACGGCTACGGATGGTTTCAGCTAGTTTATGCAGATCCTCGCGCCGGTAGGGAACACGCTCGCCGTAGCCCCAGACCGGGCCAGGCCAGCCAGCGTCTCCTTCGGAGCGGGCTACGACATGGACGTGAAGCTGGCGCACCACATTGCCGAGTGCGGCACAATTGATCTTGGTGCAGCCGGTGGCCTCCTTCAGGGCTTTCGAGACCATGTTGGTCTCGAAGGTCAGCACTGCCTGGTCGAGCGGCGTCAGATCGTGCATTTCTTCTATGCCGGGCCGTTGCGGAACAAGGATAAGCCACGGCCAGCGGCGATCGTCGCGCAGGCGCAATTCGCACAGTCCAAGCCACATGACCGGCTGGCTCTCGTTTTCCAGCCTGGGATCGAGTTCGAAGCCCGCCTTCTGGCCAGGCAGCATACGTTTCCCCCTTCTTTTTCTGCATCCGTCGCAAGGCTGCATTATATGTCACGTAGAGTGACAGGACTCACGCAGCAAGCAAGCCCCTTCATTCGATCATCCAAGTTAATCCTTCTTGCAATTGCCTCCACGATTGCCGATATGGACGGCGGGAGGTTGGTGGTGGACGTGCTCCTCGCCAACCGGGTCAGGTCCGGAAGGAAGCAGCCCTAACGAGTTTCGGCGCGGGTCACCGTGCCAGCCTCCCGCCTTTTCGCTCCAGAAGCCCCGGCCGTCCTTGACGATGCAATATGCGCGGGGTGAAACTCTCAGCCGAACTTTTGCACGGGACGACGGGAACACGAGCAACGGATGAGCGAAGCCGGGCACGACCAAAAGCAGAAAGGCGGCGGCGCTTATCGGGTTCTGGCGCGAAAATACCGCCCCCGCGACTTCTCGGCGCTCATCGGCCAGGAGCCGATGGTGCGCACACTGACCAATGCCTTTGCCAGCGGCCGCATTGCCCAGGCCTGGATGCTGACCGGCGTGCGCGGCGTGGGGAAGACGACGACGGCCCGTATCCTGGCACGCGCGCTCAACTACAGGACGGCTTCGATCGATCACCCCACCGTCGATCTCTCCGTGCCGGGAGAGCATTGCGAGGCCATCATGGAAGGCCGCCATGTCGATGTGATCGAGATGGACGCCGCCTCGCATACCGGCATCGATGACATACGCGATATCATCGAGCAGGTCCGCTATGCGCCTGTTTCGGCGCGCTACAAGGTTTATATCATCGACGAAGTGCATATGCTGTCGACCCAGGCCTTCAATGGTCTGCTGAAGACGCTCGAAGAGCCGCCACCGCATGTGAAGTTCATTTTCGCCACGACCGAAATACGAAAGGTGCCGATAACGGTTCTGTCGCGCTGCCAGCGCTTCGATCTGCGCCGTGTCGATGCCAATCTGCTGACGGGGCACCTGAAATCGATCGCCGGGCAGGAAGGGGTCGAGGTCGAGGATGAAGCATTGGCCATGATCGCCCGCGCCGCGGAAGGCTCGGTGCGTGATTCGCTCTCGATTCTCGACCAGGCTATCGCCCATTCATCCAGCAAGGTGACGGCGGAAACCGTGCGTGACATGCTCGGCCTTGCCGATCGTACGCGTGTTATCGATCTCTTCGAACATGTGATGAAGGGCGACGTGGCGGCCGCTCTGCAGGAATTCCGTGCTCAATATGATGTCGGGGCCGATCCGGCGACAGTGCTCACCGATCTTGCGGAGTTCAACCATCTCGTCACACGCATGCGCTTCGTGCCTTCGGCGGCCGAAGATGCCTCCCTTTCGGAAGAGGAACGCCGGCGCGGCCTTGAATTTTCCAGATTGCTTTCCGTGCGCGTGCTCTCGCGTACCTGGCAGATGCTCCTGAAAGGCATAGGTGAGGTCCAGGCATCGAACCGGCCGCTGGCAGCGGGTGAGATGGTGCTTATCCGCATGGCGCATGCAGCAAGCCTGCCGACTCTGGACGAGGCGCTGAAGACGCTGGAAGATCCCACGCCCGGCCCGGACGATGGGCCTGCTCCCAGGGGGACTCCGCCCTCGGGAGAGGGGGGCGGTGCCCGATCGGTCGCGCAGATGCGCTCGACTTCGAATGGCGGCGGCTCGACCGCCATGCGGCTTGTCGAGCGGCAGGAAGTTGCGGAGCCGGTAAAAATACAGGCCCAGCCGCCTCGGCCCGAGTCTGAAACCGGGCCAGCCGTGAGATCGCTCGCCGACATTGCCGCGCTCGCCGATGCAAACCGCGACCTTGCCTTCAAGGTGCAGCTTAAGCGTTCGGTCCGGCCTGTGCGCATTGAGCCGGGCAGGGTCGAGGTAGCGCTGACGGAAGACGCGCCGAAGACGCTGCTGGGCGATCTCACCAACCGCCTGCAGAACTGGACCGGCCGTCGCTGGATCGTTTCGCTGTCGCGCGAGAAGGGCGGCGCGACCTTGTCGGAAGAAGAGGCGGGAAGGCGGCAGACGGCGATGTCTGATGCGCGCGCCGATCCGGCCGTTGCGGCCATTCTGGAACACTTTCCAGGTGCCCGCATCATCGATGTGCGCATTCCCGATGCCGTCGAGACGGAAATGCCGGCACCGGATCCGGCCGTTGAGCCTGAAACCGACGAAGACGACGATACGATCTGACCAGTTATGGAGTGAACCATGCGTGATCTCATGGGATTGATGGGCAAGGCGAAGGAGATGCAGGCCAAGTTTGCGGCCCTGCAGGAGGAGATTGCCCAGCTCGAGGCAACCGGTCAGTCCGGTGGCGGAACCGTCAAGGTGACCATGAGCGGCAGGTTCGAGATGAAAAGCCTTGAGATCAACCCCTCTCTCTTCAAGGAAGAGGATGTTGAGATCCTTGAGGACCTGATCCTGGCGGCACACAACGACGCGAAACAGAAAGTCGAGCAGGCCATGCAGCAGAAGACACAGGAACTGACTGCCGGCATGCCGCTCCCGCCCGGATTGAAGCTGCCTTTCTGAGGGAATAGCGAAATGGCAGGCGCCCTGCCGCACTGCCGGCGATCTGCTGCATCTTGAAGGGGTGAAGCAGCTTTACCGTTCACCATTCACTATTCACCATTCACCGGTTCGTTTAGAACCGCTTCCATGTCTTCCAAGCGAATCGCCGGGCCCGAGATCGAACGACTGATTCAGCTCCTTGCAAAGGTGCCGGGGCTCGGGCCTCGCTCGGCGCGGCGAGCTGCGCTTCACCTGATCAAGAAGAAGGAGCAGCTTTTCGTACCCCTTGCCGGCGCCATGGTGGAAGCCGTGGACAAAGTGCGGGTCTGCTCCACATGCGGCAATGTCGATACGGTCGATCCCTGCACGATCTGCACAGATCCGCGCCGCGATCCCTCCGTCCTCATCGTTGTCGAGGATGTTGCCGATCTGTGGGCGCTGGAACGGGCCGGCGCGATGAACGCGCGTTATCATGTGCTGGGCGGAACCTTGTCGCCGCTCGACGGCATCGGGCCGGACGATCTCAATATTGCGGGCCTGATCCAGCGCCTGGCCGAAGGCAGCATTTCGGAAGTCATTCTCGCGGTCAATGCGACTGTCGAGGGGCAGACCACGGCCCATTACATCACCGACCAGATAGACGGAATGGATGTCAAGGTGACCCGTCTGGCGCATGGCGTGCCGGTCGGGGGAGAACTCGACTATCTCGACGAGGGAACGCTCGCCGCAGCCCTGAAATCGCGGACGGTATTCTGATGCGGATGGCAGCAACTCTCCTTTTCGCCTTGTACCTGCTGGTGCAACCCGCTTTCGCCTCGTCAATCGACCAGCAGTTCCGCACTTGGCTTCAGAACGACCTTTGGCCGAGCGCCCAGGCTCGCGGCATTTCGAGCGAAACCTTCAATGCCGCCTTCTCGGGCGTATCTCCGAATCTGAAACTGCCCGATCTCGTCATGCCTGGGCAGGAGGCAAGGACTCCGCAGAGACAGCATCAGGCGGAGTTCCGCGCGCCGGCCGAATATTTCACCCATATTGCGGGCGTCACCAGCGGCGGCCGGGCACCCTGGCGGCAATCGAAAATCGCTATGGAGTGCCGGGCGNTGGCGCGCACCCTGGCGGCAATCGAAAATCGCTATGGAGTGCCGGGCGGGATCCTGCTTGCCATATGGGGGCGCGAGTCGGGATTCGGATCGGCCGAGATCCCGTATGATGCTTTCGAGGTGCTCGGCACCAAGGCCTTCATGGCGACACGCAAGGACATGTTCCGCGAGGAAGTGCTGGCCGCCCTCGAAATGGTCGAACGCGGACAGGTCGGCCCGAGGGCAATGAAATCTTCCTGGGCCGGCGCGCTCGGACAGCCTCAGTTCCTGCCGACTTCCTTCCTGAAATATGCCGTCGATTTCGACGGCGACGGTCGCAGCGACATCTGGGATTCCGATGCCGACACGCTGGCCTCGATCGCCAACTATCTTGCCGCGCATGGCTGGGTGAAAGGCCGGGACTGGGGTTTCGAGGTAACCGTACCGGCGGACATTTCCTGTGCCCTCGAAGGACCCGATCGCGGCAAGCTGATTTCGGAATGGGCCGCAATGGGCATTCGGCGTGTCAGCGGCAAACCCTTTCCGGCGCATGAACTGCGCGGCGAAGGCTATCTGATGATGCCTGCAGGCCGGTATGGGCCTGCTTTCATCGTAACCCCGAATTTCTATGTCCTGAAAGAATATAACGAGAGCGATCTCTACGCGCTTTTTGTAGGTCATGCCGCGGACCGCATCACCTATGGCGATTCCCGTTTTGCCGGGGCATGGGCGAAGGTGGATGGGCTCGCCCGCTCGGAGATAGCCGCGATGCAACGGGCGCTGGAGGGGATGGGTTACGACGTAGGGGGCGCGGATGGATTGCCCGGCTTCAAGACGCGTCGTTCCATTGGAGACTGGCAGGCGCGCAATGGAAGAAAGCCGACCTGTTTTCCTGACCGCGACCTTGTGCGCGTCACCAGGTAGCCGGTGCCGGAAGCGATCCGCTACGCCCGTGTGAAAGCAAAAATTTGAGGCGAGCCGGACCATTTTATGCAACTCTGCGTTTGAGGGACGGGCGAGGGGCGTTCGGAGAGGATGCACATGAAAGGAAATGGATCAGGGTTCATTCGCGCGGCGGCATGGCTGTTGGCGACCCTCCTGCTTGCCTCCTGCGTGGTCGAAGAGGTGCCGGGACCGGGGCCACGTCCGCCGATTCCGGGGCCGGTGGCCTGTACGCGTGAATATGCACCGGTCTGCGGTCAGCGGGGTTCCAGTCACCGCACTTTCCCCAATGCCTGCATGGCGCGTGCCGAGGGATATGGGATCAGCTATCGGGGAGAGTGCCGCCGCGGACCCGACAGACCGGGACGCCCGCAAATGTGTACGCAGGAATACAATCCGGTTTGCGCGCGGCGGGGAAGCAGTCAGAGAACATTCTCGAATGCCTGCATGGCCCGGGCCGAAGGCTATCAGGTGGATCATCGCGGCGAATGCCGGCGTGGATCCGATCGGCCCGGCCGACCTGACCGTCCGCAGGTCTGCACGCGCGAATACGCCCCGGTTTGCGCGCGTCGCGGCAACAATATCCGCACCTTCGGGAATGCCTGCGAAGCGCAAGCCGCGAGCTACAGGATTGTTTCCAGAGGCCGCTGCTGAAGTTCACTAAAAAATCGCGGGAGGCGGGAACCGCCTCCCGCGATTGCTGATCGGCGAACGGGGCGAGCGTCATCAGGAAGTGCCGTCACTGATTCCACTTCCATGCCAGGCGAACGCGCCGATAAGAGGCACAAACCGCACTGCATCTAGCACGTCCTCGCTATAGCTGGTTTCGGTTTCCCGGGTGACCTTCACCAGAGTCTGGTATCCCGCCTCAGCACCCACAGGCATGATGATCCGGCCGCCGATGGCGAGTTGCTCCTTCCACGTCCGTGGAACCGCCGGACCACTTGCAGCGGCCATGATCACGTCGTAGGGCGCCCCCGCCTTCCAGCCGAGTGTGCCGTCTCCTGTGATGACTTCGATATTGTGATAACTCAGGCTGGCCAGTCGCTGCCGTGCTCGCTCTGCAAGTATTTCATGGCGCTCGATGGTAACCACATAAGCCGCGATTTCCGCTATGACAGCAGCAGCATAGCCTGAGCCCGTTCCTATCTCCATGACGCGCTCATCGGGCCGCAGGCCGGATTGTGTGATCATCAACGCTATGACAAAAGGCTGTGAGATCGTCTGGCCCTCGCCGATAGGAAGCGGCGAGTCGCGATAGGCCAGTTCGCGCATGTCCTCATCGACAAAGCGTTCCCGGGAGACGGACCGCATAGCCTTCAGCACATGGTCATCCGAAATGCCCCGGGCAGCTATCTGCTGCTCAACCATATTCTCTCTTGCTCTTCGGAAGTCCGTCATCCTGCCGAAATCCTCGCGGCCCGGATAATTAGGCTCTTTCCGAAGCAACGGTGAAGATCGAAAGGGGTTCCGTCCCTCAGTTCTTCAGGACGAAGCTGACTTTCATGTCAACGCGATATTCGGTGATCCGGCCACCGTCGACCTTGGCGATCATCTCTTTGATCCAGGCCTGCTGGACATTCTCAAGTGTATCCGTGGCCCTGCTGATCCCGTTCTGAATGGCTTCCTCGATCGACGTTCCGCTCGCCGTGATCTCGGTATGTCTTGCGACGGACATCCTTACCTCCTCTGCGCTATATTCGTTTGCCGAACCGAGCGCAGTGGGGATTGTTCCGATCAGCTGCAATAAATGCAAAAGCCGCTCAGGAAGCGTCGCGCGGACGCGGCATCCTCTCGGGACGGACCTTGGTTTCACCGACGGCTGTCGCGAGATATGAGAAAGCGGGCAGCTTCGCCTTTGAGGTGCGGACATTCACGGCCTGGAGAAAGCGGATCGGAAAAAGAACCGCCTCGACATTGGCCGCCGACAGGCCTTTTGGACGCAACTCGTCCTTGCGCGCTGCCTCCTCTGCTTCCGACAGGGCCGCTGCAATCTCCTCGGAGCTGAGGAGGCCCTTCCTGCCGAGTGCATTTATCAGGGCTGAGATGGCCAGCAACATGCCTTCCAATTGAAGATTGGCAGTATTCATCGCTTTTCTCCCTCGCAGGTGGGCAATCGGCAATCACCTTCTATAACCGGTCGGGGCGTCAACCGTTCCCGCTGGCGATCCTCGGGAACAAAGGTCAGTCAGCGCGGTTGCCGTGAAATGGTATCCATTTGTGAGGAGTTTGCGCTTGTCTGACGCCAAAGGAAAGCCATACCGAGCTGCCGCGCGCCTTTTGGTGACACATGGGTGCCATGAAGGAAAATCTCATCCCGATGTCACGCACACCAATCTGGCGCAGCATCTGGCCGCCATCCTGCATTATGATTTTGCCGGAGCGTTCGAAACTTCGACGCGGCAGGGCCTGCTCTATCACTTCCCGCGAGGAACGCTCGTGGGCCGCGACATCGCGCGCCACTTAGAACTGCGAAGCGAAGAGGATCTCTTCGGCGGCTGGGTGCCCTACGAGCATATGGCCACGAAGGCGGTGGTGCATCCCCTTGTATCGTCTAAAGCGGCGGCGCCTGAAGGCTGGTCCGATGCGCTGGCAGAAAATGCCGACGACATCACCTTATGCGGCTTTTCCGTATTCTCGCCGGAAGATGCCTTGGCCGCGGCCAAGGCCCTGCTTCCGCAAGGCGCGGTCCGGTTCAAGCCGATCCACGCCGATGGAGCGCGCGGCCAGATGGTCGCGAGAACCCAAAGGGAGATCGAAGAGATCGTTGCGCGCCTTTCGATCAAGGGCTCGCTCAAGGATCCTCTGGTGGTGGAGGAAAGCCTGGCTGAGCCGACTACCTACAGTGTCGGGCAGGTCCGGGCGGCAGGGCAGTTGCTAAGCTATTGTGGGACGCAATCGCTCACCAATGACAATAGCGGCTCGCCTATCTATGGCGGGTCGGAACTGATCATCACGCGGGGCGGCTATGAAAATCTGGATCGTTTCGCTCTGTCGGACGATATGCGGCAGGCGATCCAATGTGGGCGGAAATTCGATGCCCTGCTGGAGAAACACCTGCCGGATCTCATAGCCTCGCGACGGAACTATGACGTGGTGCGGGGACTTACCCAGGAAGGTTCGATCCGCTTCGGTGTTCTGGAGCAATCCTGGCGGGCCGGCGGTGCCACCGGCGCTGAAATTTCCGCGCTCGAGACATTTGACCGCGAGCCGGCGGTCAAAACCGTGCTTGCCCGTGCGGTGGAGCGTTACGGGAAGGACGAGATGCCGCCCACCGGCGCTGTTGTTTATTTCCGGGGCGTCGATCCGGAAGCGGGGCCGATTATGAAATACGTGATTGTGGAGAAACTGGACGATGCGGGAAGAACGGACGCAAATAGTCGTTGACGATTATTCGCTCTCCGGCCTTCTGATGGAGCCAAGCACAGGCTATCCCGGTGTCATATTCGTACATGGGTGGGCAGGAAGTCAGGAAAGGGACCGCGATCGGGCCCGCAACATCGCCCAGCTCGGCTGTGTCTGCCTTACCTTCGATCTGCGCGGTCATGGGGAAACCACCGGGGACATCAAGAGCGTCACGCGCCAGGAGAACCTGGCCGACCTTTGCGCCGCTTACGACAGGCTGGCGGACCATCCCAAGGTGGACCAGTCGAGCATCGCGGTGATTGGCAGCAGCTACGGCGGTTATCTGGCAGCCTTGATGACGGCGTTGCGCCCCGTGCGGTGGCTGGCTTTGAGAGTGCCGGCGCTTTATCGGGACAGCGACTGGGAGGTGCCGAAATTCAACCTCGATCGTGATGAGCTGAATCGTTATCGCCGCACGCTGGTCCCGCGCGAGGAAAACCGGGCGTTGAAGGAATGCCAGCGGTTCACCGGCGATGTTCTGATCGTGGAATCGGCCAAGGACGAAATCATCCCGCATCCGACAATTGCCAGCTATCTCGCTTCATTCGTTCTGGCCAGATCCGTCACTTATCGCGTCATCGAGGATGCCGATCACGCCCTGTCTGACAGGCGCAGTCTTCAGGCCTATAACACATTGCTGCTGCGCTGGTTCAGCGAGATGGTTTTCGGCGCCCGCTAGGAGCGAGATGTTCATCTCGCTGTAAGTCCTACGCGGTTTTTCTTTGTCCTGAATCGAGTATTGAGGGGCCTGAGCGTTCGAGGGAGGATCGCGGGGATGTCTCCTTCATCTCTGCAAGCAGGCGCAGGCGTGCGCGGTTGAGGCGGCTCTTGATGGTCCCCATGGCMCAGCCGCAGATCTCGCTTGCCTCCTCATAGGAGACCCCCAGCACACCGATCAGCATCACCACCTCGCGCTGCTCGTCCGGCAGCCGGTGCAATGCGGCCGCGATCTCGTGCCCGCGCACGAACCATTCCTGCGTG
>NZ_VLJP01000063.1 GCF_007829525.1 Mesorhizobium sp. J18
CCAGCGCCCTTGCGGGCGTATCGATCGTGACTTCCTGCCCCATGAACTCGATCGTTCCGGAGGTCGGCTGGTGCACGCCCGCAAGCGTCTTGACCAGCGTGGATTTGCCCGCACCGTTATCGCCTACCAGCGCCACAACCTCGCCCGCATAAACATCGAGATCAATGTCGGTCAGTGCAGAGACCGCACCGAATTGCTTGGAAATGCCCCGCAGACGCAAGATCGGCTCGCCTCGCGGAGAGCTGTCGGCCGGCGATGCGGTCATAGGCGCGTTTCTCCTCATGGCTGGTTTTGCGCCCGCTTGTCTTAGCCGAGCGGGCGCATCCTTCGCGATTTCAGAATAAGGCTCGTGCGGATTTATTCCAGAATGCCGAGTTCCTTGCAGGGCGCCTCATACTCGCCTGTGCAGATCGCGCCACCGGTGAGATTGGCCCAGACGGCCACCCGGGGCGGGGCGGCTTCCTGCCGCACGTTCTGCTTCCTCGGCGCATGTGGGGCTGGAGGTGCGCTGCACATTCATCGGCCACTGAAGATCAGTGACACAGTGACCCGCACCTCACGTGTCGCTGACGTTACTGAAAAGACCGGACGCGGCGGTCTCGTCTTCGTAACGTCGACATGAGATTTCGACATGAACCGGGACGGTGGCCACCGCCGAATGCTAGGACATCGTCCACCGGGAAGCGCGCCGCAGTCTCCGTCACCGCCTCGGCCCGATACTCCGGCTGCCGAACATCGCCATGTCGCCGAAGCGACGACGACGCTGCTGTTCTACTATTCGATGCTGACGTTCGGCGGCCATCGCATTCATTATCACCGCGACTATGCCCGCGACGTTGAAGGCTATCCCGGTCCTGTGGCCGGTCTGATATTTGCCACTGTAACAAAATTAATTGCAAAAAAAGACCTATGTTATGAGCAAAAATGACGGAAACGGCACCCACTTGGTTTAACTGCCGCGGCATATTCCGTTGTCGATCTGCAAGCATCCGTAAAGTTTCCTTGATGCTCGAACGGGAGATAGGGATCCGGATGGGCGCCTTGGGTGGGACAGGTCTTATGGACACTTATCTGAACATAGAACGATTGCCGCGAGAACGACACCGGCGAGATAGTTTCCGGCCGGAGTTGCAATCCCGTAGGGTCAGATGATGCGCTTGCGCAACCAGGCCGACACGACTTCGCCGAGCACCACCAGGGATAGGATGCTTAGCAACACCGTTGCCGCCTCCGGCCAATTGAAGGTGTCAATGGCGCCCTGTAGTATGATGCCGATGCCGCCGGCGCCGACCAGGCCCAACACCGTCGACTCGCGCAAATTAATGTCCCAGCGCAGAATGGCCACGGCCCAGAAGGTAGGCATAACCTGGGGTACGATGGCATAGACAATGACCTTGAAACGAGAAGCCCCGGTTGCCTCCAGTGCTTCCACCGGCCGCCTGTCGATCTCCTCGATTGCTTCACCGAGCAGCTTGCCTATGAAACCGATGGAACGGAACATGATGGCTACGATGCCGGCAACAATGCCCGGGCCAAAGATCGCCACGAACAGCAGCGCCCAGATGATCGTGTTGACCGAGCGGCTGGAGACCAGGATGAAGCGGCCGAGCCAAAGCGTAGCCGCGTTAGGTGTCGTATTCTGTGCGGCGATATAGGCGACCGGCAGCGAGACAAAGACGGCGACTGCCGTTGCGATGGTGGCGATGTTGACTGTCTCCAGCAGAATCCAAAGGATGCTCGGCAGGTTGCTTACGTCTGGCGGCACCATGCGGCCAAACAGGTCGACCATCTGCTGTGGTGCGTCGAACACCCACGGCCAAATGACGTCAATGCTCGTCAGTGCCCAGACAATGGCAACCATAGTGACAAGGAAGACCGCAAAACGCTGCAAGCGCTCGCGCGGTGTGTAGCGGGCCCACACCTCCGGCGTCGTGTCCATGCTCACCATATCCGCTTCCTGATCTGTCCGCTAACCGCCTCGCTGAGCAGGATTACGGCCACGATGACGATAGTGATTGCCAGTGCGAAATCATAATCATAGCGGCCGAATGCATTGGCGAGTGTCGACCCAATGCCACCCGCACCCACGATACCAACAACGGCCGAGGCGCGGAGATTGCTGTCGAGCTGGTAGATGCTCAAGCCGATCTGGCGCGGCATGATCTGTGGGAAAACCGAATAGATGAGCGTGGAAACATAACCAGCCCCTACGGAGCGCATGGCTTCCACCTGACCCCAGTCGATTTCCTCGATCTTTTCGGCCAGCATCTTGGCAACGAAGCCAACGGAATAAACTATCAGCGTCAGCACGCCGGCAAGGGGGCCGAACCCCACCGCCTTGACGAAAATGATGGCGACGATGACCGGATGGAAGCTACGGGCGATAATGATCAGCGCGCGGCCGAGAAAGTAAATCGGTTTCGGCGACAGATTCTTGGCCGCCATGAAAGCGATGGGGATTGAGAGAAGAACTCCACCTACCGTCGCTAATATTGCAATCTTCAGGCTTTCCAGGAAACCATCGATCAAAAGCCCGCTGCGTACGAAGCTAGGTGGAAACGCGCCGTTGAAGATGCGTGCTGCGCGAGCGAAGCCCTGTGAGACACGCTGCCAGTCGACTGGCAGCATGAAACATGCCCAGACCAGATACGTAGTCACCGCGGTAATGAGTCCGTAGCGCAAGATTGGATTGGCGATCAGGGGAGGTCGGCGCCAACTGTCGGGCCATTTCTGCGGAGAACTATCAGTCGCAGCACTCATGCGTTTCTGACCTTCAGCGGCATCACATTGTCGACCTCGCCTCGTTCCTCTGCTGGGACGCCGGCATAGATTTCATCCATTGCCGCTTTATCGAGTGCCTTTGGCTCGGCGTCGAAGATAATGCGGCCAAAGCGCATGCCGACGATGCGATCGGTGTAGAGTTTCGCTTCAGCCACGTTATGGATGTTTATCAGTACTGGTAGGGACAACTCACGCGACAGGGAACGCAGCAACTCCATGATCTGCTCCGAGGTTTTCGGGTCGAGAGATGCAGTTGGTTCGTCGGCAAGCAGAATCTCCGGTTCCTGCATCAGTGCGCGCACCACGCCGACACGCTGGCGCTCGCCGCCTGACAACTCGTCGGCGCGCTTGTTGGCATAGTGGGCGATGCCGACGCGTTCCATCAGTTCGTAGGCGCGGCGGATATCTTCTTTTTGGTAGCGCCGTAAGACGGCGCGCCAGGTGGGTAGGTAGCCGAGACGACCGGACTGGACATTTTCCATCACAGTCAGCCGGTCGACCAGGTTGAACCCCTGGAAGATCATGCCGATGCGCCGTCTTGCGGCGCGTAGTCCAGCTCCTTTCAGGTCAGTCAGCTTCAGCCCGTTCAGCTCGATCGTGCCGGAACTCGGCTCCACCAGCCGGTTAATGCATCGAAGCAGAGTACTCTTGCCGGCACCGGAAGCGCCGATGATCGCAACGATGCTGTCACCGGGCACTTCCAGATCCAGCCCCTTGAGGACGGGCGCGCCGTTGCCATAACGCTTCACGAGTTGCGAAATCTTCAGCATTGATCCGCTCCGGAGAAGAGAATCAGGCGCGTGGCAAGCTGCCATTGCCTCGCGCCCGACAGGAGGAAGTTTACTCCTTGGCGAGATCTTGCGGCGTGTATTTCACGCCATTCGCCTTCTGGATTTCCCGGATCACCGCCCAGTCCTTCTCATAGGTTATGGGTACGAACTTGCTTACGCCCGAAAACTCCTCGCCAAGCTCCGTTCCAGCAAAGTCGAAGGAGAAGAAGGCTTCCTTGATCTTTTCCACCAAAGCCGGATCGAGGTCATGCGCATAGGTGTAGGAGGTTGTGGGGAAGGGGTCGGATTCCCAGATGATTTTCACTTCTTCCGGATCGTAAAGCTGGCGTTCGGCCATACGCTCCACCACCTCCGAGGCAACCGGGGCGGCGTCGTAGTCGCCCGCGGCCACGCCCAGCATGGACTGGTCGTGCGAACCGGAATAGACGACCTGGTAGTCCTGCTCAGGCGTCACGCCAAGGCTGGGGAAGAGCGCCCGCGGTGCGAGATTGCCGGAGTTGGAGGTCGGCGAAGTGTGGGCGACGTTCTTGCCTTTAAGATCGGCCATCTCATTGATGCCGGAATCCTTGCGCGTGTAGACCTGCAACGTGTAGCCAAAGCGTCCATCCTCCGAGCCCATGATGGCGAAGGGTACTGCGCCTGCCAGATTGACGGCGAAGGGAGTCGGGCCGGTGGAGAAACCGGCTATATGCAGCCGACCACTGCGCATGGCTTCCACTTCCGCCGAATTTGATTGAACGGCGAAGAATTGGACGCCCTTGCCGGTTACTTTTTCAAGATGCTCGATGAAAGGCGCCCAGATATCCTCGTAGATTGATGGGTCTTCCACTGGTGTATAAGCAAAGACCAGCGTGTCGGGATCCTTCAACTGCGCCGGGTCGGTCGGCGCATCTGCGACCATGTCGCCATCCGCATCGCAATACATGACGTCGAGTTGGCCGCGGTTGGCACAGTCCTGGGCATTGGCGGCTGTTCCGGAAAAAAAGGCGGACAGGCCGAATAGCGCTGCTGCGGCACCGCCTGCAAGGCGGCCGTTGGTCGTGATCGTTGTCATTTCTCTCCTCCGCTTCAGGCGTGACGCGCCTGCTTCTCCATCGGGTTCTCCAACCAAGCCCACTGTTTGAAACCTATCGACAATTTGTGGCATTTTGCAACACTTGTAGAAAATATTTTGAACTTCCCTCGAAAAATAATAGGGAAATCGCTAGAAGCTGTGGCATGTCCCTCGTGGAGGAGAGAGCTACCGATGGCTGGAAAGGCGGCGAATACAGAGGAGACAGGCGATCTTGAAATGCGTCCATTCCATATGTTCGGCGCAGAGCGCCTTCGTGCTATCGATTTCGTCCTGACTGACATCGACGATACATTGACCACCAACGGTCGCTTGCCGAGCATCGCCTATGAGGCTCTGGAAAAATTGTGTAAGGCCGGGGTCAAGGTGGTTCCAGTCACTGGCCGACCGGCTGGCTGGTGCGACCTCATCGCACGACTTTGGCCCGTGGACGCGGTCGTTGGCGAGAATGGTGCCTTCTATTTCGCCTGTGAGATCAGGGGTGGGATGACTCGTGTCTTTGTCCAGTCCGAACGGGAGCGGCTGGAGAATCGCCGACGGCTCGATATCCTTGCAGATTCCATCCTCGCCGGAGTGCCGGGATCGCGTATTTCCGCCGATCAACGGTTCCGCGAGGCCGATCTCGCCATCGATTTTGCCGAGGATGGGCCACGACTGGACGATGCCGAGATCGGCAGAATCGTCGCCTGCTTCAAGGCGGCCGGCGCTGTTGCAAAAGTGTCATCAATCCATGTCAACGGATGGTTCGGGTGTTACGACAAACTCGGCATGACACAGCGTCTTTTTTCGGAGCGTTATGGCATCGATATCGAAAGAGAAGGGCACAGGGTGATCTTCGTCGGCGATTCCCCGAACGATGCGCCGATGTTCGGCTTCTTCGAGAACAGCATCGGTGTGGCGAACTTCGCTGATTTCCGCGAAATGGTGGCGACACAGCCGAAGTGGATCACACATCAGGCAGGCGGTGCGGGCTTCGCCGAGGTTGCCGATGCCATCTTAAGGGCCAGGAAACGCTGATGGCCCGCCTGCGCAAGAACGACCGCCGCGATCTGATACTCCTGGAACTGCAGCACCATCCTCATGTGCGCACCTCGGAACTTGCCGCGCGGTTTGGCGTGTCGACGGAGACCGTACGCCGAGATGTCGAAGCGCTGAGCGGTGAGGGTCTGATCCAACGTGCTTATGGAGGCGCCTCCGTGGCACCGATGGGCGCACAGCTACCCTTTGGTGAGCGTGACCGCGCGCATATTGAAGAGCGAGCGAGTATTGCGCGGCGTGCGGCAGAGCTGGTGCGTCCCGGCGAGGTGCTGATGATCGATGCCGGCACCACCACGCATCAGTTCTCGCAATGTCTTGCCGCCACTGCCAACGATTTGACCGTGCTCACCAACAGTATCGCCGTTGCCTCAGTTCTTGGTCAGAACGAGACGATTCAGGTCATTATTTGCCCCGGCGATTTTATGGCACGGGAAGCTGGCATCTACGGACCGGAAACAATTGATTTCCTCAGCCGCTATAACGCCAATCGCGCCTTCATCGGTTCAAGCGGCCTGACGACGAAGGGAATTTCCGACGCAAACCGACCGTCGGTTGCTGTAAAACGGATGATGCTTCGCCAATCGCGTGAAGCCTATCTGCTGGTCGACCACACAAAATTCAATGTCGATCTCGTCGCCACCGTCGGGCCGTTGTCGGCGCTTACAGCCATTGTCACTGACGAGACGCCGCCCCATCCGCTGGCCGATGCATTGCGCGACGGTGCTGTAGAAATCCACGTGGCGCGGTGAGGCACGATTGGGAATACAGACGCACCGGCAGCGTCGTCGCCTTTACGTTGTGCGGAGGCTGTAGTCATAGCCGAATGGCATTTCCCGCGGTGAGACAAATACGCCACTGTATTCCCTTTATTTGAATTTTACTTTCTCCGGCCACACGGAATCGTTGGCGCGCCATTTAACAACTTGAAATCATAATTTTTTTGTTGCGTGAGATCTCCACGATCCTCGGGTTTGTAATGACCGAGTAATGACGCGGGAAAGAACGGCAAGGGAAGGCTCCTCCCTCTGTGTCGTCCGCAGGGAAAGATTTTCCGCGGCTCAGTCCCCACCCGCCCCCGGGGGTACCAAGGGGGAATACTCGTCTGTCAATCGGCATCGAAAATTGACCCCCTACCTGTTTGGACTGACCATTGGTGACGGATGGAGGGGAGCTGTGCGAACAGGTTCTTGGCAAAGACGAGGCAATAAAGGTCCTCAGGAGTGGATGGTAGGGCAAGTGGCGCCTGACACCTTCGTCCGGGCGAAGGAGGACCCTGATCTGCTGCTTGACCGCATCCGATCCTCAGCGGGTCCGTGACTGGATCGCCAAACAGACCGGAGATCCGCTCGACGTGCTCAAGCGGATTAAGTTCGAGCCTGTCGGTTTCCATCCCACAGCCCCCTCAACGTCGTAGAGCAGATCAACCAGACTTGGACCTACTTCGTTGTCAATCGGCCGCCGATTGACAGCTTCCAGGAATTCCTTCGACCAAGTATAATACAGGCTCTCGGCAATACCCTCGTGCTGGCAAAGCGCCGCGATCGATTCCTCGCCGCGAAGACCTTCCAGCACAATGCAGATCTTCTCCTCCGCGCCATACTGCCTGCGGGTTGCACGGCGGATGTCCTTGATCACCTGCTCCGTAGGCGCTTTCCCTATCCAGGATTTCGCTGGCGCGGTCCTTCGGTTCTGTCTCTTCTTCGCTCCTTTGAAACGCTACGATGAACCAGAAATCCTCCGTTCTTAGTTAAGCCATCTTGGTCCCATCAATGCTGACGCCGGACAAGTCGCAGCCTGGTGCGGAACGCGCGGTTCAGATCTCCTGGCCGGCCTTGCGCATTTCGTCCAGAAGGACCGGAACGCCCATGGTGCAGGTATGCATGCCGAGCACCGAGGTCAGCTGGTAGACCTCCATGATCTCTTCCTTCGTCGCCCCGTATTTGAGCGCGTTCTGGATATGAATGCGCAGGCCCGGTTCGTAGAGGTGCGTTGTCGCCACATCGATGGCAATGTAGATGAATTCCTTCACCTTCGGCTCGAGCCGGCCCTGCCGCCAGGGAATCGTGGAAAATTCCAGGTACGCCGCGAAGAAATCGGGATCGAGCTTCAGGAGCCCGTCCCAGAACTCGTTCCAGTAGCCGCGGTTCTTTTCGAAGGCCGCCTTTAGTGCGAGCCTTCGTTCATCGAGAGGAATATTGAATTCGTCGCCCCGCTGGATGTATCCGGCGAGTTCTCTGAAGGAGCGCCTCTATCTCGTTCCTGGTCTGCCCAGCCAACCAAAAGAACGCGGCATCCTCATCTACACTGCGAGCGCTGGCAATCAGGGAACACTGGGGGTTCGTCGAAATCACGCGTCGGTTCTCGGCCGTCATGGCGCCGACTCTTATCCGCCTCACAACGAGACGCCTATCCGCTTTCACCTTATCCCGCCACATCCAAGCACACGCTCGTGTTGCCCAAAATGACACCCAGCGACACTTTCGCGAGATGGTAGCCAAATGTTTTTATGCTTAAATATCTGAAATAATTGAAGATTTTTGGTAGCGGAGGACCGCTACCGCCAAATCCCACACCTACCGGATATACGCTACAGGCTCCGAATGTTTTCTCGGCTTCTGGCCGCACAGGCACTGACAGCACTGAGCTTCCTAACCGTCCCGTCATAGCGAAAAAGCTGTCGATCAACTCTTGCCGCCGTTGGAGTCCTCGATCTTATCTGAAACTGCGGATAACTTGGCGTTCGCCAAACGAAAAGGATGTCAGGTTTTGACACCTAATGTGCAGCTTCCCTCTGAAGGACCGGTGACCAGCCGTCCTGCTCGTCCCAAGAACCGTCGCGAGCCTGCTCGTCACCACCGAGGCGATGGTGGCCGAGAAGCCGACGAAGGAACATGCCTGCCGAGTCCGGCATGGATTTCTGAAGCCATCGATGAGGATGCCTGCTCCTCCGGGAGCGGGCATCTGTCGACGGCCGGATTGTTGTTCGCACATTCAGCCTCGACGACCTTCAGTCACCGATAAACAATCCGCTCGGGAAGGGTGCGTGCGACCTCGTTGCCGCCTGGGGTGAGGATCGACAGACGCTACTTCTTCCATGCCGCACTGGCGCCCAGAACGCGCACGAAGTTTGCGAATGCGCGGACGGAGGGGCTAGTTTGCGCCGGCTCGGATAGAGGAGGGAAATCGGAACGCCCGGCACCTCCCAATCGGGCAGGACGCGTTCGAGCGCGCCATCATCCAGATCGGCCTTCACAAGGTAAGACGAAAGGATGCCTATCCCGACACCGCCCCTGACCAGGCGGTGCATCGTGAGCACTTCATCGACGGTCGCGCTAGGCTGCACCAGCATGGTTTCGCTCCCCTCCGGTCGCGACAGGGCCAGGGCGCGGGGCCGGCCGTCCGGCGTCGGCATGTCCACGAACCTGTGCCGCGCCAGATCGCCCGGCCGCACCGGCTTGCTGTGTCGCTTCAGGTAGGTCGGGCTTGCGCAGTTCGTCTGCCCAAGCGATGGCCCAAAAGCCCATCATGCATTAAGACTGAAACCGGACCACCCCATGGGCCACTTCGGCGATGAATCCACACGTATCGATCTTGAACTACGATGCAGACAGGGTGGTGGTCAGCCGCTTATCATGCCGACAATCCCGCGCAGAAAAACGACGAAGCGCTCGTCCATATCAACGCGATCGCTTCCTGGCAGCCGTCGCACCGACGACGACATCAGCCGAAAACCGAAGTCCCCATAGTCATCAATTGTGGCCCGCGGTTCCTGCATGAGGGGCTTTCGTACGCCTGCCGGCACCCGAAACCCTTCACCATTACGGTTGTTCAGGCTCCTGGCCGGCTCTCCCGAAAGCCGCCGTTAGATCTTATGGCCGGCGCGAAGATCAACTCGCGAAGGTGAACTCAATCGGATCTTCGTGATTACCGTGCAGCGAGGCTTCGGTAGCGTCACCGACGGTCTGGCAGTGCTATGCAGCATCTAAGAGCGTGGAGGGTGTTAACGAGCCCCCTTCAGGCTAGCCAGTTCTGCGTCCTCTGCGTTCGCTCGGCAGAAGCGCACCAGTCTGACCTTGCCTATTGCGGGTTAGCTCCTTGTTCAGGCGCTGGCCACTTGTGCTTTCGTACTGGCGCAGCCGATTCTCCTCTTAGCCGCCATCATGGCCTTCTTCGCCTACTGATCTCCAAGAGCTCCGGCAGCGCGCCGGCCGCTACATCTACATCACATGAGGGTTGTCCTATCACCGTCGACCGCAGTTCGAGCTTCCACGTCGTGACAGGAGGTCCGGGATCCGGGAAGACCGCTCTCCTGGACGCGCTGCGCTGCCGCGGCTTTGCTACGATGCCGGAGGCTGGGAGAGCCATCATCACGGAGCAGGATGCGATCGGAGGCCCGGCGCTGCCCTGGTCCGACAGGCGCGCCTTCGCCGAACTGATGCTGAACTGGGAAATGCGGTCCTATCGTGAAGCGGCCAGCACGACCGGGACGGTGTTCTTCGACCGCGGCGTGCCTGACGTGATCGGTTACCTCCGGCTGAGCGGATTGGATGTTCCGCCGCATGCCCTGAAGGCGGCGGCCACCCTCAGGTATAGCCGCAGTGTGTTCATCGCGGCTCCGTGGCGAGGCATCTTCCGGAACGATGCCGAAAGGAAACAGTCATTCGAAGAGGCCGAAGCGACGTTCCGGGCGATGGAGCGAACCTACCGCGAGTTCGGCTACGAACTGGTCCACCTGCCCCTCGCTGCCGTCGAGGAGCGTGTCCGGTTTGTGCTCGGCCACTCTGGCTCAATCCCGCATCACGCCTAGGCAGCCGGAGTTGCGACGACAGCCAGGCAGCGCCATGAATGCGACAGAGAGCGCGGCTCGAAAGGCGGACGCGAACCTTCGCCGACTTCGACGAGCTGCTCGCCGCGTCGGATCTAACGCTCTCGCCCGGGAAGCGTCGTCGAGTGACAGTGCATGAGGCAGGCATGCGCGGCGCGCATCCTACTCGGTCTCGGAGAGCTCCATCGACACTGCTACGGGAGCTTCACGGAATCAGCCGTGCCAGTCGCCTCGCCGAGCAACACTTGGGATTGCCCGGCCGGGCAAAGTTCGCTAGAGGCTGCCATCAAAGTAGGATCGTGGCATGGGCTCCGCAAAGTCGTCAGACACATAAGCCGCAACAATCCCTGTTGTTGCGGCGTTCTGTCGAGCTAAATTTACGGACTGACAGATAGACGCCGCCAAATGTCTCATTTGCGCGGATACTCCATCATGTCCAATTCCCATGCTTGGAAATACTCTCTACCAGCAGCGCTATTGCTGATGGCACCCTTTGATATTCTCGCTTCCCTAGCGATGGATATCTATCTCCCGGTCGTCCCGGCGATGCCCGGAATTCTCAAGACTACTCCTGCTATCATTCAGCTCACGCTGAGCCTCTACATGGTCGTGCTCGGCTTGGGGCAACTCGTCTTTGGCCCGATTTCTGATCGCGTCGGCCGGCGACCGGTCCTCATCGCCGGTGCGATGCTCTTCGCGGCCACTTCCTTCTGTCTTGCTATAACTTCAACGGCAACCCTGTTCGTTTTCTTGCGGCTTCTGCAAGCAGCCGGCGCCTCGGCTGCGCTTGTCGCTCTATTCGCAACCGTTCGGGACGTCTATGCAGACAGACCGGAAGGCGTGACCATCTACAGCATGTTCAGCTCAATGCTTGCTTTTGTCCCTGCGCTCGGACCGGTTGCAGGAGCTGTCGTCGCAGAGCATCTTGGTTGGCGGATGATCTTCGTGACGCTCGGCGTCTTGGCGCTTCTGGCGCTTCTCAACGCTATCCCCCGATGGCATGAAACGCGGCCGGCGTTAGCTGCACCTTCGCGGTCTCTGTTCAGACCAATCCTCCATAGCCCCGCGTTCTGGTGCTACACGCTGGGATTCAGTGCTGCCATGGGGACGTTCTTCGTGTTCTTTTCTACGGCTCCGCGTGTACTCATTGACAAGGCGCGATATTCCGAACTGGAATTCAGCCTGGCATTTGCTACGGCAGCGATAGTGATGATTGTCACCGCCCGCTTTGCGAAGATTTTCGTTGCGCACTGGGATATCGAAGGCAGTCTCGCGAGAGGCATGTTGACGCTGCTAGGGGGAAGCGCTCTCCTCACTATTGGACAAGTCGCGGGTTCACCCGGGTTGGTGACATTTATCGTGCCCATGTGGGTCATGTCGATCGGCATCGTTTTCACTGTGTCCGTCACTGCAAACGGTGCCCTGAGGAGCTTCGACGACACTGCCGGTTCAGCCGTAGCCCTCTATTTCTGTGTCCAGAGCTTGATCGTCGGCATCGTTGGAACGCTCGCGGTTATTGCTCTGAAAGGCGATACGGCCTGGCCACTCGTAGCCTACTCCTCGAGCATGGCGCTTATCACGCTGATAGCCCTAGGTCTCCTTGGTCGCGAAGAGCGTTCATGAATGGTGCCGGACTGCAGCACCTGCAGTCCGGCAGAACACCCACTTGAATCAATAATTTGGGCAAGAGGTCATGGAGCGGGAAGATGGAAGCCTCCAAATACAAGAGGTGTTGGTAGCTTTGTCCAGCATCCTCGGCGAGGCCGTGCATGGCGCCTACCTTCACGGTTCAGCAGTGTCAGGCGGGCTGCAGCCACAAAGTGACATAGATCTTCTCGCGATCACAGGGCGACCAATGTCCCTCTCGGAGCGACATTGGCTGCTTTCCAGACTCCTCGCCCTGATCCTCCCCCAGTGAAGTGGTCCGCCGTTATGATTAGGAAACGGAGGATCGAGAATGGCCAACAAGCGACCGAAGCCGGAAGAGATTGTCTCGAAGTTGCGGCAGGTTGAGGTTCTGATGGGGCAAGGCCTGTCCCGTCTTGATGCGATCAGGCGGATCGGCGTTGTCGAACAGACTTATTACCGCTGGCGCAAGCAATATGGTGGGATGGGCGTAGATCAGTTGAAGGAAC
>NZ_VLJP01000064.1 GCF_007829525.1 Mesorhizobium sp. J18
GGGGCGTGGCAACAAGAAGGTGTGTTCTGATGAAGCTGCCGCCTTGCCGAGCTGAGACGGCGAGGCATGTGCCGCGCTTCACCCTCCCCCTTGTGGGGAGGGTCGGCAAGCAATCGGGAGCAGAGCGAAGGATTGCGAGACGGGGKGGGGGTATGAAGCATCCGGCAACGTTCATTGAGTGGAAAGGGCAAGGACTGGTGCGGTACCGAGGCTTATCAGCGATGTTTCAGCCAGTCGCAAAGGTCGGCAATCTGTCCAGACCTCCCCGCCCCCTTCGTCCTCGACCTGGCAGCACAGCGGAGAGTGTCGGGGACCCCAGGTCTCGACGGCCGATGACGGACGCGGATGGCAGGACGGAGCAGCCATAGCGCCGCTCCGCAACACCGACCGGCTTTATTCCATGGGCAAGCGATGATCCTTGAACTGTTCCCGCAAAGTCGTCTTCTGGATCTTGCCCGTGGCGGTGTGCGGAATCTCGTCCACGAAGGCCACGTCGTCGGGCAGCCACCATTTGGCGACCTTGCCCTGCATGAAGGCGAGAAGCTCCTCCCTCGACGGATTTTTGCCGGGCTTCCTGACGACGACCAGAAGCGGGCGCTCGTCCCATTTCGAATGGCGCACGCCAATAACCGCCGCTTCCGCCACATCCGGATGAGCGAGTGCCAGATTCTCGAGGTCGATGGTCGAGATCCATTCCCCGCCGGACTTGATGACGTCCTTGGCCCGGTCGGTGATCTGCATATAGCCGTAGCGATCGATATGGGCCACGTCGCCGGTATCGAACCAGCCCTGCTCGTCGAACTGCTCGGCCCCCGCCCCGCCATAATAGGAACTGGCGACCGCAGGCCCGCGCACTTTCAGGCGGCCGAAGGTCTTGCCGTCCCAGGGCAGGTCCTCGTTCTCGTCATTGGTCACCTTCATCTCGACGCCGAAAGGCGCAAAGCCCTGCTTTTCCTGGATGTCGAGCCGCGCGCTGCCTTCGAGACCGGCATATTCCGGTTTCATGGTACCGAGGCTGCCGAGCGGCGACATCTCCGTCATGCCCCAGGCATGGATAACCTCGACATCGTAATTCTGCTGGAACTTCTCGGTCATGACGCGCGGGCAGGCCGAGCCGCCGATCACCACCTTCTTCAGGTAAGGCAGCTTCTTGCCGGTCTCTTCGAGATATTGCAGCAGCATGAGCCAGACGGTGGGAACGGCGGCCGTGAAGCTGACCTTTTCGGTGTCGAGCAACTCGTAGATGGCCTCGCCGTCCATCCTCGGTCCGGGCATGACCAGCTTGGAGCCGGACATCGGGGCGCTTTGTGCCAGGCCCCAGGCATTGGCATGGAACATGGGCACCACCGGCATCACGACATCGCGTGCGGAAATGCCCATTGCGTTCGGCGCGCAGGCGATCATGGCATGCAGGACATTGGACCGGTGGCTGTAGAGAACGCCTTTAGGCTCGCCCGTCGTGCCGGAAGTGTAGCACATGCCGGCGGCGGTCCTCTCCTCGAACTCCCTCCAGGCGAAGTCGCCATCGGCCTCGGCCAGCCATTCCTCATAGGCCACCGCATTGGCAAGCGACGTCTCCGGCATATGCGCCTTGTCGGTCAGCACGATGACCTGTTTCAGCGACGGTACCTTGGAGGCGATCTTCTCCACCAGCGGCACGAAGGTCAGGTCGACGAACAGGCATTTGTCCTCGGCATGGTTCATGATCCAGACGATCTGCTCGGGGAAAAGCCGCGGATTGAGCGTATGATAGACGGCGCCGATGCCCATGGTGCCGTACCAGGCTTCGAGATGGCGCCCGGTATTCCAGGCCATGGTGGCGATGCGGTCGCCAAGCTTGTAGCCCTCGCGTTCAAGCCGCTGCGCCACCTTGAGAGCGCGTGTCCTGAGATCGGCATAGGTCATACGCACGATAGGCCCCTCGACGGATCGCGACACGATCTCGCGACCGGCGTGCTGGCTCGCCGCGTGATCGATGATCTTGTGGCAAAGCAGCGGCCATTCCTGCATCAGTCCAAGCATGCAACTCCTCCCGGAAACAAAACGATATAGGCTCTATTGTCAGCGGAAACGGTCCCTTGTCCAGAGGCAGAAATCGGGTTCACACCTTGCCGTGCGGCATGAAGTTGACATATTCAAGCCATTGTTCGCGTTGATTCTCGATCCCGTGGGGGTAATGGGGTCGAGCCTTGTCGAGGGTTTTCGTATGCACGCCCCTACTCCGGATATGCCTCAATCGGAGGTGAGCTCGCTCGAACTCGTGGAACTCGAGCTGGCGCTTCGGCATCAGGATTTCATCGAGCTGGGATTCGAGGGCTCCGTCCGCAAGGCGCTCGAACATATCGGCGGCACGCTGCTCTTCCACATGCGCATGAACGGCATGGCCGATTGCGACTGGGTGGCCGCTGTGTCGCTGGAATCGCCGGAGGAGCGGACGCTGGCACTTGTCGTGCAGCCGACGGATGGCGGACCTCTGCGCGTCGAGGATGTCGAAACGAGCAGCATCCCGGTTGCCCGCATCGCCTCCGCCTATGCGGGGCTCATGGACCGGCTGACCGGCGAGCCGGATCAGCAGTAGACCACATCCGAAACGTGAATGAACCAGCGCCTGCAAGCCGTTTACGCCGCGCGTGGCGGGCGGTTAGACTCCGGCATTCTGATCGGAGATGACAATGGACGGCAACCAGCCCCTGACCAATCTGCAGACCCGCGACATAGAGGCGGTCCTGCACCCCTATACGCCCCTGCACAAGCTCAAGACTTCGGGTCCGCTCGTCATCGAGCGCGGAGAAGGCGTCTTTGTCTACGATACCCACGGCAAGGCCTATATCGAGGGCATGTCTGGCCTCTGGTGCGCCGGCCTCGGCTTCGGCGACGAGGAGATGATAGAGGCAGCCACCGAGCAGCTCCGCAGCCTGCCCTACTACCACCTCTTCGGCGCCAAGGGCATGGAGCCGGCCATTGAACTGGCCGAAAAGCTGAAGGAAATAGCGCCGGTGCCGATCTCCAAGGTCTTCTTCACCTCGTCCGGATCGGAGGCAAATGACAGCCAGGTCAAGCTTGCCTGGTACATGAACAACGCGCTCGGCCGGCCGAACAAGAAGAAGATCATCTCGCGCATGAAGGCCTATCACGGCGTCACCGTGATGTCGGCCTCGCTGACCGGCCTGCCCTACAACCATATCGGCTGGGACCTGCCGGTCGACCGCGTAGTGCACACGGACTGCCCGCACTACTATCGCTTCGGCCAGGAAGGTGAAAACCAGGAGGAGTTCCTCAAGCGCATCGTGCAGTCGCTGCGCGACCTCATCGAGCGCGAGGGACCGGACACGATCGCGGCCATGATCGCCGAGCCGGTGATGGGCGCGGGTGGGGTCATCGTGCCGCCGGCCGGCTACTATCCCGCGATTAAGGAAGTGCTGGACGAGCACGATATTATTCTGATCGATGACGAGGTCATCAACGGCTTCGGGCGCACCGGCAACTGGTGGGGCTGCCAGACGCTTGGAATGACCCCGACCACCATCTCGGCGGCGAAGCAGATGACATCCGCCTATGCGCCGCTCGGCGCGGTGATGGTGCCGGAGGATGTCTACCAGGCCTATGTCGATCATTCGGAGAAGATCGGCACATTCGGCCACGGCTTCACCTATGGCGGGCATCCGCTCGGCTGCGCGCTCGGGGTCAAGGCCATCGAGATCTACCAGAAGCGCGACATCATCGGCCATGTGCGCCGGATCGCTCCCACCTTCGAGGCGCGCATCAGGAAGCTCGAAGATCATCCGCTGGTCGGAGAATCACGCGCTTGTGGACTGATGGGCGGTGTCGAACTGGTTGCCGACAAGAAATCGAAGCGTTCCTTCGACCCTGCCAAAGGCGTCGGCACACAGGCTGCGAAATTCGCCGAGAATCGCGGCGCGATCCTGCGCGCCATCGGAGACACGATCGCGCTCTGCCCGCCCATGATCATCAGCGAGGCCGAACTCAATGAATTGTTCGACCGGCTGGAAAAGGCGCTCGACGATACCGAGAGCTGGGTTTCGAAGGAGGACTTGCGGGCGGCATGAGACCGCCTTTTGGAAGGGAAGGATGTCTCATGTCCGGAACACCCAATCCCGCGTCCGGATTTGCGCAGAATCCGCAAAAGAAGATCACGGTGGAGCCGCACAAGGGCCGGGTGACCGTGAAGATGGAGGACGTGGTGATCGCCGCATCCTCGCAGGCAAAGATCCTGAAGGAGGACGGCTATCCGCCTGTCCTCTATATCCCTTTCGAGGATATCGCCTTTGCCCATCTCGAACGCACAACCACGAAAACCCATTGCCCCTATAAGGGCGACGCTACCTATTGGCGTCTTGGTGGCTCAGGCAAACCAGCCCATGACGTCATGTGGGCCTATGAGAACCCCTATGACGAAACGGCAGAAATCAAGGATCACGGCGCATTCTACACGGATCTGGTGAATGTGGAGACGGAGTAGACGGGCGTTACCCTACACGAGTTGATTTTGTAGGGTAACACGTTTACCCTACATCAGTTCTTCGCGTAGGGTAAAAAGGATGCGCTATCCCATCTCTGTGCATACGGTCTATCACGACCTCCTCGAAGCGCACCGTCAGCGAGCCGCAAGGAGCCATTCCGGCACGCCGTTCCTGAAGAAAGTTTCCGGTGGCAAATACTGGTACGCACGGCAGCGTGTCGGTGGAAAGATCATCGACCGTTACATAGGCCCTGATAGCGATGATCTGCGCACGCGTATCGAAGACATGCGTGAAGACATCGAAGACGAAAAAGTTTTTGAAAGGCGTTGCGCCTTACTTGTTGCCCAATTGCGCGCTGCCGGTCTGGTCACGCTTGATCGCCAGACAGGCAGCATTCTCAGCGCAATGGCACGGGCCGGCGTGTTTCGACTGGGCGGGACGCTGGTCGGAACACATGCTTTCCGATTGTACGGTGCGGAACTTGGCTTCGCTTTCGCCGGAACCCTGGCCGTAACGCAAGACGTCGACATTGCGGCTTTTGAAAATCTCAAGCTGGCAATTCACGACAAAGCCGATCCCTCACTTGCCGAAACCTTTAAGGCGCTTTCACTCGAACCTGCTCCGGGACTGGACCCGAAGGGCAGACCGACACGGTGGGCTATGCGTGGCGGAGGCGCCATGGTCGACTTCCTTGCTCCGCGCATGCAAAGCAGGCATGAGGTGGTTCGGCTCGATCCCCTGAATGTCTACGCTCAAACGCTCCCATTTCTGAACTTCCTCATCGCTGATCCCATCCCGGCGGTCGCCCTTTATCGGAGTGGCGTCCTGGTGCAGATCCCACGCCCTGAACGCTATGCCATCCACAAACTGATCGTCGCCCAGCACCGATCAGGTGCAGGATTGGGCAAGGTCGCAAAGGACTTTGCCCAAGCTCAGGCGCTTATCTCTGTTCTTGTCGAAGACAGACCTCAGGAGCTTACCATTGCGTACGAGACAGCTCTGGGAAACGGGCCGAAGTGGCGTGAGGCAATCGAACAAGCGCTCAAGCAGCGGCCGGAAATCAAGAAATTGCTCGGTCAGGCCGGGTAGACATGTTGTGGACCTCGGCATTGCGGCCATGCCATAACAAATTTGCAGGTTGTTATCGCGGGCTGGGAGCGGTTCCGGTGAGACTGCTATCCAGTTATCCGAAAATCGCAATTTTCGGATAACTTCCCTAACCAGGTTATACCCAATCCGCAAACTGGGTATAGCTCACTACCCTCTCCCCACCGCCGCCTGCGCTGCGGCCAGCCGGGCGATCGGCACGCGGAAGGGCGAGCAGGACACATAGTCCAGACCCACCTTCTCGCAGAAGGCGATGGAGGCCGGATCGCCGCCATGCTCGCCGCATATGCCGAGCTTGATGTCCGGCCGAGTCGCGCGGCCCTTCTCCGCACCCATGCGAACCAGTTCACCGACGCCCTCGATGTCGAGCGAGACGAAGGGGTCCTCCTCGATGAGGCCCTTCTTGCGATAGATTTCGAGGAAAGTCGCCGCATCGTCGCGGGAAATGCCGAAGGTGGTCTGCGTCAGGTCGTTGGTGCCGAAGGAGAAGAACTCGGCCGATTCCGCGATCACATGAGCGCGGATCGCGGCGCGCGGCAGCTCGATCATGGTGCCGACCAGATATTCGATCTCGACGCCCTTCTCCTTCATCACCTCGCGGGCCACCTGGTCGATACGCTCCTTGACGAAATTCAGCTCGGCCACGATGCCGACCAGGGGCACCATGATCTCCGGCACAACCGGCTTACCGGTCGCCTTCCCGGCTTCCACGGCGGCCTCGATGATGGCGCGGGCCTGCATCTCGGCGATCTCGGGATAGGAGACCGCCAGACGGCAGCCGCGATGGCCAAGCATGGGGTTGAATTCATGCAGCGCCTCCGTGCGCTCGCGCAGCTTGTCGGCCGGAACCGACATGGCCGCCGCCACTTCCGCGATCTCCTCCTCCGTCTTCGGCAGGAATTCGTGCAGCGGCGGATCGAGCAGCCGGATCGTCACCGGCAGGCCGGCCATGATCTCGAAGAGCTCGACGAAATCCGAACGTTGCATGGGCAGGAGCTTGGCGAGTGCCGCCCTCCGGTCGCTCTCCGAATCGGAAAGGATCATCTCGCGCATCGCGACGATCCGCTCCTCATCGAAGAACATGTGCTCGGTGCGGCAAAGGCCTATGCCTTCCGCGCCGAAGGAGCGTGCCATGCGCGCATCGGCCGGCGTCTCGGCATTCGCCCGCACGCGCATGCGCCGCACCTTGTCGGCCCATTCCATGATGGCGGCGAAATCACCCGACAATTCCGGCTGCAGCATGGGCACGGCACCCTTGAGGACATGTCCGGTGCCGCCGTCAATGGTGATGATGTCGCCCTTCTTCAGCACCGTGCCCATCGCCATCAGCATGCCCGAGCGGTAATCCACCCGCAGCGACCCCGCCCCGGAGACGCAAGGCTTGCCCATGCCGCGCGCCACCACCGCCGCATGGCTCGTCATGCCGCCGCGCGTGGTCAGGATGCCTTCTGCCGCATGCATGCCATGGATATCCTCCGGGCTGGTCTCGACGCGCACCAGGATGACCTTGCGGCCCTGCGACTTCAGGTCTTCCGCTTCCTCGGAAGTGAAGACGATCTCGCCGGTGGCAGCCCCCGGCGAGGCCGGCAGGCCGATGCCGATAATGTCGCGCTCCGCCTTGGGGTCGATGGTCGGATGCAAAAGCTGGTCGAGCGAAGCCGGGTCTATGCGCGTGACCGCTTCCTCGGGCGTGATCAGCCCTTCGCGGGCCATGTCAACGGCAATCTTCAGCGCCGCCTTTGCGGTGCGCTTGCCGGACCGCGTCTGCAGCATCCACAGCTTGCCGCGCTCGATGGTGAATTCGAGATCCTGCATGTCGCGGTAATGCTTTTCGAGCTTTTCCGAGATCGCGACGAAGGAGGCGAAGGCCTCCGGCATCAGCTTTTCGAGCGACGGCTTGTCCGAACCCGCCTCTATGCGCGCCGCCTCGGTGATGTTCTGCGGCGTGCGGATGCCGGCCACCACGTCCTCGCCCTGCGCATTGACCAGAAATTCGCCGTAAAGCGCGTTCTCGCCAGTCGAAGGATTGCGCGTGAAGGCGACGCCGGTAGCGGAAGTCTCGCCCATATTGCCGAAGACCATGGCCTGCACATTGACCGCCGTGCCCCAGCTTTCGGGAATGCCATGCAAGCGGCGATAGGTGATGGCGCGCGGGTTCATCCAGCTCGAAAACACCGCGCCGATCGCGCCCCATAGCTGCTTTCGCGGCTCCTGCGGGAAAGGCTCGCCGAGTTCCTCCTCGATCCTGGCCTTGTAGATGCCGATCACCCTTTGCCAATCCGGGGCGGTGAAATCGGTGTCCACCTCGTAGTCGAGGCGCGACTTCTCGTCCTCGAGAATTTCCTCGAACATCTCGTGGTCGAGGCCCAGCACGACATTGGAATACATCTGGATGAAACGGCGATAGCTGTCATAGGCGAAGCGCGCATCGCCGGAATCGGACGCAAGCGCCTCCACGGTCTCGTCATTGAGGCCGAGATTGAGGACCGTATCCATCATGCCCGGCATGGAGGCGCGGGCGCCCGAGCGCACCGAGACGAGCAACAGGTTCTCCGGGTCGCCGAAGCGGCGGCCGGCTATCCTGCCCACTTCATCGAGCGCCGCGTCGACCTGCTCTTCCAGCTCCTGGGGGTAGCTCTTGTCATGGGCGTAATACCAGGTGCAGACCTCGGTGGTGATGGTGAAGCCGGGAGGCACCGGCAGGCCGAGGCTGCACATCTCTGCGAGATTGGCGCCCTTGCCGCCCAGAAGTTCCTTGTCTCCCGCCCGGCCTTCCGCCTGGCCGTCACCGAATTTGTAGACCCATTTGGCCATGCTTCACTCTCCCGAAACTGTCCGGCTGATCTGCCGATAAACGATAATCTGTGGCTGCTCCATGGCGGGCGTGCTGCGTCGCAACATAAAAATCGATTAAGGTGGAATTTCCCTCCTCCGTCTCCCGGCAGTGGCCGAACGGACTCCCTACCCTATCTGAACGGCAAGGAAAAAGATCGACAAAGCATTTCAGGATCATGATTTCAAAACCTTCTTCCGCAATCGCCAGCCGGAAACAACCGCTCAGGAGCCAGGCCGACAGCGGCATGAGCCTTTATCCTGCATTCCGCGGCGAGGGATAAAGGCATGCAGGAAAAGACCCGGAAGCACGGCTCCCGGCCGCTGGAGGACTACGGCCTTATCGGCAACATGATCTCTGCGGCCCTTGTCAGCCGCGACGGCTCGATCGACTGGCTCTGCCTGCCGCGTTTCGATTCGGCCGCCTGCTTCGCCGCTCTTCTCGACACGCCTGAACGGGGCCGGTGGAAGATCGCGCCGGCGGATCCTGAATTCCGCGTCACCCGCCAATACATCCCCGGCACCGCCGTGCTGGAGATGAAGTTCGAGACGGATGCCGGCGCGGTGCATCTCATCGACTTCATGCCGCCGACCGACGACGAGGAAAAGGTCGATGTGGTGCG
The DNA here is from genome assembly GCF_007829525.1 of Mesorhizobium sp. J18. GTDB lineage: Bacteria > Pseudomonadota > Alphaproteobacteria > Rhizobiales > Rhizobiaceae > VLJP01. The sequence continues at coordinate 9,044 of NZ_VLJP01000064.1, forward strand.
CATCGTCCGTGGTCTGAGCGGCGAGGTCACGATGGCCATGGATCTGACCCTGCGCTTCAATTACGGCCAGCCGTGCCGTGGGTCCGCCGCCGCGACTACGGGCTGAGCGCCGTCGCAGGCCCGGACGCCGTGGAGCTCCACACGAATGTCGCCCTGCAAGGGCACGATATGAAAACCACGGCGGAGTTCACGGTCAGGGAGGGCGAAACCGTTCCCTTCACGCTTTCCTATCACCGCTCGCACAAGATGCCGCATTTCGTGCCCGACAGGCTGGAAAGCCTCAACCGGGCCGTCTCCTGGTGGAAGGAATGGTCGAAGCGATGCGCGTTCAGGAACGGCAACAAGGCATGGGACGAAGCCGTGCAGCGGTCCCTGATAACGCTGAAGCTTCTGACATATCGGCCGACCGGCGGCATCGTTGCAGCACCGACCACCTCGCTGCCGGAATCCATCGGCGGCCAGCGCAACTGGGACTACCGCTACTGCTGGATCCGTGATTCCACACTGACGCTCTATGCCCTGCTCAATGCGGGCTATCGCGAGGAGGCCGAGGCATGGCGGCAATGGCTATTGCGGGCCGCCGCCGGTCATCCGCATCAGTTGCACATCATGTACGGAATTTCCGGCGAGCGCTGGCTGCCCGAAAGCGAGATTCCCTGGCTTTCAGGCTATGAGGGCAGCAAACCGGTGCGCGTCGGCAATGCCGCCTCGGCGCAGAGCCAGCTCGACGTCTATGGCGAATTGATCGACGCGCTGCATGCGGCGCGCCATGCCGAACTCATTCCCTCCGACGACGCATGGCGCTTCCAGAAAGTGCTGCTCGAACATGTCGAGCGCATCTGGCGCGAGCCCGATCACGGCATATGGGAGGTGCGCGGCCCGCCGCGGATCTTCACCCATTCCCGCCTCATGTGCTGGGTCGCCTTCGACCGAGCCGTGAAAAGCTGCGAGGATTTCGGCCTGCACGGCCCGGTGGACCGCTGGCGCGCGATCCGCGAGGAAATCCACCGCGACATCTGCGAAAACGGCTTCGATACCAGCCGCAATGCCTTCGTCCAGCATTACGGCGGGACTGCACTGGATGCCGCATTGCTGCTCATTCCGCAGATCGGTTTTCTTCCGGCCGGTGATCCGCGCGTCATAGGCACGGTGAAAGCGATCGAAGACGAACTCCTGCATGACGGCTTCGTGCTGCGCTATTCGACTGAAAAGGTGAATGACGGCGTCGGCGGACGCGAAGGCGCATTCCTCGCCTGCTCCTTCTGGCTGGTGGATGCCTATGTGATGCAGGGCCGGCTGGATAGGGCCGAAGAACTGTTCGAGCGGCTGTTGAGCCTGCGCAACGATCTCGGCCTTCTGGCAGAGGAATATGATCCGGCCCTGAAGCGACAGGTCGGCAATTTCCCGCAAGGCTTCTCGCATATCGGCCTGATCAACAGCGCCTTCAACCTGACGCGCGCCGACGGCCCCGCGCAACAGCGCGCCGAAGGAACGCCGAGCAGGTACAGCGCCGATCTCCACCATCCGGCAAGGACGATATAGCGGCGGCACGTTGCGCGAGATCAAACGATCATGAGAGAATTTTAGGATGCCCCCGACGACCCGACAACGGCTTCGCCTGTCCGGAGGTACGGAGTTGTCCTTCATCACGGCAGGTGACGCATCGAAGCCCGCAGTGCTTCTTCTGCACGGATTTCCGAGTTCCGCGCGAATGTTTCGGGCGGTCGTGCCCGAACTCTCGCGAGCCGCCTATGTGATTGCGCCTGATCTGCCCGGATTCGGGGAATCCGGCGTTCTGCAGACGGTATCCTTTGCCGCATTCGGCGAGGCAATCTCTGAACTGTTGGACCGGCTCAAGATCGGGGCGCGCTATATCTACCTCCATGATTTCGGGGCGCCTGTCGGCTTTCATCTAGCCATGAAGCAGCCAGAGCTGGTTTCCGGGCTCATCATTCAGAACGCCAACGCCCATCGAACGGGGTTCGGCCCGCAATGGGCGGCGACGCAAGCCTATTGGTCACTGCCGAGCGAGGAAAACGAGGCCGCGGCAACCGCGCATCTGACATTCGAAGGCACCCGCGACCAGTATGTCGCCAACGTTCCGCCGGATGTGGCCGCGCGAATACCGGCTGCAAGCTGGGAGGAGGACTGGCGGGTGATGTGCTTGCCGGGCCGGATGGACACGCAGCGAGCGCTGATTGCCGATTATGGAAACTACGTCGCCCGATTCGGGGCTATTGCCCAATATCTCGCACGCCGGCAACCACCATCCCTGTTGCTCTGGGGGCGGCATGATGCATTCTTTGAACTCGCCGAGGTTTTGTCCTGGATGCAAGCTCTGCCAAGGATGGAAGCCCACATTTTTGATGCCGGCCATTTCCTGCTCGAGACGCATGCCGCCGACGCAGGGTCCCTTATGCTCGACTTTATCGGCCGCGCCCGCAACTGATGCCCCAATCAACCTTGCAAACGCATCCGGACCGAATTAGAACAAATAGAGAACATATGGGAGAGCGACATGCGCGAGACAGGGAAGCTGGATTATCTTGAACTTTCGGCGGCCGGCGGTGCGCTCGACAGCGTGAAGGCCTTCTACAGCGCCGCCTTCGGCTGGTCGTTCACCGATTACGGGCCGAGCTATTCCGCCTTCGATGAAGGACTGGAGGGAGGGTTTCAGACTGAAGCGAATGCCAGGCCCCTGCCGATCGTTTACTCCGACAATCTCGAGGAGACGCTGAAATCGGTCGTGTCCGCAGGTGGCAGGATAATCCGTCCGATATTCTCCTTTCCCGGCGGAAGACGCTTCCATTTTGCCGATCCCGCGGGTAACGAATTGGCTGTCTGGAGCGAAGCGGACTAAGGAGATCTGCATGCATACGGGAAGCTGCCATTGCGGCCAGATCAAGTTCGAAGTCGAGGGGACATTCGAAGAGGTAAACGAGTGCAACTGCTCTCATTGCAGCCGCAAGGGCTACCTCCTGTGGTTCGTGCCGCGCGGGCGGCTTTCGCTGAAGACGCCTGAAAGCGCGATGTCGACCTACAGGTTCAACAAGCATGTCATCGATCATCATTTCTGCCCGAATTGCGGCTGCGCGCCTTTCGGCTTCGGCAAAGCACCAGACGGGGCAGAAATGGCAGCGGTGAATATCCGCTGCATCGAAGGAATAGAGCTTTCCGGGGTGAAGCGGATACCCGTGGACGGGCGAAGTTTTTGAGCCGGGCCTGAACCTAGAGCGTTTCAGGTTTTGACGGAAGCGTATCCTGCGCTTTCGAGATAATTGCTGCATTCGGTTGGTTGGATTGTCGAGACGAGATGTCCGACGTGGCGCCAGGTATCCTCGATGGTGGGCTTCTGGGCGGCTCGCATCCAGTGCTTGATCTTGGCGAAGGCCTGCTCGATGGGATTGAGATCGGGCGAGTAGGGCGGCAGATACCAGAGCCTGGCGCCGGCTGCCCGGATCATCTGTTTGATGGCGACCGATTTGTGGGAGCCGAGATTGT
>NZ_VLJP01000065.1 GCF_007829525.1 Mesorhizobium sp. J18
TCCTCCAGATACGCTTCCTGCACACGCGGCGCCAGCTTGTCGGCAGCAAAGGACGCCGCCGCGTCGCGGATCATCCGCTCCTCCTCAGTCAACTGGTCATCAAGGAGGAAGGGGTCGTTCCAGATGAAAGACTGCTGTCCGCTCGTGCTGTCTCTCATCAGTTTGCTGCCGCCGAGAAGGCGGCCTCGATGGAAGCTTCCAGAATATTGAGAGCCTCGTGCAGCACCTTGTCCTCGATAGTTAGCGGTGGCAAGAGGCGCACCACATTTGCCCGCGTGCCGCAGGCAAGGACGATCAGCCCGCGGCTTTCCGCCTCGGCTACGATCCTGTTGGCAAGCTCCGGCGAAGCGCCCTTCGAGGCTCGGTCGGTTACCAGCTCAAATGCCACCATAGCGCCAAGCCCGCGCACATCGCCGATACGCTCCATGCCCTGCCGCTCGGCGATTGCCTTGAGGCACGACTGGATGCGGTCGCCAATCTCGGCCGCTCGCGCGATGAGCCCTTCCTCCTCGATCACATCGAGCACGGCGTTGGCAGCGGCCACGGAAAGCGGGTTGCCCGCATAGGTGCCGCCAAGGCCGCCTGGATGTGCCGCTTCCATGACCTCAGCCCGGCCGGTCACCGCCGAAAGCGGGAAGCCGCCTGCCAGCCCCTTGGCCATGGTTACAAGGTCCGCCCGCACGCCAGAATGCTCGATGCCGAACATCCTGCCTGTTCGCGCCATTCCCGCCTGAATCTCGTCAGCAATAATGAGAATGCCATGACGGTCGGCGATCTCTCTGAGGCGCTCGAGAAACTCCGCCGGGGCGACGTTAAAGCCACCTTCGCCCTGGACCGGCTCAATGATGAAGGCGGCAACCCGGTCCGGATCGACGTCTCCGGCAAAGAGCGCCTCCAGCCCGCCAATCGCATCATCTACGGAAATGCCCAGGAAGGTGTTCGGAAAGGGGGCATGGAAGATGTCGGAGGGAAAGGGGCCGAAATTCTTCTTGTACGGATTCACCTTGCCGGTTAGCGCCATGCCTAGCATGGTACGTCCGTGGAAGGCGCCGGTAAAGGCGACAACAGCGGCACGCTTCGTATAGGCGCGGGCGATCTTTACCGCATTTTCCACCGCTTCCGCGCCGGTGGTAACCAGCATCGTGCGATTCTCTGCCCCCGTCGGCGCCAGCGCATTGAGGCGCTCGGCGAGCCGAACATAGCCCTCATAAGGCGCCACGTGGAAACAGGTGTGTGTGAAGCTGTCCGCCTGTTTCTTCACCGCCTCCATCACCCTCGGATGGCGGTGCCCCGTATTGTTGACCGCAATGCCTGCGGCGAAGTCGATATAACGTTTGCCGTCCACGTCCCAGAGCTCGGCGTTCTCCGCCTTTTCCGCGAAGATGGTACGCGTGCCGACGCCCGGAGCTACGGCTGCCTGCTGTCGTGCCCTTAGTGCTGATGAAAGCATAATCACCCTCAATCTTGATCAACTGAGGCTTTATCATTGCTCATTATTTTGAGCAATACGTGGGCAATATCTTGTCCATCACAGATAGGGAGGCGTGCAGGCAGAGATGACGACGGTACGGCCCGACGAGACATTGCGGAACCGATGCGGAATACGGCTGTCAAAGAGATAGGCCTCACCGGTCTTGAGCACGCGCACCTCGTCGCCCACCGTCACTTCCAGCTCCCCTTCCACAACAAATCCGCCCTCGCTGGAACCGTGCTGAAGCAGCGCTTCGCCAGTATCAGCCTCGGGCTCGTACACCTCGTGAAGAATCTGCAAATTGTGCTCGCGCGCATTGCCGATCTGGCGAAAGAACATCCGCCCGGTGCCGGTGCCGATTGAACTCATGGCGACTTTCGACGTGAGATCGATAAGTTCGTCGTTCCGGAAGAACGGCCCAGGCGGGAATTGCCGCTCCGGCTCGAAGAAGTCCGCCATGCTGACGCCCAGGCCATTGAGAATCTTGCGCAGCGTCGCAATGGACGGGCTGATCTTGTTCTTCTCTACATTGGAGATTTGTGCGTGCGGTACACCGGCGCGCTGCGCAAGCTGCCGCTGCGAAAGGCCGGCAGCGCCACGCATTGCCTTCAGCCGGGCACCGATATCGAAGAGGGGCTCCAGGTCCTCGCTCGACAGGGTTTCGGAAGTCTCTGTCTTGGACATTAGGCTCGCGGACTTGGACATTGGGCTCGCGGATGAGTTTTGACCATGTAGCTAGAGGCCTAGCATAGCGTTCTCTCGCGATATAGCCCCGATCCTTGTGGTCCATCACGCAACGTGCCGGCGGTAACCAGCTGAAATCCTGCAATTCGGATGCGAGTCTAACAAGCTATCCGTAGCATATTTTGAGCAATAACCTGTTGACTCGGATCCGATTCTGGTTTGTTGTATATTAAATGGATACAAAATATTCATATAGAATACATCCGGAAGGGGGCGTGCGCCCGCTCTCGACCGCGCTCAAGACTATGGCTGTACTCGATGTGCTGGCAGGCAGTCCGCGCAGCATGCGACTGCCCGAGGTTGCCGCCTCCATGGGGCTGTCGCGCCCAACGGCCTATCAGCGCCTTCTCACGCTGATGGAGGCAGGCTGGCTCGAGCAGGATGATGCGGGGCGCTACCGCCTGTCCATGCATGTCTGCCGGCTTGCGGCCGCCGCGCTGGAGCAGGCGGATCTCGGTTCCCGTGTGCAGCCGATCCTCGAAGAGCTTGTCCACGAGGTTAAGGAAACGGCCTCGCTCGCGGTGCTCGACCGCGGCCTTCCTTGCATCGTCTCCCGCGTGGAGTCGGACAGCATTCTCAGGGCCGAGCAGAAGATCGGGACCACCATGTCGCTCGAAGGCTCGGCCTCGGGACGCATCCTTACGGCCTTCGCCGACGATATGACCATGAGGCGGCTCAGGGAGGGGGGCGAGCCACTCGCTTCAGAGGAGGTTTTGGCCGCGGCCAGAATTGACGGCTACGCGCTTTCCAGCGGTTACACGCATACCGGTATTCGCGCTATCGCGGCTCCCGTCTTCGACGTGCACGGCAAATGCACGGCCACGGTGTCACTGGTGATGCCCGAGACCCGCTTCAGTCTGGATGCGGTACGGGCCCCGCTGCTCAAAGCGGCGAAAAAGATCACAAAGATGCAGGGGGTACGATAATAGACATGTCCGTCTTGCGCGCGAACTCATCACATGAGGCAGTGCCGCGGCCGCGGCCGACACAAGAGCTGATGCGGCCGGAAAAGCTCGCCGCCTTCCAGCCGAGCCGGCTCAGCATTACACGCGCACTGATGAACCGACTTATCCGCGAACGCTGGGAGATTTCAGTCGAACGCTTCGATATCGACGAGAGCGCTTCCGGAACGGCCGTCTATTCAGTCAAAAGCCCGCGGCAGGAATTCAGCTTCATAGCCTTCTCCCATCCACCGAGTCGGAAGGCGCGAACCGGTCGCATCATCGGCCAGGCCTGGGACATGATGGGTACGCTGAATGAGGGTAGTGCCACCGACGCTGACATCGAGTCTGCGCGCCGGGAATTACCGAAGCTCTATCAAGGTCGTGCGACGCCAAACGCGCTGATATGGTGCCGGTCGAACCGCTCCATGCGCGTTTTCGACCGAACGCTCGCTGCACTCGCTGCTGGCGATCAGCCCTCCATCGACGATCTGTCGCAGGTTTGCTATCTGATGCGCAACACGGGGCTCGACGGAAATGGCACCTTCGGCACCCGTTCCTTTCCGTCGCTGGGAGCGGACCATGCCCTCGGCGGTCCGCTCCAGGCGCAACTCCTTACCGCCTATTTGATGCGGGAATATTCCTGCGATCTGGTCGAGCATCTCGCCCGTCTGACCTCGAAGAAGGCTGTGCCGCTCGATCCGGCCATCCGCCGCTATCTGGGTGTGGGCAACGGATCAGCCCTTGGCCTCATCTTCTTCGTTCATCGTCATCCACAACTGATCGGCAACTGGATCGGCGCGCGCGAAAAAGCCATTGCGCTGGCAAGAGCACTGCCGGTTTCCGCAGGCGATGCCCACGTCAAGCAACTTCTTGCGCTGGTCGAGCGGGCCATCGTGTTCCGCAGGCAGGACAGAATGGTCTACGAGACCTTCACCTCCAGCGCCGCGATCGCCGACGATCTGGAAAAGGTGGAAGGCGCCCTTGCCGGGCTGTACCATACCGGCCTGATCGATGGTGAGCAGTGTACCTATCCGCTCGACGTTCTTGCCCGCCGCTTTGAGGCGCAGCTCTCGCCGGAAGCCTTCGAGACCTATCTATCGCTCCTCATCGAACTCGTCCCCGACGACGCCGACAGGCTTATCGAGAGCATCGTCGGACCTGATGAGATGAACGTTGTGCCGACGGAAAGCGTCGCTTCTCTCGTGGCCTTCATCGAGGACGAATACCGCTGGGCGCTCGACATCGATATGTCCTCCCCCGACGCTTACAAATATGTCTGGTACAAGTCCGAGACCGCGGAAGAGCCGAGACGCGGCGCCCGCGAGGAGGTGCCCGAGGCACTCGATCTAGGATTGGATATCTGTGGCGGGATACAGTCCCTGCTGGCCGACCTGCGCAATGAAGAGCCGGGCCTCAGCGTCGCGCGCTTCCTCATGAAACACCCGGGGCATCGCTATCTGGTGGCCCGCGTCCAGACACTGCGGCAGTTTTCCTACCACACGCCCATGGCCAACATAAACGCTGAGGAATTCATCCCAATCGATATCGTCCGCCTCATGAATGTCGCCATTCACGGCATCGACAAGACGCGGGATTTCCTGCGTCGTAACCTGCGAGGCGTGCTCTACCACGGCGCCCCTACGCCTGAGGAAATCCGGATGGGCCGCTCGGAGTTCTGGGCCTACCCCGCGGAGCCGCGTTCATGAGTGAAGCAGAAGCAATGGAAATGCTGCGCATCATGCCGCGCGAGATGCGGCTCATGACCGAGCGCATCTTCTCGCTTACGGGGCTGCCGAAGAGTTTCCTCCCGGCCATCCAGGACACGGTCATGTACTCGCAGAAACTGGGACTGGGCGGCTTCGCGCTTCTGGAACAGCGCTTCGAGCGCTTGAAGGAGGCGGATCCTGCTCGCGTTTCGATCCGCGAGGAGGAAGGCGAAAGGCTGATCCTCGATGGGGGAGGCCAGCACGCGTGGTTCGTCATGCCGTCCCTGCTTGATCTTATTGGCGAGCTTGTCGGCCGTTTCGGCATGGCCCGCATCTCGGTGGTTGATGTGATGGACCCGACAGAGCTTCGGATCGCGACTGCTCTCGGCGCGCGTGTCGGTCTCTCGATCAGTTTCACAGGCGCCGAGGCCCCGCACTTCACGGCCCTGCAGGTGCCGGTCATAGGCGAGTTGCGCCGCGACGAGCCTCTTTTGTGGGAACTGTTCATGAACGGCTCCAGGATTGAGGCGGGTCTGTGGTGGCGCATCTACCACCTCGCCAAGAAGGCACTCACGCCCGACAGCGTCGTGTCGCGGCGTCACGCTGGCCCGCTCATCGTCAACGATGACGGCACCGTCATCGGCCGTAAGGACAATGACGACGACACGGACATCAATTTTCTCACCTCGCCCAAGAGCGGGGAACTCGAGACGGGAGACGCGCTATCATGATCATTGACGGACTACAATGCGGGCACTTCGATCGTCAGGCTTTCGAGTCACTTCAGGCTGCCGGCGTCGGTGGCGTCGTCGTCACCTGTGGATTCTGGGAAGGTGCGGTTGAGTCGCTCGACTCCATTGCCAAATGGCGCGACCTCGTGCGTGAGAATGCGGACGTGGCCGATATCGCCACCACTGCTGCCGACGTGCGGCGCATCGGCGATGCTGGCAAGGTCGGCGTCATTCTCGGTTTCCAGAATGCAAACCTCTTCGAAGGTCGCATCCGCCTAGTGGAGCTGTTTGCGGAGCTTGGGGTCCGCGTCGTCCAGCTTACCTACAACAACCAGAACGAGCTCGGCGGAAGCTGCTATGAGATGGAGGATTCCGGTCTCGCTCGCTTCGGCAAGGAGGTCGTGCGCGAGATGAACAGGGCCGGTATCCTGGTTGATTGCAGCCATGTCGGCGATCGAACCACGCTCGATGCGATCGAGGTTTCGGAAAAGCCGATTGCGGTGACCCATGCCAACGCCCGCTCACTGTTCGATCACAAGCGCAACAAGTCCGACGATGTGTTGAAGGCGCTTCGCGAGACGGGGGGCGTCATAGGCTGCGCCGCTTACCGCAACATCACCGGCGACGAATATTGTAAGTCTATCGAGGCCTGGTGCGGCATGATCGCCCGAACTGCGGAAATTGCCGGGATCGACTCCGTCGCCATCGGCACGGACCGCAGCCACAATTTCACCGCCCCGGATTACGCTTGGATGCGCCAGGGCCGCTGGACGCGCGGCATTGATTACGGTGCCGGTTCGGCTACCCGCCCAGGCAAGGCGCCGCCCCCTGACTGGTTCCAGTCAGTCGAAGACATGCGGATCATCCCTGACGGCCTCCGCAAAGTGGGCTTCTCGGAAGACGAGGTCGCGAAAATAACCCACGAAAACTGGCTTCGGCTTTACGAGGCCACGTTTGGAAACCAAGAGAGGAGAACGCAAACATGACAGTGCGCAGGAACAGAGCTCCATTCCTTCTTGCACCGAGCCGCCGCTCCTTCCTGAAGGCATCCGGAGCAGCCGTTACCACGACGCTCGCGATGCCCTACATCGCCCAGGCACAGGAGAATGTGCTCTACATAAATACCTGGGGCGGCCCGTGGGAGGAGGCTGCCAAGCAGTATATCTTTGATCCGTTTACAACCGAGACGGGCATCGAGATCCGCACCGTCTCTCCTGTCTCTTTCGCCAAGCTGGCGCAGCAGGTGCGAACGGGGACTTATGAATTCGACGTTACCACGCTGGGCGCTGGAGAACTGATCCGCGCCGAGCAGGCAGGTCTTATCGAGGAGTTGGAGGCTCCGTTCGATGGCGGCCTGTTCCACAATGGCATCGCCTCGCACGCATTTGCCACAGTGATCGCCTGGCGCACCGACAAATTCTCCGATGGCGGCCCGCAAAACTGGGCGGAGTTCTGGGATGTAGAACGCTTCCCCGGACCACGCTCGCTGCAGCGCTATCCTGCGCGTGTCCTGCCACTTGCATTGCTTGCCGACGGCGTCGCGCCCGAGGATCTTTATCCCCTTGACATCGACCGCGCCTTCGCCTCGCTCGACAGGATCAAGGATCATGTGCTCGTCTGGTGGACGGCCGGCGCTCAGTCGACGCAAATCCTGCGCGACGGCGAGGTGGATCTTATCGGCATATGGCATGGCCGCTACTTCGAGGCTGAGGATGCCGGCGCGCCCGTCGCCATGACCTGGAACCAGGGCGAGATCGAGCGCGCGTACTGGGTAGTAGCCAAAGGTACGCCAAACGCCGAGAATGCCCGGAAATTCGTCGAGTTCGCGACCAGCCCCGAGCCGCTGGCCGGTTTCGTGACCCAGGCAGATTATGGCCCGCTCAATCTGGCTGCAAACGAGTTCATCTCGACCGAAGACGCTGCCCGCATGCCCACCTCGCCGGATAACTACCCGCTCACCTTCGAACAGGAGATCGATAATTTCGGCGCCGACATTGAGGAGGTGGCGCAGCGCTTCGAGGAGTGGCTGGCAAGCTAAGAATCTGGCTTTCGGCTTGATAAGGCGAGCCGCTTGACTCGTGCTCGGACCGGAGCAGACGAAAAAGGAACCGCAATGGGAGCAACGATTGCAAAGTTGGCCGAAAGGCCGAACCTGTGGCCGTGGCTGCTTTTGACGCCGCTTGCCATCTATCTTGCCATCTTCTTCCTGGTGCCGCTCGTCAATGTGGCTATCATGAGTGTGACGGAGCCCCGGCTGACGCTTGCGAACTACGAGCGGGTGCTTGTGGGAGCGCTTTACCAGCGCGTCTTCCTGAATACCTTTCTGACCGCCGGCCTTGTGACGCTAGCCTGCCTGTTGGTCGCCTATCCGCTCGCTTACCTGATGAACCACTCCAGCCAGCGCACGGCGATGATGATCCTGCTACTCGTGACCATGAGCTTCTGGACAAGCTTCCTCGTGCGGACCTATGCCTGGATGGTGCTGTTGGGCAATAACGGGCCGATCATTGCGTTTATCAAGGCGATTGGCATCGAGATCCCGCCGCAGCTTCTGTTTACGCGCTTTTCCTCCACGCTTGCCATGGTGCACATCCTGGCCCCCTACATGATCATGAACATCTACTCGGTCATGCGGAAGATCGATCCTGTGCTTATCCGCTCCGCCGAAAGCCTTGGAGCGCGGGGGTTTGCGCTTTTCCGCCATGTCTATCTGCCGCTCACCGCGCCCGGCATCGCCAATGGCTGCGTGCTGGTCTTCGTCATCTGTCTCGGCTTCTACGTCACGCCAGTCCTGCTCGGCAGCCCGCGCGAGCAGATGATCGCCGGCCTCATCGGCACCCAGATCGAGGAATTCCTGGCATTTGGAATGGGCTCCGCGATGGCCATGGTGCTACTCGCCGTCACACTCGCGATCCTCGCCATCTACCACCGCCGCTTTGGCCTGGACAAATTGTGGGGCTGAGATGGACCGCTTCCTGCGCCTGATCGGCTTTCTGGTGATAATCTTCATCGCCGCGCCGCTCGTCATCGTCGTGCCGATCTCGTTTTCCAACGCCCGATCGCTGCAGTTCCCGCCGCCTGGCTACTGGCTCGGCTATTACCAGGCCTATTTCAGCGACACGGACTGGTTGCGACCCACCTTCAACAGCATCCTGATCGCGACTGCCACCACGGTGCTGACCATGGTGCTCGTGGTTCCTGCCACTTTCGCGCTGGTGCGCCACCGCTTCTACGGCAAGAGCGTGGCCGACCTCATGATGCTGATGCCGCTCGCCGTGCCCCACATCGTGATGGCCGTCGGCTACTATTCCTTCCTGGGCAATCTGCGCTTGGTGCACACGCATATGGGCGTGGTGCTGGCGCATGCCTGCCTGTCCGTCCCCATCGCCTTCCTCGTGCTCTCGGCCAACCTGAAAGGCTTCGACCGCAATCTGGAGCGCGCGGCGCAGAGTTTGGGTGCAAGCCCGGTGCAGACCTTTATCCATGTCACGCTGCCCATCCTGCGACCCGGGCTCTTTATCAGCGCGCTCTTCGCCTTCATCCAGTCCTTCGACGAGACGGTGGTAGCGATCTTCATCTCGGGCCGAGATGCGGAAACACTGCCGCGCAAGATGTTTGACAGCATCCGGCAGGAGGCCGATCCAGTTATTGCTGTCATCTCCACGTTGCTTTTCGCTGCCGTGCTTCTCGCCCTCCTGACACCGCTAGCGTGGAGCAGTATCCGCAAGCGTTTGCGGAAGAGACCGCCGGCCGCAGCCTTCAGCGGCGGATAATGATGGCCATCAACAGGATTTCCGAATGCAGAGCTATCTTCAGCTAAACGGCGTCACCAAGACATTCGGCGATTTCACCGCCCTGCAGAAGGTCGACCTCGCAATCGACAAGGGCGAATTCGTCACCTTTCTCGGCCCTTCGGGTTCGGGCAAGACCACTACACTGATGATCATCGCCGGTTTCGAGAAGGCCACGTGCGGCGACGTACTTGTCGAGGGCAGATCGCTTTCAGGCCTCGCACCGCATGAGCGCAATATTGGCATTGTCTTCCAGAACTACGCGCTCTTTCCACACAAGACTGCGCTAGAGAATGTCTATTTCCCGCTCCAGATGCGCGGCGTCAAACACCCCGTAGGCCTGAAGAATGCAGCGGATATGCTTGAGCTCGTCGGTCTCAAGGGTTTCGGCCACCGCTATCCGAAGGAGCTTTCGGGCGGCCAGCAGCAGCGCGTTGCGCTGGCGCGCGCGCTCGTCTTCGAGCCGTCGCTGTTGCTTCTCGACGAGCCGCTGGGTGCACTCGACAAGAACCTGCGCGAGCAGATGCAAATCGAGATCAAACGCATCCAACGCGCCCTTGGCGTGACCACCATCTTCGTCACCCACGACCAGACCGAGGCGATGTCGATGTCAGACCGCATCGTGGTGTTCGAAAAGGGCAGCATCCAGCAGGTCGCGACGCCGCTCGAGGTCTACCACAAGCCGCGCACGCGCTTCGTTGCGGGCTTCATCGGCGAGAGCAACATCATCGAGGCCACCGTAGTAGATCCCGCCGCCCGCAAGGCGACCGCCGAACACATCGGCGAGATAGAGTACGCGCCTAGCGAATTCAGCCTTCACAAGGGCACGCCGGTCACGCTGATCATCAGGCCTGAACACATTCGTCTGTCCCGCGACCCGAAGAAGGGACGCCACAACGCGCGCATGAAGGTGGAGACCATTGTGAACTATGGCGACAACGCGCTCGTCATCGGCCGTGTGGGCGAGCAGTCGATGCGTGTCCGCGTGCTGGGCGCGGATGTTGTCATCATCAAGGAAGGCGAGGACTGCCACGTCAGTTGGACGCCCGACTCCGTTTACATGATCGCAAAGTAGGCAAAGAAGAACATGGCTTCAGTGACTGACCCCATCGAACGCTTCGGCATCGGCAAGCGCGCCAGCATAGCCGTCTCCCATAACGGCACCGGCTACTTCGCGGTGACGCCACAGGCTCCCTATGACGGCTCGCTCAGCGCGGCCGTGCAGACGAACCAGCTTCTCAAAAAGGCCGAGGCGCGCCTCGCCGAGATTGGCAGCGGTAAGGACAGGCTCCTCTTCGTTGCGATCATCCTGGCGGATATGGAGAATTACATGGAGGTGAACGGCGTGTGGGATGAATGGGTAGCTGACATCGCCCCGCCGGCTCGCGCCTGCTTCAGCGGCGCCCTCGCTAATCCGGACATGAAGGTCGAGATGATTATGGTCTGCTCTACCAGCAAGGCCTGAAACGAGCCCGCGCGGCCCGACCCCGCAGGAAACCGCCCAATAACGATAACAATGAGTCACTCCAACAATGGGAATCAACATGACCTCAGTTCTGAATACGAAGATTTCGCGTCGGCTGTTTATAGGCGGTAGTACGCTGGGCCTAACCGCCCTCGCATCGCCATACGTGATACGCGGTTATGCGAATGACAAGTTCCTTTATGTCAACACTTGGGGCGGCGTCTGGGAGGAAGCCGTCAAGAAGAACATCATCGATCCTTTCACCAACGCAACCGACATCGAGATTCGCACGGTTTCGCCCGTCTCCTTTGCCAAGCTTGCCGCGCAGGTACGCAGCGGCGTGTATGAGTTCGACGTGACCACGCTCGGCGCGGGCGAGTTGATCCGTGCCAACGGAGCCGATCTGGTGGAGTCCGTGGAGTCTGCCCCTCTCGACAGGTCATCCCTGTGGGATGGCGCGGTTTACATGAACGGCGTTGGCTTCGACTGCTTCTCGACCGTCATTGCGCACAACAAGGAGAAGTTCTCCGAGGGCGGGCCGACCAACTGGCAGGAATTCTGGGACGTCGAGCGTTTCCCCGGCGGTCGCAGCCTTCAGCGCTACGCCGCGCGTGTGCTTCCCCTCGCCCTGCTTGCTGACGGGGTCGCCGTCGAGGACCTCTACCCGCTCGATATCGACCGCGCCTTCGCCTCGCTCGACTGATCAGCCCCACTTGAGTGGTCCATTTTAAAAGTTAGTGCATCGCCGGTCTTTGGTCCATCGGAAGGATGGTTTCCGGGGCTGGCGGGCGATAGCCCAATGCGCTGTGTGGTCGTTTCGTGTTGTAGTGCTTCCTCCATTGCTCGATCAGTATTTGTGCCTCGCGGAGGCTGTAGAAGACTTCTCCATTCAGCATTTCATCGCGGAAGCGGGCGTTAAAGCTCTCGCAATA
>NZ_VLJP01000066.1:0-4544 GCF_007829525.1 Mesorhizobium sp. J18
TCATCGCGCCGTCGATCCTGTCGTCTGACTTCTCGCGCTTGGGCGACGAGGTGGAGGCGGTGGCGACGGCCGGCGCCGACTGGATCCATCTCGATGTCATGGACGGCCATTTCGTCCCCAACATCACCTTCGGCCCGCCGGTCGTGAAAGCGGTCCGCAACCGCACGGACAAGGTCTTCGACTGCCATCTGATGATCGCCCCGGCTGACCCCTATCTTGCCGCCTTTGCCGAAGCCGGCTGCGACATCATCACCGTCCATGCCGAAGCCGGACCGCATCTCGACCGCTCGCTGCAGACGATCAGGAGCCTCGGCAAAAAGGCTGGTGTCTCGCTCAACCCGTCGACGCCGGAAAGCGTCATCGAATATGTGCTCGACCGGCTCGACCTCATCCTGCTGATGACGGTCAATCCGGGCTTCGGGGGCCAGGCCTTCATCCCGGCGGTGGTGGAGAAGATCCGCCGCGTCAAGGCGCTGGTCGGTGAGCGGCCGATCGATATCGAGGTCGATGGCGGCGTCACGCCGGAGACGGCGCCGCAGGTGGTTGCCGCCGGCGCCAATGTGCTGGTCGCCGGCTCCGCCGTCTTCAGGGGCAACGGCCAACACGCATATCAGGCCAATATCGAGGCCTTGCGGCAAGCAGCAGAAGCCGCCCAGCGAGTGGCCTGACCCCCTCCTAGTTCAATGTGCCTCGTCCCAATTGGATGCGGCGCGCGCATCGACCTTGAGCGGCACGGAAAGCGACCGCGCCGGCATTGCGGCGTTCTCCATGACGGCCGTTATCACCGGAATGGCCGCCTCGACCTTGCCTTCCGGTGCCTCGAAGACCAGTTCGTCATGCACCTGCAAAAGCATGCGGACATCGTCCAGACCAGCTTCAAGCAGCGCCTTGTCCATACGGATCATGGCGCGGCGGATGATGTCAGCCGCGGAGCCCTGGATCGGCGCGTTGATGGCCGCACGCTCGTTGAAGGCCCGTATAGACGGGTTGGACGAACGGATCTCGGGATAATGCGCCCGCCGGCCGAAGACCGTTTCCACATAGCCGTTTTCGCGCGCGAAGGCCTTTGTCCGCTCCATATAGTCCCGGATGCCGGGGAATCGTTCGAAGTAGCGCTTGATATAGGCACTTGCTTCCTCGCGAGGGATCGCGAGCTGGTTAGCCAGGCCGAAAGCCGAAATACCGTAGATAATGCCGAAATTGATCGCCTTGGCGCGGCGGCGCACCTCTGCCGGCATGCCTTCCACCGGAACGCCGAATATTTCCGAGGCGGTTATGGCGTGGATGTCCATACCCTCTGCGAAGGCCCGGGTTAGTTCGGGGATATCGGCGACATGGGCCAGTACCCGCAGCTCGATCTGGCTGTAATCAGCCGAGATCAGCTTCGAGCCTTCAGGGGCGATGAAGGCCGTCCTGATCTTGCGGCCTTCGAGCGTGCGGATCGGGATATTCTGCAGGTTCGGCTCCGACGAGGACAGGCGTCCGGTCGTCGTCGAGGCAAGGGCGTAGGATGTGTGGACCCGCTTCGTCTCGGGATGGATGTAGCCCGGCAGCGCATCCGTATAGGTCGATTTCAGCTTCGTGACCTGACGCCAGTCGACGATCTTGCGGGGCAGTTCATGGCCGGCAGCCGCCAGTTCCTCCAGCACCTGGGCAGAAGTCGACCATTGGCCGGACTTCGTCTTGGCGCCGCCCGGCAGGCCCATCTTGCCGAACAGTATGTCGCCCAGTTGTTTGGGTGACCCGATGGTGAAGCGCTCACCGGCGAGCGTGTAGATCTCGTCCTCGATTGCCGCCGCCGTCTGCGCGAAATCGCCGGAAAGACGCGACAGGATCTGGCGGTCGACGGATATGCCGCGATGCTCCATGCGGCCGATGACCGAGACAAGCGGACGTTCGAGGCGCTCATAAACCGTCATCAAGCCCTTGGCGACCAGGCGCGGCTTCATCACACGCCAGAGGCGCAGCGCTATATCGGCGTTTTCGGCCACATAGGCGGTCGCCCGCTCCATGTCGACCATGTCGAAGGTCACCTGATTGCGGCCCGACCCTATGACATCCTTATAGGCGATCGGCACATGGCCCAGCCAGCGCTCGGCCAGCGAGTCCAGGCTGTGCGCCCCAGTGCCCGCATCGAGCACATAGGACATAAGCATGGTGTCGTCGTAGCACTTGATTTCGACGCCGAGCCGATGGAAGAGGAGCCAGCCGAACTTGATATTCTGACCGATCTTCAGCACTGACCTGTCCGCCATCAGCGGCGCGATCGCTGCCAAGGCTTCCTTTTCGTCGATCTGGCCGTCGACGCGCCCGCCGCCAAGCAGGTCGCTCGATCCGTTCTTGTGGGAAAGAGGCACATAGGCTGCCTTTCCGGGCGCAACCGCAAGCGAAAAGCCGCAAAGCTCGGCCTGCATCGGGTCCGGCGAGTTGGTCGCGGGTTCCAAGGCGACGAAGCCGGCTTCATATGCGCCCTCTATCCAGGCATGAAGGGTTGCAAGGTCGCGGATCGCCACATAGCCCTTCCGGTCGAACTTGCTGGCAAGCGCGGCGTCGGCGCGTCGCGCCGCCAGCCTTTGCGGCGTGTTGACCTCTTCCTCCCGTGCGCCGGACGCCGGGGCGACTTCGCCTTCCTCGCCCGGTTTCGTCATGCCTGTCGAAGGCACTTCCAAGTCCGGGCCGTGCGCCGTAGCACCTCTCTCGACCACCACATGCATCGGCTCGATTTCGGCAGCTTCCGTTCCGGTCGCCTCGGCTACGCGGCGCGTCAGAGAGGTGAATTCCATCGCTTTCAGGAAGGCGATGAGCTTTGGCCCGTTCGGTGGCCGCAATTCCAGCTCATCCAGTCCCGTTTCCAGCGGAACATCGTTCTTCAGCCGCACCAGTTCGCGGGAGATGCGCGCATTCTCGGCATTGGCGATGATGGTTTCCCGCCGCTTGTTCTGCTTGATCTCCCCGGCCCGGGCGAGAAGCGTGTCGAGGTCACCATATTCCTCAAGAAGCTGCGCTGCGGTTTTCGGACCGATACCGGGCACGCCCGGCACATTGTCGATGGAATCGCCGGTCAGAGCCTGCAAGTCGATCATTTTTTCCGGCGGCACGCCCCATTTTTCGATGACTTCTGGCTCGCGGATTTCCCTATCTTTCATGGGGTCGTACATGGAGACCGTCGGCCCGACGAGTTGCATCAGATCCTTGTCGGAAGAGATGATCGTCGTGTCGCCACCCGCCTCGCAGGCAAGCCGGGCATAAGTGGCGATCAGATCGTCGGCCTCAAAGCCTTCCATCTCAAGACAGGGCAGATCGAAGGCGCGTGTGGCCTGCCGGATCAGGCCGAATTGCGGGATCAGGTCTTCCGGCGGCTCGGTGCGGTTCGCCTTGTAGGCAGGATAAAGACTGTTGCGGAAGGTCTTGGACGAATAGTCGAAGATGACGGCGAAATGGGTTGGCGTGACGCCGACATCGGTGTTGCGCGCGTCGCGCAGGAGCTTCCATAGCATGTTGCAGAAGCCCGAGACGGCACCGACCGGCAATCCGTCGGATTTTCGCGCCAGCGGCGGCAGTGCGTGATAGGCGCGGAAAATGTAGCCGGAACCGTCTACGAGGAAGAGATGATCGCCTTTTTTCATGGGCTACGGGTAGCGTGCCGTCCGTCTCGTGTCCATGCCAAAGAGGCGCAAAGAGGCCGCTCCTGACAAGCCGTTTTCCGGCGCGCCGGAAGTCACGCGTTTGTTACGAACTTGTAATTTATGTGCCCTTGAATCGCCACTTTCAGCGACCCAAATTACTGGCATCGGCAATTACCGCCGAGTCCGGAAAAAGGCCCGTCCCCCGCCTGTACCGGACAGCATAAGCGGCAGCCTCATCCCCCTCTCCGGGCTGCCGCCTCGTTTCGAGTAAGGCCGCCGTGGTTTCCCCTCCACCACGGCGGCATTTACTTGTCCGCTATTGGCGCTTCCACGGTCCATGAAAAGCGCCTTTCCTGTCGACACGCTCGAAACCATGGGCGCCGAAATAGTCGCGTTGAGCTTGGATCAGGTCAGCCGTTCCACGTGCACGCCGGAAGCCATCGAAATGGCCGAGCGCGGCGCCAAGGGCGGGCGCAGGCAGCGCCGCCTCCGCCGACAGCGCCACGATCCGCCGCAGGGATGGATGGGCCTCCGCCATGGTATGCTGAAAGGCGCGGGTCATGAGCAGGTTGGTGGTGTCGGTGCTTGCCTCGAACGCTGCTGCTATCTCGCCAAGGAACTGCGACCGGATGATGCAGCCGGCTCTCCAGATGCGAGCGACGGTCGCGAGCGGCAGGCTCCAGGAAAATTCCGCCGAGGCAGCGGCCATGACGGAAAAGCCCTGCGCATAGGCAACGATCTTGCCGGCAAGAAGGGCCAGTTCGAGATCGGCGATCGCACCTTCAACCGGCGCCGAAAGGGCGGGCACCGCCACGGCTCCATAAATAGCCTCTGCCGCCTCGCGGTCACTTTTCATGGACGAGAGGCTGCGGGCTGCCACCGCCGCTGCGCTTCGATGACGGACCAGCGGCCGGTACC
>NZ_VLJP01000066.1:4664-11704 GCF_007829525.1 Mesorhizobium sp. J18
CGCGGTCACTTTTCATGGACGAGAGGCTGCGGGCTGGCCGAGCTGCTGCGCTTCGATGACGGACCAGCGGCCGGTACCCTTCTGTCCGGCACGATCGAGGATGACATCGACCAGGGGCTTGCCCGTTTCCGGATCGTCCTCGGCAAGCACTGTAGCTGTGATCTCAATGAGATAGGAATTCAGCCGTCCATTGTTCCATCTGCCGAATATGTCCCCGATTTCCTTTGCCGGCATTCCATAGCCGTCGCGCAATATGCCGTATATCTCCGCGATCATCTGCATATCGGCATATTCGATGCCGTTATGGATGGTCTTGACGAAATGTCCCGCGCCGTCCGGCCCCAGCCATGCCTCGCAGGGTTCACCTTCGTAGCGCGCGGCGATATCGGTCAGAATAGGCTTTACGCGGTCATAAGCCTTGCGCGTGCCACCGACCATTATGGAAGGACCGTGGCGAGCCCCTTCCTCACCGCCGGAAACCCCCATGCCGACGAATTGCAGGCCGGCATCCTTGAGCGCTGCCATGCGGCGGCGTGTATCGTGGAAGTTGGCATTGCCGGCATCGATGATGATGTCTTCCGCGCCAAGCAGCGGGGCTAAGCCTTCGACCTGCTCATCTACGGGGTTGCCGGCCGGCACCATAAGTATGACGGGGCGTGGCGGCCTGACGGCCTCCACCAACTCCTCCAGCGAAGACGTGGGAACGATGCTGTCGGCCAGGGTGCCAGCCTCGATCAGGAATTCCCGGGTTCGCTCTTCCGTGCGGTTGAAGACTGCTACGCGATGCCCCTTCTCGGCGATATTGAGGGCCAGATTGGAGCCCATGACGCCGAGACCAATCAGGCCGATTTCTGCTTGCTGCATGATTCTTTCCGGAGCTCTGGTCCGGTCAACTCTTCCGGCGCTTCCTGCCGTAGAGTTCGAGCCGGTGATGGACGATCTCATAGCCGAGGGAGCGGGCGATCTCGGCTTGCAATTGCTCGATGCGGTCGGAATGAAACTCGATCACTTCGCCCGTGTCGAGGTCGATCAGGTGATCATGGTGTTCCCCGCTGGCCTGCTCGAATCGCGACGGTCCGCCTTCGAAAGCGTGGCGATGGATGGCGCCCATTTCCTCCAAGAGCTTCATCGTGCGGTAGACTGTCGAAAGCGAGATGGTGCTGTCGATGGCCGATGCGCGCTGGTATATTTCCATCGCGTCGGGATGGTCGTCGGTCTGGGCCAGGATCTGCAGGATGGTGCGGCGGGGCCTGGTTATCCGCGCGCCAGCCCTGCGCAGTTCCTTTTCGTAATCCGGCTTGTGGTTCACGGTTCGATTCATGCCGCGAATATGCGCCAGATGACAACCAGTTGCAAAGATTTCGGGGCATACTCCAGGAATATGGGCATTCAATGGGCGCGGCCCTAGACGCCCAGATAGCGGTCCTGCAACGCGGGCGTCAGTGAACCTGCGACGCCGGTCCATACCGTGCGCCCCTTTTCAAGAATCACGCAGCGGTCAGCGACTGGGAGGAGTTCCGCAAGTGCCTTGTCGACGATGAGGATCGACTGTCCATCCTGCTTCAAGGCCCGGATGGAGGCCCATATGTCCTGCCGGATGACCGGCGCCAGGCCTTCGGTCGCTTCATCAAGAATGAGCAGCTTCGGATTGGTCATCAAAGCACGACCGATGGCGAGCATCTGTTGCTCGCCGCCCGAAAGCGTATTCGCATATTGGCGACGGCGCTCGGCAAGCCGCGGGAACAGGCGGTTCACGCTGGTCAGCGACCATTTTCCCCCACGCGCCGCAGCGACAAGATTCTCTTCCACCGTCAGATTGGGGAAGCAGCGCCGACCTTCCGGGACAAGGCCTATGCCGAGCCTGGCTATGCGGTGCGGGCTGCGGCGGGTAATATCGCTGCCGGCGAAGCGAATGGCGCCGGTGCGCGGCGGCGTCAGATTGCATATGGAGCGTATGGTCGTGGTCTTGCCCATGCCGTTGCGGCCCATGAGCGCCACCACTTCACCTTCGCCTACGGAAAGATCGACGCCGAAAAGCGCCTGGCTTGCGCCGTAAAAGGTCTGCAGGCCGGAGACTTCCAGAAGGCTCATGCCGGCTCTCCGAGATAGGCCTCGCGTACGGTGGGATTGTTGCGGATTTCCTCGACGCTGCCGGTGGCGATGACGCGCCCGTAGACCAACACTGATATGCGGTCTGCCAATGCGAAGACGGCTTCCATGTCATGCTCCACGAGCAGGATAGGAGCCTCCTGACGCAACCCGTCAAGGAAGGCCGTCAACGCCTGGGAGCCTTCCGGTCCCATGCCGGCCATCGGCTCATCCAACAGAAAAGCCCTGGAGCCAAGCGCCAGGGCAATCGCGATCTCCAACTGGCGGCGCTCCCCATGGGAAAGCTCGGCTGCCGGAATGCCGGCACGGTTGGCCAGCCCGACCCGTTCCAGCGCGGCCATGGCCGGCTCCTTCAGCGAGGCGTCGTCCATGACCGGCCGGAAGAAACGAAAGCTCGATCCCTGCGATCCCTGTACTGCCAGCATGACATTGCGCAGTGCAGAGAATTCATGCGCAAGGGAGGAAACCTGAAACGTCCGCCCGAGGCCGAGGCGAGCCCGTTCGGCAACTCCCAGCGTGCCGATGTCCTGCCCGAGGAAGCGGATTTCGCCCGAATCTGGCCTTATCGTTCCGGCGATCTGGTGGATCAGCGTCGATTTGCCTGCGCCGTTGGGGCCGATCAGCGCGTGGATCTCACCCTCCCGGAGGTCAAGGCTCACACCATCGGTGGCGACCACTGCGCCGAAGGATTTTTTCAGGCTCCGGATGTCGAGCACAGGTTCAGCCATGACGCTCCTTTCCCGCAAGGAGGCCGATCAGCCCGCCGCGCGCGAAAAGC
Organism: Mesorhizobium sp. J18; assembly: GCF_007829525.1. GTDB lineage: Bacteria > Pseudomonadota > Alphaproteobacteria > Rhizobiales > Rhizobiaceae > VLJP01. The sequence goes on from NZ_VLJP01000066.1 coordinate 7,552, forward strand.
ACGACGCCGAGAAGAATGAGGCCGAGGAAAAGCTGCCAGCTTTCCGTCAGACCCCCGAGCACGAACTCAAAGAGTATATAGAGAATGGCACCGGCCAGCGGCCCGAAAAGCCTCCCCGTTCCCCCGAGGATGATCAGCACGATCAATTCGCCCGACATGTGCCAGGACAGCATGGAAGGGCTGACGAAGCGGTTGAGATCGGCATAGAGGGCGCCCGCGATCGCCGTCACCATTCCCGAGAGGATAAAGGCGACGAGGCGTATCCGGTAGGGTGTGATGCCAACGGCCGCGACCCGGGTCGGATTCTGCCGTGAAGCCTGGAGTGCGGTCCCGAAACGGGAGGCGCGAAGGGTGGCGAACACAAGGAGCCCTAGCACCAGCAGGCCATAGCAGATCAGGAAGAAGGTCATGGGATCGAGCGTATTGAGGCCCGGAAAGCTGTTGCGGACGTAGAGCGACAGTCCGTCCTCGCCGCCATAGGCCGGCCAGGAGATGGCGAAATAATAGATCATCTGCGCGAAGGCGAGCGTGATCATGATGAAATAGACACCGGATGTCCTGAGGCTTATCGCGCCAATGACCGCGGCCACGAGACCGCTGGCGACAAGGCTTGTCAGCCAGATCACCAGCATCTGCTTCGAGCCGGGGAGGCCGAAGAGAAGCGGCTCCTGGTTGAAGGCATGGGTCGCAAGGATGCCGGCGGCATAGCCGCCTATGCCGAAGAAGGCCGCATGGCCGAAGGAGACCAGCCCGCCGAGCCCGAGCGCGATATTGAGGCCGGTGGCGGCAAGCGCCAGGATGGCGATCCGCGTTGCAAGCGTGACATAAAAGGTTTCGCCTATCGCCTGGGCCGCGAGAGCCGCGGCAGGGACAAGCAACAGGAGGACGAGATTGACCGTGCGTTCGCGAGTCATCCGCATCTCACGCATTGGCCGCAAACAGGCCCTGCGGGCGCACCGCAAGGATCAGCGCCATGACGATGTAGATAAGCATCGAGGCAACGGCGGCGCCGATGGAGGCCGCCTGTGAGGGAGGCAGGAAAACCTCGAGCAGGACCGGCAACAGAAAACGCCCCAGCGTATCCACCACGCCGACCAGAACGGCGCCGATCAGGGCGCCCTTGATCGAACCGATGCCGCCGATGACGATGACCACGAAAGCGAGGATGAGCACGGGCTCGCCCATGCCGACCTGGACCGATTGCTGTGCGCCGACCAGCGCACCGGCCAGCCCGGCAAGGGCGGCGCCCAGCGCAAACACGATCGTGTAAAGCGTGCGGATGTCAACGCCGAGAGCGCCGATCATTTCACGATCGGATTCGCCTGCCCGGATGCGCATGCCGAGCCGCGTATGCGAGATCAGCAGGTAAAGCCCCGCCGCAACGACAATGCCGACGCCGATAATGGCGAGGCGATAGAGGGAATATTGCGCTCCTCCCGGCAGATGCACGGCGCCGGAGAGCGCGGAAGGAATGTTGAGATAGAGCGGGAAGGAGCCGAACAGCCAGCGCGTGGCTTCCGAGAAGATGAGGATCAATGCGAAGGTGGCCAGGACCTGATCCAGATGATCGCGCGCATAGAGCCGTCTTATGACGAGGATTTCCATGACGGCGCCAGCCGCAGCGGCTGCGGCGAGGCTTGCTGCAAGACCGAGCCAGAAGGATCCCGTCGCTGCGGCCACCACGGCGCAGGCGAAGGCACCGACCATGTAGAGCGAACCATGCGCCAGGTTGATCAGGCCCATGACGCCGAAGATCAGCGTCAGGCCCGCCGCCATCAGAAACAGCGTCACGCCGAGCTGGATGCCGTTGAGTACCTGTTCGATGATGAGTGCAGAGGACAATAGGAGGTCCCGGTTACTTCAGCGGTAAGCGGCCTTCCTCATCCGGCTTCGGTTCCCTTTCCAACAGGAGAAGGCCCCGTTCCATGGGGCTCTTCTCAATGGTCGAACAGCCGTATGAAGAGCACCCTTCAGACTACATCTTGCACTCTGCCGCATAGGCATCCTGGTGGTCGGTGAAGGCGGTGTCGACGATCTTGTTCGTCAGCACGTCGCCTTCCTTGATCACCTCGCGCATATAGATGTCCTGGATCGGGTGGTTGTTCGTGTTGAATTTGAACTTGCCCCGGACCGAGTCGAAATCAGCCTCCTTGAGTGCGGCGCGGAAGGCTTCCTTGTCCTTTACGCTGGCCTTCTCGATGGCAGACAGGACGAGGTTTGCCGTGTCATAGCCTTGCGCCGCGTAGAGCGACGGCAGCCGGCCATATTCGGACTGGAAGGTTTCGACGAATTTCTTGTTCGCCTCGTTGTCGAGATCCTTTGACCACTGCGAGGAGTTCTTCGCCCCGACAGCCGCATCGCCGATAGCGCCGAGAACGTCCTGCGAGAAGGAGAAGCCAGGACCCATGACAGGAAGATCGACGCCCGACTGGGCGAACTGCTTCATGAAGGCAATGCCCATGCCGCCCGGCAGGAAGAAGAAGAGGCCATCGGCTCCGGAGGAGCGGATCTGCGCGATCTCGGCCGCATAGTCCGTCTGGCCGAGCTTTGTGTAAACCTCGCCGGCCAGTTCGGCGTCATAGTAGCGCTTGAAGCCGGTCAGCGAGTCCTTGCCGGCCGGATAGTTGGGCGCCATGATGAACATCTTCTTGAAGCCCTGCGCCTTCGCATAGGCGCCGACCGCCTCGTGGAAATTGTCGTTCTGATAGGCGACATTGAAATAGTTCGGATTGCAATTCGCCCCGGCCAGCGCCGACGGTCCGGCATTGGGCGAAAGATAGATGACATCCTGTCCGGTAACGCTCGGAACGACGGCCATGGCCAGATTCGACCAGATGATGCCGGTCATCAGATCGACCTTGTCGCTCTGGATCATCTTGTCGGCGATCTGAACCGCCAATTCAGGCTTCTGGCCGTCATCTTCGATGACGACCTCGATTTCTTCATTTCCCGATTGCTTGATCGCCAACATGAAGGCATCGCGCACATCGACCCCGAGGCCGGCCCCACCGCCGGAAAGGGTCGTGATCATCCCGATCTTGACCGGCTCGGCATGAACCGAACCCGCTACCGCCACGGAAAGGGCCACTAGCCCAGCGCCTAGAACTGCTTTCATCACGTTCTCCCTCTATTCAAGTTCCCTTACGGCTGCGGCGCTGTTTCATGTTTTTCCGCCTGTGGCCGATCTCATCTTCGAAGTGCTTGCTTCCACCGATCAGTTTCCATATCCGCTATTGCCCGACAGGAGGAAGCAGAATCCTCTTCCGGCCGCTTTTCATCCCATGATTCTTCCATGGGTGCGGGCTTTTGGTGCCATCCGGCCATCAGTTTCTTTCCTCCCGCAATCTGAAACGCTGGATCTTGCCCGTTTGTGTCTTCGGCAAAGCAGAGACGAACTTCACTGACCGAGGATATTTGTATGGCGCAATGGTCGCCTTCACATGGTCCTGCAGGCGCTTTTTCGTAAGCTCATCGGCGGCGACACCCTCGGCAAGAACAATATAAGCCTCCACGATCTGCCCGCGCCCTTCGTCGGGCACGCCGATCACGGCGCATTCCATGACGTCAGCATGAGCGAGCAGTACGGCTTCTACCTCCGGGCCGGCGATATTGTAGCCGGCCGATATGATCATGTCATCCGAACGGGCGGCGAAATGAAAACGGCCCTCCTCGTCCTGAAAGAAGGAATCGCCTGTCAGATTCCATCCATTCCGCACATAATCCTGCTGTCTGTCATCGGCGAGATAACGGCAGCCGGTCGGCCCGCGCACGGCCAGCCGCCCGATCTGGCCACGCGGAACCTCGTTCATGTCCTTGTCGACCACCTTTGCCTCATAGCCGGTCACGGGCCGGCCCGTGGTGGCCGGTGCCATGTCGTCAAAGCGATTGGTGATGAAGATGTGCAGCATCTCGGTCGAGCCGATGCCGTCGAGAATCGGCTTGCCGGTSTTCCTTATCCATTCCTCAAAGACCGGACCGGGTAATGTCTCGCCAGCTGAAACCGCAACGCGCAGCGACGAAAGATCTGCCCCTTCATCCATCGCCGCCAGCATGGCGCGATAGGCGGTCGGCGCGGTGAAGCTCACGGTGGCGCGATAACGCTCGATGATCTCGACCATGTTCGGCGGTGAAGCGTTTTCGAGAAGCGTTGCGG
>NZ_VLJP01000068.1 GCF_007829525.1 Mesorhizobium sp. J18
CGTATGAGATATTCTCTGGGCCTTCCGGATGAGGGAGTGTTTGTTGGTCGTGCCAGGACCGCTTCTGCCCGTCATCCCCTGGTGGTGACGGTGCGGGAAGGCGCGGTGCTCGACATCACCTCGAAGGAGGCGCCGACGGTGCGCGACATCTGCGAACTGGATGACCCGGCAGGTTACGTCCGTAAGGCGCAAGGCAGGGTGATCGGCAGTCTTGAGGCGGTGGCGGAAAACAGCTTCGAAGCGCATCGCGACCCGCGGCAGCCCTTTCTGCTTTCGCCRGTCGATCTTCAGGCGGTCAAGGCRTCGGGCGTGACCTTCGTYGTCAGCCTGCTCGAGCGCGTCATCGAGGAGCAGGCGCGGGGCGCGCCGGAAAAGGCCGACGCCATCCGGGCGGACATCGCTTCCCTGATAGGGGACGATCTTTCGCAGCTGAAGCCCGGCTCGGCGGAAGCGGCTGTCTGCAAGGAAAAGCTGATGGCGCGTGGGRTCTGGTCGCAATATCTGGAAGTCGGCATTGGCCCGGATGCGGAAATCTTCAGCAAATGCCAGCCGATGGCCTCGGTCGGCTTTGGCGCCGATGTCGGTGTGCATCCGGTCTCCAACTGGAACAATCCGGAGCCGGAAGTCGCGGTGGTGGCTTCGAGCCGCGGCCGGATTGTCGGCGCCACGCTTGGCAATGACGTCAACCTGCGCGACGTCGAGGGGCGTTCCGCGCTGCTTCTGGGCAAGGCCAAGGACAACAATGCGTCCGCCGCGCTCGGCCCCTTCATCCGCCTGTTTGACGAAAGCTTCTCTCTTTCGGACGTGAAGCGGGCCGAGGTTCGCCTGCGCGTCGAAGGCGAGGACGGGTTCTCGCTCGAAGGGGCAAGCTCGATGGCCGAGATCAGCCGTTCGCCGGAAGAGCTCGTGGCTGCCGCCATGGGGCCGCATCATCAATATCCGGACGGCATGGTGCTCTATCTCGGCACCATGTTCGTGCCTTCGAAGGATCGCGGCGAGGCCGGCAAGGGCTTCACCCACAAGAAGGGGGACATGGTCACCATCCAGACGGACAGCCTTGGGGCACTGGTCAACCGCGTGCTGCCTGCAACCGAATGCGCACCCTGGACCTACGGTGCCAGCCACCTCATGCGCGACCTCGCCGCAGCTCAGATCATCTGAGGAGCCGAGGAGCAGGGTGCCAGAATCGTTGCAGTCATCTTCACCAAAGGAGCGGAACTCAACCTCAACGAGGATCGGGTATCGACCGGCATGAGGGAACACCCGGGCAAGCTGACGGCAAACGCCCGCCATGAGCTTGGGATATGAAGTCCCGAGAGATCCGTTCACATTTGTCAGGATTCGGGAAATCCGCCCAGTTCGAGCAGTCGGTCGCGGTCTTCGAGATCGATATTGATGTCGAACACGACGCCGTCCGTCCGGTAGGTCAATTGAGCGAGGCAGATGACTTCCTTGCGCTCGTTCTGGAAAATGCGGCGCACGCGCACGACCGGATCGTGCACGCGGATGGGCGGCGATACCCGTGAAGTCCTGAGGAAATTCGGCTATACCGACGCGGAACTTTGTCGCCTGGCGGCGGAAGCCATCATCTGATCCGGCTGTCTGTGCCAGGGGCGCTCGATGAACGGGCATGCCTAGCTTTTTGCAGGAAATCGCCTACCAGGGCGGAAAATTCCTCGGGCCGCTGGTACGGGATGAAATGCGCGCCGTCGGGGATCTCGACCAGTCGGGCTTCGGCCAGCCTTTCCTTGATCGCGCGCGCGTGCTCGACCGGAAGCAGGGGGTCCTTGCCGCCAGCGACAATCAGCGTCGGACAGGTGATTTTCCCGAGGAAAGGTTCCGTATCGGCGTCGAGCATGGCCTCGATCTGGAGCGCATAGGCAACCGGGTCCTGATTTGCGAAGCGCCGGAAATAGGCCTCATATGCCACGTCGCGCGGGCAGTCGACAAAGGCCGAATCGACCGCGCCGGGCAGCACGGCCGGCATGCCGCCCTTCCGCGCCGTTGCGGCGCGCATAGCGAGCATGTCGCGTGCGGCAGGCTGCGTTTTGAAGCCGGGATTGCACAGCACGAGAGCGCGGATCGACGCCGGATGGCGGCCTGCAAGGGCGGCCGCGACCATCGCGCCCACCGCGCAGCCCACCGGCACGACGTTGCGCAAGCCGGCACGATCGACAAACTCCGCCAGATCGTCGGCATGCGCTTCGATCGATACCGGCCGGCTGCTGGCGGGTGAAGCGCCCGCACCGCGCAGATCGACCGCGATGCAGCAGTGATGTTCTTCAAAAAATTCGCGACAGCGGCTCCAAAAAGTCAGATCCGCGCCCATGGGATGGATCAGCAACAGCGTGAATGCCGCATCGGTCGGGCCGCCGGCCGAGACATGCAGTGCCGTCGCCTTCGAGGGGCCTTGTTCAGTTCTCACCATTCTTTTCCGGTTGAGCGGCCACGGCATGGGGCAGGGTGAGCGTGCCGGTCTTTTGAAAATAATGTTCGACGCTGGCGAGCGCGGCCGTATGGTTCGCGCGCAGGATTGCGCCCGCCAGATTGGAATCGTGATTCTCGTAGGCTTTGACGAGCTGGATATGGTCCTCCAGCGATCTCGCCATGCGGGTCGGCTGCGACAGGCTCAGCCGGCGGATGGCGAGGCTGCGTAAAAGCAGCGAATCGTGGATGCGCTTGGCCGTGGTGTTGCCCGACAGGCGCGTATCGAAATCGTGGAACTCGACGCTGAGCCAGGAGAAGGCGGTGATGTCGCCGAGTTCGGCGGCCTGCTGCATGCGCGCGAGAATGCCGCGCAGCACCTCGATGTCGGCCTCCGTCGCGCGCTTGGCCGAATCCGTAGCCATCAGCTCGAACAGCACCGTGCGCGTCCGGTAGACTTCACTGACCTCGATCATGGTGTGAACGTGGGCGCGTGGGCGCCGCCGCGGCGGGATATCCACCAGCCCCTCATTTTCCAGCAGGATCAGCGCCTCACGCACAGGCGTGCGGCTTGTCTGGTAGCGCCGGGCCAGTTCCACCGTATTGAGATCGTGCCCAGGCGGGATGATCGCCTCGACGATCTCCGCGCCGATCTCGCAGGCGATCTGCGCCACCAGCGATGGGCGGTCGTGGCGGCTGGCGACGATGGAGCGGATAACGTGCTGGGCCTGCGCCAGCGAGGCCTCGCGGCTCATCGGCACGTGCAGCGCAGCCGTCAGGACTGGCGCCGCTCCCGCCGCTCCTTTCCGTTCCGTGCCGCCTGCATCCGGCATCGCTTCACCTCCCCCTGACGAGCTGATGGGCATCCGGCTCGCGTCCTGTTTGCATTTTCGGGCGGGAACACGCCGCGTCCAGTCCTAGAGAATAGGTGCGATTGGCCGTCTGGAAGAAAAGTGCGTGCTTTTCCTCTTCGGAACGGACCGCAGCTATTTTCTTGAACGCATTCCACAATACGAGGTAGGACGCGGTTCCCTTATCCACGGGAAAATTGCTTTCGAACATGCAGCGTTCCGCGCCGAACAGGTCGATGCAGCGCAGGAAGTACGGCGCCCACGCCTCCGCCAGAGCATCGGAGCTTGGCGGTGCGTCACTCTCGTGGAAATCGAAGCCAGACATCAGCATGCCGAAGCCGCCAAGCTTTACGGTCACGTTCGGATAGCAGGCCAGCCGACCCATGAAATGCTCCCAGTCAGCGAAGACCTCCGCCCTCCGCCCTTGATAGGGGCCGATGCCGATCGGCCCGCCTGTATGGTTTACCACTATCGACAGTTCCGGCATCGCATGGGCGAGGTCGCAGAGCTCGCCGAGCTGGGTGTGGTACATCCACGCATCGAATACAAGGCCGCGGGCAGCGAGTTCGGCGAGCCCGGCGCGGAAGCCGGGATGGTAGAGCAGGCCTGGCGGCGGCAGCAGCACGGAGCCCCGCGCCTCCGGGTCGGCGTGCCAGGCAGAGGCGTTGCGCACGCCGCGGAAACGGCCGCACCCGACCTCAACATGTCGGTCGAGCACGGCCCCCGCTTTCGCGCCGGCGGCGAGATCGACATAGCCGACGATGCCGGCGGCGATACGGAAACGGCCGCCGTCGAGCGCGGCCTGCGCCCTGGTCATCGCGGCCACGGTCTCCGTCTCTCCGAGCGGCCGTTCAAGCGGGTCACCGTCACTGCGCCAGAATTCCTTGCCCTCGACGAAGACGGTGGCGACGACATTGTGCCCTGCGGCGTCCTGCGCCATGTCGGCGGCCAGATAGGGCGCATCGGCCTTGTTCCAGAGGTGGTGGTGGGCGTCGATGATAGGGCGCTTCGGTTCCACCACCGGTTCCTGGCGTAGCGCCAGCCACTCCTTGCGGATCGGGATATGCCGCGGCTTTGGAGTGCTGGCCATGGGTTCCCGCCTCATGCTCAGGGGATGAGGACGCTGGCGCCCTGCGTCTGGCGCGACTCCAGCGCCCGGTGGGCCTCGGCGGCGTCGGCGAGCCGGAAGGTCTGGTTGACCTGGATCTTCACCGCGCCGCGCAGCACTACATCGATCAGGTCGGCGGCGCGCGACAGAAGCTCCGGCCGGCTGCGCACGAACCAGGCAAAGGCCGCACTTGTGATCGTCAGCGAGCCCATCCTGTTCAGCCGGAACAGGTCGAATGGCGGCACGGGCCCTGACGCCGTGCCAAAGCTGACCATGGTGCCGCGCGGCCGCAGGCAGGAGAGTGAGATATCGAACGTGTCGCGGCCGACGGCGTCGAACACCACCGGCACGCCTTCGCCGGCCGTGAGCTGGCGAACGCGGGCGACCACGTCCTCCCGCGTTGAGACCAGCGCGTGACGGCAGCCGTTTTCCAGCGCCAGCTTCGCCTTTTCCGGCGAGCTGACGACGCCGATGACGCGCGCACCGAGATGGTTGGCCCATTGCGACAGGATCAGCCCGACGCCGCCGGCCGCAGCGTGGACAAGGATCGTGTCTCCCGGTCCGACCGGATAGACGCTCTTGAGCAGGTACTGCGCCGTCAGTCCCTTGACGATCATGCCGGCGGCAGTGATGTCGTCGATCTCGTCGGGCAGCACGACGAGCCTGCTGGCGTCGAACAGCCGGGCCTCCGCATAGGAACCGGGCGGAAAGGCCGGGCCGCCGGCGGCATAGGCGACGCGGTCACCGACCTTGACGTCGGTGACGCCGGGTCCTACCGCCTCGACCACGCCGGCCGCCTCGCCACCCAGCACATGTGGCAGCGAGGGCAGCGGATAGCGGCCCTCGCGATTGTGAGTGTCGGCGAAGTTGAGGCCGATGGCGGTGTGGCGCACATATGCCTCGCCGGGGCCAGGCTCACCGATCTCGATATCTTCGTAGCGGAGCTTCTCCGGACCGCCATATTCGTGGATGCGGACTGCCTTCACCATTCTCATTATCCCGTTGCTGTTTTCCGTTCAGCGATCCGCGAACTCGAAGCGCGGAAGCGCCACACCGTCGTCCATGCGGGCGACCGTAAGACGGACACGCCGGCCGATGGGACTGTCGTCGAGCGTCGGATCACTGGTCAGGTTGCTGATGATCGTCGGACCTTCGTCCAGCCTGACGGCGATGACGTTGTAGGGCGCCGGATAGGCCGGCAAATACTGCTTGCGGAAGATGATCCACGAAAGCAGCTCTCCCGTGCCGGTGATCGGCTTCCATTCACAGTCCGGCGAAAGACATTCGTGGCAAGCGGGACCGGGCGGATAGCGCCACGCGCCGCAGGCCGAGCAGCATTGCAGGTGCATGCGGCCGGATTCGGCCAGCAAGTCCCAGAAGGGCTGGTCGTAGAGGCCCAACACGCGCGGCGGGGTAGCGGCGGTCTGCATGCTTACGCTCCGTAGATGATTGAGACGGCCTTGCCGGCGACGTCCGAGGTGTAGTGCACGCGACGGCAGTTCTCGATTTGGCGCGCGCCGCATTCGCCACGCGCCTGCCGGACGCATTCGATCTGGTGGTTCCAACCCTGCATGTAGCTTTCCGACAGGTGCCCGCCGCTGGTATTGGTGGGCAGCCTGCCGGCAAGCCCGATGCCGTCCTCGCGCATGAAGCGGCCGGTCTCGCCGACCTTGCAGTAGCCGTAGCCTTCCAGCGCCAGCGGCACATGGACCGAGAAGCTGTCATAGACCTGGAGGACGTCGATATCCTTCGGATCGAGGCCCGACGTGCCGAATATCTGCTCGGCCACCGCCTGCTGCGCCGGTCGATAGAAGTCGGTCAGGCGGGGCTCCAGGCTGGTCGCGCCCTTGTTGAGGTCGTAGCGGCCGACCGCCTCGATATAGACAGGCTTCGGTGACAGCGTTTTCGCAAGCCCCGCTTCCGCGATGATCAGCGCGACGCCGCCGTCGTTGATGAGGCAGTAGTCGAACAGCCGCAGCGGCTCGGTAATGTAGGGGGCGGCCATGTAGTCTTCGATGGTGATGCGTTTGCGCTGGATCGCGTTTGGATTGACTGACGAACCCTCACGCTGCGCGACCGCGACATGGCCAAGGTCGCGCTCGCTGATGCCGAACAGCTCGCTGTAGCGGCGGAACATCAGCGCATAGAGCGCGCCTTGCGAGGTCATACCCCACGGTGAATGGTAGACATAGGAGAGGAACTGGTCGCCGCCCATCGCCTGCGGACCGCCATACTGGGTTCCGACCGAGCGCTGGTCGTTGCCGTAGACGAGTGCGACAATGTCGGCCTGCCCGCTCTCGATGGCCATGCAGGCCTGTACCACCGACAACACCGCGTCTGCCTGATCGCCCCAGCGCACGTTCATGCCCAGAACCTCGGCCATACGCTCGTAGGCCGTCGTGGGGCCGACGATCAGCCCGTCGATCTTCTCGCGCGCGATGTTGGCATCGGCAAGGGCGTTGCGGAACGCGCTCGCAGCGTAGCCGTAACAGTCGTCCGGGCGTTCGCCGGCGCGCACGCGGGTCCAGTCACCGACCCAGTCGCTGTGCCCCACGCCAATGACGGCGGCCACGCGTTTCAGTGATTTCATTTGAACACCCCTGATGTTTCGAGCGCATCCAGTCTCGCCTCATCCAGGCCGAGCAGGAGCGACAGCACCTCACGCGTGTGCTCACCCAGAAGCGGGGGACGTGAAAGCTCCACCCGTTCCCCGTCGACCTGGTAGGGCGGGGAGGCGTAGAGGCTGTTGCCGAGTTCGGGATGCTCGACGCGTTGCCAATAGCCGCGGCCGGCAAGCTGCACGTCGTTCTCGACCAAATGGCGAGAATTGGCGACCCTGGCGGCGGGAATACCGGCCTGCCGCAGTCTTTCGGCCACCTCGCCGGCCTCGCACGCCGATGTCCATGTCGTCACGATGCCGTCCAGTGCTTCGCGGTTTCCGATCCGTGCGGCGGTGGAAGCGAAGCGGGTATCGTCCGCCAGCCTTGGCTCGCCCATCAGCCGTGCCATCTCGGCCCACGCCGCATCCGAGCCGACGGTGATCGCGCACCAGGCATCCTCGCCCTTGCAGCGATAGATGCCGTGCGGCGCCATCTCGCCCGAGGCGTTCGAGGCCTGTGGCGGTTCCTCACCGGTCATCGCCTGCGCGACGAAGGCAGTACCGATGAAATTAATGGTCGACTCCACTTGCGACAGGTCGATCTTCATGCCTTCGCCGGTCAGCCTCTTGCGCCGCAGCGCCGCCAGCACCGCGAAAGCCGCGTGATAGGGGTTGGCGGCATGATCGGGATAGTGCGTGCCCGGCCCGACGGGATCGCCAGGTCCGTATGCGGTGGACCACATCAGGCCGGTGACGGCGCTGATCGTCATGCCGACGCCGAGCATCTCGGCGCGCGGGCCGTCCTCGCCATACATCGGCATCGACAGGTAGATGATGTCGGGCTTGACGGCGCGCACGGCATCATAGCCGAGACCGAGGCGATCCATCGCGCCTGGTCCAAAATTGTTGGAGATCACGTCTGACTTGCGGATGATGTCAAAGACCAGCGCGCGGCCTTCTTCCGATTTCAGGTCGAGCACGACGCTCTTCTTGCCGGTGTTGCGCGAGGCGAAGTAGCCCGAGCGGTTGACGCCGAACCTGCGGTCCTTAAACGGGCCGCCGGTGCGCACGGAATCGAGCCGCACCGAGCTTTCGATCTTGATCACCTCCGCGCCGAAGTCGGAGAAGATCTTGGTGCTGAACGGGCCCGCGCCCGCCCATGTCAGGTCCGCGAAGCGCACGCCTTTGAGGAAGTCGGGCTTCATGACGAGAGCTCCTTTACAGACGCGTTGTGCTCGCCCAGCGCCGGGGCGCGGGCCGTGGCCCAGACCTGCGGCGTCAGCTTGAAGGGCGCGCCGGGAAAACGTACCAGAGCGCCGTCTTCCATCTCCACCTGCGTGAAGAAGTCGCGATGGGCGAGTTGGGGATCGTCGATCACCTCGGATATGCGGCTGGCCGGTCCCATGACGATGCGGCGGGCGATTGCCTGCCGCGCCATCTCTTCCTTGTCGAACAGGGTCGAGAAGGCGGTGAAGGCGGTACGGAACTCCTCACGCGCCTCGCGCGTCAACCGCCATTCCCGGCTCGACCAGCGCTCGTGCGAGAATATCTTACCGGAGGGGTGGCCGGCCTCGACCATCCACGCCACCAGTGACTTCCATGAATTGCCGACCGCGAGTGGCGAGGCAAGGAAGACGAAGCCGTCGCGGCAGGGGAAGATGTCCTCGGTCGCATCGCGCGTGCCTTCGCCGCCGCGGATCGAGATGCGCTGCTCGAGGTCCCAGACCTGGATGGCGTTCTGAAGCGAATGGGCGATGCATTCCTGCACTGACACGTCGATCAAGTGGCCCTGGCCGGTCGCCTCGGCATGGTGGAGCGCGATCGCCGTCACTGTAGCAGCATAGATCGAGCCGACCATGGTCGCCTGCGAGAAGGGGAGCGCAAGCGGCTCGCGTTCGATGCGTCCGGACATCCAGGCGATACCGCCCGCCGCCTGAAGCACGAGGTCGGAAGCCGGCGCGTCTGCGAGCGGCCCTGTCATGCCGTAAGGCGAAACGGCGGTGATCACCGCCCGCGGATTGGCGGCCCGCAGCCGGCCGATCGCGTCGTAGAGTGGCCCGTCGCGCTCGATGAAGACGGCGCCGGCGCTCGAAACCAGCGCGTCGATCCTGGCTTCGGCTCGCGGGTCGCCGAAGTCGAGCACGATGCTCTTTTTGTTGGCGTTGAGGAAGGCGAAGCGCGGATCGCGGTTTGGCAGAGCCGCGCGGTCGGGCAGACCGTCCGGCGGTTCGACGCGGATCACCTCCGCACCGAGGTCGGCGAACAGTTTGCCCGCGTAGACGCCGTAGCGGTGCGTCAGGTCAAGAATGCGCATCCCGTCATAAGGCTGCGGCTGCTTTGGTTTCCGCAAGGCGGCCATGGGGCTACATCTGCTGCGGGAGATAGAGCGCGATCTGCGGGAAGATGAGCAGCAGCGCCAGCATCAGGAACGAGGCGAAAATGAACGGCGTGAGCGAGCTGAAGATTTCCTCCAGCCTGACGAGGTTGCCGGCTGCGCCCTTGACGACGAAACAGTTGATACCCACCGGCGGTGTGACGGCCCCGATCTCTGCCAGCACGATCACGTAGACGCCGAACCACAGCGGGTCGAAGCCCAGCCCCATCATGACGGGATGGGTAATGGGCAGCGAGATCGCCAGCAGCGACGGCGCGTCCATCAGCATTCCCAGGATCAGGTAGACAAGGGTGACGATGGTTACCACCATCCACACCTCAAGGCCGCCGCCGACGAGGATGTTCTGGATGAAGCCAGATACGCCGCTGAGCGCGAGAAAGCGCGCGAACAGCAGGCCGCCGATGATGATGGCGAAGATCATCGCCGTCAGCGTCACCGTCTCCAGAAGCGTCTTGCCCAGTTCGAGCTTGCGCAGGCTCTTCTGGCGTAGCAGCGCCATGATGAAGGTGACGAGCGCGCCGATCGCGCCGGCCTCCGTCGGGGTGAACACACCCGCATAAAGGCCGCCCATCATAGCCGCAATGACTGCAAACAGTGGGCCTACCATGCGCAGCGCCCACATTTTCTCCCTCCAGCTGTAGATGCGATCGTCCCGCGGAGCCCTGGCGGGGTTCGTGAGCGCCAGCGTCAACACCGTTGCGCCGAGGATGATTGAGAAGATGATGCCCGGAAGGATACCGGCGATGAGCAGCTTGCCGATCGCGGCGTTGGTGAGGATGCCGTAGACCACCATCAGAGCGCTGGGCGGAATCAGTACCGCCAGCGTACCCGCGATCGCGATTGACGCGGCCGCAAAGCCGCGATGGTAGCCGCGGTTGATCATCTCCGGGAGCGCGAGCTTGGTGAACAGGGTCGCCGTGCCGACGCTGGAACCGGACGCGGCGCCGAAAGCGGCTGCCGCGCCGGTGCTTGCCACTGCAAGGCCTCCGGGAAGCCGGCCAAGCCATTTGGTGCAGGCGTCAAACAGATCATTGCCGATGCCGGCCCGCATGGCGAAGAAACCCATCAGCAGAAACATCGGAATGACGCTGAAGTGGAAACTGCTGACCACCGAGAAGTAAATGGTGCCGAGCACCGAGATCGCCGGCAGCATCCCGTTCATGGCGACGATGCCGATGAAGCCGACACCGGTCAACGCCATCATGATCGGCGCGCCAAGCAGGATCGAGCCGAGGAGGAGCGCAATTCCGATGAAGCCCACGGCGAGATCAGACATGGGCATGTACCTCTGCATCGTCGGGATGACGGTGGAAATCGCGGATCAGAAGCGTACCGACAGCATCCAGCAGGAACTGAACCGAAAGGAGCAGCGTGGCGACACTGATGGCCATTTTGGAAGGCCAGAGCGGGAACTGGATCGTCGCGCCCCAGATCTGTTCGTTCATGCGATACGACCGTGATCGGCCCCCACGGACGGGTCCAATTTGATTGTTAGTGCAATGATGGTCGCGGCGCCAGCGCGGGCGGCATTGCTGGTTGGGGTTGCAGGGCCGCCCGCGCGAATGCCGGGATGAAGACCTCGGGTGCCGGCGGCTT
>NZ_VLJP01000078.1:0-7170 GCF_007829525.1 Mesorhizobium sp. J18
CGCGATGAAATGCTGAATGGAGAAGTCTTCTACAGCCTCCGCGAGGCACAAATACTGATCGAGCAATGGAGGAAGCACTACAACACGAAACGACCACACAGCGCATTGGGCTAYCSCCCGCCAGCCCCGGAAACCATCCTTCCGATGGACCAAAGACCGGCGATGCACTAACTTTTAAAATGGACCACTCAAGTGGGGCTGATCAGTAACACATGCCGTTTTCGGGATTCGTCTAAGTAGCTGATTTTATTGATAAAGCAGGTGTGGCTGGGGAACCTGGATTCGAACCAGGACTAACGGAGTCAGAGTCCGCTGGTCTACCGTTAACCTATTCCCCAAGAAGCGGTGCGGACCAAGAAGGCCGCAACGACATAAAGGGCTGACGGCCCATTCTTGCCCCGCCTTTTACGCATGGCCGGCAAATAGTCAAGTCCGGACTCCGGTTCAAGACCCGGATCAGGCTGGCCCGGCGGATGCGGTCGCGTGTCCGGGCGGTTGCGAGGCTGGCGAAATAGGTCCGTTCCGCCCTTGGTCAAATCGGCCGCTGCTGTTACTCTTGTCACCAACATGGAAAAGCTGAGCGCGTGCAGCGTCCCTTGATCGGGTTCGCGCGGCGCCGAAGGAACAGACGTGGAAGACCACGAACGCGGCGAAGCGCCACGGGTGGCGGACATGTTCCGCGACCCGGCGCGCGAAGACCAATGGAGTCCGGCTGCCCGCAGCCTTGGTGCCCCTCAGGGCGGAAGCCAGCCAAAGGAGGCGGGCCCCCCCGCCGCAAATGGCGTCTCCGCGAACAAGGCGAAGAAGCGGCGCAAGCGCAAGCGTGGCCGCAAGGTCTTCGCGCGCGACAGCCAGGGCCGCATCCTCGACATGCGCAACGGCGCCGATGCCGCGCCGAAACCCGCCGAACCGAACAGCATCGGGATCGCCGGGGCAGGGGGCGCGCGCCCGCAGCGACGTTCCGGTACCCCGAATGCGGCCGATGCCCCGGCCTATGCCGCGCTCGACCTCGGCACCAACAATTGCCGGCTGCTGGTCGCCATACCGACGCGGCCCGGTCATTTCCGGGTGGTCGACGCTTTTTCACGCATCGTGCGGCTTGGCGAGGGCCTGAGTGCCAGCGGCCGGCTGGGCGACGCCGCCATGAACCGGGCGGTCGATGCCCTGAAGGTCTGCGCCGACAAGCTTGCCGGCCGCAAGCTGCGCCGCATGCGGCTGATTGCGACGGAAGCCTGCCGCTCGGCCGAGAACGGCCATGCGTTTCTCGAACGGGTAAAGCGGGAGACCGGCCTGACGCTGGAAATCATCGACCGCCGCACCGAGGCGCGGCTGGCGGTTTCCGGCTGCGGCTCGCTGATCGACCGAGAGACCCATGGCGTCGTGCTCTTCGATATAGGCGGCGGTTCTTCCGAGATCGCCCTGATAGACATTTCGCGGCATCGCACGCCGCGCCTTGCCGATCATATCGTCTCCTGGACCTCCCTGCCGGTCGGCGTCGTGTCGCTCGCCGAGCGTTTCGGCGGTCGCCATGTCACGCCGGAAATCTTCGAGGCCATGGTGGTCGAGGTGGGCGATCTCCTGGAGGCTTTCGAGGGACGCCGGGGCCTCGCGCATGTGGCCTCCGGCTCGCGCTTCCATCTGCTCGGAACTTCGGGAACGGTGACGACGCTTGCCGGCGTCCATCTCGAACTCCCCCGCTATGACCGGCGCAAGGTGGACGGGCTCTGGATGGAGCGCGACAGCGTGGACCGCATGATCCAGAAGCTGCTCGGCTGGGATTTCGAGCAGCGCAAGGCCAATCCCTGCATAGGCGCCGACAGGGCGGATCTGGTGCTTGCCGGCTGCGCCATACTCGAGGCGATCCGCCGCTACTGGCCGAGCGAGCGGCTGCGGGTTGCCGATCGCGGCCTGCGCGAGGGCATGCTGTCGGAGATGATGGCCGAAGACGGCGTCTGGCGCAGGCGTCGGCAGAAAGGGCCGCGTCTGTCGTGAAAAAGCCGGTCAAACCGGGCGGCGCGCGCGCGCTCAAGACCCGTATCAAGAAGAAAAGCGGGCTGAAGAACTCCTCGCGCCGCTGGCTCGAGCGCCATCTGAACGACCCCTATGTGCGTCGTTCCAAGGCCGAGGGCATGCGCTCGCGCGCGGCCTACAAGCTCGTCGAGATCGATGACAGGCATCAGTTGTTGAAGCCCGGAATGCGTGTCATCGATCTGGGGGCCGCTCCCGGCGGCTGGTGCCAGGTCGCCGCCGAACGGGTTGGCTCGACCGAGGAGCGGCCTTTGGTCGTCGGCATCGACTATCTGGAGATGGACCCTGTGCCGGGTGCGGTGATCCTGCAGATGGATTTCCTCGACGATGCCGCGCCGGACCGGCTTCTGGAGGTGCTGGGCGAGCCGCCGGATATTGTGCTTTCCGATATGGCCGCGCCGACCACGGGGCACAGGCGCACGGACCATCTGCGCACCATGCATCTGTGCGAGGTGGCGGCCGATTTTGCGGTCTCCGTGCTCAAGCCGGGCGGGCATTTTCTTGCCAAGACCTTCCAGGGCGGCACGGAGGCCGGTCTGCTCGACCAGTTGAAAAGGAACTTCCGCTCCGTCCACCATGTGAAGCCGCCGGCCTCGCGCGACGAATCCGTCGAGCTTTATCTGCTGGCGAAGGGATTCAGGGGGCGGGAAGAACCCTGAGGAGAAGCGGCATGGACCGATTCACCGGCGGTTGCCTGTGCGGCGATGTCCGGATTGTGGCATCGAGACGCCCGTACAGGGTCGGCCTTTGCCATTGTCTCGACTGCCGCAAGCACCATGGCGCCCTGTTTTACGCCGCAGCGGTGTTCGCTGAGGATGCGGTGAAGATCGAAGGCGAGACGCGCGACTATGCCGGACGGTTTTTCTGTCCTCGCTGCGGCTCGTCCGTTTTCGCGCGCAGCGGGAACGAGATCGAAGTGCATCTGGGAACCCTGGATGCCCCTGACCAGCTGATGCCGACCTATGAAAGCTGGACCCTCCGCCGCGAGGCCTGGTTGCCGCCGTTTCCGCTCGCCAGGCCATATGAGCGCGATCGGGACGCCGCGAGTCGCTTCGAGGAATAGGCCGCGCCCGAAGCTGAATGTCGGTTGATCTACACCGTCGCGGCTTCCTCTTCTGCCACGACCCGCCGCGGTCGATGCCCGGAAACGGAGCTGCCGGCGTCCGGCGGCAGTTTCAGGAACGGCAATGCCGCCAGCGACGTCAACAGCGCGACGATGACGAAGGCGTTGACGAATGCGCCGACGCCGAGCGGCGCGCCCGTTATATGGGTGGTCGCTTCCAGGATGCCGCCGCCGATCGCCACGCCGAGTGCGATGCTGATCTGCTGGCTGACAGCCGAAATGGCGGTCGCCTGGCTGGCTTCCTCCTCGCCGATATCGGCGAAGACGAGCGCATTGGCGGAGGTGAAGAAGAGCGAGCGCATGAAGCCGGCTGCCACTAGCACCGCTATGATCACCGGTGCGGGTGTCTCGGCGGTGAAAAGCGCATTGGCGCCGATCAGAGCGCTGCCGCCGATCGCGGCCACGATCAGCACCAGCCGGAAGCCCGCCAGCTTCAGGGTCGAGCGGGCCATGAATTTCAGCGAGATCGCACCGAATGCCGAGGCGAAAGTCAGCATGCCCGATTGGAAGGGAGTCATGCCGAAGCCGATCTGGAACATCAGAGGCAGAAGGAAAGGCACCGCGCCCGCGCCGATGCGGAAAAGCGAGCCGCCGGCGATGGCGGATCGGAAAGCAGGATTGCGGAAGAGCTTGAGGTCGAGCAGAGGGTTTGCGGCGCGTCTTGCATGGCGCAGGTAAAGCACGCCGCAAACGAGTCCGACGATCGTGGTGGTGATGCCGACGGCGGGCGGCAGGGCGGGCAGGCTGACCACCGAAAGGCCGAAGACAATGCCTGCCGCCGCCAGCGCCGAGAGCAGGAACCCGATGAAATCGACGCGCTTGTGCGCCTGGGTTTCGAATTCCGGCAGGACCCGGCCGGAAAACCAGATCCCGACAAGGCCGATCGGTACATTGATGAGGAATATCCAGTGCCAGCTGAAGAAGGTGGTGATGAAGCCGCCGAGCGGTGGGCCGACCAGCGGCCCGATCAGGGCCGGTATGGTCAGGAGCGCCATTGCCGAAACCAGGTGTTCTTTCGAGGTAGCGCGGACCAGCACCAGTCGGCCAACAGGGGTCATCATGGCGCCTCCCATTCCCTGCAGGAAGCGCGAAAGCACGAAGGCGCCAAGGGAGCCCGAAGCCGCGCAGGCGATCGATCCGAGGACAAAGACCCCTATGGCTATGCGGAAGATGCGTTTGGCGCCGAAGCGGTCCGCCATCCACCCGCTGATCGGTATGAAGATCGCAAGCGCCACGAGATAGGTGGTCAGCGCCAGCTTCAGCGCGACCGGGCTTGTGCCGATATCCTCGGCGATGGCCGGCAGCGAGGTGGCGATCACCGTCGAATCCATCTGCTCCATGAAAAGAGCGACGGCCAGTATGAGCGGAAGCGTGCGGTTCAAGGCGGGTATTCAGGTCTGCGGCCGAAAGGCGATAGAAATGAGGCAGGGAGGCGTTAGCATGTTTGATCGGCAATGTCCCGCCCATGCTGCCGAAATGTAGCGGCAAGACGGGAATGTCACCATTCGTTCACGTTAGTGTGAAGAATTTGCCCGGACGTTCAACCGTCTCAATTGCGTTGGCATACTGGGGAAATTCCGCTCCTTGATCCGAAGTCCATGATTGAAGGGAATACCGAGATGACGTTCTCCACAGATCGCAGGTCGCTTTTCAAGCTGGGCCTTGCAGGGGCTGCCGGCGTTGTTGCCGCACCGCAGATCATGACCCGCGCCGCCTATGCCCAGACGGAGATGGCCGGTCCCATTCCGCCCGATGTCAACCGCTTCATGCTCGGCGGCTTCGAGGTGACCACCATCAGCGATGGCTTGCGTCCGGGCGAGGGGCCGCATCCGATCTTCGGGCAGGATCAGAGCGCGGAAGCGGTTGCGGAACTGATGGAAGAAAATTTCCTTCCGTCCGACCGCTTCGTCAACGGCTTCACGCCGACGCTCGTCAATACCGGTTCCGAGCTCGTGCTCTTCGATACCGGCCTGGGCGAAGGGGCGCGGGAAGCAGGCATGGGCAAGCTGAGGGAGCGACTGGCCACGGCCGGCTACTCGCCCGAACAGGTCACCATTGTCGTGCTGACGCATTTCCACGGGGACCACATTTCCGGCATGACGGAAGGAAACCGGCCGGCCTTCCCGAACGCACGCTACTTTGCGGGGCAGGCGGAATATGATTTCTGGACCGCATCCGACCGGATGTCCGGGCCGACGGAGCAGAACGCCCAGCTGGTCGAGACGAAGGTGAAGCCCTTCGCGGAAAGAACCACCTTCCTCGCAGACGGAGACGAGGTGGTGGCCGGCGTCTCGGCCATGCTCGCGCCGGGGCATACGCCAGGCCACATGATTTTCCTGCTTGAATCGGAAGGGAAAAGACTGGCTTTGACGGCCGATACGGCCAACCATTACGTGGCGTCGCTGCAGCGGCCCGACTGGCACGTGCAATATGATGCCGACAAGCAGATGGCCGCCGACAGCCGGAAGAAGGTCTTCGACATGATCGCGACCGACCGCATCCCGTTCATCGGCTATCACATGCCGTTCCCGTCGGTCGGCTTCATCGAGAAGATGGATGTCGGCTACCGCTTCGTGCCGGTCACCTACCAGTTCCTGGTCTGAGGAGACGGTATCTGCCCGCTAATTGCCACGATTGTCCTTATTCCGGACCTTGATCTCAGAAGAACGAGGGCAAGGTCGGCATGAGGCAAGAGGTGAAGATGAACCGGCGCGGACTCCTTCTCGGCGCCGGTGCCGGTTTGCTGCTCATGCCGTTGGCCGCCTGCCAGACTTCGCCGGGCGTCAGCGGAGCACGTGCGTCGGGTCCGGCTGCTTCCGTTGTCGCCCGGATAAGGTCCGCGCATGGCATGGGTGCTTTGCGCCCGGACAGGGAACTCGAGAACGCGGCGCTGTCGCAGGCCGGATTCATGGCCGGCAGCGGCAGGATGGTTCATCGCACCGGCATGGGCAGGGATTTCGCCTCGCGCCTGCGCAATATAGAAACGCGTGGCGTGGCGGCCGAGAACATCGCCCATGGCAGATATGATGTCTCTGGCGTCATCGATGCGTGGATGCACTCGCCGCCGCATCGCCGCAACATGCTCGATCCGCGCTTTTCCCGTTTCGGGCTTGCTTACGCGCCGGATCCCCGCGCCGACGGCCGGCGTTTCTGGGCCATGATCCTGGCCGCCTGAGGCAGTTCCGGAGATTCGTTCCGTGGGTGACTTTTCATAACCCTCAGGACGTGTTACCAGCCAGCGCCAATCCTGAAAGGGAAGTTCAACGAGTCGGCCGGTGCTGTTCTATGTGCAGGCCGCGCCATCTCTTATTCAAGGGTCGGCCATGGCAAGGATCATCGAAACCGCAACCGGCGCCGAGGCGCTCACCTTCGACGACGTGCTCTTGCAGCCCGGACATTCGGAGGTCATGCCCGGTCAGACCGATGTCAGCACGCGGATCGCGGGCGACATCGACCTCAACGTGCCGATCCTTTCGGCCGCAATGGACACGGTGACGGAATCCCGTCTCGCCATCGCCATGGCTCAGGCCGGCGGCATCGGCGTTATCCACCGCAATCTCACACCGGCCGAGCAGGCCGAGGAAGTCCGTCAGGTCAAGAAGTTCGAATCCGGCATGGTGGTCAATCCGGTCACCATCGGTCCCGACGCGACCCTGGGCGACGCCCAGGCGCTGATGCGCGCTCATGGCATCTCCGGCATCCCCGTCGTTGAGAATGGCGGCACCGGCGGCCATCACGCGGGCCGGCTTGTCGGCATCCTCACCAATCGCGATGTCCGTTTCGCTTCCGATCCAGGCCAGCCCGTGCGTGAACTGATGACGCACGACAATCT
Organism: Mesorhizobium sp. J18; assembly: GCF_007829525.1. Taxonomy (GTDB): domain Bacteria; phylum Pseudomonadota; class Alphaproteobacteria; order Rhizobiales; family Rhizobiaceae; genus VLJP01. Next base: position 6,984 of record NZ_VLJP01000078.1, read on the forward strand.
CGTCACCGTGAAGGAAAGCGTCGATCAGGAGGAGGCAAAGCGGCTCCTGCACCAGCACCGCATCGAGAAGCTGCTGGTCATCGACGGCGAAGGCAATTGCGTCGGCCTCATCACCGTCAAGGATATCGAAAAGTCGCAGCTCAATCCCAATGCCACCAAGGATGCCCAGGGGCGTCTGCGCGTGGCG
>NZ_VLJP01000078.1:7342-12441 GCF_007829525.1 Mesorhizobium sp. J18
CGCCGGCGTCGACATCCTCGTCATCGACACCGCGCACGGCCATTCCCAGCGTGTGCTCGACGCCGTGTCGCGGGCCAAGAAGCTCTCCAATTCCGTCCGCATCATCGCCGGCAACGTCGCCACGGCAGACGGCACCAAGGCCCTGATCGATGCGGGTGCCGACGGGGTCAAGATCGGCATCGGTCCGGGCTCGATCTGCACCACCCGCGTGGTGGCCGGCGTCGGCGTGCCGCAGCTCTCCGCGATCATGGCCGCCGTTGAGGCTGCTCACGCCAGTGGCGCCTCGATCATTGCCGACGGCGGCATCAAATATTCCGGCGATCTCGCCAAGGCGCTCGCCGCCGGCGCCCACGCGGCCATGGTCGGCTCGCTGCTCGCCGGCACGGATGAAAGCCCTGGAGAGGTCTATCTGCATCAGGGGCGGTCCTTCAAAGCCTATCGCGGCATGGGTTCCGTCGGCGCCATGGCGCGCGGTTCGGCCGATCGTTATTTCCAGGCCGAGGTGCGCGATACACTCAAGCTGGTGCCGGAAGGCATCGAGGGGCAGGTGCCTTACAAGGGGCCGGTTTCAGGCGTGTTGCATCAGCTTGCCGGCGGCCTGAAGGCGGCCATGGGCTATGTCGGTGCGGCCAATCTGGAGGAATTGCGGCGCAAGGCGACATTCATCCGCATTTCCGGTGCCGGCTTGCGTGAAAGCCATCCCCATGACGTCACCATTACGCGTGAAAGCCCGAATTATCCGGGCTGATGAGCGGCTCCTCTCCGGCGCGCATCCATAGGGACGGGCAGGGGAGGGCGAGGGAGCGGTACGCATGAACCAGACCGCCATCTTCTGGCCGATGATCTGCCACGCCCTGCTTGTCTTCTGCGTCTATGCGCTGATCTCGACGCGCCGCAAGCAGGCGGTGAAGGCGGGCAGCGCCAAGGTATCGCAGTTTCGCGAGAACCAGGTCGAGCCGCCGGAAAGCCTGTTTGCGCGCAACAATCTGGCGAACCAGTTCGAACTGCCGGTGCTGTTCCACGTCGTCTGCCTGGCGCTCTATGTCACAAACGGGGCAGGCGTCGTTCCGCTTGTGCTCGCCTGGGTCTTCACCCTGTCGCGTTATGCCCATGCCTATGTGCATGTGACCTCGAACAGGATTCGCCACCGTCAGCCGCTATTTCTGACCGGCTTCATCTCCGTGGGCATATTGTGGCTCTGGCTGGCGCTGCATCTCCTCGGGCTTGTCTGAAAGCAGAACCCGCGGCGCCGTTTCACGGATCAGATCGGCCAATATGCGACATTCGTCCTGGCGCGGGCTGTTACGCCGCCAGGCGAGGCAGATCGTGCGCGAGGGCACGGGGTCGGCAAAGGAGACGATCTTCAGGTTGCGGGTGGCCTGCGCGACCCCGATGGCCATTTCGGGAATGAGCGTGATTCCCATCCCGTGCGCCACCATCTGCAGAAGGGTGGTCAGGCTCGTCGCGCCGTAGCGCGCCATCGCCACCGGCTTCACCTGGCCGCAGACGGCGAGCGCCTGTTCACGCAGGCAATGGCCTTCTTCCAGCAGCATGAGCCTTTCGAGAGACGGACTTTCCGGCGGCACCGGCGGTGAGACGAAGGCCGGATCGTCGGGCGGTACGGCGAGGAAGAAGCGGTCGGTGAACAGGGTTTCGGAAACAAGACCGTCATTGCCGATCGGCAGGGCCGCGATGAAGGCGTCGAGCCTGCCCGAAAGCGTCTCGTCCATGAGCGTGCCCGTCACCGCCTCGCGCAGTTCCGTCTGCAATGCGGGAAAGCGGGAGCGTAGTTCGGGCAGCACATGCGGCAGCAGATAGGGCGCCACGGTCGGTATGATGCCGATGCGGAAGCGGCCTTCCAGCATTCGCCGCCCGCGCCGGGCCACGGCCTCCAGGTCGCTGATCTCCGCCAGTATCTTCTCGATGCGCGGCAGCAGCATGCGCCCTTCTTCCGTCAGTCGCACCACTCCCTTGCCGCGTTCGAAAAGCCGGCAAGCAAGCCGCGTCTCCATTTCCGCGATCTGCGCCGACAATGCCGGCTGGCTCACGCCCGCTAATGCTGCGGCCCTGCCGAAATGCCGCGTTTCGGCCAGCGCCTGAAAATACTGCATCTGCCTGATGGTCAGCCCGATCATAATTTAAAATTATCAAACTAAGCAGAAAACGCAATTTGCCATTATCGGCCGGCTCGGCTAAATTGGAATTGTTCCAAAGAGCGTTGGCCAGGATTCAGGCCCGCTATAGGGAAATCCATTCATTCGGCAACGGGAGGTCAGGCCTTGACGGAGCGATCGACCATACGACAGGTCCCGGCGCGCCGATCCCCTGCTTCCGGAAAGCATAGTGCTTCATTCGACTGGAGATAGAGATGGACGCAAAAACTGACGACAATGCAGGGAAGTGCCCGTTCACCGGCGGGCGCGGGCCTAGGAACCGCGACTGGTGGCCGAACCAGCTGGACGTGGATGTCCTTCACCGGAGCTCCCCAAAGTCCGATCCGATGGGCAAGGACTTCGACTACGCCAAGGAGTTTCAGACCCTCGACCTCGATGCTGTGATCAGGGACCTGCATGCCCTGATGACGGATTCGAAAGACTGGTGGCCGGCCGACTTCGGCCATTACGGCGGCCTGATGATCCGCATGGCCTGGCACAGCGCGGGCACCTATCGCATCACCGACGGCCGTGGGGGCGCAGGGGCTGGCCAGCAGCGTTTCGCGCCGCTCAACTCCTGGCCGGACAATGCCAATCTCGACAAGGCGCGCCGGCTCTTGTGGCCGATCAAGCAGAAATATGGCCGCAAGATCTCCTGGGCCGATCTGATGATCCTCGCCGGCAATGTGGCGTTGGAATCCATGGGCTTCAAGACATTCGGCTTTGCCGGCGGCCGCGCCGACGTATGGGAGCCGGAGGAGCTTTACTGGGGCCCCGAGGGATCCTGGCTGGGCGATGAGCGCTACAGCGGCGAACGCCAGCTCGCAGAACCGCTCGCCGCGGTGCAGATGGGCCTGATCTACGTCAATCCCGAAGGTCCCAATGGCGAGCCGGACCCGGTGAAGGCGGCCAAGGATATCCGCGAGACGTTCTTCCGCATGGCCATGAATGACGAGGAGACCGTCGCTCTGATCGCGGGCGGCCACACCTTGGGCAAGACGCATGGCGCCGGCGATCCGTCGCTGATCGGGCCGGATCCGGAAGGCGCCGCTATCGAGGACCAGGGCCTTGGCTGGAAGAGCAGCCATGGCACCGGCGTCGGCGCCGACGCCATCACCGGCGGGCCGGAAGTGATCTGGTCGCAGACGCCGACGAGGTGGAGCAACTACTTCTTCGAAAACCTGTTCAAATATGAATGGGAGCTGACGAAGAGCCCGGCCGGGGCATGGCAGTGGCAGGCGAAAGACGCCGAACCCTCCATCCCGGACCCCTTCGATCCATCGAAGAAGCGCGTGCCGACCATGCTGACCACGGACCTCTCTCTGCGGTTCGATCCGGAATACGAGAAGATCTCGCGGCGCTTCTATGAGAATCCCGACCAGTTTGCGGACGCCTTTGCCCGCGCCTGGTTCAAGCTCACCCACCGCGACATGGGTCCGAAGGTGCGCTATCTCGGCCCGCTCGTGCCGAAGGAGGATCTCATCTGGCAGGATCCAGTCCCGGCGGTCGATCACGAGCTGGTCGACGAGCAGGACATTGCCGATCTGAAGGCGAAAGTCCTCGCATCCGGCCTGACCGTATCCGAGCTGGTCTCAACGGCATGGGCCTCTGCTTCGACCTTCCGCGGTTCCGACAAGCGCGGCGGCGCCAATGGTGCTCGCATCCGCCTCGCGCCCCAGAAGGATTGGGAGGTCAACGAGCCGGAGAAGCTCGCAAAGGTGCTGCGCACCCTTGAGGCGATCCAGGCCGATTTCAACGCGGCTCAATCGGGCGGCAAGAAAATCTCGCTTGCCGATCTGATCGTGCTTGCCGGTTCTGCGGCGGTCGAGAAGGCTGCGAAGGATGCAGGCGTCGATGTGAAGGTGCCTTTCGCGCCGGGGCGGACGGATGCCTCGCAGGAGCAGACGGACGTCCAGTCCTTTGCTCCGCTGGAGCCGCGCCAGGACGGCTTCCGCAACTATACCAACAAGAACAAGCTGCAGTTCATGCAGCCCGAGGAGGCCCTTGTCGACCGGGCGCAGCTGCTGACGCTGACCGGGCCGGAAATGACGGTCCTTGTCGGCGGCCTGCGCGTCCTCGGCGCAAATGCCGGCGGCTCCGACTACGGCGTCTTCACCAAGGAAGTGGGCAAGCTGACGAACGACTTCTTCGTCAACCTTCTCACCATGGATACGCAGTGGCAGCCTGCCGCCGATGGCACCTATGAGGGCCGCGACCGCAAGACGGGCGAATTGAAGTGGAGGGCGACCCGCGTTGATCTCATCTTCGGTTCGCACTCGCAGCTTCGTGCCTTTGCGGAAGTCTATGCCTGCGCCGACAGCCAGGAGAAGTTCGTCAACGACTTTGTGGCGGCCTGGGCCAAGGTGATGAACGCGGATCGCTTCGATCTCGTTGCCCGATAAGGGCACGCTGTCGAGTAACCAATCGTCCTTCGGGACGGAAAACAGGCGTGGAGCGATCCGCGCCTGTTTTTGTCGGGTTGGCTTCGCGTCCCAATGCGGCTGTCATGCTCGATCGCCGAGGGAGGCGAGGAGTGTCGGGCATCCATGTCTCGACGACCGGTGACGGGTGCCGGCGACGGAACGAAGCTGCCGCTGGGGTTCAGCTTTCCGATTCTGCCGGCCCATCTTTACTCCCCCTGACCGAAATGCGGGGATAAATCCATCGCCCTCTCCGCGCCAAGCCATTGTCGCCCTTCACCATTCACYRVTCCCCATTCMCCATTTCATCCCCGCCTTCYTRACCTGCGCTATCCTTGCCCCATCCCTTTCCGCGGGAAAGCGGGTCGCGACGGCGGTCCCGCGGGAAAGGGRCCGGCGCCTCCGCCCTGCCCTCGTAAGGCGGGGCCGGGGAGGTTCCGTCCAAGGGTTCCCCTCCCGGTACTACGGCCGGGGCGTGCTGGACGAGCACACAGCCCTGCGATGGCAAGCAGGGGCAGCGGAACGG
>NZ_VLJP01000078.1:12660-43975 GCF_007829525.1 Mesorhizobium sp. J18
CTGCCGCCTTGCCGAGCTGAGACGGCGAGGCATGTGCTGCGGTTCACCCTCCCCCTTGAGGGGAGGGTCGGCGAGCAATCGGGAGCAGAGCGAAGGATTGCGAGACGGGGTGGGGGTAATCGAGGCTTGCTTGCAACGTTCATTGAGTGGAAAGGGCAAGGACTGGTGCGGTACCGAGGCTTATCAGCGATGTTTCAGGTGCGGAAAGGGCGAGATCTGGATTCCCGGGATATCTCGTTACACTCGACACCCGAGAATGACGGCGGCATGGGAGGCTTCAGCCAGTCGCGAAGGTCAGCGTTCTGCCGAGGCCCCCGTCGTCCTCGACCTGGCAGCGCAGCGGAGAGTGTCGGGGACCCAGGTCTCGGCGGCAGATGACGGATGCCCACACAGACAATGTCCAGGTCATGCCCGTAACACCCAAGACAGACACCGTCTCCCTGTGGTCTCGCAGCGATATGCAGCGGAGAGTGCCGCATATGCGTGCTTGTCATCCCCGGTGCTTCCCGCTAGCTAGCACCCATTCCGGGTAACCGACGATTGGATGGGCATATGCGCTTGGGTGGACGGCTCTCAGCAGCCATCGAGATTCTCGATGACATCGAGGCAAGGCATCGCCCGGCGGCGGATGCGCTCAAGGACTGGGGCCTGTCTCACCGCTTTGCCGGAGCGGGTGATCGGGGTGCCATCGGCAACATCGTCTATGGTGCCCTGCGCCGCCGCAGGTCTTCCGCATGGCTTCTGGGAAGCGAGACCTCCCGCGCACTCGCTTTCGGTGCCTTCATGCTGGAAAACACCGTCTCGCCGGAAGCCCTGAACGCCGAACTGGATGGCGACCGCTTTGCGCCGCCGCCTCTCGATGCCGGCGAGATAGGGCAGGTTTTGGCAAGGGATTTGTCCGGCGCGCCTCACGGGGTCCGCGCCGATTGCCCTGAATGGTGCGAGCCGCTTCTGGAAAGAAGTTTTGGTGTTGATTGGGTCCGGGAAGCCGCCGCTCTTGCTCTCCGGCCGCCTCTCGACATGCGTGTGAATACGCTGAAAACCGAGCGGCAAAAGGTTCTGGCCGTGCTTGCACGAAATGGCGCTGCGCCATGCAGGATAGCGCCGGACGGCATCCGCATCCCGCCGATCGAGGGCCAGGGCCGTCATCCCAATGTCCAGGCCGAGCCGGCCTTTCAGAAAGGCTGGTTCGAGGTGCAGGACGAGGGCTCGCAGATCGTGGCCCGTCTTGCCGGCGCCGAGCCCGGCATGCAGGTGCTGGATCTCTGCGCCGGGGCAGGGGGAAAGACCCTGGCACTGTCCGCCGCCATGCAGAACCGCGGCCAGATTTTTGCTTTCGACGCAGAAAAGCAGCGCCTTGCGCCCATCTTCGACCGGCTGAAGCGCGCCGGCTGCCGGAACGTCCAGGTTCTTTCGGGCCGGGAGTCCCTGGCGCCTCTCCAAGGACAGATGGATCTCGTTCTGGTCGACGCCCCCTGCACCGGCTCCGGCACCTGGCGCCGCAGGCCGGACGCCAAATGGCGCCTGACCACACGGCAGTTGGAGAACAGGCAGGCCGAGCAGCAGGCAATCCTCGATCAGGCCCGGCAATATGTGAAACCTGGCGGCAGGCTGGTCTACATCACCTGTTCGGTATTTTGCGAGGAGAACAGCGATCAGATCGAGGCCTTCCTCGGTCGCATATCGGATTTCGAGCCGCTCGACCACGATGCCTCGTGGAAGGCGGCATTTCCGGCGCATCCCGGTGCCGCTGCGATCGAAGACCATGGAATTTCCCTCACCCCACACAGAACCGGGACGGATGGTTTCTTCTTCGCCGCCCTCCGTCGCTCGGCATAGAAATTCCATTTTTTGCGGGCCTATGGCCGCATTGTTGCACTGCGAAATTGCGGATTGCCTGGCGGCATCGGCTGTGCAATGACCGGGCGGTAGACTGAGGAATATGAAATGGCCGGAAAACCTGTGGCCGAAGCGGATTTCGAGGCGCGTGTCCGCTCCAGCTTTGCCCGCCAAAAGGCGATGACCACGATCGGCGCTGAATTGACCATGGTGACGCCCGGCGTCATTGAAATCGAAATGCCGCATTCCGAGGCGCTGACGCAACAGCACGGGTTCCTTCATGCCGGCATTATCTCGACGGCGCTGGATTCGGCCTGCGGCTATGCCGCCTATTCGCTGATGCCGCCCGACGCAGCGGTGCTGACCATCGAATTCAAGGTCAATCTGCTGGCTCCGGGCAAGGGTGAGCGCTTTCTCTTTCGCGGCGCCGTGACAAAGCCGGGGCGCACCATCATCGTCGCCGACGGCCAGGCCTATGCATTCAACAAAGAAGGCGAGGCGAAGCTGATCGCGACCATGACCGGCACGATGATGACCGTGCTTGGCCGCCAGGGCATCGCCGGCTGAGATGAGCGCCGAGCCGACACAACTCGCCGGCTTCAGGGTGCTGTTCGTCATGGCGGCCGAGGCGGAATATGGTCCGCATCTTCAAAAGCGTTTCGTCCCGTTGATGACCGGTGTCGGTCCGGTGGAAGCGGCGGTGCAACTCGCCGCGGCTCTTGCGGCGCTCGAAGCCACCGATCAACTGCCGGACCTGATCGTCTCGCTCGGATCGGCCGGCAGCAGGAAGCTGGAGCAGACGGAGGTCTATCAGGCCGTTTCCGTTGCATATCGCGACATGGATGCCTCGGCGCTGGGTTTCCAGAAAGGCGTCACGCCTTTCCTGAACCTGCCCGCCAGCATTCCGCTGCCGCTGCGCATTCCCGGCATTCCGGAGGCGACGCTTTCCACAGGCGGGAATATCGTTTCCGGGAAAGGCTATGACGCCATCGACGCCGATATGGTGGATATGGAGACATATGCCGTTCTGCGCGCCTGCCAGCATTTCGGCCGTCCGCTGATTGCCTTGCGCGGCATTTCGGACGGTGCCGCCGAACTCACCCATGTCGGCGACTGGACCGAATATCTCCATGTGGTCGATGAAAAGCTCGCCCGCGCCGTCGATCTGCTGGAACTGGCCATATTACGAGGCCAGATCCATCTTTAGGCCAATCGTCTCTGCGTCATTTGAGACGTTGCGCCGACTCACGCTTTTCTCTAAAGGCTCGGCATGAACACCACCGCTCATCCCGATACCGTCCTCATCATCGACTTCGGCAGCCAGGTGACGCAGCTTATCGCGCGTCGCGTGCGCGAGGCCGGTGTCTATTCCGAGATCGTTCCCTTCCAGTCCGCCGACGAGGCTTTCGACCGCATAAAGCCGAAAGCGGTCATCCTTTCCGGCAGCCCGGCCTCCACCGTCGATACCGGCAGCCCGCGCGCTCCGCAGGCCATCTTCGAGGCCGGCATTCCCGTCCTCGGCATCTGCTATGGGGAGCAGACCATGTGCGCCCAGCTCGGCGGGAAGGTCGAAGGCGGACATCACCGCGAATTCGGACGTGCTTTCCTGGAGATCGAGGATGAGTGCGCGCTTTTCGACGGGGTCTGGGCCAGGGGCACTCGCCACCAGGTCTGGATGAGCCATGGCGACCGCGTGACGGCCCTGCCGGAGGGTTTCCGTGTCGTCGGCACCTCCACTGGCGCGCCCTTCGCGGCCATCGCCGATGACAAGCGGCGCTTCTACGGCGTGCAGTTCCATCCGGAAGTTGTTCACACGCCGGACGGCGCGCGGCTCCTGTCGAATTTTGTCCATAACATCGCGGGCCTTGCCGGCGATTGGACCATGGCGGCCTATCGCGAGCAGGCGGTCGCAACCATTCGCAAGCAGGTAGGCGACGGCAAGGTGATCTGCGCGCTTTCGGGCGGCGTGGATTCTTCGGTCGCCGCACTTCTGATCCACGAGGCGGTCGGCGAGCAACTGACTTGCATCCTGGTCGATCATGGACTGATGCGGCAGAACGAGGCCCGCGACGTGGTCGAGATGTTCCGCCAGCACTACAATCTTCCGCTGATCCTCGTCGATGCCTCCGATCGCTTCCTCAGTGCGCTGGAAGGCGAGGCCGACCCGGAGAAGAAGCGCAAGACCATCGGCCGTCTTTTCATCGAGGTCTTCGAGGAGGAGGCGAAGAAGCTGGGCGGCGCGGATTTCCTGGCCCAGGGCACGCTTTATCCCGACGTCATCGAAAGCGTTTCCTTCACCGGCGGGCCTTCCGTGACGATCAAGTCGCATCACAATGTCGGCGGCCTGCCCGAGCGCATGAACATGAAGCTTGTCGAGCCGCTGCGCGAACTCTTCAAGGACGAGGTGAGGGCGCTCGGCAAGGAGCTCGGACTGCCCGAAAGCTTCATCGGCCGCCATCCGTTTCCCGGGCCCGGATTGGCGATCCGTTGCCCGGGCGGCGTGACGCGCGAGAAGCTGGATATCCTGCGCCAGGCCGATGCGATCTATCTGGACGAGATCCGCAAGGCCGGGTTGTATGACGCCATCTGGCAGGCCTTCGCCGTGCTCCTGCCGGTGCAGACCGTGGGCGTCATGGGCGATGGGCGCACCTATGAATTCGTCTGCGCCCTGCGCGCCGTGACCTCCGTCGACGGCATGACTGCGGATTTCTATCATTACGACATGGAATTCCTCGGCCGCGCCGCCACACGCATCATCAATGAAGTCCGCGGCATCAACCGCGTCGTTTATGACGTGACGAGCAAGCCCCCCGGCACCATCGAGTGGGAGTGATTCCGCGTCCGGCATAGGCTGGCAGCGGCCTTTGACAAGGCGTGCTTGCGATGTGGTCGACCTTGAATGTAATTGAAAAACACATTACATTGATGGCTTGAATCAGGAGGCTGCGATGGCATCCTTAGCGGTCACGGTGAAGGGGCAGGTCACGCTGAAACGGGACTTGCTGCAACACCTCGGCATCAAGCCGGGGGAGAGGGTCGAGTTTGAAAAGCTGCCGGGCGGCGAACTGAAGGTGCGCGCGGCACGGCCCAGTGGCACGATTGACGGCTTCATCCATGCGCTGGACGGCAAGGTGAATCTGCAAAAGCCGCTGACGATCGAGGAAATGAGCGAAATCGCCGCCGCAGGCTGGGCCGGTCAACTGGACGGCGAATGAAGATCTCCGCCGATACCAACGTACTGGCTCGCSCCATCTTGCAGGACGACGCCGCGCAATGTCGCAAGGCGCGCAATTTGCTCAAAGACGCGACGCTGATCGCCGTGTCGCTGCCATCGCTGTGCGAACTTGCCTGGATATTGCGGCAGGGGGCCAAGCTGCCGAATGAGGACGTGGCGGTAGCCATCCGGGCGCTGCTCGATGCGGCCAATGTCGTCATGAACCGGCCCGCCGTGGAAGCCGGGCTTGCGCTGCTGGAGGCCGGAGGAGACTTCGCCGACGGCATCATGGCACACGAGGGCAAGTGGCTGGGCGGCGAAACCTTCGTGTCCTTCGACAAGAAGGCGGTCACGCTGCTATCCAAGCAGGGCGAGGCCGCACAGCTACTCACCTGAAAGAAGTTTTTGGCCGGGTATGGCATTTTTCGTGGTGCCGCCCCGCCCATCTAGTCGGATGAGAGTTGTCCCGGGAAGCAGGGCATTGCCTCGGACGGCATTCCGTGTTCCGCTGACGAGCGAGTCCCGTTTGCAAAGAGCGGGTGCGACCCGGACAGATTTGCGAGGTAATCCCATGACCCAGAACATGGAAGCTGATCCCTTCAACGTATCCTTGCGCAAGTTCCTGAAGCAGGTCGGCGTGACATCCCAGCAGGCGATCGAGAAGACCGTGGAGGAAGCCGGGCTGCGGGGGAAGGGCCGCCTGACCGTGAAGGCTGTCATCACGGCGGAAGGCACTTCCCTGAACCATGTCGTGGAAGGCGAAATCGACCTCGGCTGACACGAGCGCCTTGCCGCGCCCTCACTCGATCAGGTGTAGAAGCGGATTTTTCCCGCCGGGGCGGTGTCGTACCCGGTCAGTTCGTCGGCGTGCCCGCTGACGCCGCCCCTTGCCAGGAAAGCAATCAAGGCTTGCAGCGACGGCTGGAAATAAGTCCGCTGCCGCATCAGGAGATCGAAATTTTCCCACACCAGCGGCACGAATTCGAGACCTGCCGCGCGCGCGGCCGAACGCGTGGCCACTCCGCAATCGGCACGGCCTGAGCCGATTGCGGCGGCAAGGTCCGGGCCGGTCAGGCATGGCGGCTCCAGCAGGTTGAGATCGCTGAGGGAGATGCCGGCGCGGGCCAGCAGGATGTCGAGCAGCATGCGTGCGCCGGCGCCCGGCTGCCTGATGGCCATTTTGGCGCCGCTGGAAGGAACATCGGTCAGGCTGTGAAGATGCTTGGGATTGCCCGGCGCCACCAGAAGCCCTTGTTCGCGCCGCACGAATCCGACCAGCACGGCATCGTGGAGCCGGGGCATGGCACGGATGGCGGCGATATTGGTGTCTTCATCCGACGCCTCGCCGTGAAAATGGATAGCCGCAGCCGCGACCTCTCCACGCATCAGCCGGTGAACGCCCTTTTCGGTGCCTTCCGTCAGCGAAGCCAGACCGGAGCCTGACTGACGCAATGCCCATTCGAGCAGATCGTCCTGGCTGCCTCCGACGATCAGCGGCGGTTCAGCCAGTATCATGCCCTGGGGCCGCATCAGTCCCGAAAGCACCCAGCGGTCAAGTTCATGGCGCGGAAACAGCCATTTGCCCGTGACCTTGCTGCACGGGACCGCATTGGCGGCGACCAGTTCGTAGAGCTTGCGTTCGCCAAGCCGCAGATAATCGGCCGCTTCACTCGTCGTCAGAAAATCCATCTGCATATTCTTGCATATTTAAGCGCAGATTCAAGTATTTGACACTTTTGGAATAATTGCAGCAAAAGGTGCCAGGAGGTTCGGCATGAATGCATGGCAGCTTATCGCGAGCGGGGATGCGACGCTGTTTGCGATCGTGCGCCTTTCTCTGATGGTCAGCCTGTCGGCGGTAGCGATTGCTGCCGTTATCGGCCTGCCGCTCGGCGCGTTACTGGCCCTGACGCGTTTTCCGGGCCGCGCGGCGCTGATCGTGCTGCTCAACGGATTCATGGGACTGCCGCCCGTCGTGGTCGGCCTTTCGGTCTATCTGCTTCTGTCGCGGTCGGGGCCGCTCGGCGGCTGGGGCCTCCTGTTCACGCCCCTCGCCATGGTCATAGCGCAATCGCTTCTGGTGCTTCCCATCATCGCCGCGCTGACGCGGCAGACGATCGAGGACCTGTGGAGCGAATATCGTGACGAGCTCACCGCTGTCGGAGTGGGCCCATGGGGTCGCGTGGCGACGCTTCTGTGGGACGGCCGCTTCAGCCTGACAACGGCACTTCTGGCCGGCTTCGGGCGAGCGGCAGCGGAAGTCGGGACGGTGATGATCGTCGGCGGCAATATCGACGGCTTCACACGCACCATGACCACCGCGATCGCCCTCGAGACCTCGAAGGGAAATCTTCCGCTCGCACTGGGGCTGGGGATCATCCTCATCGGCCTCATTCTGGCCGTCAACGCTGCCGCCTGGGGCGTGCGCGCTTGGTCCGAGCAGCGGACGGGTTGATGATGCGCGACACACTGAGCGACCTGCCCCTCGTGCTCGACCGCGTTTCGATGCGCGCCGGCGCGACGACCATGCTGGATCAGGTGAGCCTGACGATCGGGCCCGGCGCGCCGACGCTCGTCATCGGACCGAACGGCTCCGGCAAGACGTCGCTGTTGCGGCTCTGCATGGGGCTCGATGCGCCGTCGGAAGGGACAGTGACCTGGGGCGGGCGCAGGGAGTCCCGCCAAACCCGCCGCGCGCTCCTGTTTCAGAAGCCGGTGATGCTGCGCCGCTCGGTGGCCGAGAACGTCGCCTATGGCCTGGCGCGAGCTGGCTGTCCCCGCCATCGCCGCGCGGCGCGAACCGAGGAACTGCTCGATCGGGTCGGTCTCCTGGAGCTTGCGGATCGTCCCGCCCGGCGCTTGTCGGGAGGCGAGCAGCAGCGCGTCGCGCTCGCCCGCGCACTGGCGCGAGAGCCCGAGATACTGCTGCTCGACGAGCCCACCGCAAGCCTTGATCCGGCGGCAACACGCCATGTCGAGTCGATCGTCCAGATGGCCGCGCATTCCGGCACCAAGATCGTGATGGCATCGCACGATCTGGGCCAGGTGCGGAGGCTGGCCGGCGAGGTGGTCTTCATGGTTCGCGGACGGGTCCGCGAACAGGCCAATGCTCGCGATTTCTTCGATCGCCCGTCGACGCCAGAGGCTGCGGCCTTCGTGCGCGGCGATCTTGTTCTTTGACACAAACGGGAGGTTTCCATGTTGCGCCGCCATTTCCTTGCCATTGCCGCGACGTTTCTCTTCATTTCTGCAGGCGTTTCAGCGCTGGCGCAGGACAAATCGATTGTCGTCGCCTCGACCACATCCACCCAGGATTCGGGTCTTTTCGAGCACATCCTGCCGCTCTTCAAGGAAAAGACCGGCATCGAGGTGAAGGTGGTGGCGCAAGGCACCGGGCAGGCGCTCGATACCGGGCGGCGCGGCGATGCCGATGTGGTTTTCGTCCATGCCAAGGCTCAGGAGGAGGAGTTTGTCGAGGAAGGTTATGGCGTAAAGCGCTTCGATGTCATGTATAATGACTTCGTGCTCGTCGGTCCCAAGGAGGATCCCGCCGGCGTGGCCGGAACGGACGATATCGCAGCCGCCTTCCAGGCCATCAGGGACAAGCAGACGCCTTTTGTATCGCGCGGTGACAAGTCCGGCACGCATTCGGCCGAATTGAGGCTTTGGAAGGAGGCTGGCATAGACATCAGCGCAGACAAAGGCCCCTGGTATCGCGAGATCGGGCAGGGCATGGGCGCGGCCCTCAATACCGCCTCTTCCATGAATGGCTATGTCCTGTCGGATCGCGGCACATGGCTGTCGTTCAAGAACCGCGGCGACCTCGAGATCGTCGTGGAAGGCGACAAGCGGCTGTTCAACCAGTACGGCGTCATTCTCGTCAATCCGGAGAAGCATCCGAGCGTGAAAGCCGAACTCGGTCAGGCCTTCATCGATTGGCTGGTTTCGCCCGAGGGCCAGGAAGCGATAGCCGCGTATAAGGTGGACGGCCAGCAGCTCTTTTTCCCGAATGCAGGGCAGGACCCGTCCTGATTGCCGGTGCGGCCGCTGTTGCAAAGGGAAGTGCATCGGGCCCATATGCAGGCATGAGCAGAATACGGCCTACGAAAGGCGCGCTGACCAGCCTCGAATCGGCTCTCGCCGCAATATTGGACGGGCTCACTCCGGTTGCCCCGACCACATTGCCTCTCTCTGAAGCCATGGGCTTCATGGCGGCCGAGATGCCGCCGGTCAGCGGCCCGTTGCCGCTGCATGACACCGCCGTGATGGATGGCTGGGCCTTCCGCGCGCTCGATCTGACCGGGGCGTCGGCCTATGCGCCGGTTCCGCTGCGCGCTGCGCCTGTCTGGGTCGAGGCAGGCAATGCGATGCCGGAAGGCTGCGACTGCGTCCTTGAGGCCGATCTGGTCGATTCCAGCGGAGCGATGGCGCAAGCCTTCGCGGAAGCCGTTCCCGGCAAGGGCATTCGCCGCGCAGGCACGGACATGGGCGCGGGAAATCCGCCCGTCCTGCCAGGCCGTCGGCTCTCGGCGCTCGATCTCCTGGTCCTGCGCAGCGCCGGGCTCGACGAAGCCGCGGTGCGTGTGCCACGGCTGCGCATGATCGATATCGCAGCCACGGACGGTGGCGGCCTGACGGCCCGGCTCATGCTCGAAAATGTAGCGGCTGCGGGCGCGGCGGTGACGGGGATTGAAACAGCCGGTCGCGTAGCCGGATCCATCGCCAAGGCACTCGACGGCGCAGCCTGTGACAGTATCCTCCTGATCGGTGGCACTGGCGGGGGACACAGGGATGCGACCGCGGAAGCACTTGCCGCGCGCGGCGCGCTGATCGCCCATGAGATCGCGCTCGAGCCCGGCCGAACGGCGGCGGTGGGCCGGCTCGGCAAGGTGCCGGTCATCGCATTGCCTGGCGCTCCAGACCAGGCCTTGGCGGGTTTTCTCACGCTGGTCCTGCCGGTGCTCGACCGTCTTGCCGGGAGAGTGGAGCGGCGCGGCGCGCTACTGCCGCTGGCGCGCAAGATTGCCTCGGGTGTCGGCATTGCCGAACTGGTTCTTCTGTCGCGGGAGCCCTCGGCCTGGAAGCCGATCGCCGTCGGCGCGCTTTCGCTGGACCAGATGCGCATGGCCGATGCCTGGCTCGTCGTTCCCGGCGACAGCGAGGGATATGCGGCGGGAACCCCTGTCGAGGCGTTTCCGCTTCGTGATTGCAGATGAGCTTGCCGCAATGATCGACACGCCCAATTCCCCAAACGTCACCGGCCACCAGGGCGTCGGACAAGACCAATTCCTGAAGATCCTGTCGCGGGAGGAGGCGCTAAGCCGCTTCGAGGCGGCGCTGTTTCCGCGCCCCATGGCGGTGGAGAAACTGCCGCTGGCTGATGCGCTGGGGCTGGCGCTTGCCGAAAATGTCGTGGCGCCTATCGACGTGCCGCCTTTCGACAGATCGAATGTCGATGGGTTTGCCGTGCGTTCCTCGGATATCGGCACGGCGACGGAAGGCCGGCCCGTCCGGCTCATGCTCAATGACGAGACCATCGCCTGCGGTGTCATGCCGGAACTTATGGTGCAGTCCGGAACCGCGACCCCGATTGCGACGGGCGGCCCGTTGCCGCGCGGGGCGGACGCGGTGGTGATGGTCGAACACACCCATCCCGCCGAGGGCGACGCCATCGAGGTCCGGCGCAGCGCCGCGCCCGGCCAGTTCGTCTCCTATGCCGGTTCAGACATTGCCCGCGGCGAAATATTGCTGCGCGCCGGAACGGTGATCGGCTCCCGCGAGATCGGCATGCTGGCCGCCTGCGGCATCGCCTCGGTGCCTGTGGCGCGGAAGCCGCGCGTTGCCGTCCTGTCGACCGGCGACGAGCTCGTCCAGCCGGGCGAGCCGCTGCCTCCCGCCGGCATCTACGACACCAATGGGGCTATTGTTGCGGCCGCTGTTTCCGAGAATGGCGGCGAGGCAGCCTTTCTGGGCAGTTTTCCCGATGACGAGGCAAGCCTTGAAAGGGCCATGCGTCGGGCGCTGGCGGCGCATGACATGCTGATCCTGTCCGGCGGCACCTCGAAGGGCGCGGGCGATGTCAGCCACCGTATCGTCTCGCGGCTCGGCCAACCGGGGATTATCGCGCACGGAGTAGCCTTGAAGCCCGGCAAGCCGCTCTGCCTGGCGGTGTGTAATGGAAAGCCGGTCGTCATTCTGCCGGGATTCCCGACCTCGGCGATGTTCACCTTCCACGACATGATCGTGCCGGCACTGCGCCGGATGGCCGGCCTGCCGCCGCGAACAGACATGCAGGTGACGGCGCGGGTTCCGCTCCGCATCGCCTCTGAGCTCGGGCGCACCGAGTTCGTGATGGTATCGCTGGTCAAGGGGCAGGAAGGACTGGTCGCCTATCCGACCGGCAAGGGCTCCGGCGCCATCACCTCTTTCGCCCAGGCAGACGGCTTCATCCGCATCGAAGCCCTGGCTGATCACATGCCTGCGGGCAGCGAAACCGAGGTGACGCTGTTCACGCCGCAGGTGCGGGTGCCGGACCTCGTTATCATCGGCAGCCATTGCACCGGTCTCGACCGCGTGGTGGCGCCGCTTGCCCAAGACGGATTTTCGGCGCGTGTGCTGGCCGTGGGCAGCCTGGGCGGGCTTGCGGCGGCGCGTCGCGGCGAATGCGACCTGGCGCCGATCCACCTTCTGGACGAGAAGACTGGACGCTACAACGAACCCTTCCTTGGGGAGGGGCTGGAGCTTGTGCCGGGCTGGCGGCGCATGCAGGGGATCGTTTATCGCCCCGGTGACGACCGTTTCGAGGGGCTGGATGCGCAGGGCGCCGTGCGTGCGGCCCTTGCCGACCCGACCTGCCTGATGGTCAATCGCAACCAGGGTGCGGGAACGCGCATCCTGATCGATTCACTGCTCGGAGATGCCCGGCCGGATGGCTACTGGAATCAGCCGCGCTCCCACAATGCCGTAGCGGCCGCGGTGGCGCAGAAGCGGGCGGACTGGGGCGTCACCATTGCGCCTGTCGCGAAGGCCGCGGGGCTCGGCTTCATTCCGCTGGCCGAGGAGCACTATGATTTCGCCCTCGTCACGGCCCGGAAGGATCGTCCGCCCGTCGCGGCTTTTCTTGCTGCGCTGAAGTCGGACGAGTGCAGGGCAGCGCTCGAGGAGGCAGGGTTCCGCCCTGCCTAACCCTGCTTCTCAAGAGAGCGGGCGAGGCGTTCGGCCTCGGCAAGGTCGTCTACCGTATTGGCATTGAAGAACGGATCGACCGGCTCGACCGGCCAGGAGACGGTCGCCAGCCGGTAATTGGCGGTCCAGCGATCTATCTTGCGCATTCCTTCGCCAACAAGCGCCCGGCGCAGATCATGCCTGAGATCGACGTTCCAGAGGCCGATCACCGGATGCGAACGGCCCGCCGAGGCCGCGACGCAAAGCTCGGCGTCTTCGGCAATACGCGCCTGGTGGAAACGCTTGACGAGATTGCGCGGCAGAAACGGACAGTCGCCGGCGACGCTGACGACCCATTTCGCCGTCGTCTCATTCTCGGCCACCAATTCAAGAGCAGCAAGCACGCCTGCCAGCGGCCCGGGATAGTCGTCCACCGTATCCGCGATCACCGGCAGGCCGAAGCGCGCGAAGCGGGCCGGATCGCCATTGGCGTTCAAGAGAAGGCGATCGCATTGTGGCGCAAGCCGGTCGATGACGTGATCGAGGATCATGCGCCCGCCGATCCTGCGCATCGGCTTGTCGCCGCCGCCCATGCGCCGGGCAAGGCCTCCGGCGAGGATGACGCCGACGGTTGCGCCGTGGTCAATGGTCACTTTCGCTGCCCTTGCGTCTGTTTCGCGACGGCTCCTCTTCCACGAGAGCGATATCTTGGTCGAAGACGATACGCTCCTCGCCCGACAGGACGATAAATCTCTTTCCCCGCGCGCGGCCGACAAGCGTCAGACCGGCCTGCCTTGCCAGGTCCACGCCCCAGGCAGTGAAGCCGGAACGCGACACCAGGATCGGAATCCCCATCCGCACCGTCTTGATCGTCATTTCGGAGGTCAGCCGGCCGGTCGTATAGAGAATCTTGTCGGCGGGATCGATGCCGTGGCGGTACATCCAGCCGGCGATCTTGTCGACGGCATTGTGGCGTCCGACATCCTCCATATAGCATATGGGTGTCCCTTCCTTGCAGAGGACGCAGCCGTGGATGGCGCCAGCTTCCAGATAAAGCGAGGGCGTGGTGTTGATGGTGCGGGTCATCTGATAGAGCCAGGAGGTGCGCAATTCCGCCTCCGGTAGATGGATGTCTTCGAGCGCCTCCATCAGATCGCCGAATGCGGTGCCTTGCGCGCAGCCCGATGTCAGCGTCTTCTTCTTCAGTTTTTGCTCAAAGTTCGTGCCGTGCTCGGTGCGCACGACGACCACCTGCAAATCGTCGTCATAGTCGATCCCGGTGACGACGTCGCTGGGCTTCAGCATGTTCTGGTTGAGCAGGTAGCCGACCGCCAGATATTCCGGATAGTCGTTGATCGTCATCATGGTGACGATCTCCTGCGCGTTCAGGTAGAGCGTCAGTGCCCGCTCGACCGGAACGCTGACTTCCACCGATCCGCCCGTGTGGTCGATGCCGCCGACACGCTCCGTCAGAAGCGGGTTTGCCGGATCGGGCATGATCTCGCGGACGCGGCTCTTGATCTCCTGCATGACGCTCTCGCAGAATGTTGTACTTGGCTGTGGCGGCCAGGTTCGCAAACTGGCACGAAAAGGCTCGCGCGTCAGCCTGTCGTAATATAGTGGCGGATGAGCCCACCCGCATCGGACAGGCCGCGCGGGCCAATATGGTAGAACAGGATGGCGCAGCTTTCTGACGATTGTTTTGCGTTCGGCGCCCCGTTGATGCCGATCGACGACGCGGTCGCCCACATTTCCTCACGGCTGCATCCGGTCGAGGAGACGGAGACGGTTCCGCTGCAGTCTGCCGACCGGCGCGTGCTTGCCGCAGACATTACAGCCCCGATTCCGCTGCCGCCTTTCACGAATTCCGCGGTGGACGGCTATGCGGTGCGCGGCGACGATCTGCCGCAAACCGGGGAACGGGCTTTCCCTGTCGAGCGCCGCGTACAGGCCGGCATGTCTCCGGGCCAGCCCATCTCCGAGGGCCGGGCCGTGCGCATCTTTACCGGTGCGCCGATGCCCGACGGTGCCGATACCGTTTTCATGCAGGAAGACGCCCGCCTGGAGGAGGATGGCCGGGCGATCCTTCCGCCGGGCCTCAAGCGCCGGGCCAATGTGCGCCCGGCAGGCGAGGATGTCGCCGTCGGAAAGACCGTCTTGAGGGCCGGCCACCGCTTGCGCCCGCAGGACATCGGGCTGATTGCCGCCTTGGGCCTGACCGGGGTCGAAGTCTGGCGACGGGTGCGCGTCGCCGTATTCTCGACGGGGAACGAGATTGTCGCGCCGGGCCAGATCCGCGGCCCGGCCCAGCTTTTCGATTCGAATCGGTTCATGCTGATCGCCATGCTGGCGCGGCTTGATTGTCAGGTGACCGATCTGGGCATTCTCAATGACGATCCCGCGGTGATCTCGCAAAGCCTGCTGGGTGCCGCTGCGGAGCACGATCTGATCCTGACCTCGGGCGGCGTTTCGACCGGGGAAGCGGATCATGTCAAGGCGGGCCTTGAGAGCGTCGGCTCGCTGGTTTTCTGGCGTGTGGCCATCAAGCCCGGCCGTCCTGTCGCGATGGGTGTGGTCCGGGGAACGGCCTTCATCGGACTGCCGGGAAATCCGGTGGCCAGCTTCGTCACCTTTGCCCATATCGCGCGTGCCGCGATCCAGGCGCTTGCCGGAGAACGCCTCTCACCGCAATTTTCAATCCCCGTGCGTACGGCCTTCTCCTACCGGAAGAAGAAGGGCCGCCGCGAATATGTGCGAGCCAGCCTGCGCAAGGCGGCGGACGGTTCATACGAGGCGGTGAAGTTCCCCCGCGAAGGCGCGGGCCTTCTTTCGTCGCTGGTCGAAACGGATGGTCTGGTTGAGATCAACGAGGAATGCACCAGGATCGAGCCGGGCCAGACCGTCGATTTTCTTGCCTATCCCAGCCTGATCTGACAAGATGATAGCGGGCACGCTTCAATCTGCCGGGCGAGGATTCGCTGCGGCAGCAGTTTCATTGACGGGGAGCATGCCCTTGGTCATCCTGTCGCCCATGACGACGGCCAAACTTGATCTGACGGGATTGAAATGCCCCTTGCCGGCGTTGAAGACCCGCAAGGCGCTCGGGCGCATGAAGCCGGGAGATCGGCTGGAGGTGCATTGCACCGATCCGCTCGCTGCAATCGACATTCCCAATCTCATTAGCGAAACGGGTGATCGCATTGAGGACATCGCACGCGATGGAGCGCAGATAAGATTCCTGATCGAGAAGGCGGATAGAACCGCGGTTCCGCAATGATCGCTGGACGCGGCGACGGGGCCGAGCGTTCGATCCGCGAGTGAACTGGCGTTCGTAAGCGAGGATAGTCTTGCACGATAGAAGAAATACCGGAAATACTGCCGATCTGGCGCAGCTTGGTCCGTCCAGCAAGGGAGCTCCGACATATCGAGATCGGCGCGGGCGTGACCGAGGGCCCAAGGGACGCGCGCTCGACGATGCCGCCATGCGTGAAATCCAGGCGCTGCTCGGGTCGCGCCCCCGCCGCCGCGACCTGCTGATCGAGTTTCTGCACCTTATCCAGGATCGCTACGGGTGTCTGTCCGCCGCCCATCTGCGGGCGCTTGCGGAGGAAATGCGTCTGGCGCAGGCCGAAATATATGAAGTGGCGTCATTCTATGATCACTTCGACATCGTCAAGGAAGGCGAGGCGAAGCCGGCACCGCTGACGATCCGTATCTGTGATTCGATAAGCTGCATGCTGGCCGGGGCCGAGAAGCTGCTGGAGGAGATTGCCGCCGCCGTCGATCCCAAGGAAGTGCGCGTGCTGCGTGCCCCCTGCATGGGCCGGTGCGCCACCGCGCCGGCGGCCCGCATCGGGGACCGTGAAGTGGACCATGCCGACAGCTCTATTCTTGTCGAACTGGCGCGGTCGGGCGAGACGGGAGTGGCAATCCCCGCCTATACCGGGCTCGACTCCTATTCGGCCGCCGGAGGCTATCGGCTCCTGCGGAAGGTGCGGGAGGGGGAAAAGAGCATCGACGACATCATCGAGACGATGCAGGACGCCGGCTTGCGCGGGCTTGGCGGCGCGGGCTTCCCGGCCGGCAAGAAGTGGAGCATCGTGCGCTCCTATCCCGGACCGCGGCTGATGTCGATCAACGGCGACGAAGGAGAGCCGGGCACCTTCAAGGATCGGACATATCTGGAAAGCGACCCGCACCGCACTCTGGAAGGCGCCTTGATCGCCGCCCATGCGGTCGAGGCCGAGCGCATCTATTTCTACATGCGTGATGAATATCCGGCGGTTCTCCAGATTCTGCGCACGGAGATTGCCGCGCTGGAGCAAGCAGGCATCATTGCGCCGGGCTTCATCGAGCTCCGCCGGGGCGCCGGTGCCTATATCTGCGGCGAAGAAAGCGCGATGCTGGAGTCGATCGAGGGCAAGCGCGGCCTGCCGCGCCATCGTCCACCCTATATCGCGGAGGTCGGCCTGTTCGGACGCCCGACGCTCAATCACAATGTCGAGACCCTGTGGTGGATCCGCGATATTGTCGAAAAGGGCGCGCAATGGTTTGCAGGGCAGGGCAGGCCGGGCCATCCGGGCATCCGGTCGTGGTCGGTCTCCGGCCGCGTCCGCGAGCCGGGGGTGAAGCTGGCGCCGGCCGGCATTACGGTGCGCGAGCTGATCGAGGACTATTGCGGCGGAATGGCCGAAGGCCATGAATTCAAGGCCTATCTGCCGGGCGGAGCTTCCGGCGGGATACTGCCTGCTTCGATGGGCGACATTCCGCTCGACTTCGGCGGCGAGCTCGCCAAGCAGGGGGCTTTCGTGGGCTCCCATGCCGTCGTCGTCTTCTCGCAGGCGGACAACATCAAGGACGTGACGGTCAACCTCCTGAAGTTCTTCAAGCATGAAAGCTGCGGCCAGTGCACGCCATGCCGCGAAGGCACCGAAAAGATGGTCACATTGCTCAAGAAGGAAAGCAGGCCCGACGAGGCCGCTATCCGTGACCTCGAACTGGTGATGCGCGACGCTTCCATCTGCGGGCTGGGCCAGGCCGCGCCCAACCCGGTCAACCATCTTCTCACTCATTTCCGGGACGATTTTTGAGATGACCAGCAAGATCACCTTTACGCTCGACGGTAAACCGGTGACCGCCGCGGAAGGCGAGACCATCTGGGAAGTGGCCAAGCGCGAAGGCACGCGCATCCCGCATCTGTGCCACGTAGACATGCCTGGATACCGGCCCGATGGCAACTGCCGCGCCTGCATGGTGGATATCGAAGGCGAACGGGTGCTCGCCGCCTCCTGTATCCGCAAGCCGACGGAAGGCATGGTCGTGCGTACCGATACCGAGCGCGCGGAGAAGTCGCGCGCCATGGTCTTCGAGCTTCTGGCCAGCAATATGCGGCCCGCCGAGGAAGGACCGGACAACCAGTCCGCTTTCTGGCAATGGGCTTCCTCCATGGGCATTTCGGGAAGCGACCGCTTCGGCTCGAAATTCGCCTCTGATGTGGAGCCTGAATTCGATGTCACAAACCCCGCGATCGCCGTCAATCTCGATGCCTGCATCTCCTGCGGCGCCTGTGTGCGCGCATGCCGCGAGGTGCAAGTCAATGATGTGATCGGCATGGCCGAACGCGGCAATCATTCCGTGCCGGTCTTCGATATGCATGATCCGATGGGTCGCTCGACCTGCGTCACATGCGGCGAATGCGTGCAGGCCTGCCCGACAGGTGCGCTCTACGAAAAGTCGCTGATGGACAAGGAGGCCAGGACCCGCGCCGTCCAGTCCTTCGACAAGGTGGTGGATACGCTTTGTCCCTTCTGCGGCGTTGGCTGCCAGACGCGCGTTGCGGTAAAGGACAACAGGATCGTCCAGGTCGACGGCCGCAACGGCTATGCCAATGAGAATCGCCTCTGCGTCAAGGGCCGCTTCGGTTTCGACTATGTCATGTCGCCGGAGCGCCTCACCAAGCCGCTTATCCGCCGCGACGATGCGCCGAAATTCGGCGATATCGACCTGCGCGGCGTCGATCCGCTCACCGTCTTCCGCGAGGCAACATGGGAAGAGGCGCTGACGCACGCCGCGGATGGTCTGAAGGCTTTGTTGGAGAGCCATGGCAGCACGGCGCTGGCCGGTTTCGGCTCGGCCAAGGGCTCCAATGAGGAGGCTTATCTGTTCCAGAAGCTCGTGCGGCAGGGATTCGGCACCAACAATGTCGATCACTGCACGCGGCTTTGCCATGCCTCTTCGGTGGCCGCGCTGATGGAGGGGGTCGGCTCCGGCGCCGTCTCTGCACCTTTCAACGATGCGCTCAAGGCCGACTGCATCATCGTCATCGGCGCGCGTCCGACCACCAACCATCCGGTGGCGGCGACCTATTTCAAGCAGGCTGCCAAGCGTGGCAAGAAGCTGATCGTCATGGATCCGCGCCGTCAGGATCTGATGCGCCATGCCACCTATTCGCTGCAGTTCAAGCCTGGCAGCGATGTTGCCATGCTGAATGCGCTGATCCATGTGATCATCGAGGAGAAGCTTTACGACGAGCAGTATATCCAGGCGAATGTTTCCGGCTTTGAGGCGCTCAAGGCCAAGGTGAAGGATTTTTCGCCGGAGGCGATGGCGGAAGTCTGCGGCATCGAGGCACAGGTGCTGCGTGACGTCGCCCGCACCTATGCCAAATCGGAGCGCTCCATCATCTTCTGGGGCATGGGCATCTCCCAGCACACGCACGGCACCGACAATTCCCGCTGCCTGATCGCGCTGGCGCTGATCACCGGCCATGTCGGCCGGCCTGGCACCGGGCTTCACCCGCTGCGCGGCCAGAACAACGTGCAGGGCGCCTCCGACGCCGGCCTCATTCCGATGTATTTCCCCGATTACAAGTCGGTCGAGAACATCGACATTCGCGGCCAGTATGAGAACTTCTGGGGCCAGACGCTGGATCCCAAGCGCGGCCTGACCGTCGTGGAGATCATGGACGCCATCCATGACGGCGAGATCAAGGGCATGTATATCATGGGCGAGAATCCGGCCATGTCGGATCCCGACCAGACCCATGCCCGGCAAGCGCTGGCCATGCTAGATCATCTGGTGGTGCAGGACATCTTCCTGACCGAGACCGCATGGCATGCCGACGTGGTGCTGCCGGCCTCTGCCCATGCCGAGAAACTCGGCACCTATACCAATACCAACCGCCAGGTGCAGATCGGCCGCCCGGTGCTCGACCCGCCTGGCGAGGCGCGGCAGGACTGGGAACTGATCGTCGAGATCGCAAGGCGTATCGGGCTCGACTGGAAATATGAGCACGTGTCAGACGTCTATGCCGAAATGACGAGCGTCATGCCCTCGCTGCGCAACATTCCCTGGGAACGGATCGAGAGGGAAGGGTCGGTCATCTATCCGGCCGATGCCGAAGACAGGCCGGGCAACGAGATCATCTTTACCGAGGGCTTCCCCACTTCCGACGGCCGCGCCCGCATCACGCCGGCCGACCTTCTGCCGCCGGCCGAGGTGCCCGACGAGGAATATCCGCTGGTGCTGACCACCGGCCGTCTGCTCGAGCATTGGCACACCGGCGCAATGACGCGGCGGGCCGGTGTGCTGGATGCGATCGAGCCCTACGGCATCGCGGCCATGAATCCGCGAGAGATCGCCAAGCGAGGCCTCTCCCAGGGCGAGATAATCAGGGTGGAAACCCGTCGCGGAACAGTCGAGGCAATCCTGCGGGCCGACCGCGAGGTCGCCGACGGCATGGTCTTCATGCCGTTCTGCTTCAACGAAAGCCCTGCCAACAAGCTGACCAACCCGATGCTCGATCCGTTCGGCAAGATTCCGGAGTTCAAATATTGCGCCGCCCGCGTGGAGCCGGTTACGCAGATGGAGGCCGCCGAATAATCTGGAGCCGGCGTCTGCCGGTCCCCTCCGCAACAGCGTCGGGTATTGGTGATGCCGCGGAGAGGCCAGGGCAGGCATGGGATTGCGCAGCGAGACGACAGCTCGCTTCTCCGCCACGGGCATCAAACCCGCCATTTGAGCGGATGTTCCAAGCCGGGCCGCGCGGCCTAATGAATGGGGGTATCGTTGCGGTCGAACTCTATGGCGCAGCCGCTGCGCATGATCTCCTTCGCCAGGAGATCGGCAAGCACTTCATCCGAGTAAGGCAGGTCGGGAACCGCTTGGCGGGTCGCTCGAACGACCGCGGAAAGCGGAACGGGACGTTTGTGGCGTTGCTGGGCGAAAAACGGCCTGAGAGCCATTACGACATGCGGCGGCAGATGGTGCTTTTGCATTTGCCACCTCCCTTCTGCCAAGCATTTTAGGCGCGCAAGTCCTGCCGGCCAATCACGAATTGTGTCAGTGACGGTGCTCCCGTCAGGGATAGAACAGTGCTTCAAAGAACCGGCATCGTGCCGGGTCGCCTCGGAGGACAAAGCCTCCGCCGGAACTCATGTGGATGGAGTCCGCTCCCGCTTTGCGGATGATGAACCAATCTCCGCGACTCAGCTATCGTGCGCGCATGTGAAAGTCCCCGGACCGGCGCCAGCCGGACCCTGCGCTGCAAGCTTCGACGGATGGAGTCGTTTCATTCCGAGCAAATCCTGCCTCTCCAGCCCGTGCAAGACCGCCCGTTAACCATTGGTTAACCATAGCGCGCATAGACCACAACAATGGAAAATTAACCTAGATGACCAAAGTGCTAACAGACGCTCGACCGATCCGCCTCAAGGGCCGCTCCTTCCTGGCTCTGGTACTTTCCCCGGAACTCCCCTTCGAGGGATGGCTTGCCCGGCTCGACGATCTGGCGGCGCGTTCGGCGGGTTTCTTTCTCGGGCGGCCGGTCGTCCTCGACGTCGAGGATCTCAACATCAACCGGTCGCAGCTGGCCGAACTGATCGCGGCATTTGCCGAGCGCAATGTCTGGATCATGGGGGTCGAAGGAGCGCGTCCGTCGCTGCTCGGGCCCGGCATGCCGCCGGCCATGAAGGGCGGCCGACCGGCTTCGGATTTCGAGCCACCGGAAGCACCCGCCGAGGCGCAGGAAACCGCCGCTCGCGCGCCTGCGGAACCGGCGATGACGAGCGCCGAGCAACCGCCGGTGCGGCCGGTGCAGTCGATTATCATCAAGGAGCCCGTGCGCTCGGGGCAATCGATCATTTTTCCCGAGGGCGACATAACCATTGTCGGATCGGTCGCATCGGGGGCGGAAATCGTCGCCGGCGGCTCGATCCATGTCTACGGCACGCTGAGGGGACGGGCATTGGCAGGGTCGGTCGGCAATGCCCAGGCGCGCATTTTTTGCAGGAAGCTGGAAGCGGAATTGCTGGCGATCGACGGCCTCTACAAGACGGCCGAGGACATGGATCGCAAGCTGCGCGGGCAGGCTGTCCAGTTCTGGCTCGAGGGCGATGCGATCATGGCGGAAACACTGAATTGAGCGGCGGCGGACCAGAAAACAGGAGAGCGAGATGGCGAAAGTAATTGTGGTGACATCGGGCAAGGGAGGCGTCGGCAAGACCACTTCGACCGCCGCCCTGGGGGCTGCATTGGCCCAGCGCAACGAGAAGACGGTCGTTGTCGATTTCGACGTCGGCCTGCGCAATCTCGACCTCGTGATGGGCGCCGAGCGGAGGGTCGTCTACGACCTGATCAATGTCATCCAGGGTGACGCCAAGCTGCCGCAGGCGCTGATCCGCGACAAGCGCCTGGAGACGCTGCACCTGCTGCCCGCGTCCCAGACCCGCGACAAGGACAACCTGACGGCCGAAGGCGTCGAACGGGTGATCGACGAATTGAGGAAGTCCTTCGACTGGATCATATGCGACAGCCCGGCCGGCATCGAGCGGGGCGCCACGCTGGCCATGCGCCATGCCGATGTCGCGGTGGTTGTCACGAATCCGGAAGTCTCCTCGGTGCGTGATTCGGATCGCATCATCGGCCTTCTCGACGCCAAGACGGCGAAGGCCGAACGCGGAGACCGGGTGGAAAAGCATCTGCTGCTTACCCGCTATGACGCGAATCGCGCCGAGGGCGGCGACATGCTGAAAGTCGATGACGTCCTCGAGATCCTTTCCATCCCCCTGCTCGGCATCATTCCCGAAAGCATGGACGTCCTGCGCGCTTCCAACATAGGCTCGCCGGTCACTCTGGCCGACAGCCGCAGCGCCCCGGCGCTCGCCTATAGTGACGCCGCCCGCCGCCTTGCCGGCGAGGTGGTGCCGATGACCATTCCGGGTGAAAGGCGCGGCCTGTTCAGCAAGATATTCGGACGGAGGGCAGCATGAGCCTTTTCAACTTCTTTAGCAAAAAGAGTTCTGCCCCGACAGCGCGCGAACGCCTGCAGGTGCTGCTTGCCCATGAGCGGGCAACGGTAGGGCATTCGGATCTGGTGGCGCTGCTGCGGGAGGAGATTCTCGCCGTCATCGCCAAGCACGTCCAGATCGACAGCGACAAGGTAAACGTGAAGATGGACCGTGGGGAGCAGGTCTCGACTTTGGAAGTCGATATCGAGATCCCGTTGAAGGCGGGTGTCCGGGCAGCCTGATGGCGGCTGCCCTGCAAGTGGCGGGGAACGCAACCATTCGAGCAAACGAAAGGAGACAAGCATGACCCGCATGGCACTTCTCGAGCGGCTCCAGGAGCTCCAGCAGATGCCCAAGTTCCAGAATCGCGACATCCGCACCATCAGCGCGGTCTTGTCGAACGAAGCGCTGGCCAGGCATGTGGAGGTCTGCGAGGCTGCGGTCGCCGTCTCTGCGAAACAGACGGCTACCACCAATGCTTGATCGCGGTCGGGGACGGGCCTACGGAGCAAAATTGGCGGCGCAGATGCCTGGTTTTTGCTGAACCCGGCGTGGCGGCGGTTCGGTAGATCTCCTTCGCCTTGAAGAGCGGCCGCCATCTTGCCGGACGGCAGTGGAGAAGGCGCTTGGGCAACTCGCCGGGCGTGAATGCCTGAAAGAATGTTTGACATCTCCGATCCTTGACCGGATTGCAGCAATAATTCCCAATTGCCCGCGGGGGCTGCAATAGGAGGGAATCAGATGTCCAAGAAGGTTTGCATATTCTCGGCAATCGGTGCGGCCCTGTTCGTGCTTTCGGCATGCAGCGATCAAGGGCAGGATGCTGGCACGACGTCCAGCACGACAACGACGACGGAGCAGCCCGCGACAACGGATCCGGCAACGTCGGAGCCGACCACCACCGCGCCTGCCGAATAACCGGCGGCTGCGTTTCGCCTCGCCGCCGAGCTGGTAATTTCCGGTGCCGGCTTCGGCGGGCGGGGCCTCTTGAGGCTCGGCCTGCCAATTCTTGACACCTCCCTGGGTCGAGCCTCTTGCGCGAGGAATGTGGGAAGCAAAGACTTGACGATCAGGGCTTAGTCGCCGAGCAACCCGTCAAGGAATTGCCCCAGACAATCACCAATCACCGAGACCTGATAGCCGCCTTCCTGCACGATCACAGTGGGGAGACTGATCGCCTGTACTCTTTTCCCGATCTCGCGAAAGGCCTCGGTCGAGACATCGAGCATCCCGATCGGGTCCTCGCGATGACTATCATAGCCGAGCGCCACGACAAGAGCCTCGGCGCCGAAGGCGCGGACCTGCGCCGCCGCCTCGTCCACAGCCGCGAGGAATGCCGCATCGCCCGTTTTCGGCGCCAGCGGAATATTGATGTTGCAACCTTCGCCGTCGCTTATGCCGCGCTCGTCGGCATAGCCCGTATAGAACGGATAATAGACATTCGGATCGACATGGATCGATACCGTCAGCACATCTTGGCGATGATAGAAGATCTGCTGCGTGCCGTCGCCGTGATGGGCGTCGACGTCGAGAATGGCGACCTTGCCATAGCGGCTGGCCAGCCGCTCTGCAGCTATGGCCGAATTGTTGAGATAGCAGAAGCCATTGGCGCGGTCGGTCCGTGCATGGTGGCCGGACGGGCGGCATAGCGCGAAGGCGGCAGGCGCGCCACCGATCACCGCCTCGGCAGCGGCGGTTGCCGTGTGGGTGGATTTCAAAGCGGATTTCCAGGTGTCGGAACCGATGGGCACCGCAAGGTCTCCGAGATAATAGCCGGCCTGGGCAATGACCGAATCCGAGCGGCAGGGAGGGCGGTGCCGCCATTCCGGCCGCCCGTTCCAGTAGGGGGAAAGGTTGGAGAGCACTTCCGGTCCGGCCTCTGGGGTAGCGCGCCACCGCTCATAGGCGTCCTGCAGGAAATCGAGATAGGGTCTTGTATGGACCGATAAGGCGGGCTCGATGCCGTGGTCCTCGGGTGCTTCCGGTTCGATCCCGCGCGCGGCGAGCGCGCCGAGCAGAGCCTCCGTCCGGCTCGGCAGATCCTTTGGTTCGCGGATGCGGCCGACCTGCATGAATTGCCGCGGGTCGTGCAGGCTCTGGTCGGGATGGAAGAACGCTCGCATCGAGCCCTGCTCCTTGTCGGTTGCGCCCGTTATTGCCGCGCGAGAATGCGACGGGCCGGCTGCTTATGTCGAGATGCTTGAAGTTTGTTCATGTTTTGTTCTAAAATCTGTGGATGAGGAACGATCCTCGTCAGTTTGTTCTCGATGTTTTTCATGATCCGTCTGTTCGCCGGCCGGATCGGCCCGAACGCCTGTTCCTCGGCATTCTGGCCGACATGGAGGCGGCCCGCCATGCCGTCGCGAGACGGTCGGAATTTCTTGGCGGCGATTGCACGGGCTGGAGCCCAGTCAAACATCTGCATGTTTCCCTCCATCACGTGAGGGATGACTGGCGGGTGCGGGAAAAATACGTCTTCGCGGCAGGCCGGGCCGCGAGCGCCGTTTCCATGGCTCCCTTCGAGATGACGTTCCGCTTCATCGGAAGCTTTCCGGGTGCGCCCGCCGTTAACGGCAAGCCGCCACGCCGGCCGCTGGTGCTGTTGGGCGAGGGAGAAGAGGTTTTCGAACTCCACAGGATGCTCGGCGCGGGCATGAGGGCGCAGGGGTTGCGGGCAGCGGAGCTTTTCAGACCCCATATGACATTGGCCTACGGCCCTGAAATGTTCCCCCGCCAGGCAATAGAGCCGTTCCGTCTCACGGTGGCAGAATTCACCTTGATCCATAGTCACCGCGGGCTCTCGCAATACGACAGTCTCGACCGCTGGCCTCTTACCCGCCCATGTAGATGCTCATGAGCTGGGCATCGTCGCGCACATCCGCCGGCGTGCCCTCGAAGCGCTTCTCGCCTGCAGTGAGAATATAGATCTTGTCGGCAATGGGTAGAGCCTCGCGGATATTCTGCTCCACCATGAGGATGCCGATGCCGCGCCGGGTCAACTCGCGCACGCGCTCCAGCGTCTCGCCGACAAGGGCTGGGGAAAGGCCGGCCGAGGGCTCGTCCAGCAGGATGAAGCGCGGCTCGGAAACCAGCGCGCGGGCCAGCGCAAGCATCATCTGCTCGCCGCCCGAGAGCGATCCGGCGGCGACCCCGGTACGCCGCGCCAGCGACGGATATTCGGCCAGCAGAGCCTCGATCCGGCTTTCCACAAGGCGGGCATCGGCGATCGCATGGCCACCCATGCGCAGGTTTTCCATCACCGTCAGGCGTGGGAAGGCGCCGCCGCCCTGCGGCATCATCACCAGCCCTTCGCGCACCACTTCATGCACGGGCCGGTTGCTGATCTCCCGGTCTCCGAGCCTCACGCTGCCCTCCCATGCCGGCAGCGCCCCGGCAACGGCCTTGAGGAAGGTGGATTTGCCGCAGCCATTGGGGCCGAAGATGCAGGTGATCGCGCCGGCCGCAGCCTCGAGCGAGACGCCGTGCACGACCTCGTGCTTGCCGTAGCCGGTGATCACATCCTTTGCCTCGAGCCGGCTCATGCGCGCCGCCCCAGATAGGCTTGCATGACCTGCGAATCCCGCGCGATCTCGTCGAAGGTGCCGGTGGTGATGACCTGCCCGGCATCCATGACGATGATGCGGTCGCAGACGCTGCGCACAAGTTCCATGTCGTGTTCGATCAGGAAGAAGGTTGCGCCTTCGTCGCGCAGCTTCACGATGGCGTCGAGGATGATTTTTCGGATATTGGGGTGCACGCCCGCCGTCACCTCGTCGAGCAGGATGAGCAAGGCGCGGCGCATGATGATGCGGCCGAACTCCAGAAGCTTCTGCTGTCCGCCGGAAAGGTCGATGGCGCGATTGTCGCGCACCGCTTCCAGCGTCAGCAGTTGCATGGCGACCTCCGCGCGCTCATGTGCGCCGTCCCACTGGCCTTCGGCTGCCGCCGCCAGGAGATTTTCCGTAACGGTCATGTTCTCGAACAGGGCCGGGATCTGGAAGGTGCGGGCAAGGCCGAGCCGGGCGATGCGATGAGCCTTCATGCCGGCGATATCGGTGCCGTTGAACAGGATCTGGCCGCTGTCGGGCTTGAACATGCCGGAGACGAGGTTGAACAGCGTGGACTTGCCCGAACCGTTCGGGCCTATCAGGCCGACGATCTCTCCTCGCCGGACTTCGAGATTGACATCGTTGGCCGCCACGATGCCGCCGAAACGGCGCTTGAGGCCTCGTATGGCAAGGATCGGCTGTCCCGACGCCCTTGCAGCCATGTCCCGGCTCTGCGCTGCACCGGCCGTCATGCCCGGCCTCCGCGTCCGACCAGCCGTGCCAAGCTTTGCCGCAAAAGAGAGTTTCCCGGTTTGCCCCGGCGCGTGAACAGGCCGGCAATGCCTTCGGGCAGGAAGAGCACGACCAGGATGATGGCAGCGCCCAGAATGGCGATGTAGAAGGCCGTATCGCCAAAATTCATCCAGATAAGCCGGTTGATCAGGAAAAGGGCAACGCCTCCCAATGCCGGCCCCCAGAAGCTGCCGAGCCCGCCCAGCAGAACCATCACCACCATCTGGTCCGTGATGTCGCCGCCGAGCACGCTTTTCGGGTTTATGAAGGTGACCCAATAGGCAAAGATGCTGCCGAACAGAGCCGCCAGCACCGCCGACAGCGCGAAGGCCTGCAGCTTCACCAGCGACGTGTTGATGCCCATGGACTCGGCTGCCGCCTCATGGTCGCGCAGCGCCTTCACCTTGTAGCCGAAGCGTGAGCGCTCGAAGAGAAGCCAGGTCACGCCATAGGTGAGGGCGACTGCTGCAAGCATGGTGAAATAGAAGAAGTTCTCGTCGAGAAAGGGCGGCAGGCTGAGGCCTCCCGTGCCGCCGGTGATTTCCAGCACATTGACGAGCTGCAGCAGCATTTCGGCAAAAGCCCATGTCGCGATGGCGAAATAGGCGCCGCGCAGGCGCAGGGTCGGCCCGCCGATCACCGCCGCCACGAGTGCTGCGG
The DNA here is from genome assembly GCF_007829525.1 of Mesorhizobium sp. J18. GTDB lineage: Bacteria > Pseudomonadota > Alphaproteobacteria > Rhizobiales > Rhizobiaceae > VLJP01. The sequence continues at coordinate 40,164 of NZ_VLJP01000078.1, forward strand.
CAACTAGGCCGACCGGTACGGTGGCCGCGAAAGGCCAGCCGAAGCTGCCACCCATCAGGATCGCCGTGGCATAGGCGCCGATGCCGAAAAAGGCCGAATGGCCGAAATCGATATAGCCGGCATAGCCGCCGATGATGTTCCACGAGCAGGCGAGGCCCGCCCACATCAGCGCACCAGTGGCGATCCGCAGCCAATAAGCGTTGACGAATTGCGGCAACAAAGCCAGCGCGACGAGGATAACGACAAGCAGAAGTATGCTCGGCCAGCGCTTCATCTCAGAGACCCCGCCCCAAAATGCCTTTGGGCGCCACCAGCAGCACAAGATAGAGCGTGGCGAAGATGGCGAGATGCGAATAGGCCGAGCCCCAATAGGTCGCCACCACCGCTTCTATGATGCCGAGGAAAAGCGCCGCCAGGATTGCGCCGCCGACAGAGCCGAGGCCGGCGAGAACGGCTATGAAGAAGGCGAACAGGGTGTAGCGCAGGCCGATCTCCGGATTGACCGAATAGATCGCGCCCATCAGAACGCCGGCCATGGCCGTGAGCCCGGCATAGATGCCGTAGACCGTGGCGCTCAGCCGGTGGACGTCGACGCCCATCAGGCCAGCCGTCTCGCGGTTTTCCGCCGTGGCGCGGATCGCCAGGCCGTAACGGGTGCGGTAGAGCATGAAGAACAGCGCCGCCGCCGCCGCCATCGCGAAAGCGAAGGCGACGACCCTGAGCATCGGAACAGCGACAGGGCCGATCATCAGGCTGCCGCCGCTCAACGCCGTGTCGACGCTGCGCGTGTTGAAGCCCCAGAAGGTGAGCATCCCGCCCCTGAGCAGGGTGAACAGCCCGAAGGTCAGCGCCAGGGCCATCAATTCGGGCCGCGCCGTCCGGCTGTTGCGTACCCGGTAGATGATCGGTCCGATGAGATAGCCCAGGGTACCGAAAAGCACGAAGGCGACCGGCAGGGCAAGGAAGCCGTCCACACCGAGAAGCGACGACATGAAATATGCGAGATAGCCGCCCAGGATCACCCAGGCACCGACCGCGAAATCGATGACATGCAGCACGCCGAAGGTAAGCTGGAAACCGATGGCGAAAGTGGCCACCACGCCGCCGATCAGTATGCCGTTCGCGAGTGTCTGGAGAAGAAGATCCAACCGCGCCTCGTCCGGTTATCAAGCATCCAAGGTCAAAGGATGGGCCAGGGGAGTACGTACCGTACCGTTCGGTACGGCGCCGCATCGTCGGACACGGCGCCGCAGCCTCATCGGGTAAGGAGGGTCAGTTCCACGCCGGCAGCGGATAGACCAGATCGGCCGCCGCGGCGTCCTTCGGTCCGACCGCCACGACGCTTCCATCCTGGATCTGGATCAGGACCGGCACGGGCTGGATGTTGTCGTGATAGTGATCGCCTTCTTTCTCGAACTTCACCGGGCCGTAGAAGGTGGTGATGTCGGTCTCGGCGATGGCATCCTTCAGCGCTGCCTTGTCGGCCGGATTGGCCGGCTTCTTGCCGAGCCGCTTCAGGGCATCGGCAAGTACCAGTCCGCTCGCCGAGCAAGCCGCTTCCGTATAGTCCGGGTAGCTGCCCCAGCGGTTGTGGGAAGCCTCGTTATATTCCTGGGCGGTGCCGAAAAGATCGTCCTTGTAAGGCACGGAAGGCAGCCAGACGGAGATGCCGGTCGTGCCGTCGGCATCGGCGCCAAGCGCCTCCGCATAGGCCGGATTGGTGACGCCGTAATGCATGATCAGCGCAGCGGGGCGGAAGCCCAGCGACTTGGACGTCTTGACGACGTTGATCAGCACTTCCTCATGTCCGCCGACGGCGACGATATCGGGCTTGAGCGCGGCGATCTTGGAGATGGTCGGGGTCAGGTCGCCGGTGGCCGGCACCAGTTCATATGCCACCAATTCGAGGCCGGCCTCCTCGGCACCTGCCTGGAAGCCTTCGCCCGTTTCCTTGGAGAAGGGTTCGTTGACGCCGATCACCGCCACCTTCGCGGCCTTCGGCTCCGACATGTCGCCCAAGACCCCGAGCGAGCGCCCGGCGGAATTGTCGACGGCCGGGATCATGCCGAAATTGAACTCGGGCTTGGCCTTCCAGACATTGGGCGATTCGGCCGAGCCGGAAATCATCGGCACCTGGTATTTCTGGCAGATGGGTTGCACGGCGATGGTGGAGCCGCTGGTATAGGGCCCGAAAAGGCAATCGACTTCTTCCTGCACGATCAGCCTTTCGGCCGCATCCGCACCGGTCGCCGGGTTGCTCTGGTCGTCGCCGTAGAACATCTCGACCTTGAGCATCTCGCCGCCGACCTCGACACCGCCCTTCTGGTTCGCCATCTCGGCCCAGAAATCGTAGCCGCGCCGCGTCAGGTTGCCGCCGAAAATATTCTCGCCGGAAAGCGAGGTGATGACACCGACCTTGATCGTCGGCGCCTGTGCCCGCGCCGTGCGGATAAACGGTGCGGCGAGCGCGAACGAGCCCAATGCGCCGGCTCCGGTGTGGATGAAGCGACGGCGCGAGATCCCCTGTGATTTTTTAGACATGATTTCTCCCGATCTTCCGGCGCGGCGACCGCCGACGCCGGGCAAGATGAAAGCACGCGTCCTCGCCCATGGCAACCTGTTCAGTTGTGCATGACGAGCCTGCCAAGGCGCGCCGGAGAGGAATTGCAAAACGCCCGCGTCGGAACTCGACGCGGGCGCTTCTTGTGCGACGCTTCTCGTTTGCGGTCAGAAGTCCATGCCGCCGCCCGGCATTGCGGGAGCAGGGGTCTCCTTCTTCGGCTTTTCGGCCACCATGGCTTCCGTGGTGACGAGCAGGCCGGCGACCGACGCAGCATCCTGGAGCGCCGTGCGGACGACCTTGACCGGGTCGATGACGCCCTGCTTATAGAGATCGCTGAACTCGTTGGTCTGTGCGTTCCAGCCATAGCCGAAATCGTTGGACTCGCGCAGCTTGCCGACGATGATGGAGCCTTCCGCGCCGGCGTTCTCGGCGATCTGGCGCACAGGAGCCTCCAGCGCCCGGCGCACGATCTCAATGCCATGCCGCTGGTCGGCGTTTTCGGCATCGAGCTTGTCGAGCGCCTTGGCCGCCCGCAGGAGCGCCACGCCGCCACCCGGCAGGATGCCTTCCTCGACGGCTGCGCGCGTGGCGTGCATCGCATCGTCCACGCGGTCCTTGCGCTCCTTCACCTCGACTTCGGTCGCACCGCCGACGCGGATGACGGCAACGCCGCCGGCCAGCTTGGCCAGCCGCTCCTGCAGCTTCTCGCGGTCGTAGTCGGAGGTCGTCTCCTCGATCTGCTGCTTGATCTGGGCGACGCGGCCCTGGATCTCCTCCTTCTTGCCGGCGCCGTCGACAATCGTGGTGTTTTCCTTCTCGATCTCGACCTTCTTGGCGCGGCCAAGCATGTTGAGGGTCACATTCTCGAGCTTGATGCCGAGGTCTTCCGAGATGACCTGGCCGCCGGTGAGGATCGCGATGTCCTCCAGCATGGCCTTGCGGCGATCGCCGAAGCCCGGAGCCTTGACGGCAGCAACCTTCAGGCCGCCGCGCAGCTTGTTGACGACGAGCGTCGCGAGAGCTTCGCCCTCGACGTCCTCGGCAATCACAAGCAGCGGCTTGCCGGACTGCACCACGGCTTCCAGCACCGGCAGGAGCGCCTGCAGGTTGGACAGCTTCTTCTCATGGATCAGTATGTAGGGATCCTCGAGCTCGACGCGCATCCTTTCCGGATTGGTGATGAAATAGGGGGAGAGATAGCCGCGGTCGAACTGCATACCCTCGACCACTTCCAGCTCGGTCTCGGCGG
>NZ_VLJP01000078.1:44123-132041 GCF_007829525.1 Mesorhizobium sp. J18
GCCGCGCTTGAGGTCCATCGGGTTCATGCCGGCGGCAACGGCCTTGGCGCCTTCCTTGACGATCGCCTGGGCAAGAACCGTCGCGGTGGTGGTGCCGTCACCGGCAATGTCGTTGGTCTTCGAGGCCACCTCGCGCACCATCTGCGCGCCCATGTTCTCGAACTTGTCTTCAAGCTCGATCTCCTTGGCGACGGTGACGCCGTCCTTGGTGATGCGCGGTGCGCCGAAGGACTTGTCGATCACGACATTGCGGCCCTTTGGGCCAAGCGTGACCTTCACCGCATTGGCGAGAATGTCGACGCCGCGCAGCATGCGCTCGCGGGCATCCGTATGGAACTTAACTTCCTTGGCAGCCATTGGATACTCCTTTCAAGGCAGCATTCTTGACTGGTCGAAGCCCGCTCAGGCGGCTTTCTTGACCGTTTCTTCGGCCTCGATCACGCCCATGATGTCGGATTCCTTCATGATCAGGAGATCCTCGCCATTGAGCTTGATCTCGGTGCCCGACCACTTGCCGAAAAGAATGCGGTCGCCGACCTGAATGTCGAGCGGCTGCAACTGCCCGTTTTCGTTGCGGGCACCGGGGCCGACGGCGATGACCTCGCCTTCCTGCGGCTTTTCCTTCGCGGTGTCGGGAATGATGATGCCGCCGGCCGTCTTTTCTTCGGCCTCGATGCGGCGGACCAGAATACGGTCGTGCAAGGGACGGAACTTCATGTCGTTCTCCTCCAGGGACAAACAGTTTCGAGAGGTTCCTCCGCGCCGCATCCGAAAAGGCTTCGACGCGGGGTACGCGACCCTGACCGGCATCGCGTGCAGACGATTTGGTTTATCCATTTTCGCGTTTCAAGATGCCGACGAAAAAATTTTGGCACTCTCCCCGGGAGAGTGCCAGCGGCCTGCGAATACGTGCTTTTCCCGGAGGCTTCGTTATTCGACCCTTATCGCACCCGTCGGCGATCTACCCCAGCCACCGCTCATAGTCGGACACGAGCAGATGGGTCGGCTCCTCATCTTCCTCGATCTTGGAAAAGCGGCTGACAGGTTCGGCGAAGACATTGTCTGTCACGTCGTCATTGACCGTCGAAACCTCGCCAATGAAGACGTCTGCGTCCTCCGCCCAGAAGGCGTGCCAGACGCCCGGCATCAATGTGACGCTTTCGCCGGGCGACAGGCGCAGGATGCCGCCGGGCTCGAAACGGCACATCACGCCGTCGGTGGGGACGACCACCGGCGCCTCCTTGTCGATGGAGCCATCCGGCGCGGAAGCATAGAGCTTGAGCGCCAACGTGCCGCCGCCGCGATTGATGATGTCTTCCGCCTTGATATTGTGGCGGTGCATGGGCGAAAGCTGGTCGCGGCGCGAGATCATCGCCTTCTCCGCATAGAGCATGCCCTTGCCGCGCGTGAGATCGGCGGCATTGCCGTTGCGCAAGGTGAAGAGGAAAAGGCCGAGGCCGCCGAAATCGCCACGGCCGTAATCGGTGATATCCCAGCCGAGCCGGGCCTCCACGATGCCGGAAATCTCGCCGCGCCGCGCCTTCATTTCGGCCGGGGTCCAGTAGGCAAAAGGCGGCAGGCGGTAACCGAAGGAGCGGATGAAGGCATCGGCTTCGGCAAGGATGCGGTTGACTTCCGAACGTTTCATGGTCTCAAGCGGCCAGCGCTTCCTCGGGCGGTTTCCTGGCGCCGGTCATGAAGGCGACCGCATCCGACATGGAATGCTCCTTCGGGTTGATGACGGCGAGCCGCCGGCCGAGCCGGTGGATATGGATGCGGTCCGCCACCTCGAAGACATGCGGCATATTGTGCGAGATAAGCACGATCGGCAGGCCGCGGCGCTTCACGTCCAGGATGAGCTCCAGAACGCGGCGCGATTCCTTTACGCCGAGGGCAGCCGTCGGCTCGTCCATGATGACGACTTTGGACCCGAAGGCCGCGGCGCGGGCGACGGCGACGCCCTGCCGCTGGCCGCCGGAAAGGGTTTCGACGGCCTGACCTATATTCTGGATGGTCATCAGCCCGAGTTCCGAGAGCTTTTCGCGAGCGCGCCGCTCCATCGCCTGCCGGTCGAGCATGCGGAACACCGATCCGAGAATGCCGGGTTGCCGTATCTCGCGGCCAAGGAACATATTGTCGGCGATCGACAGGGCAGGGGAGAGCGCAAGATTCTGGTAGACGGTCTCTATGCCGGCGTCGCGCGCTTCCAGAGGCGATCGGAAGGCGACCGGCCTGCCGTCGAGATGGATCTCGCCCTCGTCCGGCGTGGTTGCTCCGGTGATCGCCTTGATCAGGGTCGACTTGCCGGCGCCATTGTCGCCGATAACGGCGAGTATTTCGCCCGGATAGAGGTCGAAATCGGCATGGTCGAGGGCAATGACACGGCCGTAGCGTTTGACGAGACCGCGGGCGGAGAGGATCGGCTGGGCTGTCTCGGTCATGCGGAAATCTTCCTGATCCATTGGTCGATGGCCACCGCGACGATGATGAGCAGGCCGATCATCAGATAGGTCCATTGCGGGTCGGTGCCCCATAGTCTCAAGCCAAGCGAGAAGACCCCGACGATCAGCGCGCCGAACAGCGTGCCCAGGATCGAGCCTCGGCCGCCGAAAAGCGAGGCGCCGCCAATGACCACGGCGGTGATCGATTCGATGTTGGAGAACTGGCCTGCCGTGGGCGAGACCGAGCCGATGCGGCCGATCAGCGCCCATCCGGCCAGCGCGCAGATGAGGCCGGCGACCACATAGACCGAGACCAGGGTGCGCTTGACCCGCACGCCGGAAAGCTCGGCCGCGACCGGGTCGTCGCCGACCGCATAGACATGCCGGCCCCAGGCGGTGTGGTTGAGCACGTACCAGATGAGAAAGACGAGAAGCACCAGCAGGATCACCGCATAGGTGAAAACTGCGCCGCCGACACGGAAGGAATTGCCGAAGAATTGCAGGATCGGCGCATTGGTCTCAATATCCTGCGCGCGGATGGTTTCGTTCGCCGAATAGAGAAAGTTGGTGGCCAGAAATATCTGCCAAGTGCCGAGAGTCACGATGAAGGGCGGCAGCCTCACATGGGCGACCAGCATGCCGTTGATCCAGCCGCATAGCGCGCCCACTGCGAAGCCGCTCAGGATCGCCAGCGGGGCCGGCAGGCCGTAGCGGAAGGTGAACTGTCCCATCACAACCGAGGTCAGCACCATGATCGCGCCAACGGAAAGATCTATGCCGGCCGTGAGGATAATGAGCGTCTGGGCCGCCGCCACAATGCCGGTGATGGCGACCTGCTGCAGGATCAGCGTCAGCGAAAAGGCCGAGAAGAAGGAGCCGCCGACGAGGAGGCCGAAGGCGATTACCGACAGGACGAGGATGATCAGCGGGACGGCGGCGGGACTCGAATGCAGGAAATGCTGGATGCGCAGGAAGAATGTCTTCTCGTGGCTCTCGAAGGAGGCCACGCCGCCTGCGCTTTGCGCCAGAACGCCTTCGAACTCCTGTGGTTCGCGCGATGCCGAAGCAGGCTCGACCATGGATTGTCCTCCCGTTTGCGCCAGCCGTTTCCCATCGGCGCCGGCGAGGGGCGGCCCGGACCGCCCCCCCGTCTGATACATCTTGCTGTAAAAGTGTCGGACCGATCCGCGAAACCGAATCAACCCCAGCACTTCTCCATGCCTTCCTCGGTGCCAATGGAAGGAACGCCATCGACGGGCTTGTCCGTTACCAGCGTTACGCCGGTATCGAAGAAGTCCTTGCCCTCGGTCGGTTCCGGCTTCTCGCCCGTATCAGCGAATTTCTTGATCGCCTCGATGCCAAGCGAGGCCATCAGCAACGGATATTGCTGGGAGGTGGCGCCGATGACGCCCTCGGCGACGTTCTTGACGCCCGGGCAGCCGCCATCGACGGAGACGATCAGCACGTCCTGCTCCCTGCCTACGGATTTCAGCGCCTGATAGGCGCCCGCAGCAGCCGGTTCGTTGATCGTGTAGACGACGTTGATGGCAGAATCCTTCTGCAGGCAGTTCTCCATTGCCGTGCGGCCGCCTTCCTCATTACCGTTGGTTATGTCGTGGCAGACATTGCGCGGGTCGGTCTCGTCTCCGATCCTGTTGGGGTCGCCGAGTTCAATGCCGAAGCCCTGCATGAATCCCTGATCGCGCAGGACGTCCACGCTCGGCTGGCTGGGGGTCAGGTCGAGATAGGCGATATGCGCATCCGCCGCGGCATCGCCGAGCGTCTTGGCGGCCCATTGGCCGATCAGTTCGCCGGCCTTGAAATTATCGGTGGCGAAGGTCGCGTCGGCGGCATCGGTCGGCTCGAGCGGCGTGTCGAGCGCGATCACCAGTATGCCGGCGTCACGCGCCTTCTGCACGACCGGCACGATGGCCTTGGTGTTGGAAGCCGTGATCAGAATGCCCTTGGCGCCGTCTGCAATGCAGCTTTCTATCGCCGCGACCTGGCTTTCATTGTCGCCGTCGATCTTGCCGGCATAGGTCTTGAGCGCAACGCCGAGTTCTTCCGCCTTGGCGGTGGCGCCTTCCTTCATCTTGACGAAGAAGGGATTGGTGTCGGTCTTGGTGATGAGACAGGCCGAGACATCGGCGGCATTTGCCGGAGCCGCAAAGGCGGCTCCAAGCGCGAGGGCGCCGAAGAGGGAATAGGTGACGGATTTCTTCACGAGGTTCCTCCCGAGTGACGAATGCCGGAATGGCCGGCTCCAGATCTCTGGCACTTTGATCGAGCAACGGATTACTCCGATGCCAAGCCTCCCGCTCCTCTCCCCGGATCATCTTACTGCCGGAGACGGGAGGCTTCCACCTCAAGCTCACACCGAAAGCCTGGTGCTGTCAATTAATAAATCCACTTGATTTATTAATTCCCCCTGTCAGATTGAGCATAGGCATCTGGCATACCCGACTGAGCCGGGGGAGGAATGGCTCGACCGAGCACCACGAAAAACGGCACGACAGCGGGCAGGGCGGCCAGCCGCGGCTCCAACCAGACCGGCGTGCGCGCCTATAACGAGCGTCTCGTCATGTCGCTGGTGCGCCGCCACAGCGGGCTGGCGAAAGCCGAGATCGCCCGGCGGACCGGGCTTTCGGCGCAGACCGTTTCGGTGATCATGCGCGCGCTGGAAAAGGACGGGCTTCTCGTGAGAGGAGCACCGGTGCGGGGTCGTGTCGGTCAGCCATCGGTGCCCATGCATCTCGACCCGGAAGGCGCCTTCTCTTTCGGCATGAAGATCGGCCGGCGCAGCGCCGACCTGGTGCTGATGGATTTCATGGGCACCGTGCGGGCGCAGCTTCACGAGGCTTTTCCCTATCCGACGACCGGGAACATGCTGCGCTTCATTGAGAAGGGGGTTTCAACCCTTGGCGCATCGCTTGATGCCCGGCAGCGTTCGCGAATAGCGGGCGTCGGCCTCGCCATGCCGTTCGAGCTTTGGAACTGGGCGGAGGAGGTTGGCGCGCCGGCGGGTGCCATCGAGGAGTGGCGCAGCTTCGATCTCATGGCGGAGGTGGCCGAAATCCTGCCCTATCCGGTCTTTCTGGAGAATGACGGAACAGCCGCCTGCGGCGCCGAGCTCGCCTTCGGCCATGGCGCGGACCATCCAGACTTCCTCTATCTCTTCATCGGTTCCTTTGTCGGCGGCGGGATCGTCCTCAACAATGCGCTCTATCCGGGCCGCACAGGCAATGCCGGCGCAATCGGCTCCATGCCTGTGCCGGGACCGGATGGCCGGCCGGTCCAACTCATCGAAGCGGCCTCGATCTTCGTGCTGGAGCGCATGTTGAAGGCCGGCGGCATCGACCCTTCGCCCCTGTGGCTCTCGCCGGACGACTGGAGCGATTTCGGTGCGCCGCTCGAGCAATGGATCGCCGGCACGGCGAAAAGCCTGGCCCATGCCGTCGTGGCTGCCTCCTCGGTCATCGATTTCCCGACCGTGATCATCGACGGCGGCTTTCCTGTCTCGGTAAAGACGCGCATCGTGGAGGCTACCGCCGCCGCGCTGCCGGATCTCGACCTGCAGGGGATCGCGGCCCCGCGCATCCTGGCGGGAGGGGTCGGAAGCAATGCGCGGGCGATCGGCGGCGCCAGTCTGCCGCTCTTCAAGCGCTACCTTCTCGACCGCAATGTGCTCTTCAAGGAAGTAATCGAGGATTGAGCCTCGTCCTGGACGGATCTTCTTTGCTCATATATTGCAATTCATTTGCATTTGCATCATATGAACAGTCATGGTTTGACTGCAGAAGGCTCGCATTGGTGAGCGCAGCTTGCCCGACATCCTGTTTTGCGACCCAAGGAGAAACATATGTTCGATAGGCTGAAGCGGCCGGTTCTGGCCGCAATGCTGGCGGCGGTGATCGCATCTCTTACGGCTGGCGGATCGGCATCGGCGCAGGAGAAATTCAAGGCGGTGACCACCTTCACCGTCATTGCCGACATGGCGAGAAACGTCGCCGGCGACGCGGCGGTCGTGGAATCCATCACCAAGCCGGGCGCGGAGATCCATAATTATGCGCCGACCCCGGGCGATATCCGGCGGGCCCAGGGCGCAAATCTGATCCTGTGGAACGGTCTCAATCTCGAAACCTGGTTCGAGAGATTCTTCCGCAACCTGAGGGATGTGCCGGGTGTGGTGGTCTCGGAAGGCGTGGAGCCTATGAGCATCACCGAGGGACCATATACGGGCAAGCCCAACCCGCATGCCTGGATGTCGCCCGAAAACGCGCTGGTCTATGTCGACAACATCCGCGACGCCTTCATGCAATACGATCCCGATAACGCCGAAACCTACAAGGCCAATGCCGAGGCCTATAAGGAAAAGATTCAAGCGGCCGTTGCGCCGATCCGGGAAAAGCTGGGCACCATTCCGGAAGACAAGCGCTGGCTGGTTTCCAGCGAGGGAGCCTTTTCCTATCTCGCGCGCGATTTCGGCCTGAAGGAACTCTATCTCTGGCCGATCAATGCCGACCAGCAAGGCACGCCCCAGCAGGTGCGCAAGGTTATCGACACCGTTCGGACCAATGGCATCCCCGCCGTCTTCAGCGAAAGCACGGTTTCCGACAAGCCTGCGAGGCAGGTCGCGCGCGAGACCGGCGCGCATTACGGCGGCGTGCTCTATGTCGATTCGCTCAGCGAGGCGGACGGTCCCGTGCCGACCTATATCGACCTGTTGCGCGTGACCTCCGATACGATCGAGAAGGGCCTGACCGAAGGGCTGTCCCAATGAACGAAAGCCTTGCCGATCCCGTTCCCGCCGACACGGGGCCGGGACTTTCCGTAAAGCCGGGACTTTCCGTAAAGGATGTGACCGTCACCTATCGCAACGGCCACACGGCCCTGCGCGATGCGAGCTTTGAGATACCGGGCGGCACCATCACGGCGCTGGTCGGCGTCAACGGTTCCGGCAAATCGACGCTGTTCAAGGCGATCATGGGCTTCGTGCGGCTGGCGAAGGGCGAGATTTCGGTTCTCGGCCAGCCGGCCGCGGCAGCGCTCAGGAAGAATCTGGTCGCCTATGTGCCGCAGGCGGAGGAGGTCGACTGGAACTTCCCGGTCCTGGTCGAGGACGTCGTGATGATGGGTCGCTACGGCCATATGGGCATGATGCGCATTCCGAAGGCCGCCGATCGAGAGGCAGTAACGGCCGCGCTCGAGCGCGTTGGCATGAGTGATTTCCGCACGCGCCAGATAGGCGAACTGTCCGGCGGTCAGAAGAAGCGCGTATTTCTCGCCCGCGCGCTGGCGCAGGACGGCCGCGTCATCCTGCTCGACGAGCCTTTCACGGGCGTCGACGTCAAGACCGAGGACGCCATCATCGCCCTGCTGCGCTCCTTGCGCGAGGAGGGCAGGGTGATGCTTGTCTCCACCCATAATCTCGGCAGCGTGCCGGAATTCTGCGACCGCACCATTCTCCTCAGAAACACCGTGCTGGCCTATGGCCGCACTTCCGAGACCTTCACGCAGGCCAATCTGGAAAAGGCCTTCGGCGGGGTTCTGCGGCATTTCGTGCTCGGCGGCGCCGGCCTTCACGACGATGACGACCAACGGCACCTTGCCGTGCTGACGGACGACGAACGGCCCTTGGTCTTCTACGGCGAGAAGGGCGCGATGCGTCAGAAGACGAGGGGGCCGAGCGAATGATAGCCATGCTTCTCGAGCCTTTCGGCTACGGCTACATGGTCAATGCCATGTGGGTGTCGGCCCTGGTCGGCGGCGTCTGCGCCTTTCTTTCCTGCTATCTGATGCTCAAGGGCTGGTCGCTGATCGGCGACGCGCTTTCGCATTCGATCGTTCCGGGCGTCGCCGGCGCCTATATGCTGGGCCTGCCCTTCTCCATCGGCGCCTTCTTTTCAGGCGGCCTTGCCGCCGCCGCGATGCTTTTCCTCAACCAGCGCACCAAGCTGAAGGAAGACGCCATCATCGGCCTGATCTTCTCGTCCTTCTTCGGGCTCGGCCTGTTCATGGTCTCGCTGTCGCCGACATCGGTGAACATCCAGACCATCGTGCTTGGCAATATTCTCGCCATCACGCCCGCGGACACGCTGCAACTCGCCGTTATCGGCTTCGTCTCGCTGGCGATCCTTCTCCTCAAATGGAAGGACCTCATGGTCGTCTTCTTCGACGAGAGCCACGCCCGCTCGATCGGCCTCAACCCGGATATGCTCAAGGTAGTCTTCTTCACGCTTTTGTCGGCCTGTACCGTCGCCGCGCTCCAGACCGTCGGCGCCTTCCTCGTCATCTGCATGGTGGTCACCCCCGGCGCGACCGCCTATCTCCTGACTGATCGTTTTCCGCGCCTGCTTGTGATTGCGGTTGCGATCGGAACCGTGACCAGTGTCATTGGCGCCTATGCGAGCTATTTCCTGGATGGTGCGACGGGCGGTATCATTGTCGTGCTGCAGACGCTCGTCTTCCTCGCGGCCTTCTTCCTCGCCCCGAAGCACGGCATGCTGGCTGCCCGCCGGCGCGCTGCGCAAGCGCTGGAGGCAAAGCCATGAGCATGGTCGAGACGCTGCTTGCGCCGTTCCAGTTCGAGTTCATGGTCTATGCCTTCATCATCTCGGTGCTGGTCGCGGTGCCGACGGCATTGCTTTCCTGCTTCCTCGTGCTGAAAGGCTGGTCGCTGATGGGCGATGCGATCAGCCACGCGGTCTTTCCTGGCGTGGTCATTGCCTACATTGTCGGCCTGCCCTATGCGATCGGCGCCTTCGTTGCCGGCATGATCTGTGCGCTGGCAACGGGCTTCCTCAAGGACAACAGCCGCATCAAGCAGGATACGGTGATGGGTATCGTCTTTTCCGGCATGTTCGGGCTTGGGCTTGTTCTCTATGTGAAAATCCAGTCCGAGGTGCATCTCGACCATATATTGTTCGGGGACATGCTCGGCGTGGGTTTGCGGGATATAGCCGAGACGGCGGCCATCGCGGCCCTGGTGGCGGGCGTTATCGCCTTCAAATGGCGGGACCTTCTGCTGCACGCCTTCGATCCGGCCCAGGCCAAGGCAGTCGGTCTGCGGGTCAATCTGCTTCATTACGGGCTGTTGTGCCTGATTTCGCTGGCAATTGTCGGCGCGCTGAAGGCGGTCGGCCTGATCCTCGCCATCGCCATGCTGATAGGGCCGGGGGCGGTCGCTTTCCTGCTGACGCGCAAGTTCAGCACCATGCTCGTCGCCTCGGCCGCCATCGCGGTGATTGCCTCTTTCCTCGGCGTCTATCTGTCCTTCTTCATCGACAGCGCGCCCGCGCCGACGATCGTTCTCCTTCTGGCAATCGCCTTTGTTGCGGCTTTCGTGTTCGCGACGCGCAGAGCGGCACGCGCCGAGGCGGGAGAGGCGGCATAGCCCGCCATAGAAAAAGGGCCGGAAACCTTTCATCCCGGCCCTTCAATCCTGCTTGTGAGCGATCAGTAGCCGCTCGGGCAGCGATCCACATATTCGCGTCCGTAGCGATCGCGATAGATACAGTTGTTCCTGTTTTCCGCCGAACGTCCGATCAATGCGCCGGCAACGGCACCGACCGCGCCGCCGATCACCGCGCCTTCAACATCATTGCCCGCTACCGCGGCGCCTACCGCAGCGCCGCCGGCGCCGCCGATCACCGCGCCTTGCTGGGTGGGCGTACAGGCCGCAACCGGCGCGATCAGCATGGCGACCATAATAAGTTTCTTCATGATATCCTCTCCTTTAAGGCATCGTCCTTCAACCGGCTGGAACGTCCGAGCGACGACTTTGTTCCCTTTTGACCAGTCATATGGCCAATTTCAGGCAATCCGGCGGGAAAATTATTGCGCGCTTGTGAGAGAAATTGCACTTCGAAGCTTCAAAATTAGTCTATTTCCGCCGGAAACAAGTCGTAATCGGAAAGATTTTGCTGTTCCTTTTGCGTCACGCTACCCTCGCAAAGACTATTGCGCCGCGAGGGGGAACGGCTCGTGGCGCCAAAAAAGGAGGGCATCATGAATGATACCCAGGCATCGGTTGACCTCGACCACGGACTGGAAGCAGGTCAGGACAACATCCGCTTTCTTGGTCTCGATGTGCACAACCCGGTTTTTTTCGTCTCCGGGGTGGCCATCGTCGCCTTCGTCATCGCGGCGCTGATCTTTCGCGAAAGCGCTGCTGAAGCTCTGGGCGGCCTGCGGGTATGGCTCACGTCCTATTTCGACTGGGTTTTCATGATCGCGGCCAATCTTTTCGTGCTCTTCTGCGTGGTTGTTGCGGCCTCGCCTCTCGGCAAGGTGCGCATCGGCGGAGCTGACGCGGTCCCGGAATTCTCCTATTCCGGCTGGTTTGCCATGCTTTTCGCTGCGGGAATGGGCATTGGCCTGATGTTCTTCGGTGTGCTCGAGCCGATGTATCATTTCAACAATCCGCCGCTCGGGCTTGCTCCGCCCGTCGTCGACGGGGCGCTTGTCGAAGGCGCGGTCGAGGATGCACGCGAATTGGGAATGGCGGCCACGATCTTCCATTGGGGCCTGCATCCCTGGGCAATCTACGCCCTGATGGGGCTGTCGCTGGCGCTGGCTACCTATAACAAGGGCTTGCCGCTTTCGATCCGCTCCGCCTTTTATCCCGTCTTCGGTGAGCGGATTCGCGGCTGGATCGGCCATGTCATCGACATCATGGCTGTTTTCGCAACGCTTTTCGGGCTTGCAACCTCGCTCGGCTTCGGCGCCTCGCAGGCTCTCGCCGGCCTTAATGCCCTCTACGGGGTGCCAGATACCGACACGATGAAGGTGGTGCTCATCATTGGCATCACGGCGATCGCTCTGGC
Source organism: Mesorhizobium sp. J18 (assembly GCF_007829525.1). Taxonomy (GTDB): domain Bacteria; phylum Pseudomonadota; class Alphaproteobacteria; order Rhizobiales; family Rhizobiaceae; genus VLJP01. Next base: position 55,390 of record NZ_VLJP01000078.1, read on the forward strand.
TTCGGTTGTTGCTGGGCTGGATGCGGGCGTGAAGCGTCTGTCGGAGATCAACATGGTCCTGGCGGCCTTGCTTCTGCTGTTCGTGATCATTCTCGGGCCCACTCTAGCAATCATCACCGGCTTCTTCACCAACATGGCGGACTATGTGAAGAACCTGCCTGCGCTTGCCAACTGGGTCGGCCGGGAGGACGACGAATTCCTCCATGGCTGGACGACTTTCTATTGGGCATGGTGGATTTCCTGGTCGCCATTCGTGGGCATGTTCATCGCGCGGGTTTCCAAGGGACGGACCGTGCGCGAGTTCATCGTCAGCGTGCTCCTCGTGCCGTCGCTCGTCTCCGTGCTCTGGATGACAGCCTTCGGCGGCACGGCGCTCAACCAGTTCCTGGTGGACGGCTATGCCGGCGTGCAGCAGACCGTGGTGGACTACGTACCGGAGCTGTCGCTTTTTGCCATGCTCGAACCACTGCCGCTGGCGGGTTTCACATCGCTGATCGGCATCATTCTGGTGATCGTCTTCTTCGTGACCTCTTCGGACTCCGGCTCGCTGGTGATCGACACCATCACGGCGGGCGGGAAAGTCGACGCCCCTGTTGCCCAGCGCGTGTTCTGGGCGATCTTCGAGGGGCTGGTCGCCATTGCCCTGCTTCTTGGAGGCGGGCTTGCAGCATTGCAGGCCAGTGCCATCGCGACAGGCTTTCCCTTCGCGATATTAATGGTGCTGATGGTCTATGCGACCTGGCGATCCCTGATGACCGAACCGCGCTGATCGGAGCCGCGTGGAGTAAAAGGGAGCCCCGCTTCGGCGGGGCTTCTGCTGAGGGTGCTCCCGATCTTGCCGACGGCCGGGAATCGGGAATAAGTTCCCCCCGAATGCAGCGCGAATCGCACCCACCCCTCAGAATGGCATTTGCTGGAATGATCACCATGGCGGTTGTCATGGGGATCGGCCGCTTTGTCTATACGCCCATCCTGCCCGGCATGATGGAAGGGCTTGGCATATCCGCTTCGGATGCCGGCCTCATCGCTTCGGCGAACTATCTTGGCTATCTGATCGGTGCGATCCTTGCCGCCGGTGGATGGGCGCAGGGCCGGGAGCGGGCAATTGTGCTGGCCGGATTGGCCGCCAGCGCCATCCTTGCCGCCTGGATGGGCTTCACGGAGAGCGTTGCAGCCTTCCTGGCGATACGCTTTCTCGCCGGCATTGTCAGCGCGCTCGTCATGATTTGCGTCTCGACCATCGTGCTCGCGCGCCTGGTCTTGGCGGGCCGCAGCGATCTGCAAGCCGTCCATTTCGGCGGCGTCGGTCTCGGCATTGCGATTTCCGGGCTCATGACGGGGACGCTCTTTCTTGCCCATGCGCAGTGGCAGGCCGGATGGATCTGGTCCGGCGTGATTTCCGCCGCGGGTTTCCTCCTCGTCCTTGTCATGGTGGACCGAGCCCCGCGCGCCGCCGGGGCGGCCTTGCCGGAGCCGAACCTGCCGAAGGATCGCGCGCTCTATCAGATCATCTTCGCCTATGGCCTGTTCGGCTTCGGCTATATTGTAACGGCGACCTTCCTGGTGGCCATCGTCCGTCAGGCAGGGGCAGGGCAACTCTTCGAATCTACCGTATGGGTGGTCACAGGCCTTGCCATCCTCCCTTCCGTCTGGTTCTGGGGGACAGTGGCCAAGCGCATCGGCGCGATGGCTACCCTCGCGCTCGGCTGTTTCGTGGAGGCGATGGGCGTCGTCGCCAGTGTGACAATGGGCGGTCATGCCGGTCCCTTGATCGGAGGGGCGCTTCTCGGCGGCACCTTCATGGCCGTCACCGCGCTCGGCCTGCAGGCGGCGCGCGCCTTGGCGCCGGCAGCGCCGCGGCGGGCATATGCGCTTATGACCGCGTCATTCGGAACAGGGCAGATACTCGGACCCATGGCCGCCGGCTATCTGGCCGACTGGACGGGCAGCTTCCTGATGCCTTCCGTGATGGCCGCAATCGCGCTCGTATTTTCTGCCATCGTCGCATGGCAGGCGGGACGGGGACATCCGATGCGGTAGTGACGCCGTTGCGCTTGTCGGCAAGCGCCGGCGCCAATAAGAATGGCGGTCGGTGCGGTCCCGCCGCGCTGCAGAACAACACTCCAGAGGATCAGCCTGTGTTCGTATCTTTCTTTCCGCGGCCGACGCTGTTTTTTACGTCAGCCTGCATCTGGACCCTCGTGGCGGTGCTTTTCTGGTATTTCGGCGGCGAGGAACTCGGGGCCTTGTTCGGCATGCCCCCGCTGCCGGCCGGCACCCAGCCCATCATCGGTGTCTCCATCTTCTGGTCGCCGCAATTCCTCTGGTTCTACATCTACTACACGCTGGTCGTGCTGATCTTCGCCGGTTTCTGGTTCTGGTTCAGCCCGCACCGCTGGCAGATGTGGTCGATCCTCGGCACTGCGCTTATCATCTTCGCCACCTATTTCTCCGTGCAGGTCAGCGTGGCGGTGAATGCCTGGTACGGACCTTATTATGACCTGATCCAGCAGGCGCTGGCCAAGACCGAGCCCGTGACGGTTGGGCAGCTTTACGCCGGCATGGTCACTTTTGCCGGCATCGCCTTCCTAGCGGTGACGGTCGGCGTGCTCAACCTGTTCTTCATAAGCCACTGGATCTTCCGCTGGCGCACCGCCATGAACGAATATTACATGGCCCACTGGGACAAGCTGCGTCATATCGAAGGCGCGGCCCAGCGCGTGCAGGAAGACACTATGCGCTTTTCCACCACCATGGAGGGACTGGGCGTCAATCTTGTCCGCGCGGTGATGACGCTGATCGCCTTCCTGCCGGTGCTGTTCGCGCTTTCGGCCAATGTCACCGAACTGCCTTTTGTCGGTGAAGTGCCTTATGCGCTCGTGGTCGCGGCCATAGTCTGGTCGCTCTTCGGTACGGTGTTCCTTGCGCTTGTGGGCATCAAGCTGCCCGGACTCGAATTCCGCAATCAGCGCGTCGAAGCGGCCTATCGTAAGGAACTCGTCTACGGTGAGGACGATCCCTCGCGCGCTGACCCGCTGACGGTTGCCGAACTGTTCGCGAATGTCAGGAAGAACTATTTCCGGCTCTATTTCCACTACATGTATTTCAATATCGCACGCATTTTCTATCTGCAGGCCGACAACATTTTCGGCTTGTTCGTGCTGGCGCCGTCCATCGCGGCCGGGCGGCTGACCCTCGGCGTCATGACGCAGGTCCTGAACGTCTTCGAACAGGTGCGGGTGTCGTTCCAGTATCTCGTCACCTCATGGACGACGGTCGTCGAGCTTCTGTCGATCTACAAGCGCCTGCGGGCCTTTGAGGCGGCGATCGAGGGCGAACCTCTGCCGGAAATCGACCAGCAGTTCCTCGAAGGCAGCACTGCAGTGGAGGACGCTTGAGGATTTAGAGGTTCCCGGCATTGCCGGCGGCGGGAGGCGTTTCTTCTATATATTGCCGGTAGGAGACGCAGCGCACCTCGCCCCGGACGCAGACTTCCCTGGCGAAGCGTTCGAGCGCACGCCAATAGGCTCCGTCATTCATCAGCGTGAAGTGAAAGCCGATCTGGAGCGGCAGTCGCTTTCCGGAAAACTGCCTGTCAAAGGCCGCATGAAAGGCTGCATAGGCGCGCTCCTCGAATTCAGCCGAGCGCTCCGGCTTTTCCTTGGCGCCGGAATGACGGGCAAAGAAATTGTAGTCCATGGCGATCACGGGACGCCCCTTCGCGCCTTCGGGAATGAGGGGCAGCGAAAAGCGCATCACGCCTCCTTTCGCTGCCGGCATGACCGGTCCTTGTGAAACCGAGCCGGCCTCATAAACGAATCCCCTTTCCGCCAGCGCTTCGTAGAGCCCTGGCCCGGCCGACAGATAAGGTACACGAAATCCCTGGATTTCCTTGGCGGCGAACTGGCGCCAGCCTTTCGGCTCGAAGGGAATGTCATTGATCGTCCAGGCGTCGCGCAGAATGCGGTCGAACTGGTCGAACTCCTGCAACCACATTGCCTTGGACCAATCCTTGCCGTCGAAATGACCGCAGGCATGGCTGGCGATCTCGTGTCCCTCCAGCCGGGCAGCCCAGATCTGGCGCAGACGTTCCGCCACGTCTTCACGCGAATAACCGCTGCCGACATTCGTCCTGCCCGGCTTCATGCCGGGGCCGCGGTAAAGGTGGCGGGTTTCGGGCGACAGGAGATAGACGCAGGAGAGGAAATAAGTGAAGTCCGCGCCGGTCTGGCGCGCGAGCGCCCGGCTGCGTTCCCACTGGCTGTTATGCAGCGCGCCGTCAAAGGAGATGATGACATATTGGGGAGACAAGGCCCGGTCGCTCGCCAGGGCCGATGTCCAGGAAAGGCAAAAGGTCAACAGCAATATCGCGGCGCGCGAGAAAGCGGACATCCGAACGTCGATCTGAAATGAGAAGTCCCCAGCGAACAGGTCTGGCTAGGCTGCAATTATGGCGAGCATGGGATCGCCGCCGCCGTGAGATGCGGGGATGGTTAACATCCAATGCCGCCTTCGTTCCCGCGGACAGATAATGGATATAGGCCCGCCATTTGCGCATGCCCCCTTCCATGCGTGGGAAATTTCGTTAAAAGGCTGGCTCAACTCAGAACCGGAGCGATGCCGCCCCGGCAGGAACGGTTTTATTGATGTCCGACGACGGTTTCATTCGCGAGGTCAACGAGGAGATTCGCCAGGATCAGATGAAGGCGCTGTGGTGGCGCTATGGTCCGGCTGCGATCGTCATCGCCGTCCTCGCCGTTCTGGGAACTGCCGTCTATGTCGGCTACGATTACTGGCAGCAGACGCGCGCCAACCGGTCCGGTGATGCCTTTTCCCAGGCGCTCGAACTCGCCAATCAGGGACGCAGCGACGAGGCCCTTGCCGCACTGGAGGAACTGCAAAAGACCGGCCACGGAGCGTACCCGCTGCTCGCCCGCATGCGCGCGGCGACCGTGCTCGCCGACAAGGGAGATTATGAGGGCGCTGTAACGGCGTTCGACGAGGTGGCGAACGACCGCTCCGTGCCCGAGGCGATCCGCGACGTCGCCCGTATGCGCGCCGGTCTTATCCTGGTCGATCACGGTTCCTATGAGGATGTTTCCTCCCGGGTCGAGGAGCTTGCCGTCGATACCAATCCGATGCGCCATACCGCCCGCGAGGCGCTCGGCCTTGCCGCCTGGAAGGCGGGGCGGCTCAAGGACGCAATGAACCTTTTCGAGCAGATCGAGAACGACGCCGAAGCGCCGGCCAATGCTCGTCAGCGCGCCGGGACAATGACCGAGCTGATCGCCGGCTCCACATCCTCTTCGTGAGGAAGGATGAGCTTCAAGGTCGCCATCATCGGCAGGCCGAATGTCGGCAAGTCGACGCTTTTCAACCGGCTGGCCGGGCGCAGGCTGGCGCTTGTCGATGACACGCCGGGTGTGACGCGCGACAGGCGCGTTCATGCGGCGCGCCTGCAGGATTTGCGCTTCGAAGTCATCGACACGGCCGGTCTCGAGGATGCCGGTGCCTCGACGCTCGAAGGGCGAATGCGGGCGCAGACCGAACTGGCGATAGACGAGGCCGATGTCACCCTCTTCCTTATCGATGCCAAGGCAGGCCTCATGCCTGATGACAAGACCTTTGCCTCCCTGCTCCGGCGCCGGGGAAAGCCGGTCATCCTGGTCGCCAACAAGTCCGAGGCGCGTGGGGCCGAGGCGGGCCTGCTCGATGCCTGGGAGCTCGGCATGGGTGAGCCGGTGGCGATTTCGGCCGAACACGGGCTCGGCATGGGCGAGTTGCGCGATGCCATCATCGCCGCACTCGGAGAGGAAAAGGCGCTCCGCCGCGAACCGGAGACGGAGTTCCCGACCGCCGACACCATTCTCGTGGGCGACGACATCGATCCCGATGCCGAAGAGCCCGCCTACGATCCGACCAGGCCTCTGCGCATCGCCGTGGTTGGACGGCCCAATGCCGGCAAGTCGACGCTCATCAATACGCTGATCGGCGAGGAGCGCCTGCTGACCGGGCCGGAAGCCGGCATCACGCGCGATTCCATTTCCGTCGACTGGGAGTGGAACGGCCGCCGGATCAAGCTCTTCGATACGGCAGGCATGCGGCGCAAGTCGCGTGTGCAGGAGAAACTGGAAAAACTCTCCGTCGCCGATGGCCTGCGCGCCGTGCGCTTCGCCGAGGTCGTCATCATCCTTCTCGACGCGACGATCCCGTTCGAGAAGCAGGATCTGCAGATCGCTGATCTCATCATCCGCGAGGGCAGGGCGCCGGTCATCGCTTTCAACAAATGGGACCTGATCGAAAGCCCGCAGGAGATGCTTGCCGAACTGCGTGAGAAGACCGAACGCCTCCTGCCGCAGGTGCGCGGTGTGCAGGCGGTGCCGATTTCGGCCGAGACAGGCCGCGGTCTCGACAAGCTGATGGCGGCGATCCTGCGCACCCATCAGGTATGGAACACTCGCATTTCCACCGGCAGGCTCAACCGCTGGCTGGAAGGCGCGGTGGCGCAGCACCCGCCGCCGGCCGTGGCCGGCAGGCGGCTGAAGGTGAAATACATGACACAGGTAAAGACGAGGCCACCTGGCTTCGTGCTTTCCTGTTCCCGGCCGGAAGCCATGCCGCAATCCTATGTCCGGTATCTCGTCAACGGGCTGCGTGATTCCTTCGACATTGCCGGGGTGCCGATCCGCATGGCCCTGCGCACGTCCGAAAATCCCTATGCGGGACGCGCCCGCAAACGCCGATCCTCGACCTGACATTCTGTCGCAGACGAAAGGCCATTTTTCGGCCGTCGTTAACCGCTGATCAAGGTTAACAACCTACCTTCTTCGGAAACGGGTTGAGTTTGCGTTCGGAGAGGGTTGGGTGCATCTTCCACGTCTAGAGCCGCTGTTTCTATATGTAGAGCGGCTGGCTCCTCACTTTGTCCGCTTGCGGGCGACGATCGACCGGAATCGGGCTTTTATCGCTCCTCTGGCCGTCGGGCTTTGCCTGTCGGTGGCCTCGCCTACCGCCACGGCCTATCAGGACATGCGCAGCATGATATCCGGCCTGGAGACCGGATCGGACCGCTGGACGACCTTTGTCGAGCGCTCGGTCGCCGGTTCCGTGCATCAGGCCGAAATGCCCTTCATCGACAAGAGCATCCGCACGGGCGCGGTTTCCGGCGCGGGCGTCGAACTGCCCGGCATCGGCTCCGTCGCCTTTCGCGCCAAAGGGGGCTTCCGCGGCACGACGCCCGACGAAGTGCGGATAAACCGCGCCGAAAAGCAGGGCCGCGTTGCCAATACCGTTCCCGTCGCGCCGCCGAAATTCTTCAATGCCGGCTCGATCTTCGAGCAGAAAGCCTCTCTCCTTGGATCGTCGTCGGAATATGTGATGGCTTTCGTCAAGCCCGAGATCAAAGGGAAGGAGGTCCAGATCGCCTCGACCTTCTTCGTCAAGGAGACAGATAAGGCCGCGTCCAATTTGCCGCCGATGGTGGCTGAACTGGTCAACAACGACAAGGCCGACATATTGGCGACGGCCTTCGCACCGGCAGAGCCGAATTATGCGAAGGAATCGCCCTTCGCCAGCATCCTGAAGGACGAGAACGACGGCAGATTCATTCCGCCGGTGATGGACGACGACCATCCATGGGCAAAGACTCCATTGCCGCCGAGCGTCTTTTCCGAGCGCGAGCAGCAGTGCCTGGCCGCAGGCGTCTATTTCGAGGCGCGCGGCGAATCGGTGAAAGGGCAGGCTGCCGTCGCCCAGGTCATCCTGAACCGTGTGCGCAATCCCGCCTATCCGAGCACCATCTGCGGCGTCGTCTACCAGAACGACAAATGGCGCAACCGCTGCCAGTTCTCCTTTGCCTGCGACGGCATTCGCGACAGAGTGAAGAGCCCGTCCCACTACCGGATCGCGGAAGAGGTGGCGCTGGCCGTCACGGCGGGCAAGATCTGGCTTCCCGAGGTCGGGACCTCGACCCACTATCACGCCACCTATGTGCAGCCGCGCTGGGCCGGCGCGATGGAGAAGATGAAGAAGATCGGGCGTCACATCTTCTATCGCACCCATGGCGGCGGCTGGAACTAGCGGGCTGGCGGCGGGATTCCGCGGCGGATTCGCAACACTATTCCATCCCGCCGTCGCGCGCGCATTGTCGCACATGGTCAAGTTGTTGTTTTCATTGTATTAATCTGATGGTTTGCGGACCTTCGGCGTGGCTTGACTGGCGCGGGGCCGGTCTCTATGTTGCGCGCGACTTTGAAGCGGACAGCCGCTGACCGGCTTGCCGGGCATGGAGGTTGCGGTGGCCAACGGGGACCAGCCGAACGATCTGGATCGTCGGCGTCGCGAACTTGAGGCCGCGCTTGCATCTCGAAGGCCCAAAGAGCCGGAAGGGGGCGGAGACTCGAAGTCCGACGGCGTCGGAGGATTCGGCAATGCGCTGAGGCTTTCCAGCGAGTTCATTGCCGGGATTGTCGTCGGTGCGGGTCTTGGCTGGTTCATCGACAGGATGGCCGGTACGTCGCCCTGGGGCTTGATTGTTTTCCTGCTCCTGGGTTTCGCGGCCGGAGTATTGAATGTTCTGCGTTCGGCCGGGCTGGTCGCGGATTTCGGATCCAGGGCGCCCAAGCGGGCCCCGGATGCCGGTGATGAGAACTAGTTTGCGCTATGCGCGTTTGAGGATGAGGGGTACACGGTGGCAAACGATCCGATCCACCAGTTCCAGATTTCCAAATTGATCCCGATCGAGATCGGCGGCCTCGATTTCTCTTTCACCAATTCGGCAGCCTTCATGGTCGCGACCGTTGCGGCTTCGGGCGCCTTCCTGTTCCTGACGACCTCCAGCCGCGGCCTGGTGCCGGGGCGTTTGCAGTCCATCTCAGAGATGCTTTATGAATTCGTGGCATCGATGCTGCGCGACGCGGCAGGCTCCCACGGCATGAAGTTCTTCCCCTTCGTCTTCTCTCTCTTCATGTTCGTGCTGGTCGGCAATCTGCTTGGCTTGTTCCCCTATTTCTTCACGATCACCAGCCACATCATCGTCACCTTCGCGCTGGCGCTGCTCGTCATCGGCACCGTGATCGTTTACGGCTTCTGGAAGCACGGCCTCGGTTTCCTGAAACTGTTCGTGCCGAGCGGCGTGCCGGCGGTGCTTGTCCCGCTCGTGGTTCTGATAGAAGTCGTTTCGTTCCTTTCCCGCCCGGTCAGCCTCTCGGTTCGTCTTTTCGCCAACATGCTGGCCGGTCATATCACGCTCAAGGTTTTCGCCGGTTTCGTGACATCGCTCAGCGCCTTCGGCGTGGCCGGCATGGCCGGAGCGGTTCTTCCCTTCGTCATGGTGGTCGCGATCACCGGCCTCGAAATTCTGGTGGCCTTCCTGCAGGCCTATGTCTTTGCGGTTCTGACTTGCATGTACCTCAACGACGCCTTGCATCCCGGCCACTAGAGAACCCGCCACACCCCAATCTGGAATTCTCGATTCACAAGGAGTTCAAAAATGGAAGTAGAAGCAGCTAAGGCAATCGGCGCTGGTATCGCCTGTCTCGGCATGGGCGGCGCCGGTATTGGCCTCGGCCATATCTTCGGCAACTATCTTGCCGGCGCCCTGCGTAATCCGTCTGCCGCCGACGGCCAGTTCGGCCGCCTGATCTTCGGCTTCGCCGTGACCGAAGCTCTGGGCATCTTCTCCCTGCTGGTCGCGCTTCTCCTGCTCTTCACGTAAGAATCGGCAGGCATGCGTAAGAGCCGGCTGCGAGCCTTTTCGCGGCCGGCCTGTCATAACGGGAAAAGCACATGTTTGTGGCACCGGCATTCGCGCAATCGGCAGACGAGGGCGCTGCGGGCGAGACCCATACGGAAACGGGCGTGGAACACGGAAGCGGCCATGAGGCCGGTTTCCCGCCATTCGATTCCAGCACCTTTCCATCCCAGCTCCTCTGGCTGGCGATCACCTTCGGCCTTTTCTATCTCTTCCTGAAACGGGTCGCGCTCCCGCGCATCGGCAATATCCTGGAGGTCCGCCGCGATCGCATCGCGCAGGATCTCGATCAGGCCGCCCGCATGAAGGACGAGGCCGACGCTGCCGTGGCGGCCTATGAGCAGGAGCTTGCCGAAGCACGCAAGAAGGCCAATGTGATCGGCCAGGAAGCGCGTGATCAGGCGAAGGCCGAAGCCGAGGCCGAACGCCGGAAGGTCGAAGCCCGGCTTGATGAGCAGCTTAGCGAAGCCGACGAGCGCATCGCCACGATCAAGTCGACGGCGATGAAGGATGTCGGGGCGATCGCCGAGGAAACGGCCGCTCTCATCGTCCAGGAACTCATCGGCTCCAAGGCCGACAAGAGCGCGGTTGCCGCCGCGGTCAAGGCTGTGAGGCAGTAAGATGGCATTGGACGCTACATTCTGGGCCACGATCGGTCTCATCGTCTTCGTGGCGATCCTCATCTATATGAAGGTGCCGGGAATGCTGTCGCGCGCGCTCGACCAGCGTGCCGAGCGCATCCGCAACGAGCTCGATGAGGCGCGCCGGCTTCGTGAGGACGCCCAGCAGCTTCTCGCCGAATATCAGCGCAAGCGCCAGGAGGCCGAGAAGGAAGCGGAGGACATCGTCAACGCCGCCCGCCGCGAAGCGGAGCTGATCGCCCAGGAGGCAAGGGAGCGGACAGAAGATTATGTCGCCCGTCGCACCGCTCTGGCCGAGCAGAAGATTGCCCAGGCCGAGCGCGATGCGGTGAGCGAAGTGCGCTCCAGCGCCGTCGACATCGCCATCGAGGCGGCCCGCCGTCTCCTGACGGAAAAGGTGGACGTCAAGACCACCCATGATCTGTTCAAATCGTCGGTCCAGCAGGTCAAGTCGAAGCTCAACTGAAGTTCTGCACAGAGACATCGAACGCCGTCGGGGAGACCCGGCGGCGTTTTTGTTTGTCCAGTATGATGAAAGGCTGCCTGCCTTGGGATTTCTTTCACCATCACTGGGTGGCATTTCGATGACCACGAAGGTCAGCGGAGGTCCCGATCGAATCAGGATGACACCGGGGGTGCTTTTACGCGCAACTCACAATCGGAACGGTGCGAAGGTCATCCGATGGAGGCGGGTGATCGGGCCATGTTCCACAATGGCGCTGCGATGCCGCTCGGTGGCGTAGCCCACATGGGTTTCGAAACCGTAGTGCGGATTGACTGTGGCGCTGCGCATCATCATGCGGTCGCGGGTCACCTTGGCGACTATGGAAGCGGCGGCAATCGACTGGGAACGCTGGTCCCCCTTCACCACCGCGCGCGCGGCGCAGGGCAGGCCGGGAGGGATGTCGCGCCCGTCGGCCAGCGCAAAGGCGGGCTGCACGCAAAGCCCGCGCAGCGCCCGCCGCATGGCCTCAAGGCTTGCCCTGAGGATGTCCGACCTGTCGATGGAAGAGGCCGAAACCGACGCAACCGAGACGGCTACGGCCGTATTGAAGATCGCGGAATACAGCATCTCGCGCGTCTCGGGCGGCATCCGCTTGGAATCATCGAGGCCGTCAGGAATGCGCTCCGGATCGAGTATGACCGCGGCGGCCACGACGGGGCCGGCAAGCGGCCCGCGGCCCGCCTCGTCCAACCCTGCGACCGGCGCCAGACCGTCACGGATGACAGCCCTCTCGAGGGTGAAATCCGGCCGCACCGGAATATCGAAAAGAAGTGGAGAATCGGTCTGCGTGCGAGCCATGATGCGGCGATGCTCGCATCGCGACCGATTCTCCGCAAGTCCTTCCCGACGTCATGGGTTTACGTCAGGGAAGTCTCCGTCGGCATCGCAGGGGACGGGCGGCCGAACGGAATTCCTTGGCTATCCGCCATCGGGAAGCGGACATGCCTTTGTCACAGAAGCACGAGTTGCTCTCCGCCTCCGGACGGGGCTTTGAAGAGATCATTGCGCAGCTTGCGTCTTTCGGTATTGAAGCCGATCCGCCGCGCTGCGATCTCGAAGCGGCGGCCGATCTGCCAGGCATAGGGGCCGGTGCCCTTCATGCGCTTGCCCCATTCCGAATCATAATCCTTGCCGCCGCGCATCGACCGCACCAGCGTCATGACGTGGCGGTAGCGGTCCGGAAAATGCCGCAGTAGCCAGTCCTTGAAGATCGGGCTGACCTCCAGCGGCAGGCGCAGGATGATGTAGCCTGCCTCGCGCGCGCCGGCCGCATAGGCCGATTCCAGGATGCGTTCGATCTCATGGTCCGTCAGCCCGGGAATGACGGGGCCGATCATGACCGAGACCGAAACGCCGGCATCGCTCAACGCTCGCATGGCTTCCAGCCGCCTCGGCGGTGTGGCCGCGCGCGGCTCCATGGTCCGCGCCACCTTGCGGTCGAGCGTCGTCACCGAAAGCGCGACCTTGGCGAGACCCTGCTCGGCCATGCGCGAGAGAATGTCGATATCGCGCATCACCAGGGCCGATTTGGTGACGATCCCGACCGGATGCCTGTATTTTTCGAGCACTTCCAGGATCTCGCGCATGATGCGATATTGCCGCTCGATTGGCTGATACGGGTCCGTATTGGTGCCGATGGCTATGGTCTGCGGCTGATAGCCGTCCTTCGACAGTTCACGTTCCAGAAGAGCGGCCGCATCCGGCTTGGCGAACAGCTTCGATTCGAAGTCGAGGCCCGGCGAAAGGCCCATATAGGCATGGGTCGGGCGCGCGAAGCAGTAGACACAGCCGTGTTCGCAGCCGCGATAGGGATTGATGGAGCGGTCGAAGGAAATGTCGGGAGATTCGTTGCGCGTTATGATCCGGCGCGGCTTCTCGACCTGAACCTCGGTCTTGAAGGGCGGCAGTTCCTCCAGCGAGTTCCAGCCGTCGTCGAAGATGTGCCTTGAAACCGGCTCGAAGCGGCCCGAAGGATTGATTCCGGCCGCGCGGCCCCTGCGCCGGTCGAAACCGATGCGAATGCCGCTTTCCTCTATGACTGCATTGGCCATCGTCGCGCCTCCGCCTTTGAAGGCGGCAACGTCTGCGCGGCTGATCTGTTCCATGTTCCGGTCTCCATAAGCCGGGTTCAGCGTGAGGCGAATCGCGCCTCAAGATGAATCTATTCCTATCCATCAAATGAGAACAAATCAAGAACTTTTGCACCTGCCACAGGTGCTGCATCGCACAACTGGCGCTCGGCTCCGCTTTCGTTTATTGGCTAACCAAATGCTCAGTGTCCTGATAGAGACTTGCAACCATGAGGAGGAGCTGGCGAGGACATTGGCCTCGCTCGTGGGCGGCGCCGTTGAGGGCGTCGTGCGCGAGGTAATCGTCTGCGACACCGGTTCCACCGACAATACGCATCTGGTCGCCGAACATGCCGGCTGCCGCTATGTCGCCGAGGGCGGGATCGGCACGGCCTTGCGCCAGGCAAAGGGTGAATGGCTTGCGCTGCTGGAGCCTGGCGCCCGGCTCTGCGACGGCTGGATGGACGGCGTGCTTGACCATGTGGCGCGCTCGACCGCGCCGGCATGCTTCACGCGCTCGAAGCAGGGCAGGGCAAAATTCCTGGTACGTGTCTTTTCCGCCAAGCGACCCTTGGCTGACGGACTCCTGATAACGAAGCGGCAAGCGGCAGCGCTGGTACAGAAGGCCAGGCACGCCGACGACATCGCCCGCGGACTGGCCATGAAGCGGCTGGACGGGGAAATTTTCGTTGCCGGCCGGCCGGCGGCCACTTCTCAGCGGAAGTGAAGAGAGGCGCAGGAGGAGCCGAGCCATGCTTCTTGCCATTGAGCAGGGCAATACCAACAGCCTTTTCGCCATCCATGACGGCGAGCGATGGGTCGCGCAATGGCGCACCGCGACGGAAGCGAACCGCACCGCCGACGAATATGCGGTCTGGCTTGCGCAACTCCTCAATATGGCCGGCCTGCAGCTCAAGATGCTCGATTCCTGCATCATCTCCAGCGTCGTCCCGCAATCGATCTTCAATCTCCGCAATCTCGCCCGCCGCTATCTGAATGCCGAGCCGCTGGTGATTGGCGAGAATGCGGAGCTTGGCATCCCCATACGCACCGCCAAGCCATCGGAGGTCGGCTCCGACCGCATCGTCAATGCGCTTGGCGCGCATATCGCCTATCCCGGCCCGCTTATCGTGGTCGATAGCGGCACGGCAACGACGCTCGACGTGGTCGCCGCGGACGGAGGCTTCGAGGGCGGGGCGATCGCTCCCGGTATCCATCTTTCGGTCGAAGCCCTGCATGCCGCCGCCGCCAAGCTTCCCCGCGTGGCGCTCAGAAAGCCCGAGCGCGTCGTCGGCAACGACACCGTCAGCGCCATGCAATCGGGCGTCTTCTGGGGCTATATCTGCCTCATCGAGGGCATGATCGCGCGCATCAAGGAGGAACGTAAGGAGGAGATGACGGTGATCGCCACCGGAGGCGTGGCCTCGCTCTTCTATGACGCCACCACGGTGATCGACCATTTCGACCCGGATGTCACGATCCGTGGACTTCTGGAGATCCATCGGCGCAATACGGGTCTGGGTTAGAGCCGCTGCGGTTTTGTGCGCGGCAAGATCTTGGCTGCAAACGCTTCCCCGTCCGTCATCCTCGACCTCGAAGCTAAGCGAAGAGTGTTGGAATATGGGATTTCAGCCCGGTTTGCCCGCTCCGCGCTTCAGATGCTCGTCCAGCCGGGGCATGATCTCGACGAAATTGCACGGCATGTGCCGGTAGTCGAACTGATCCTTCAGGATCAGGTCCCATCCGTCGCGGCAGGCGCCGGGCGAGCCAGGCAAGACAAAGACGAAGGTCTGCTGAATCAGCCCGGCGGTCGCCCGCGACTGTATGGTGGAGGTGCCGATCTTGTCATAGGAGATGCGGTGGAAGACTTCCGAAAAGCCGTCCATGCGCTTTTCGAACAAGGGCTCCAGCGCCTCCGGGGTGACGTCGCGCCCGGTGAAGCCGGTGCCGCCCGTGGTGATCACCGCGTCGATGGCGGTGTCGGCGCACCATTGCAAGACGATGGCACGGATCGCCTCGATATCGTCGGGCACGATCTGGCGGTCCGCAACCTTATGACCCGCTTCGCTGATCCGGTCGCAAAGCAGCAGGCCTGACTTGTCGTCGGCGAGGCTGCGCGTGTCGGAAACCGTCAGGACGGCAAAGCCGACCGGGATGAAGGGGCGCCCTGCACCTTTATCGGCCATCATTTCCCTCCACGGGCGCAATTCTCGTTGCGGAAACGAACCATGCCGGGGCTGCGTCCGAGATTGCCGCAGCGGCGCGCTCGGCTTCGCCTTTCGACCGGAATATGCCGAAGCAGGTGGCGCCGGAGCCGGACATGCGGGCGAGGATGGCGCCATTGTCGCGCAAGGCCTGCAGCGCATCGGCTATTTCCGGGGCCAGCGACATTGCCGGCTCCTCCAGATCGTTGCGCGTGGCGCTCAGCCAGTCGATGACGGCATCCGCGTCGCCGTCAGCCGATATGACGGGCATGGTCTGGTTGTTGGCCCTGGAAAGCGCCTGGAAGACATGCGCCGTCGCCAGTGGTACGCCCGGATTGACCAGAACGACGAAAAGGGCGGGGAAACGCTTCAGCGGCTCGATCTTTTCGCCGATTCCGCGCGCCAGAAGGGGGCGCGCCGCGAGGCACATGGGCACGTCGGCGCCAAGCTGCAAACCGAGCCGCGCCAGTTCGGCATCCTCCGCCTCAAGCTTCCAGAGCCGCGCCAGCATGCGCATTGTGGTGGCCGCGTCGCTCGATCCGCCGCCGATGCCCGAGGCGACCGGCAGATTCTTTTCCAGCCGCAGCGCCACCGGCTGCGTTGCAGCGGCGCCGAAACGCTCGCGCAGGAGATCGCGTGCTCTGATAATGAGGTTGGCTTCGCCTATTGGAACCTGTGCCGCGTAGCGGCCGGCGACGGTGATGTCGTCGGCCTCGGCCGGTTCGGCGCTCAGATGGTCGCCGTCTTCAGCGAAGACGGCCAGGCTCTCGATCAGGTGATAGCCGTCGCTGCGCCTGCCGACGATGTGCAGCGCCAAATTGATCTTCGCCGGAGCGATGAAGGTAAGGGGCCCGGTCATATAACAGGTCATGAGAATGGCCGCTGGACCGCGGTCAGTCCTTGGCAAGACGGTATTCGCCCGTCTCCGGGTCCAGTACCAGAGTGCCTTGCGTTCCGGTCGCCGCTTCCCGCTCGGCGCGGCGCACGCGGGCGGTGACGCGCTTTGCCTCGCGCATCATGGAGCGGTAGCCCAGATAGCCGGCGACACCGACAATGGCGAAAAAGATCAATTGAGGCATGATCCGGTCCCTCCTCCCAAGCCCTGAATGTCGATTGGCCTCAGGTGAAGACCCATGCTATTCGCCTTGCCGCCTTATTCATAGTGCTTCGTTTCCAACATTTGCATCCCATTAATATCAGTCGCGAAGGCAAATATCAGAATAAAAACCGCCATCAACTTTATGATTTTATTGTGATTTTTGAATTTGGAATTCGATTTCCAGGCTAACATCGAACTGGTATCGAATGTCAATTCATTCCAATAATCCGTATCGCTGCCAGAGCGCATGTTCCTCGGCGGCATCGATGATGCCGGCGGCGGCAGCGGCGGCGATTTCCGGTCCGATCTCCACACGGCCGCCCAGCAAGGCAAGGCGTCGCCCTAGCAATCCCCGCTGCGGGGCGATGAGCTGGAGCCGCGTCTTGGGGCCGTAGCGCTCCTTCAGATAAGAGCGCATGTCGCCGATCGCGTCGACCAGCCCCAGCTCCTTTCCGCGCAAACCGGTCCAGAAAAGGCCGGTGAAAAGGTCCGGATGGTCGGAGAGCTTGGCGCCGCGACGCTCCTTGACGAGATTGATGAAGGTCTCGTGCACGTCGAGCTGGATCGCTTTCAGCCGCTCGACATCCTCCTTCTTCTCCGGCCGGAAGGGGTCTAGCGTGACCTTGTTTTGCCCCGCGGTATGGACGCGGCGTTCGATGCCGACCTTCTTGATCAGCTCCTGAAAACCGAAGGAGGCCGACACCACGCCGATCGAGCCGACAATGGAGGAGGGATCGGCGATGATCTCGTCGCCGGAGAGTGCGATCATGTAGCCGCCGGAAGCGGCGATATCCTCGACAAAGACCAGGACTGTCTTGTTCTTCTCCGTCGCCAGGTCGCGGATGCGCCGGTAGATCAGGCGCGACTGCACCGGCGACCCGCCGGGAGAATTGATGGAAATGGCGATGGCCGGTGCATCCTTGAAGGAGAACGCCTTCTCGATCAGCCCGGCCGTCGAGGAGAGCGAAAGATGCTGCCTGAACTGGCTTGCTCCGGCCATGATCGCGCCATGCAGGCGGATGACCGGAATGGTGACGCCTTCGGGGCGGAAGCGCTTGGGAAGCAGGCGGCTCAGGCTAGGTCTCACGGAAGGATGCTCCAGAATTGGGTCGAGATGCATGTAGGCATTTCTGCCGTTTGCGCAATGTCGGAAAGCTTCAATCCCCGAATAGCGAAGCGCGGCCGTTATTGATGTCGTCGGCGCGCGCCGTGAAGCTGTCCCCCTTTCCATGCAGGAAGAGGGGAGGGCGGACAGACAGGCCGCCGCGCGCCCCGGCGCGGGCGCGCACCACGATCCGGATCGCCGCCGCATCCTCGCGCGGATGGACCGGCAGGATCTCCGCATTGCCGAAGCGGCCGGCCATGGCCATCAGAATGGCATGAAGCGAGCCGGGCCGTGCGATCAGCGCGAGGCCCCCGCGCGGCTTCACGATTGCGGTTGCCGTCCTGATCCAGCGTTCGAACAGATCGTCATCCATGACATGGGCGAGCCGCTTCAGTGCATCAGGCGTGGCGCGGTCGACACCGGCATTGAAGGGCGGGTTCATGATGGCGAAATCGAAGGAGCGGTCTTCCAGCCCTGCGGCGTTCCTTTCCTTGCCCGCAAGCGTGACATCGGCCTCCAGAATGTCGATCCTGTTCCTCAGATCCTCGTTCTGTTCGAGCGCAAGGCTCCGTCTGGCAAATTCCAGCATTTCCGGCGAACGGTCGACAAGGGTGACGCTCGAGGCGCGACAGCGAGCGACAACGGCAAAACCTGCCGCACCCGCGCCGGAACCGAGATCGGCCAGCCTGCCTGAAAAGGAGCCGGGCACCGCGGCGGCCAGCATCATCGCATCAACGCCGGCCCGATGGCCCCGGCGCGCCGGCTGTACCAGCCAGAAGGCGCCGCGATGGAAGGCGTCGAGCGTTACCTCTTCCTCTGTCATCGCCTCATTCATTTTCGGCCGTTTCCCCGCCGATTCCTGCATCCCGCAGAAGCCTGCGCGCTTCCGCCTCGTCGGCCGGATCGATCATGACGCGGCGCGGCAGGATGCCGAGCGAACCTTCCATGATGCTCATATTCTGGTCGGCGACGAAAAACCCGATTTCGGCATCGCGCAGCAGGCTTTCGATGAACGAAATGAGGACGGGATCGTTGGTTCTGACGAGTTCTATCATGTGCGCGACGTTTGCAGGTTGAAACAAGGTTGTAAACGCCGATGAATCCGTGCAGTGGAAGATGCCGCGCCAATTCGTCGCTTGCCGACCGGAAGGGCGCAGCCCTAGAATTCGGTAAGGGAAGATATCGGCTTCCCGTAACGGAGCGTGAGTTTTGGGCGTAGTACTCAATCTGGAAGGCGGGAAACGCGAGACGGCCTCCATCAAGCGGCTCATGGAACTGACCGCGCCCGACATGGCGCGCGTCAACGAGCTGATCCTGTCCAAGGCGGGCTCGGACGTGGAGCTCATCCCGCAGATCGCCAGGCACCTGATTTCTTCAGGCGGCAAGCGTCTTCGCCCGATGGTGACGCTCGCTGCCGCCCAGATGTTCGGCTATTCCGGTGACGGGCACGTGAAGCTGGCCACCAGCGTCGAGTTCATGCATACGGCGACGCTCTTGCATGACGATGTGGTGGACGAAAGCAACATGCGGCGCGGCCGCGAGACCGCGCGCACCGTTTGGGGCAACCAGGCGAGCGTGCTTGTCGGCGATTTCCTGCTCGGTCAGGCCTTCCGGATGATGGTGGATGTAGGCTCGCTCGAGGCGCTGGACATCCTTTCCTCCGCCGCTTCCGTCATTGCTGAGGGCGAGGTGATGCAGCTCGGTGTGTCGAAGAATCTCGACACGACGGAGGACGAATACCTGACCGTGATCAAGGCGAAAACTGCCGCCCTCTTTTCGGCCGCTGCCGAAGTCGGCCCGGTGATCGCTGAAGCCTCGCGCAATGATCGCGCCGCACTTCGCTCTTATGGCACGAATCTCGGGCTTGCCTTTCAGCTTGTTGACGATGCGCTCGATTATGGCGGCACCACCAGCGAACTTGGGAAGAATGTCGGCGACGACTTCCGCGAGGGCAAGGTGACTCTTCCCGTCATCCTGAGCTATCGCCGCGGTTCGGCCGAGGAACGCGATTTCTGGAAGCGCGCCATCGAGAATGCGGAAACGGACGATGCCGCTCTCGAAAAGGCGATCGGCCTGATGGCCCGCCATGGCGCGATCGGTGACACGATAGGCCGCGCAAGGCATTTCGGCGAGATCGCCCGCGATGCCCTGGCGCCGCTCAAGGACACGCCGCAGAAGACGGCGCTGCTCGACGTCATCGACTTCTGCATCAGCCGGGTGACCTGAGACGCTTCGACTCTATCCGAAGTGACGGATTGAAGCCTAACCGCAAAAAGGCCATGCTCTTCGGCTTGAAGGGATTGCGAATCCGTCACACTGTTCAGGGACCGATGGGAAGGGAAACGATGCGGCGTATACGGGCAAGACTTCTGGCGACCGTCGGCATGGCCGTCGCACTCGCGCTGACCGCCGGGGCCGGGCTTGCGAAGGAAGAGGCGGCCAAGCCCGTCGCGACGAGTTCGTTTTCCGGCGCCTTTCTGGCTGCACGGTCGGCGGAACTGGAGAATGATCTCGACAATGCGGTCACCTTCTACGAACGTGCTCTCTCCTACGATCCGGACAATCGGGACCTCCAGCAGAGCCTCCTGCTTGGACTGATCTCCAACGGCTCCTTCGACAAGGCGCTGCCCTATGCAGAGAAGCTGAAGACCGTCCCCGAGGTTGAACGCTTCTCGCGCCTGGCGCTGGCGGTGGATGCGTTTCGCAAGGAAGACTACGCAAAGGTTCAGGACTGGCTCAATATCGTGCTGGAGTCGGACCTTGATCGCCTTATCAACGGGGTGATGGCGGCCTGGGCAAAGGTCGGTGCGGAGAATGCCGATGCCGGCCTCAAGCATCTCGATTCCCTCAATGGCCCCGATTGGTATGCGCTGTTTACCGGCTATCACCGCGCACTGATGGCGGCGGTCGGCGGGAAGCACGAGGAGGCGGTGAAGGAGTTCGACGCCGTCCTCAACAATGTCGCCGCGGGCGGTGCTGCACCGGAAACCTATATGCGCGCCGCAGAGGCCTATGCCGGCTATCTCGCAGGCGGGGGCGACAAGGACGGGGCGCTGAAAGTCCTCGACAAGGCGGAGGAATTCATCACCGGCCGCGCTTCCACGGTACTCCTGCGAGAGCGGATCGAATCCGGCAACCGCGTCGATGCAATCGTCGGCAATCCGGCCCAGGGCGCTTCCGAAATATTGCTGAATGTGGCGACGGCGCTCAATCGCGGCGGCGGCGAATCCTTTGTCCGGCTATACCTGCAATATGCGCTGGCGCTCAGACCTGCCAATGACGAGATCCTGACGCAGCTCGGTTCGGTCGCCGAACAGCAGAACCAGCCCGAGGCGGCCATTGCCTTCTACGAGAAGGTTCCCGAGGCTTCGCCGCTGCGGCGCATTGCCGAACTGCAGATCGGGCTCAATCTCGCCGATCTCGACCGCAAGGAAGAGGCGATCAGCCACATAAAGGCTGCCCTGGAGGAAGACCCGAACGACATGCGCGCCTATATCGCGCTTGGCAGCGTCTATGCCTCGCAGGAGAACTATCGGGCCGCCGCGGAGGTCTACGAGCAGGCCGTGAAACGGCTCGAGGAGCCGACGCGCGAGCATTGGAATATCTTCTATCAGCGCGGCATAGCCTATGAGCGGCTTAAGGAATGGCCAAAGGCCGAGCCCAATTTCCACAAGGCCCTGGAGCTTTATCCGAACCAGCCGCAGGTGCTGAATTATCTCGGCTATTCCTGGGTGGATATGGGCATTCACCTCGAGGAAGGCCTTGAACTGATCAAGACCGCCGTCGAACTGCGTCCGAGCGACGGATACATCGTCGATTCGCTTGGCTGGGCCTATTACCGCCTCGGGCAGTATGAGGACGCCGTCCGCGAGCTGGAACGCGCGGTTTCCCTGAAGCCGGGTGATCCGGTGCTGAACGACCACCTCGGCGACGCCTATTGGCGCGTCGGCCGCCGGCTGGAGGCGACGTTCCAGTGGTCGCATGCCCGCGATCTCGATCCCGAACCCGACCTCCTGGCTTCCGTGTCGAAAAAGCTGGAAGAGGGTCTGCCTCCCGAGGAGGACGTCAAGGTGGCCCAGGCGCCGGCTGCTGCGAAGGACGCCGTCCGCGATACAGCGGATACCCCCAAGGAACCGGTGGACGATGCCGAGGAGCCCGCGGACGCCGCTGGCGACAAGCCGCAGGAGACCGAAGACAAGGCCAAGGGTGCCGAAGCTTCCGTGAAGGATGCGGCGCAGCCCGCTTCCTATATCGTGAAGCCGGGACAGACGCTGTGGTCGATTGCGGTCGAGCGTTTCGGCGACGGCAACCGCTATCGGGACATATTGGAGCTCAATCCGCAATTGCGCACGAGCCCCGACAGCCTGCATCCCGGACAGGAGCTCCGGCTGCCGCAATAGGGCCGCAGCGGCCGTACCGGCGGGTACGGTTGCCGATCCTCGAAGACGGGCACCGGACTGCGAAGCCCGAAAAAGCTTGCTATCCGTGGCTGTTGCGGATTTTACCTTGCCGTACCCGCCGGTACGGTCAGGCCGGTAGGGGTTACGGCCGGTAGTTACGGATTGACGGAAATGCCATAGCGCGGTTTCACCGGACAGGCGACCCAATTGCCGCCCTCTGTCGTATAGCAGGCCAACCGCAGCCGGGAGAGGTTCTGTTCGCCGGGATTCTGCTTCTTGCAGATGCAGCGTGTCCCCGGCAGGCGCAGCACGCTGCAGAAATTGTTCACGCAGGGATAGCCGGAGACGAGGTCGCGGTGATGGGCTGGCCCGCCATCTCCGGGAAACTGCCCGGCCGCGGTGGTTGCAACGGAGAAGGCGAAGGCGAAAGCCGCAAGCCCGCAGCCGGTGAAGATTGCCAGTCCGGATTTCATTCTCATATGCTCGGCTCCATTCGCCAGGGGTCGCGAAAGCCCGGTCGGGACAAAAATACGCCCGGCCAAGGGATTGTACCTACCGTATCCGCTGTTATAGCACTTGCTCGTTCAAATTCACGCGAGCGTCAATTGCCTCGGAGGCGGTGGCGCTTGAAGAGACCGACCCCCGGAGAGACGTCGTGACCGTCAGCACGCCATCCCATATGGACCCCCGCCGCTCGTTTCAGGGCCTGATCCTGACCCTGCATAATTACTGGGCGGAGCAGGGTTGCGTCATCCTTCAGCCCTACGACATGGAAGTCGGCGCCGGCACCTTCCATCCGGCCACCACCTTGCGCTCGCTCGGGCCGAAGCCGTGGAATGCCGCCTATGTGCAGCCGTCGCGCCGGCCGAAGGACGGCCGCTACGGGGAAAACCCGAACCGCCTGCAGCACTATTACCAGTATCAGGTAATCCTGAAGCCGAATCCGCCGAACCTGCAGGAGCTCTATCTGGGCTCCCTGGCAGCCATCGGGCTCGATCCGCTGGTGCACGACATCCGCTTTGTGGAGGACGACTGGGAAAGCCCGACGCTAGGCGCCTGGGGGCTCGGCTGGGAATGCTGGTGCGATGGCATGGAGGTCTCGCAATTCACTTATTTCCAGCAGGTCTGCGGCATCGAATGCGCGCCGGTTTCCGGCGAACTGACCTACGGTCTTGAACGGCTCGCAATGTATGTGCAGGGGGTGGACAATGTTTACGAGCTTAACTTCAACGGGCTCGAAGGCGAGGGCAGGGTCACCTATGGCGAGGTGTTCCTGCAAGCCGAGCAGGAATATTCCCGGCACAATTTCGAATATGCCGATACTGCCATGCTGTTCCGCCATTTCGAGGATGCCGAAGGCGAGTGCCGGCGGCTGCTCGAATTGGGCGCAAACAGGCCCGCGGGCGAAGCCCATCGCATGGTCCTTCCTGCCTATGACCAGTGCATCAAGGCTTCCCACGTCTTCAACCTGCTTGATGCGCGCGGCGTGATCTCGGTGACCGAACGCCAGAGCTACATCCTGCGCGTGCGCAACCTTTCCAAGGCTTGCGGGGAAGCGTTCCTGGAGACGGAAGGGGGCGGATTCAACTACAACAGAGAGGCCGCGTGATGGCTAAGACGCTTCTGCAATTGGCGGGCGCGGACCTGACGCCGCCGAAGCTGGCCGAAACGGTGGTCGTCGTCATCGACGCGCAGCGCGAATATGTGGACGGCATGCTGCCGCTGCCGGGCGTGGAGCCGGCTCTGGACAATATCGCGCTCCTTCTCGAAGCAGCACGCAGGCAATCGGCGCCGGTCGTCCATGTCCAGCATCGCGGCAAGCCCGGCGGGCTTTTCGATCCCGAGAAGACTGCCTTCCGGTTTGCCGATCAGGCAACACCCGAGGACGGCGAAACCATTGTCGAGAAAGGCCTGCCAAACTCTTTTGCGGGAACAAAGCTGAAGGAGATTCTGGACAGCCTCGGCCGGAAGAAGCTCGTCCTCGCCGGTTTCATGACGCATATGTGCGTCTCTTCCACGGCCCGCGCCGCCCTTGATCTCGGCTTCCAGACGGTGGTCGTCTCCGACGCCAGCGCGACGCGGGATCTTCCTTCGGGAGACGGCGTGGTCGCTGCCGCCGATCTTCACCGCGCCGAGCTCGCCGCCCTGTCGGACCGCTTCTCGATCATCTGCCGCACTGCCGATCTGGTGAATTGATCCATGCCCGATCTTCTTCTCGAACTACGCTCCGAGGAAATTCCCGCACGCATGCAGCGAAAGGCGGCGGGCGACCTTCGCAAACTGGTCACCGACGGCCTTGTCGATGCCGGGCTGACCTATGAAGGCGCGCAGGAATACTGGACGCCGCGCCGGCTGGTGCTCGATGTCCGCGGTGTCACCGCGCGTTCCAAGGACGTGCGCGAGGAGCGCAAGGGACCGAGCACGAAAGCGCCGGAGCAGGCGATCCAGGGTTTTCTGCGCTCGGCCGGGCTGAATTCGGTCGATGAGGCCGAAGTGAAATCCGATCCCAAGAAGGGCGATTTCTATGTCGCGGTCATCTCGAAGCCGGGCAGGGCGGCCGAGGAGATCATCGCCGAGATGATGCCGCGCATCATCCGCGATTTCCCCTGGCCGAGATCCATGCGCTGGGGCGCGGCTTCGGCCAGTCCCGGCTCGCTGCGCTGGGTGCGCCCGCTGCAGTCGATCGTCTGTACCTTCGGCCCGGAGACCGAGGAGCCGATCGTCATCGATTTCGAGATCGACGGCATCCGCGCTGGCAATGTCACCTACGGCCATCGCTTCCATGCGCCGGAGGCCATCACCGTGCGCCGCTTCGAGGACTATGCCGCCAAGCTGGAAGCGGCGAAGGTGATCGTGGACGCCGAGCGCCGCAAGCGGATCATTCTGGACGATGCGCGCAATCTTGCCTTCGCCAATGGCCTCGAACTGGTCGAGGACGAAGGGCTTCTGGAGGAAGTTTCGGGCCTTGTCGAATGGCCGGTCGTGCTGATGGGCGAGTTCGAGGAGGAATTCCTGGAAATTCCCGCCGAGGTCATCCGGCTGACGATCCGGGCGAACCAGAAGTGTTTCGTTTGCAGCCCGCAGGATGCGCACCCCGCCCCGGCGCTACGCGCTGACCCTCCCCATGGAGGGGAGGGTAAAGTCGCGGCCGGTCTTGCCTCCCCCTCTGGTGCGGGAGGGGGTGAAGCAGTGCTTTCCAACCGCTTCATCCTCACCGCCAATATCGAGGCCAAGGATGGCGGCAAGGAGATCGCCTTCGGCAACGGCAAGGTCGTGCGCGCCCGCCTTTCCGACGCGCTCTATTTCTGGAAGACCGATCAGGCGGACCTGCCCGATCTCGACCGGCTGAAGGAGTCGGCGGAAAAATTCGGACTGGACCTGAAGAAGCCTCTCGACCAGCGCATGGCGCGACTCGATCATCTCGGCGTCACCTTCCATGCCAAGCTCGGCACGCAGGGTGAACGCGTGGAGCGTATCCGCCGTCTGGCGCGCGAACTGGCGCCGATCGTGGCACGCTCTTTCACCTCCCCCTTGAGGGGAGGTCGCAACGCCGAGCAAGGCGAAGGCGGCGCGGGCGGAGGTATTTCTGGTGCCGTCACCCCCACCCCGGACCTGCGGTCCGACCCTCCCCTCAAGGGGGAGGGTGAGGACCTTGCCGCCCTTGCCGAGCGCGCTGCCGTTCTCGCAAAGGCCGACCTGCAGACCGAAGTCGTCGGCGAGTTCCCCGAGTTGCAGGGCGCGATGGGCCGCAAATATGCGACGCTGCAGGGGGAGCATGCCTCCGTAGCCGCCGCGATCGAGGAACATTACAAGCCGCTCGGCCCCTCCGATATCGTGCCGACCGATCCGGTGTCCGTCGCAGTCGCGCTCGCCGACAAGCTAGACACGCTGGTCGGCTTCTGGGCCATCGACGAGAAGCCGACGGGCTCGAAGGATCCCTATGCGCTACGCAGGGCTGCTCTGGGCGTGATCCGGATTGTAGTGGAGAATGGGGTGCGGCTGGAGCTATTGAAGCACTGCCGACAGGCGGCCATTCTGGTTTTAGAGAATCCAAACGGGATTGCTGGACCGGGCATTGGTGCTGTGCCGGATCTCCTCTCTTTCTTCCATGACCGCCTGAAGGTCTATCTGCGCGACAAGGGCGCGCGGCACGACCTGATCGATTCCGTCATCACGCCGGAGGCGGACGACCTGTTGTTGATCGTCAGCCGTGTGGCCGCGCTGGGCTCCTTCCTCGACACCGAGGCCGGGAAGAATCTGCTCGCCGGCACCAAGCGCGCGGCGAACATTCTTGCCGCCGAGGAGAAGAAGAAAACGCGCGTCGCCGATGCCGTCGATCCGGCCCTTCTCACCGAAAAGGCCGAGATCGCGCTGTTTTCGGCGGTGAATCAGGCTGAGAAGGAAGCCGCCCAAGCTATTAAAAACCAAGACTTTTCCGCCGCCATGGCCGCGCTTGCAGCATTGCGTGAACCCGTTGATTCATTTTTCGAGGAGGTTCTCGTGAATGTTGAAGACGAAGCCGTGCGGGCGAACCGTCTGGCGCTGCTGGAGCGCATCCGCAGCGCAACGGCGCAGGTCGCGGATTTCTCCAGGATAGCAGGCTGATTGCGGCCTGCCGCCACTTGCGATTGGAGCAGGACCTTGGCTGAAATTCTTTCCGCCGATATGGCGCTGGAGCGGGCGGCCGCCCTGCTTGCGGCTGGCGAAACGGTGGCGATCCCGACCGAGACTGTCTATGGCCTCGCCGCCGACGCCACCAATGGCGAGGCGGTGGCGCGTATTTTCGAGACCAAGGGGCGGCCGCGCTTCAACCCGCTGATCGCCCATGTTTCCGATATGGCGATGGCCGAGCGCATCGCGGTCCTCGATCCTCTATCGCGCAAGCTCGCGGATGCCTTCTGGCCTGGCCCGCTGACGCTGGTCCTGCCGCTGCGGGAGGAAAGCGGAATTCATCCGCTGGTGACTGCAGGGCTCGACACGGTTGCGCTCAGGATGCCGAAAGGTTTCGGGGCCGAGGTCGTACGCCGCCTTGGTCGACCTCTCGCCGCGCCGAGCGCGAATTCTTCCGGCCGCATCAGCTCCACGACGGCGGAAGCCGTGGCAACCGATCTGGGCTCCCGTATCGCCCTTATCGTCGATGGTGGGCCGACCCCGGTCGGACTGGAATCGACCATCGTGAAGGTGGAAGACGGAGCTGTCAGGCTGCTGCGTCCTGGTGGGCTCTCCGCCGAGGAAGTCGAGAAGGTGATCGGCAATCCCATGCTGCGCGGCTCGGCAGGTGCGGTCGTGGCGCCGGGCATGCTGGCCTCGCACTACGCGCCCGCAGCACGGATGCGCCTCGACGCCGCTGAGGTGTGGCCCGGCGAGGCCCTGCTTGCCTTCGGCCCGAAGCGGGTACGGGCCGCCGAGAATGCCGTGGCCGTCGCCAACCTGTCGGAAGCGGGCGATCTGCGGGAGGCGGCGGCCAATCTCTTCTCGCATATGCTGAGGCTAGACCGTTCCGGAGCGACGACGATCGCCGTCGAGCCGGTGCCGAAGCACGGCCTGGGCGAGGCGATCAACGACCGGCTTGCGCGCGCCGCCGCTCCGCGCGACAAGCCTCTGGCCGAAGAGTGATCTCAGGAGAGCAGGTGACATGCTCGACGACGCGCTGATCCATCGCTTTGCCGAAATCGTCGGCGACAAATATGCGCTTCGCGCGGTGGGCGAGATCGCGCCTTATGTCGAGGAGCCGCGCGGTCTCTTCGCCGGCCGCACACCACTCGTGCTGAAGCCTGCGACCACGGAAGAGGTCAGCCGCATCCTCAGGCTGGCGAGCGGGACCGGCACAGCCATCGTGCCCCAGGGCGGCAATACGGGCCTTGTCGGCGGCCAGATGCCGGACCGCTCCGGGCGCGAGGTGGTGGTTTCGCTGTCGCGGCTGAACCGCATCCGCGAGGTTGATGTCCAATCAAACACGATCACGGCCGAGGCCGGCGTTATCCTGCAGACGCTCCAGCAGACGGCCGAAGAGCACGGCCGGCTGTTCCCCCTGGCTCTCGCCTCGCAGGGCTCGTGCCAGATCGGCGGCAACCTGTCCTCAAACGCAGGCGGCATCGGCGTTCTCGCCTATGGCGGTGCGCGTGAGCTCTGCCTCGGCGTAGAAGTAGTGCTGCCGACAGGCGAGGTGCTGGACGATTTGCGCAAGCTGAAGAAGGATAATACCGGCTACGACCTCAAGAACCTTTTCATCGGCGCGGAAGGCACGCTCGGCATCATCACGGCGGCAGTCCTGAAGCTCTTTCCGCTGCCGAAGGGACGAGACGTCGCCTGGGCGGCTCTGTCCTCGCCGCGTGACGCGCTCGGCTTCTTCGAACTGGCGCTGGCGCGGGCGGGCAACGGTTTGACCGCTTTCGAACTCGTCGGCGCGACGCCGCTGGAATTCGCGCTGCGTCATGTGCCGGGCGCCGTCGCGCCGCTTTCCGGCAGTCATCCCTGGTATGTGATGGTCGAGATTTCGTCCGGCATATCCGCGGAGGCTTCCGGCATGCTCATGGAGGAGGTTATGACGGCGGGCTTGGAGGCCGGACTGGTGATCGACGCCGTCATCGCGCAAAGCACCGCGCAAGCGGAAGCCTTCCGCAACCTGCGCGAGGCCCTGTCTGAATCGCAGAAGCCGGAAGGCGGCTCGATCAAGCATGACATTTCAGTGCCGGTCGTCTCCATTCCCGATTTCATCGAACAGGCGGGAAAAGCGGTGCAGAAGGTCGTTCCGGGCAGTCGTGTCGCCTGCTTCGGCCACATGGGCGACGGCAATCTTCACTACAACATCTCCCAGCCGGTGGGGGCGGACAAGCAGGAGTTCCTGTCGCATTACCGGGCCATGAACGACGCCATACACGAGATCGTGCGCGCCATGGGCGGCTCCATCTCGGCCGAGCACGGCATAGGCCGCATGAAGCGAGACGAGTTGCTGGTCACTGCTCCGCCGGTCGCCATCAACCTGATGCGCCGCATCAAGCAGGCCTTCGATCCGGCAGGGATCATGAATCCGGGCAAGGTGATTTGACGCCGCATTGCCGCCAATTCCTATAGCCACTCCAACATGCCATCCTCGACGTGCAGGATGCGATCCTGCCGGACATCCATGGCGGCGGCCCTTTCGGGTGAAGTTCCGGCGACGAGGTGGAATATGACCCGTATGATGCCACCATGGGTGACGCAGACGGTCGGGCGCTCGATTTCATCCAGCCATGGCTTCACGCGTTCGGTCAGCATGGCATAGCTCTCGGCGCCTGCGCCGGGCGGCACGAAATGCCATTTCTGGCGCGAGCGCGCCTGCGTCACGCCGGGCTGCCGGGCTTCCAGTTCGGCATAGGTGAAGCCCTGCCAGTCTCCGAAATGCACTTCGACAAGGCGCGGATCGGTACGGTAGCCTTCGGGAGCCAGGCCCATGGCGAGGCGAACGCGCTCCATCGTTTCGCGGGTGCGCCGCAGCGGGCTGGCGACGAAATCGAAGGCTGCCGGATCGTCGATCAGTTCCGCCAGTCGATGGCCGTTGCGATCTGCCTGCGAGCGGCCGACATCGTTGATGTCGGTATCGGCCTGGCCCTGCAGGCGTCTCTCGACATTCCAGTCGGTCAGGCCATGCCGGACTATGTAGAGGGGAGGGCGGGTCAATCCGTAATAGTGGAGATATCAGGCGCGTCCACCGCCTTCATGCCGACGACATGATAGCCCGAATCGACATGCAAGACCTCGCCGGTGACGCCGCGCGACAGGTTGGACAGAAGATAAAGCGCTGAATCGCCCACTTCCTCGATGGAAACGACCCGCTTCAGCGGGGAATTGTACTCGTTCCAGCGCAAAATGTAGCGGAAATCGCCGATGCCCGATGCGGCAAGCGTCTTGATCGGGCCGGCCGACAAGGCGTTGACGCGGATGCCGTTGCCGCCCAGATCGACCGCGAGGTAGCGCACGCTCGCCTCCAGGGCCGCCTTGGCGACACCCATGACATTGTAATGCGGCATGACCTTCTCGGCGCCGTAATAGGTGAGCGTCAGCATGGATCCGCCATCGCTCACCAGCGGCTCGGCGCGCTTGGCAATGGCCGTGAAGGAATAGACCGAGATATCCATGGTGCGCAGGAAGTTGTCGCGGGTGGTCTCGACATAGCGTCCGTCGAGCTCGTCCTTGTCCGAAAAGGCGATGGCGTGAACGAGGAAGTCCAGCTTGCCCCAGCGCTTCTCGACTTCGGCGAAGACGGCGTCGACGGTAGCAAGATCAGTCACGTCGCAATGGCCGACAAGGATGGCGCCAAGTTCCTTGGCCAGCGGCTCGACACGCTTCTTGAAGGCATCACCCTGATAGGTAAGCGCGAGTTCGGCGCCCTGAGCCGCACAAGCCTTGGCTATACCCCAGGCGATCGAACGGTTGTTGGCGACACCCAGGATGAGGCCGCGCTTTCCGGCCATCAGGCCACTTTCACCTGCCATGCGACGCTACTCCCGCAATCGGATCCTAGGCGCTGCCTATCGCACAGCGGGTCCAAGGCATCAAGCGAGTTGCACGGGCGGAGACGGGCTGTACACACGCAATGCGGACATCAGCCGCCCGAATCCCTGAAAAGTGCCTCCAGCTTCGGATCTCCTCCTTCCGGCAGCATGATCCGCACATGGGCATAGAGATTGCCGTTGCCGCCGGTCTTTTCCGGCAGGCCGCGGCCCTTCAACCGCAGGCGCCGGTCGGAACTGGACCAGGCGGGCACGGATACCGCCACGCGCCCCGTCGGTGTCTCGACAGCCACTTTCGCGCCGAGGACTGCGTCGCGCAGGCTGACCGGCAGGTCGACATGCAGATCGCGCCCTTCGACGCGATAGCGCGGATGCGGCTTGAAGCGGATCTTCACCAGCGCATCGCCCCGTTCGCCGAAAGGCGTCTGGTCGCCTTGCCCCTTGAGCCTGATCGTCTGGCCGTCCTCGACATAGCGCGGCAGCTTGACCGCGATGCGCCGGCCGTCAGGAAAGACCGCCTGCACCTTCTCGGCGCGGGCTACATCCTCGATGCTGACGTCGAGCGTCGCGTTGAGATCGCCCATACCGGCAGGGCGGCGGCCGCTACCACCACCAGCGCGATAGGCACGCGTGCTGCCGGCCGAACCGCCCTGACGGAAGGCCTGCCCGAAAATCTCGCTGAATATGTCGGCACCGCTCAAGGGATCACCATCGAAGCCGCTGGTGCGGAATTCGAAATGCGTCTCCCCGGGCCCGGCCCGGCCCGAGCGCCGGAAGCCGGCGAAGGGATCGCCGCCACCGGCGCCCTCGAAGCCGTGGAAGCGGGGCTTGCCCTCGGCGTCGATCTCGCCATTGTCGAAGGCCTTGCGCTTCTTCTCGTCGCCGAGAATCTCATAGGCCTGACTGATCTCGTTGAACCGTTCCTTGGCCTTGGGATCATCCGGATTCTGGTCAGGATGATACTTCTTGGCCAGCTTGCGGTAAGCCGACTTTATCTCTTTCGTCTCGGCGCTTCGGGCCACGCCCAAAGCCTCATAGGGGTCGCGCATAGTCCAATTCTGCCGGATTCGGTCATCATGACCAATGGAAATCGTCACAACCTATATGCGCACGACTAGGAAGAAATTCCAGCCCGAAGGCGAATGAGCAGCCTCAGATGGCCTCGAAGCTCCGCATGGTCCAGGCACCACTGGGGCCAAGGCAGGCCTCGCCCTGATAAAGCGCGACGCCTTCGAAGCTTTCGCGCGTCGTGGTGAAGCGGCGGCAGAGGAAGATATCGTCGCGATATTCTGCCAGATCCGTGATCCTGCCGCGCGACCCCGTTTCGGGATTGGCCCAGCCCAGCTCGCTGCCGCCAAGCTGCTCCACATCCACCGAGGAGACCGCGTTGCGGATGGTCAGGGCGTCGGAAACGTCATGATCCGCCGGTTTGGGTGCTGACGGCTTGGAAATGGAGCCGGTGATCAGGCTGCGGTCGGCGGCCAGCCGCTCGAGATCCATGCCGCCGCGCCCGCCGCAGGCGGAAACCAGAATGCCGAGAATCAGAAGTGTCGCGGAGCATGCGAACTGCCGCCAAAAAGGTCGAGTATGGAGGTCTTTCGCTTGCACTCGCCGCGACAATCGGCATTCTCCTCGTCATGCTACAGAATGCGAGCCTGCAGTATGGTTGAAACCGACTTAACAAGTGGTGACTTTACCGAAACCATGGAGCCTTTCCGGCTCTTCGCCGAATGGCTGGCGGATGCGGAGACGTCCGAGCCGAATGACCCGAACGCTGTCGCGCTCGCAACCGTGGATGCCGAAGGCATGCCGAATGTGCGGATGGTGCTCCTGAAGGGCTTCGATGAGCACGGTTTCGTCTTCTACACGAATTTCGACAGCGCCAAGGGCCGGGAAATCCTCGGGCAGCGCAAGGCGGCCATGTGCTTTCACTGGAAGAGCCTGCGTCGGCAGGTGCGTTTGCGCGGTCCGGTGGAGATCGTCAGCGACGAGGAGGCGGATGCCTATTTCGCCTCGCGTCCGCGCGGCAGTCGTATCGGCGCCTGGGCCTCGAAGCAGTCGCGGGAGCTTGAAAGCCGCTTCGCTCTGGAAAAGGCCGTTGCGGAATATACGGCCAGATATGCCATCGGCGAGATCCCGCGTCCGAGCTACTGGTCGGGCTTCCGCATCGTGCCGGGAACGATCGAGTTCTGGCACGACAGGCCGTTCCGCCTGCATGACCGGATCGTCTTCACGCGCGAAGGCGATGGCTGGAGCAAGAAGCGGCTTTATCCGTGAGATAGCCTGATCTCGACCTATATTTTCGCCTCGGCGCGGTTGGAGTTCGGCCCATCGTCAGCACCCGCCATTTGCCGTCAGGCGGTGCCCTATTTGGTCTAACCCTTCTTGCGGTTCATGAAGGCCATGAAGGCTGCCTTGGCCTCCTCGGAGGTGAGCCGCTGGCGGAAATGCACGCCTTCTTCCTCTATGCGGGCCACAATCGCATCGCGCGGGGCACGCATCAGTTTGCGGGCGATTCTCAACGCCTCGGGCGGCTTGGCAGCGATGGCTTCGGCGGCGGCAAGAACGGTTTCCTCCAGTTTCGAGACCTCCACCACCTCATAGATCAAACCAGCGGCCTTTGCCCTTTCGGCGGGGAAAGCCTCGCCCATGGCAAGAAGCGCAAAAGCCTGCTGGCGGCCCATGATCGCCGGCGCAAGCAGGCTTGATCCGGCTTCGGGCACAAGGCCGAGATCGACGAAAGGCGTGCGGAAACTGGCTTCCGGCGTGGCGAAGGTCAGGTCGCAATGCAGATGGATCGTGGTGCCGATGCCGACCGCCAGGCCGTCGACCCCGGAGACGATCGGTTTCTCGGATCGTGCCAGCGCCATCAGGAAATCATAGACCTCCCTGCCGTCTTCTCCTCCGGTCGCGACTGCCAGAAAATCGGCCAGATCGTTGCCGGAAGAGAATGCTCCGGGCACGCCGAAAAGCACCCGGCAGCGGATCGTCTTATCCGCGTCGCTTTCGGCCAGAGCCTTGGCCATGGCGGCGTACATGGCGCGCGTGATGGCATTCTTCTTCTCCGGCCGGTTCATGCGGATGATCTGGATCGCGCCCCGGCGCTCGACGGAGACATGCTCGCTCATGAAATGTTCCTCAGGCGGCCGAAAGGATGGAAGCGGCGGCGGACAGGCTTTCCGCGCCGCCGATGACGCGATCCTTGAGCGCCCCTGTCTCGCCGGCGAGATTTTCTGCGAAGAAGCGGCAAAGCCGTGCCTGCCTTTCGTCTCCGCCGGCCACCGCCCCGCGCCCGATCAGCGCTCCGCCGGCGGCGAGCGAGAAAAGGCGCAGATAGGGCGTAGCACCCGCGAGTGCCGTTTCCATGCGGCCATTGGCAAGCTCGCCCTGGATGAAGCGGGTTGCTTCTTCAAGATCCTTCAGTGCCGTTTCGAGACGCGTGGCGGCATCACCATATTCGGGCTTGTTGGACTGGCACACTGCTTCGGCATCCTTGCGCAGTTCGGCGATGAAACCATGCACATGCTCGCCGCCCGATTGCGGCAGCTTGCGGGTCACGAGGTCGATCGCCTGTATGCCGTTGGTGCCCTCGTAGATCGGCGCGATGCGCGCATCGCGGTAGAGCGCGGCCGCGCCCGTTTCCTCGATGAAGCCCATGCCGCCATGGATCTGGATGCCGATCGAGGCAACCTCGACGCCGATATCGGTCGGAAAGGCCTTGGCCAGCGGCGTCAGCAGATTGGCGCGCTCCTGCCAATACCGGCTTTCATCGCCCTCGGTAGCCCGCGCCATGTCGGTCGCATGGGCGCAGGAATAGCAGATGGCGCGCGCCGCCTGCGTCAGGGCCTTCATGGTCAGTAGGTTGCGCTGCACGTCCGGATGGCCGACGATCGGGCTCATGCCCGAACCGGTCTCTCCCGGCGCGCGGCCCTGCCGTCGCTCCTGCGCATAGGCGAGCGCCTTCTGATAGGCAGCCTCGGCCACCGCCACGCCCTGCATGCCGACCATCAGGCGCGCATTGTTCATCATGGTGAACATGCAGGCGAGCCCGCGATTTTCCTCGCCGACGAGCCAGCCGATCGCGCCCGGCCTGTCGCCATATCTGCCGTCGCCATAGATCATGGTGCAGGTCGGCGAGGCGTGGATGCCGAGCTTGTGCTCGATGGAGGCGCAGACCACGTCGTTGCGCGGTCCCGGCGTGCCGTCCTCGTTCAGAAGGAATTTCGGTACGAGGAAGAGCGAGATGCCCTTGGTGCCGGCCGGCGCATCCGGCAGGCGGGCAAGCACGAGATGAACGATATTGTCGGTGAAATCGTGCTCGCCGTAGGTGATGAAGATCTTCTGGCCGAAGATGCGATAGGTGCCATCGCCCACGGGCTCGGCGCGCGTGCGCAGCGCGTTGAGATCGGAGCCTGCCTGCGGCTCCGTCAGGTTCATGGTGCCCATCCATTCGCCGGAGACGAGCTTTTCCAGATAGGCGGATTTGAGTTCGTCGGAAGCATGCGCCTCGATAGCTTCTATCGCGCCCATGGTCAGCGTCGGGCCGAGGGCGAAGGCGAGCGAGCCGGAATTCCACATCTCGACGGCGGCCGCACCGAGCATCAGGGGAAGCCCCTGACCGCCGTGGCTTTCGGGCGCGGAAAGCGCATTCCAGCCACCCTCCCTCCAGCGGGCGTAAAGCTCTTTCCAGCCCGCCGGCATGGTGACCGAACCGTCCTTGAAGACCGCGCCCTGTTCGTCCCCGACCCGCGCCAGCGGCGCTACTTCCTCGCTGGCGAAACGGCCGGCCTCATGGAGGATCGCATCGACCAGATCTTCCGAAAGGTCACCGAAGCGGCCCTCTGCAAGGGCATTTGAAAGCCCGGCTACATGCTTCAGCGTGTAGGCGATCTCGTCGACGGGGGCGCGATACATACCGGCAATTCCTCCTCTGCGGTGGGTTATATAAGCTAGCGGCAAACCGCATTGTGGGCCACCGCCGCTTGCCACAGTGAGCTAATTTCTTTTTACGTAAGGGTCAATCCAGGCCTGCATTGCCTTGAACCGCCAGTCGGAGCTAAAAGGGTACGGCAAAGGATCGACAATGCTCGCACGACCGGAAAAACATATCTGCATCGAATGCGGCAAGACCTTCGGCCGGCCCGATTTCGCCTATTATCACGGTGATATCGCCCAGGGGCCGGCCTACTGGTCGGACCGGGGTATCCTGTGCTCCGCGCACTGCTCGATCGAGCACTACAAGAAGCGCGCGGCCGAAGGGACAGCGCCGCAGTATCCCGCGCCGGACCCGTTTGAGGACGCAAGTCTCGAACCCTTTTTCTTCAGCCGGTTTTCGAAGTAGGCTTTCTCTTCCCTCTGCAGTGGGATGCACTGTCGAGACCTGGGTTCCAAGTCTCTACGTAGCCGACGCCCGCCATCGACGACACTTGGGCCGACGTTCACTTCCCGGCCTTCTCCCGTTCCACCGCTCGCCAGCCGATGTCGCGGCGGCAGAAGCCGCCCGGCCAATCGATCCGGTCGACAGCGGCGTAGGCATGCTCGCGTGCCTCGGTGACGGTCGCGCCCGTGGCGGTCACATTGAGGACACGGCCGCCATTGGCGATGAGCGTGCCGTCGCGAAGCGCCGTGCCGGCATGGAATATCTCGACGCCATCCTCGGCAACCTCATCCAAGCCGCTGATGACACTGCCCTTTTCCGGCGTGCCGGGATAGCCCTTGGCGGCCATCACGACTGTCAGCGCCGCCTCGTTCCGCCACTTCGCCGATACGCCATCCAGCCTGCCTTCGGCAGAAGCCTGCAGAAGCGGCACGAGATCGTCCGCAAGGCGCATCATCAGCACCTGGCATTCCGGGTCGCCGAAGCGGACATTGTATTCGATGAGCTTCGGGCCCTCGGCGGTAATCATCAGGCCGGCATAAAGGACGCCTGCAAAGGGGGAGCCCATTTCAGCCATGCCGCGCATGGTCGGCTCGACGGTCTCGCGCATGACACGGTCTATAAGTTCGTGCGTCATGACCGGGGCGGGCGAATAGGCGCCCATGCCGCCGGTGTTCGGTCCGGTGTCGCCTTCGCCGACCCGCTTGTGGTCCTGCGCCGTGCCGAAAGGCAGCGCGGTTCTGCCGTCACAGAGGCAGAAGAAGCTTGCTTCCTCGCCGGTGAGGAATTCCTCCACGACGACTTCGGCGCCTGCTTCCCCGAAGGAGCCTTCGAAGCAGTCATCAATCGCGGCAAGCGCCTCATCGACGGTCTGCGCCACCGTCACGCCCTTGCCGGCGGCAAGCCCGTCGGCCTTTATCACGATCGGCGCGCCCATGCGGCGCACATAGGCCTTGGCCTTGGGCGCATTGTTGAAGCGCTCATAGGCGGCGGTCGGGATGCCGTAGCGGGCACACAGGTCCTTGGTGAAGCCCTTCGATCCTTCCAGCCTTGCAGCCGCGGCGCCTGGCCCGAAGACCGCGATGCCGGCTTCGCGCAATGCGTCGGCAAGGCCCGCGACCAGCGGGGCCTCTGGCCCGACCACCACAAGCCCGATCTCGCGCGTTTTGCAGAAATCCGCCACGGCACCATGATTGGCGACGTCGAGCGATACGCATTCGGCCAGTTTTGCAATGCCCGGATTGCCCGGCGCAGCATAGAGCTTCGTCAGCCTCGGCGAGGCCGCCAGCTTCCATGCAAGCGCATGCTCGCGCCCGCCCGAACCGATGAGAAGGATATTCATGGTTGTCTCGCCCGTTCATCGAACGGTTTTCGCCTATGGCGGCAGGCGAGGAATAGCAACCCCTTGATCGCATCCTGCCTTATTGTCCACCATCTGCTGTGACAGTTGCTCTCATACTGATTGCGGGTTCGGCGCAATGGCAC
This sequence comes from Mesorhizobium sp. J18, assembly GCF_007829525.1. Classification (GTDB taxonomy): domain Bacteria; phylum Pseudomonadota; class Alphaproteobacteria; order Rhizobiales; family Rhizobiaceae; genus VLJP01. The sequence goes on from NZ_VLJP01000078.1 coordinate 92,518, forward strand.
ATATCAAAATATGGGCATCGCGTGACTTCGCCGGAATGGTGGAAGCATCTCCGGTATGTAAAACGCCTGTTCTGGAAACGTCATCGCAAAGCCGAGCAACGCGAAGCGGCGGCGCGTCTTGCTCAACTCGGAGGTACCGAACCCCAGCTTGAAGAGCCGCGGCGGAATCGGCACGCTTGACGCCCCACGATCCGCCTGCCACTCCATCGGCATGGAACAGATACAGACAAAAGGCATAAGGGGCCGCGTCGCCGATGCGCCGTCAGGCCACTGGGTCTACCGCGCCCTGCCGCGCTGGCTCTGGCCCTATGCACAGCTTGCGCGCTGGGACCGGCCGATCGGCTGGTGGCTGCTTCTGTGGCCATGCTGGTGGTCTGCGGCATTGGCCGCCAGCGCCTATGCCATACCGGGCGAGCCGCTCGCCACGCTGCTGCCACCGGCATCGCATCTGCTCTATTTCCTTATCGGGGCGATCGCCATGCGCGGCGCCGGCTGTACCTATAACGACCTTGTGGACCAGAATATCGATTCGGAGGTCGAGCGCACGCGCTCACGGCCTTTGCCGTCAGGGCAGGTCAGTCGCAAGCAGGCATGGGCCTTTCTCGTCCTGCAGGCACTGGCCGGTCTCGCCGTGCTGCTTCAATTCGGCAGCTTCGCCATCCTTCTCGGCATTCTTTCGCTGGCCGTGGTGGCGATCTATCCTTTCGCAAAGAGATTCACCAACTGGCCGCAATTCTTTCTCGGACTTGCATTTTCCTGGGGGGCGCTGATGGGCTGGGCGGCTCAGTTCGACGACCTCGATCTCGCGCCGGTGCTGCTCTATTTCGGCTCGATCCTGTGGGTCATCGGCTATGACACGCTCTATGCCCATCAGGACAAGGAAGACGACGCGCTGATCGGCGTGCGCTCCACCGCGCTTCTGTTCGGGCAGAACACGAAGCAATGGCTGATCGGACTCTATGGCGGCGCGTTGCTGTTCTTCGCCGTCGCCTTTGCCAATGCCGAGGTCCCCATGCCGGCCCTTGCGGGGCTGGTGGCCGCAGGGGCGCATATGGCGCGGCAGATCCGCATCCTCGATATCGACAATCCGGACCAGTGCCTGCGGCTCTTCAAGTCGAACTCGACGGTCGGCTGGCTGATCTTCCTCGGCCTCCTTGGCGGCGGCGTATGGGCCTATATCAGCCCCAATTTTTGAAGATCACTGCCGGGCGACGATCTCCTCGCCGTCTATGACGAGGCGGAGACCGAGATCGCCGGTCTTGCGTCTGGCCAGGAAGCGCGGCCGGCGCGAGCGTATCGGATTTCCCTTGCGGCGTCCGGCGGGCGGCGCGGTCTTCACCTGACCCGCCGATTCCTCGAGCGTGCGTGCGACGCCGTCCGCCTCGATCAGCAGCATTGGCAGTCGATAGGCTTCTGCCCATGCACGCCAGTCGGCTGCGACATCGTCCAGATCGTCGGCGACCAGCAGCGGCACCGATAGCATGGGGTCGCTGTGAAGGAATTCCAGCGTTACGGTGACGTTGCCACCGTCGTCCTCGATGGCACGCGCCGCCACGCCGAGAAAGGCGCGGGGCGGCAATGCGAAGGTCACCGGCAGGCCGCTCCGGCCGAGCCTGCGGCGCATGGTGACGCCCCGCTCCGCGATGGTGAAACTCACCTCGCCATAGTCGTCGTGGGTTGCGTAGCTGACCGCCTGCGGCAGTCGGAAGGGATCGAGCCGCATGTTACGGCCCGCCCATACCGGCATGACACCAGTGTTCATTCTCTGCGCCTTCCTGTTATTCCTGAGAGCCGGTCTTCCGGTTCTCTCCGGGCCGGTTTTCCGGCCTCGTTTGTATGGCGCGAGACTAGCGCCCGGTTCTTACCACCGGGCTTAGAAGTTCGGTTAAATTTTGCTGAGCGCTCAGATGGTTAGCGATTTCCGACCTGCGGAAAGGAATCCGAAACCGCCCTGCCGCAAGCCGGGAGGGCCGGCCTTACTCCGGCAGGACCATGTCGGTGATCTGCCGCACGCCGTCTTGCTCGCGATAGGCGATGACCACGTCCATTCCCTCCGACAGTGCGCTGATATCGATCTCGGCGGGCAGCTTGTAGGTGTTGCCGTCTTCCAGCGTGATGGTCATCTGCTCTTCGTCGATGCTGGTGATGTTTCCTTCGGTCTCTGCGGCCAGGGCCGAAGTCATCATCAATCCGAGAGCGAAGGCGGCAGCGACAAGACGCATCGAAGAACCTCTTTCCTGATATTGTCCTCGCGGGACGCGCAACTGGTTGGCTATGGAGAATCAACCACCACAATATGTCAAAACTTATGTCACCACCCGTGTGGCTCGGGGAGCGATCATCTGTGGAACATGTCGCCGCCGCGGTCGATCTGATCGTTTGACCGACTGGTGAAACGCCAATAGAAGCGTGACGCGTAAAGCCGCCGACGGTCAGGAAACCGCATCCATGTCGCACAACACCTTCGGGCATCTGTTCCGCGTCACCACCTGGGGTGAAAGCCACGGGCCGGCGATCGGCTGTGTGGTGGATGGCTGCCCGCCGGGCATCCGCTTCACCCTGGCCGAGATACAGGCCGAGCTCGATCGCCGCCGTCCTGGCAAATCGCGCTTCGTGACCCAGCGGCGCGAGCCCGACGAGGTGAGGGTGCTTTCCGGGGTTCTGATGGAGGATGACGGCGTGACCATGGTGACGACAGGCACGCCGGTTTCCATGATGATCGAGAATATCGACCAGCGATCCAAGGATTACGGAGAGATCGCCAACCGCTATCGCCCCGGCCACGCCGACTACACCTATGAGGTCAAATACGGCTTGCGGGACTATCGCGGCGGCGGCCGTTCGTCCGCGCGCGAGACCGCCATGCGTGTCGCAGCCGGTGCGCTGGCGCGAAAGGTCGTGCCCGGCATGAAGGTGCGCGGCGCGCTCATTTCCATGGGCGAAAAGGAGATCGACCGCAGCCGCTGGGACTGGGATTTTGTGGACAGCCCCGAAAACCCCTTCTTCACGCCCGACCCGCAATCCGTGCCGGTCTTCACCGAATATCTCGACGGCATCCGCAAGGCTGGCTCCTCGGTTGGCGCGGTGATCGAAGTCGTGGCCGAGGGCGTGCCGGCAGGGCTCGGCGCACCGATCTATGCCAAGCTGGACCAGGACATCGCCTCCAACCTGATGTCGATCAATGCGGTCAAGGGCATCGAGATCGGCAACGGTTTTGCCGCGGCCCGCATCACCGGCGAGCAGAATGCCGACGAGATGCGCGCCGGCAACGAGGGCAAGCCGCGCTTCCTATCCAACAATGCCGGCGGCATACTCGGCGGCATCTCGACCGGTGAACCGATTGTGGCGCGCTTCGCGGTGAAGCCGACTTCCTCCATCCTCAATCCGCGCAGGTCCGTCGACCGGCAGGGCCAGGAGGTGGATATCGTCACCAAGGGCCGGCATGACCCCTGTGTCGGCATCCGCGCGGTGCCCATCGGCGAAGCCATGCTTGCCTGCGCCATCGCCGATCATTACCTGCGGCATCGGGGACAGACTGGGCGGTGAATGGTGAATAGTAAAATGGTGAATGGAAAGGGCTTCGCCTTATGACTTCTGCATTTCGAGCCGGCCGTCCGGCGATCGCCATTCACCATTCACCATTCACCACTCACCACTGACCCATGCCCTACGACCAGAAAAAGATCGTCGATGCCCTGCGTGCTTTCGAGTGCGGCGAAATCGTCGTCGTCATGGACGATGACGGGCGCGAGAACGAGGGCGACCTTATCGTCGCGGCAGTGCATTGCACGCCGGAAAAAATGGCCTTTATCGTTCGCCATACCTCCGGCATCGTCTGCGCGCCGATGACGCGGGACGACGCGCGCCGGCTGAACCTCACGCCGATGGTGGCCGATAACGACGCACCGCACTCTACCGCTTTCACCGTCAGCGTCGACTTCAAGCACGGCACGACCACGGGCATTTCGGCGGAGGACCGCACGCTAACCGTCCGCAATCTCGCCAATGGCAATGTCGGCGCCTCGGACTTCGTTCGCCCGGGCCATATTTTCCCGTTGGTCGCGCGCGAGGGCGGCGTGCTTATGCGCTCCGGCCATACGGAAGCGGCGGTCGATCTCTGCAAGCTCGCCGGACTGCCGCCGGTCGGCGTAATCTGTGAACTCGTCAACGACGACGGCACAGTGATGCGTGGGCCGCAGGTTACCGCCTTTGCCGAGAAACACGGGCTGAGGCAGGTTTCGGTGGCCGACCTCATTGCCTACCGCCAGCGTCAGGAGACGCTGGTCGAACGGGTCGCCAGTTTCGACATCATGACCCATGGCGGCCCCGCCAGGGCGCACACTTACACGCTGCCCTGGGAGGTGATGCAGCATCTCGCCATCGTCTATGGCGACATCCGCGACGGTCACGACATTCCGGTGCGCCTGCAGTCGGAGGATGTGGTCACCGATGTCTTCGGCACCAAGGACCGGCTGCGCGAGGTGATGGCGAAGATGGCCGAGGCCAAGCGCGGCGTCATCGTCTATCTGCGCGAAGGTTCCGTCGGCGTCGCTCATCAGTCGCGGCAGCGGCCGGGCGCAGAGGGCCGGGAAACCCATGAGGAAGCTCTGCGCCGCGAGAGCGAATGGCGCGAGGTCGGGCTCGGTGCGCAGATTCTGAAGGATCTGGGCATCTCCTCGATCAGGCTGATCGCCTCGCGCGAGCGTCATTATATCGGCCTCGAGGGCTTCGGCATCGAGATCGCCTCGACGGAGATTCTCTGAGGCCGCCTTGCCCAGTAGTCTGTTGAGCAGCCGCGCATACGCAGCTTCCGACATGGCCAAGACGCCGGATTGCGCCTATATCGGGGCATGACCACACGTTTCTATTCCCATCCGATCTATCTTGAACATCTGACGCCCGCCGGCCATCCGGAACGTCCGGATCGCCTGCGTGCCATCGCCCGGGTGCTGGAGCATGATGTCTTCGACGCCCTCGACCGCGTCGAGGCGACGCTCGGCGACGAGGCGACGATCCTCTATGCCCATCCAGCCGAGCAGCTTGAGCGCGTGAAGGCGCAGATCCCGGCGGAGGGCATCGCCCGCATCGACGCCGATACCTCGGCCAGCCCGAAAAGCTGGGAAGCGGCGCTGATGGCGATCGGCGCGGCGAATGCGGCGGTGGATGATGTCTTCACCGGCAAGGCCGACAATGTCTTTGTCGCGGCGCGACCGCCCGGCCATCATGCCGAGAAGACGAGGGCCATGGGCTTTTGCCTCTTCAACAATGCGGCGATCGCCGCCCGTCATGCCCAGAAGGCGCATGGCGCCGAACGCATTGCCATCGTCGACTGGGATGTCCATCACGGCAACGGCACGCAGGATATCTTCTGGGACGATCCGACCGTGCTTTATTGCTCCACACATCAGATGCCGCTCTATCCCGGCACCGGCGCGAAGAACGAGACCGGCGCGGGGAATATTGTCAACGCACCGCTTTCCCCTCAATCTGGCGGCGAACTGTTCCGCGAAGCCTTCGAATCGCACATCCTGCCGGCGCTCGACGATTTTCGTCCGGACCTGATCATCATCTCCGCCGGCTTCGACGCCCATCAGCGCGATCCGCTTGCCGAAATCAATCTGGAGGAGGCGGATTTCGCCTGGGCGACAGCCGAGCTGATGGACAGGGCAGGGCGCTGGTCGAACAATCGGCTCGTGAGCCTGCTCGAAGGCGGATACGACCTCCAGGGCCTTGCGCTGTCGGTGGCGGCTCATCTCGGCCGTCTGATGAAGGGTTGAAGAATGATCGAAGAAGCAAATCAGGACATCAAGGAGATGAGCTTCGAGCAGGCTTTGGAAGCCTTGGAGCGCATCGTTGAGGATCTTGAGCGCGGCGACGTGCCGCTCGACCAGTCGATCCGCATCTACGAGCGTGGCGAGGCCCTGAAGAAGCATTGCGAGACGCTTCTGAAGGCGGCCGAGGACAAGGTCGAGAAGATCCGCCTGTCACGCGAAGGCAAGCCCGCAGGTGTGGAACCGCTGGACGGGGAATAGGCACAAAGCTTCTCTTTGCTGGATGTCAACGCCACGCATGCGGCCTTTATCGAACGGCTGCCGCCTGTTCATGCTGATCCCTTTGACAGGCTGATGCTGGCACAGGCCATGATTGAGAATCTGCAATTGGTGACATTCGACCGCCATCTCTCGCGCTATGATGTAGCCATATTGACTTGATCCCAACCGACTTCACGCGAAAGGAACCGCGATGAGCTTCTTTCCCGGACCTGACCCGCTGCCCGGTGATGCCTTCGCCTGCGACGCCATCGAGACGCTGATCATTCCGCGCGCCAGCGATATCGGCGGCTTCGAGGTGCGCCGGGCTCTGCCCTCGTCGCGTCGCCGCCTCGTCGGCCCCTTCATATTCTTCGACCGCATGGGCCCAGCCGTGCTGCGCGCCGGCCAGGGGCTGGACGTGCGGCCACACCCGCATATCGGCCTGTCCACGGTCACCTATCTGTTCGACGGCAAGATCCGCCATCGCGATTCGCTCGGCACGGAAATGGTCATCGAACCGGGCGACCTGAACCTGATGACGGCGGGCAGGGGCATCGTGCATTCCGAGCGCTCGCCGGAAGAATTGCGCGGCTCGCCCATGTCTGTTTCCGGGCTGCAGACCTGGCTGGCGCTGCCCGACGGCGGCGAAGAGGTCGATCCGGTATTCGAGAACACCTCGCGAACAGTCATGCCCGAAATCGACGACGGCGGCGTCAAGGCGCGCGTGGTCATAGGCAATCTGGACGGTGCACGCTCGCCGGTGCGCACGCCGACCGACACGCTCTATGCCGACATCCGCCTGGGAGCGGGCGCACAGTTCCGTATCCCGGCCGAGGCCGAGGAGCGTGCGATCTATGTGCTGGAAGGCCATGTGGAGATCGCCGGCGATCGCTTCCCTGCCGACAGGCTCCTGGTCTTCCGCCCGGGCGACGAGATCGTCGTGCGGTCGGAGGCGGGCGCGCATTTCATGCTTTTCGGCGGCGCGGCGCTCGGGTCGCAGCGCTACATATGGTGGAATTTCGTCTCTTCCTCGAAGGAGCGCATCGAACAGGCCAAGGAGGAATGGCGAACCGGCCACTTCGATATCGTGCCGGGCGACGAGGAAGAGTTCATTCCCCTGCCGGAGGGATGACCGCGGGCAGACATTGCAAATCCGCTCACGGCGCGCCGACGAGACGCGTTTACTTTCGGCGCCCAAATGCCTATGTCCCTTGCAAGGCTATCATCTATAAGTGACGCGCGCGTGAAATCGCCCCCCGAAACCCCGCTTCTCGATCGGATCACATATCCTTCGGACCTGAAGCAGCTTCCCGAAAGCGCCTTGCCGCAATTGGCGAGCGAGCTGCGGGCGGAGATGATCGATGCCGTCTCGCAGACGGGCGGGCATCTGGGTGCCGGCCTCGGCGTGGTTGAGCTCACCGTCGCGTTGCACTATGTTTTCGACACGCCTGCCGACCGCATCATCTGGGATGTCGGGCATCAGGCCTATCCGCACAAGATACTGACCGGACGGCGCGACCGCATCCGCACGCTTCGCCAGGAAGGCGGACTTTCCGGCTTCACCAAGCGGGCGGAGAGCGAATACGACCCTTTCGGCGCGGCGCACTCCTCGACCTCGATTTCCGCTGGCCTTGGCATGGCCGTCGCCCGCGACCTGAAAGGCGGGAAGAACAATGTTATCGCTGTCATCGGCGACGGCGCCATGTCGGCCGGCATGGCCTATGAGGCCATGAACAATGCCGGCGCGCTCGACGCGCGGCTTATCGTCATCCTCAACGACAACGACATGTCCATCGCGCCGCCTTCCGGGGCCATGAGTCACTATCTGGCACGGCTTGCCTCGGGCCGGACCTATGCCGGCTTCCGCGATTTCGGCAAGAAGCTTACTTCCTATCTCGGCAAGCGCGTGGATCGGGCGGTCACCCGCGCCGTGGAACATGCGCGCGGCTATGTTACCGGCGGGACACTGTTCGAGGAGATGGGCTTCTATCATATTGGCCCGATCGACGGGCACAATCTCGAGCATCTCGTGCCGGTGCTGAAGAATGTGCGCGATAATGGGAGTGGCCCGGTTCTGATCCACGTCGTGACGCAAAAGGGCAAGGGCTATGCGCCCGCCGAGGCGGCTGCCGACAAATATCACGGCGTCAGCAAGTTCGATGTCATCACCGGCACGCAGGCGAAAGCGCCGGCCAACGCGCCGAGTTATACCAGGGTTTTCGCTGAGAGCCTGATCCAGGAGGCGCGCGAGGACGATAAGATCGTCGCCATCACCGCTGCCATGCCTTCCGGCACCGGGCTGGACCTTTTCGGCAAGGAATTTCCGGCTCGCACTTTCGATGTCGGCATTGCCGAGCAGCATGCCGTAACCTTCGCCGCGGGGCTTGCGACCGAGGGCTTCAAGCCTTTTGCCGCGATCTATTCGACCTTCCTGCAGCGCGCCTATGACCAGGTGGTTCACGATGTGGCGATCCAGAGGCTGCCCGTCCGCTTTCCGATCGACCGGGCAGGCTTTGTCGGTGCTGACGGCCCGACCCATTGCGGCGCCTTCGATACAGCCTATCTGGCGGCACTTCCCGGTTTTGTCGTGATGGCGGCGAGCAACGAGGCGGAATTGCGCCACATGGTGCGGACCGCCGTTGCCTATGACGAAGGCCCCATCACTTTCCGTTATCCGCGCGGCAATGGTGTCGGCGTCGAAATGCCCGAGCGCGGCAGCGTTCTTGAAATCGGCAGGGGCCGTATCGTCAAGGAAGGCACCAAGGTGGCGCTTCTTTCCTTCGGCACCCGGCTGGCAGATTGCCTGCTGGCGGCCGAGGAACTGGATGCGGCAGGGCTCTCGACCACCGTTGCCGATGCGCGTTTCGCCAAGCCGCTTGACACCGATCTCGTCCGCCGTCTGGCGCGCGAGCACGAGGTGCTGATAACGATCGAGGAAGGCTCGGTCGGCGGTTTCGGGTCGCATGTTCTGCACTTCCTGGCAACAGAGGGCTTGCTCGAAAACGGCTTGAAGGTGCGCCCGCTGGTGCTGCCCGACGCCTTCGTGGACCAGGCAAAGCCGGAAAAGATGTATGCCGATGCCGGGCTGGATTCCGCCGGCATCGTGCGTGCGGTCTTTGCCGCATTCGGCCATTCCGCGCAGGCGGTGCGGGCCTGAGGATGTCCTTTATGTCTGGTCCGATTGACCAAACTCCCATTCCGTCCCGCTGCATGGGACACCTCTCCCCCACTTCGTGAGAGAGGAAGGGCGGCAACGGCAATTGGGCCCTCTCTCTTGCCATCCTCTCCATCATCCGACACATGAGGCGCATGGCCGCCGAGACCGCCGACAGCAACCGCATCCGCCTCGACCATCTGCTTGTCGAACGTGGCTTCTTCGCAAGCCGGGCACGCGCGCGGGATGCGATCCTGCGCGGGACGGTCTCGGTCGGCGGAATGCCGGCGTCCAAGCCAGGGCAGAGGACGCCGCTCGACGCCACGGTATCCGTTGACGATCCGGCACGGAAATATGTTTCGCGCGCTGCGTTGAAGCTCGTCCACGCACTGGATGCTTTCGGCCTCGAACCGCGTGGGCGTCATGCGCTCGATCTCGGTGCCTCCACCGGCGGCTTCACGCAGGTCTTGCTGGAGCGGGGTGCGGCCCATGTGACGGCAGTCGATGTCGGTCACGGCCAGATGGGTGCCGGCTTGCGGGCCGATCCACGCGTGACCTGTGTCGAAGGGGTGAACGCGCGCGATCTGACGCCGGCCGATCTGGGCGGCGCGGCACCTGGTTTCATCGTCTCCGATGTCAGCTTCATTTCGTTGAAGCTGGCACTGCCGCCGGCGCTGGCACTCGCGGCTCCCGGTGCGCATGGCATCTTCCTCGTCAAGCCGCAATTCGAAGCCGGCCGCGAAGCCATAGGCAAAGGCGGCATCCTGCGTGATCTGCGGCACGGCCGGCGGGTCGCCGAGGAAATGGCCGTCTGGCTCGGCACGAATGCCGGCTGGCATGCGCTCGGTGTGAAGGATTCGCCAATCGATGGTGGCGACGGCAACCGTGAATATCTGTTGGCGGGGGCCAAGGCCACATGACCGCTACACTTCGGATCGAGCGCCTCGGCGCGCAGGGCGACGGCGTTGCGGATACGCCGAAAGGCCCCGTTTTCGTGCCTTTCACATTGCCGGGCGAGCGGGTCAGAGCCAGCATCGGCAAGAACCGCGCCGATCTTCTCGCCATAGAGGAAGCCTCGCCGCTGCGCACCGATCCGGCCTGTCGGCATTTCGGCACATGCGGCGGCTGCGCGGTGCAGCATCTGGAGGAGGGCACATACCGGACCTGGAAGCGCGAACGTGTCATCACTGCGCTGAACAACCGCGGAATAGCCGTCGAAGTCGATCCGCTGGTGCCTTGCCTGCCGGCATCACGGCGGCGGATGACCTTCGCGGCCCGCAGGACCGAAGGCGGGATACTGCTCGGCTTCAACCAGGCGCTTTCTCATCGCATCGTCGATATCGAGGAATGCCCTATCGCAGTTCCCGAGATCGTTGTACGGCTGGAAGAATTGCGCCGATTGGCGGGCCTCGTCTGCAACACCTCGGATTCCTTCCGTCTGACGGTAACTGCAACGGCCTCCGGTCTCGACGCCGCTTTCGAGGAAAGCGGAAAGATCAGCGAGAAGGCACGCCGCGCGGCTTCGGATTTCACGATCCGCCATGGTTTTGCCCGGCTGTCCGTGGCAGGCGAGATCGTGGTGGAGCCGAAAAAGCCGATGATCCGGTTCGGCGATGCTTCCGTCACGCCGCCGCCCGGCGGCTTCCTGCAGGCGGTTGAGAGTGCCGAGGATGCGATGGCCGGGTTCGCCGTCGCTCATCTTGCCAATGCGAAGAAAGTGCTCGACCTGTTTGCCGGCTCCGGCGCTTTCGCATTGCGGCTGGCGCGCGACAGCGAGGTGCATGCAGTCGAGGGCGATGCAGCGGCACTTGCAGCCCTCGATCGCGGCTTCCGCTTCGCGGCTGGCTTGAAGCGGGTAACCACGGAACGCCGCGATCTCTTCCGCCGGCCATTCACTTTCAAGGAGCTGGACGCTTTCGGCGGGCTCGTCTTCGATCCGCCGCGCGCCGGGGCAGAGGAGCAATCCAAACAGATTGCGCGCTCCTCCGTGCCGCTTGTCGCAGCCATTTCCTGCAATCCGACAACGCTTGCGCGTGACTTGGCCATCCTGATCGCGGGCGGCTATGTCCTGAGGCGCGTGGTGCCGATCGACCAGTTTCTCTGGTCGCCGCATGTGGAGGCGGTGGCTCTGCTGGAGAAGCCGAGAAAGCGGCGCTAAACTTTCAGAAGGCGTTCCACAAAGGCTGGCACGACTTCCGTCGCGCGGCCGTGAATGGCCTCGGCGAAGTCGTCGATGCCTTCGGAAGGTTCAAGGTTGAGTTCAACCGTATAGGCGCCGGCCCGGGCTGCCTCCTGCACGAACTGGGCCGCCGGATAGACATTGCCGGACGTGCCGATGGAGATGAACAGGTCGGCACTCCTCAGCGCCTGATAGATCGCTTCCATGTGATAAGGCATCTCGCCGAACCAGACCACGTCGGGCCGCAAATAGCCCTTCGAGCCGCAGGCGGGGCAGGGGATCGCCCGGGAAAGGTCCTCGCGCCACTCGTGACGGCTGCCGCAATTGGCGCAAAGCGCCTTGGTGTGCTCGCCATGCATATGGAGAAGCTTCTGCGAGCCGGCCTTTTCGTGCAGGTCGTCTATGTTCTGCGTAACGAGGAGGAATTCGCCCTGAAACTCCCGTTCGAGCCGGGCAAGAGCGAAATGGGCGGCATTGGGCTGAACATCCTTCATGCGTTGCCGGCGCATATTGTAGAATTCGTGAACCCGGTCCGGGTCCCGCGCGAAGCCTTCCGGCGTCGCCACGTCGCGATAATCGACCTTCGACCAGATGCCGCCCTTGTCGCGGAAGGTGTCGACGCCCGATTCGGCTGAAATGCCGGCGCCAGTGAGGATGACAATCCGGGAGAAAGGCATCACGCCTGAGTGCCACCGACCGTCATCCGATCCATCCGGAGATGCGGCTGGCCGACGCCGACGGGAACGCCCTGGCCTGCCTTGCCGCACATGCCTATTCCGGTGTCGAGCTTCATGTCATTGCCGATCATCGAGACCCTGTGCATGGCATCGGGGCCGTTCCCGATCAGCATGGCGCCTTTTATGGGCCGGGTGACCTTGCCGTCCTCGATCATGTAGGCCTCGGTGCAGCCGAAGACGAATTTGCCGGAGGTGATATCCACCTGTCCGCCGCCGAAGGAAACGGCATAGATGCCTTTCTTGACCGAAGCGATGATCTCCTCGGGGGTCTTGTCGCCAGCGGTCATATAGGTGTTGGTCATGCGCGGCATCGGTTCATGCGCATAGGATTCGCGCCGCCCGTTGCCCGTCGGAGCCATGCCCATGAGGCGGGCGTTCAGCCTGTCTTGCATATAACCGACGAGCCTGCCGTCCTCGATCAGCACGTTGCGAGCGCTGGGTGTTCCCTCATCATCGATTGTCAGCGAGCCGCGACGCTCGGCGATCGTGCCGTCATCGACGACCGTGACGCCTCTCGCCGCCACCTGGCTTCCCATCAGGCCGGCGAAGGCGGAGGTCTTCTTGCGGTTGAAATCGCCTTCAAGCCCATGGCCGACCGCCTCATGCAGCATGACGCCCGGCCAGCCGCTCGCCAGTACGATATCGAAAGTGCCGGCCGGCGCCGGCGCGGCCTCGAGATTGACCAGCGCCTGCCGCAACGCCTCGTCGGCAGCGAATTTCCAGGAATCGTCGGCGACAAATTCCCCGAAGCTCTTGCGTCCGCCCATGCCGTAGGAGCCGCTCTCCTGCCGGTCGCCGTCGCCGACCACGACGGCCACATTGACCCGGACCAGCGGACGGATGTCACGCACGAGTCGGCCATCGGCGCGCAGTATCTCGACATGCTGCCAGGATGCGGCGAGTGATGCGGTCACCTGCCGAACGCGCGGGTCCTTGTCGCGCAGGAAGGCGTCGATCTTCTGCAGGAGGCGCACCTTCTCCTCGAAGCCGGGAGAGGCGATGGGGTTCTCGTCGCCGTAAAGCCGCCGGTTCGTGCCGGCCGGAGCATCCGCCAGCGTTCCCGAATAGCCGGCCGTCACCGTGGAGACGGCATCGGAGGCACGGCGCAATGCGGCCCCGGAAAGCTCGCTCGAATGGGCGTATCCGGTGGCCTCGCCGGCCACGGCGCGCAGGCCGAAGCCCTGGTCGGTATTGAAATTGGCCGTCTTCAGACGGCCATTGTCGAAGACCAGCGCCTCGCCCTCGCGATATTCGAGGAAAAGCTCGCCGTCATCGGCACCCGCCAGCGATTCGGTCACAATCCGGCGCACGGTTTCGTCGGAAATGTCGAATCGTTCGATGAGGCTGGAAGTCATGTGAATACTCCGAGAACAAACCCGTTCTCCTAGGGTCCTGACTCTAGATAGGAGGTCGGGACCGGTTTGTCACACGGGGTATCAGGGCAATGCGTCGAATCCCTCGCCGAAACCGTTCAGGTCGACCGGAATGCCGATTCCCTCCTCGGGCGTCTGGAAGACGATGAAAGTGGCGGATTCGCCGCTCCTGAGCGTGCCGAGCAGCGGCTCTTCCAGGATAACCTCGGCATAGCAGCCGTCCTGGAAGCAGCGCACGAAATAGGCCCGGCCGATATCCTTGCCGTCGACATTCAGGCCGAGCCCGTTTGGAAGAAGCACTCCAAGCGGCGCCAGCACGCGCAGGATTTCTGCCTTGTTGTCAGCCGTCTTCAGCACCACGACCGACAGGCCGACCTCTGGCCGGTCCTCTGCCATCACATTCTGAATCATGGCGCATTGCTCGCCCGATGCGCCGGCCGGCGTGTCACAGATGATCGACCATGCGCCGTGGGTAGAGCGCACATTGCCCGTCGGTTGCTGCTGCGCCATGGCAGGTGTTGCGACAACAGCGGCGAAGGCGAGCGCTGAAAGGAGGCGCGTTACGAACGGCACAGAGATCATGTCCACTCCCAAGCGAATCAATGCAATCTATCCTGCCGCGAGCCCCGACGAAAAAGAAAAACGCCTTCTGCAGCCAACCGCATGGCAGTTGGTCACATTTTTCGATGAATCCGACTGAAATGCGACCGAAAGAGAAGGCATCCAGCCCTGATTCAACACATTTTTCCACCACAATGGGCCGATTTTCCCGCGCTTACCGGGGCAGGGGCGGGATCGCGCGCAAAAATGCCGCATGCATCCCACCATGCCTTTCTTGCGGATCGAATGAGAGTATGGTTTGAACGCGCGTGATAAAGCCCGGCTGCCATGATGGCGACGAGATTGTCGTCGCGGATGCGCTCAAGCTCGGGGCCTGCCAGTGCGGCTGCCGGCCGGCGCGGTTGCGCCGCGATCTTGTCGATCGGGAGATGAAGAGGGTGATGAAGAAATTCCTTGCGATCCTTGGCGTTCCCGCGCTGCTCGCCGCAACAACCGCGACATTTGCCGCGCAGCCTGAGTCGTGGCAGACACGTTTTCAGCCGCCGGCAACCCCGATCATGCGTCAGATCGAATGGTTCGAGGCCTATACTCTTTGGTTCATCGTGCCGATCACTCTGCTGGTGCTGGCGCTTCTTGCCTGGTGCATCATCCGCTACCGGGCCAGCGCCAACCCTACGCCTTCGCGCACCAGCCACAATACGATGATCGAGGTTCTGTGGACTGTCGGCCCGGTGGTGGTGCTGCTGTTCATCGCCGTTCCGTCCTTCCAGCTTCTGACGGCGCAATATACGCCCAGCGAGGAGCCGACCATGACGGTCAAGGCGACCGGCGTGCAGTGGTACTGGGACTACGAATACCAGTATGACGAGCCGCTCACCTTCTCCTCGCTCATGCTGCAGGAAGGGGACCGGGAGGCTGCCGGCAAGCAGGATGTGGCGGCATATCCGCGGCTCCTGGCGGTCGACAACGAGATGGTCGTGCCTGTCGACACCACCATCCGGCTTCTGGTCACCGGCAGTGACGTGATCCACGCCTTCGCCATGCCGGCATTCGGAATCAAGGTCGACGCCGTGCCGGGCCGCATCAACGAGACCTGGTTCAGGGCCGAAACCGAGGGCCTTTATTACGGCCAGTGCTCGGAACTGTGCGGCAAGGATCATGCCTTCATGCCGATCGCAATCCGCGTGGTCTCGGCGGAACAGTATGAGAGCTGGCTGACGGCCGCGCAGACCGATCTGGAGGGCGCGAACCGGAATCTGATGGCGCAAATCGAAAGCGGGAAAAAGCTTGCGGCCGCGGGCAATTGAGCCCGGCATCGGCCAGTAAGGACAATGGAGCGGTAAAATGGCAGGCGCAGCGACTCACGACGCTCACGATCACAAGCCTCACGGCTGGGTCCGGTGGGTTTATTCGACCAACCATAAGGACATCGGGACGCTTTACCTGATATTCGCGATCTGCGCTGGCATCATCGGCGGCGCCCTGTCCGTCGTCATGCGCATGGAGCTCCAGGAGCCGGGAATCCAGATTTTCCACGGCCTGGCCGCCATGGTCTACGGCTTTGAGGGCGGAGCGGCCCTCGACGCCGGCAAGCATATGTATAATGTCTTCACCACGGCCCACGGGCTCGTCATGATCTTCTTCATGGTCATGCCGGCCCTGATCGGCGGTTTCGCCAACTGGATGGTGCCGATCATGATCGGCGCGCCGGACATGGCGTTCCCGCGCATGAACAACATTTCTTTCTGGCTGCTGCCGCCGGCCTTCCTGCTTCTGCTCCTGTCCATGTTCGTCCCCGGTCCGGCGGGCGGCTACGGCGTCGGCGGCGGCTGGACGATCTATCCGCCCTTCTCGACTTCCGGTCAGCCAGGTCCGGCCATGGATCTCGCAATCCTGTCGCTCCACATCGCAGGCGCGTCCTCGATCCTCGGCGCCATCAACTTCATCACGACCATCTTCAACATGCGCGCACCGGGCATGACGCTGCACAAGATGCCGCTTTTCGCCTGGTCGGTGCTGATCACCGCCTTCCTGCTGCTGCTGTCGCTGCCGGTTCTGGCGGGCGCCATCACCATGCTTCTGACGGACCGCAATTTCGGCACGACCTTCTTCGCGCCGGAAGGTGGCGGCGACCCGATCCTGTTCCAGCACCTGTTCTGGTTCTTTGGCCACCCCGAGGTCTACATCCTGATCCTGCCCGGCTTCGGCATCATCAGCCATATCGTGTCGACCTTCTCGCGCAAACCCGTCTTCGGGTATCTCGGCATGGCCTATGCCATGGTGGCGATCGGCGCCGTCGGCTTCGTCGTGTGGGCGCACCACATGTATACGGCGGGCCTTTCGGTCGACACGCAGCGCTATTTCGTCTTCGCGACGATGGTTATCGCGGTGCCCACCGGCGTGAAGATATTCTCTTGGATCGCCACTATGTGGGGCGGGTCGATCTCCATGCGCACGCCGATGCTGTGGGCTATCGGGTTCATCTTCCTGTTCACCGTCGGCGGCGTGACGGGCGTGCAGCTCGCCAATGCTGGTCTCGACCGCTCCTTCCACGACACTTATTATGTCGTGGCGCACTTCCACTACGTGTTGTCGCTTGGCGCCGTCTTTGCAGTCTTCGCGGCCTGGTACTACTGGTTCCCGAAGATGACCGGCTACATGTACAACTCGTTCATCGCCCGGCTGCATTTCTGGGTCACGTTTGTCGGCGTGAACCTGGTCTTCTTCCCGCAGCACTTCCTCGGCCTTGCCGGCATGCCGCGCCGCTACATCGACTATCCGGATGCATTCGCCGGCTGGAACATGGTGTCATCTTACGGCTCCTACATCTCCGCCATAGGCGTCCTGATCTTCCTCTATGGCGTGTTCGAGGCCTTTGCGAAGAAGCGTGTCGCTGGTGCGAATCCCTGGGGGGAGGGCGCTACGACGCTGGAGTGGCAATTGTCTTCGCCGCCACCATTCCATCAGTGGTCAGAACTTCCACGCATCAGGTAAGGGAAGCTTTCGTTCGACGCCGCCGGACCGACCGGCGGCGGTTCGGGACCGAGCAAGTACCGGATCATGGCACTGGTCAGAAACCATATCGATGAACCCGCAAAGCTGCTTTCCGAAGCGCGCGCAGGTGATTATGTTGCGCTGCTGAAGCCGCGGGTGATGTCGCTCGTGGTCTTCACGGCCTTTGTCGGAATGGCTACCGCGCCGGGAACGCCGAATCCGCTGCTGGCAATGATCTCCATCCTGGCGATCGCCATCGGGGCGGGCGCCTCGGGCGCGCTCAATATGTGGTACGACGCCGACATCGACGCGGTGATGACGCGCACCCGTACGCGACCTGTTCCTGCCGGCCGGGTCTCGCCGGGTGAGGCCATGGTCTTCGGCCTTGTTCTTTCAGCCTTTTCGGTGATGACGCTCGGCCTCATGGCGAACTGGCTTGCCGCCTCGCTCCTGGCCTTCACGATCTTCTTCTACGTCGTCATCTATACGATGTGGCTGAAACGCACGACGCCGCAGAACATCGTCATCGGCGGCGCAGCCGGAGCCATACCGCCGGTCATCGGATGGGCGGCGGTGACGGGGAATGTCAGCCTGGACAGCGTGATCCTGTTCCTCATCATCTTCCTGTGGACGCCGCCGCATTTCTGGGCCCTGGCCTTGTTCAAGAGCGATGATTACGAACGGGCGGGCATTCCCATGATGCCCAATGTCGAGGGAGAAGCTTCGACGAAGCGGCAGATTTTCGTCTATTCGGCCGTTGTCGCGGTCGTCGGCGTCCTGCCGGTATTCACAGGCTTTGCCGGACCGATCTATGGCTGCGCGGCCCTGCTGCTTGGCGCCGGTTTCGTCTGGTATGCCTGGGCGGTTCTGCGCATGCCTGCCGACGACAGGACCATGAAGCCGGCAAAGGCATTGTTCGCCTATTCGCTTCTTTATCTTTTCGCGATCTTCGCCGCTCTGCTCGCCGACAATTTCGCGGCGCGTTTCGCCGGGCTCGGAGGTTGATCTGATGCCGCAGGAATTCGTGAAACCGACCGAAGAACAGTTGAAGGCACGCCGCAGCCGTTCGATCGCCATGGGGCTGGCGCTCGCGGCCTTCGTCATTATCGTTTATATCGGCAGCCTGGCGAAGATCGGGCCTGCGATCCTGGACAGGGCGATGTGACATGACGGAGGCACGCAAGCAGCCGGCGGAAGAACGGCGCCATCGCAACAACCGCGTCATCGCGGCGGTTTGCCTTGCCTTCTTCGGCGGCATGATCGGCATGGCCTATGCCGCCGTGCCGCTTTATCAACTTTTCTGCCAGGTCACCGGCTATGGCGGCACGACGCAGCGCGTCGATCAATATTCCGACAGGGTCCTTGACCAGGAAATCACTGTCCGGTTCGACGCCAACACCACGGGAGGGCTTCCCTGGGAGTTCAGGCCGGAGCAGCGTCACATCAGCATGCCGATCGGCGAGACCGTCCAGGTCGCTTATTTCGCCAAGAATAACTCTACCCGGCCCACACGGGGGCGCGCGAGCTTCAATGTCGCGCCCGCCATGGCCGGCGCCTATTTCAACAAGGTGGAGTGCTTCTGCTTCACCGACCAGGAATTGAAACCGGGGGGATCCCTCGATATGCCGGTCATCTTCTATATCGACCCGGATATCGTGAACGTGCCGGAACTGAAGAACGTGAAGACGATCACGCTTTCCTACACTTTTTTCCCTCTCAATGAGGATAAACCCGTAGCCGCCTCCTCCAACAAGGACGCGTCGGCAGACAGCAATATTGGGGGTTGAAATGGCCGATACACACGCCAAGCACCACGACTATCATCTGGTTGATCCCAGCCCGTGGCCGTTCCTTGCGTCGATAGGCGCTTTCGTGACAGCCTTCGGCGGCGTCGGCTACATGATGTATCTGAAAGGCTCGGAGTTTCCGCTGTTCGGCGTGAACCTCGCCAATCCGTGGCTGTTCTTTGTGGGCTTGGCGATCGTGCTCTACACCATGTATGCGTGGTGGGCGGACACGGTCAGAGAGGCCCATGCAGGCCATCACACGCGGGTCGTGTCGCTACATCTGCGCTACGGCATGATCATGTTCATCGCGTCGGAGGTCATGTTCTTCGTCGCGTGGTTCTGGGCCTTCTTCGATGCCAGCCTTTTCCCGGGCGAGGCCACTCAGGTCATGCGGAGTGAGTTCACCGGCGGACAGTGGCCGCCCAAGGGTATCGAGGTGCTCGATCCCTTCCATCTGCCGCTCTACAATACGATCATCCTGCTGCTCTCAGGCACCACCGTCACCTGGGCTCACCATGCCCTTCTGGAGAACGACCGCAAGGGCCTGATCTGGGGCCTGATGCTCACTGTCGCCCTGGGCATCCTGTTCTCCTGCGTACAGGCCTATGAGTATATGCATGCGCCGTTCCAGTTCTCGCAGTCGATTTACGGCGCGACCTTCTTCATGGCGACCGGTTTCCATGGCTTCCACGTTCTGGTGGGCACCATCTTCCTGCTGGTATGTCTGCTGCGTGCCATGAGGGGAGACTTTACGCCACAGCAGCATTTCGGCTTCGAGGCCGCAGCCTGGTACTGGCACTTCGTCGATGTCGTCTGGCTGTTCCTCTTCGCTGCGATCTATGTCTGGGGCGGCTTCGGCGCTCCGATGCATTGATCGCCGGATAGAAGCGACCAAGGGGCGGCGACGGTATACCGGGCCGCCCTTTTCTTTTTTGGCATGGATCTGGAAGAGAGGATGAGCGAAACGCGAGGACCGGCGGCTTCCGGTGGCCGCACATGGCTGCTGCTTGTGCTCAGCGCTTTGGCGCTTGCGGCTCTGCTCTCGCTCGGCACCTGGCAGGTGCAGCGCCTGCAGTGGAAGGAAGGGCTGCTCGCCCAGATCAACGAGCGCATCGCCTCCGACCCGGTCCCGCTGGCCGAAATGGAAACCATTTTCGCGCAAGGCGGCGATGTCGACTATCGTCCGGTGAGGCTGAATGGCCGCTTCGTCCATTCCGACGAGAGGCACTTCCTGGCGACCCACGAGGGACAATCCGGCTTCTTTGTCCACACACCGCTGCAACTCGCCGACGGCCGCTATATCTTTGTCAATCGCGGCTTCGTGCCCTACGACCGTAAGGACCCGGCGACCCGAAGCGAAGGGCTGACCGAGGGTGAGGTGGAAGTTACCGGGCTTGCCCGCGCGGCGCCGGCCGAAAAACCGTCATGGATCGTGCCGGATAACGACCCTGCCAAGAATATCTTCTACTGGAAGGACCTCGCCACGATGGCCGCGACCGCCGGTATGTCCGAGGGGGCGGAAGTCCTGCCCTTCTATGTCGATGCCGACGAGACGCCTAATCCGGGCGGCCTGCCGGTCGGCGGCGTCACCCTGATCGACCTGCCGAACAACCATTTGCAATATGCAATTACATGGTACGGTCTGGCACTCGGCCTTTGCGGCGTGGTCGCCGCATGGCTGCTTCGCAGCAGAAGCAGACGTTCCTCCCTTGACAGATGACCCCGCGGGCGACCACTTTCCGCCCGCTACAAGGATGAATTCGATGCTGCAGAGAAGCCAGAAGCAAAAGCTGACCGTCAGACTGTGCCAGCCGCGCGGTTTCTGTGCCGGTGTCGACCGGGCGATCCAGATTGTCATCCTTGCTTTGAAGAAATACGGTGCGCCCGTCTATGTCCGCCACGAGATCGTGCATAATCGCTATGTGGTGGAAGGGTTGCAGGAACGCGGCGCGATCTTCATCGAGGAACTCGACGAAATCCCTGACGAGCATCGGGAATGCCCGGTCGTCTTTTCGGCCCATGGCGTGCCGAAATCGGTGCCGGCCGATGCACAGGAGCGCAACCTGTTCTATCTCGATGCCACATGCCCGCTGGTTTCCAAGGTGCACAAGCAGGCCATGCGTCATCAGCGGCTTGGCCGCCATGTGCTCCTGATCGGCCATGCCGGCCATCCGGAAGTGATCGGCACCATGGGCCAGCTCCCCGAGGGCGCGGTAACCCTGATCGAGACGGAGGAGGACGCCCGCCGCTTCACTGCGCCCGCGGGCGTAGAGCTCGGCTTCGTCACCCAGACGACGCTTTCGGTGGAGGATACGGCCGGCATCATTCGCGCTCTCCAGGAGCGTTTTCCCGACATGCAGGCTCCGGCTGCCGAGTCCATCTGCTACGCCACCACCAACCGCCAGGACGCAGTGAAGGAAGCGGCAGGCGGTGCCGACCTTTTCCTTGTCGTGGGAGCACCCAACTCCTCCAATTCGCGCCGGCTGGTGGAAGTGGCTGAAAGGGCAGGGGCCAAGCGCTCTCTGCTGGTCCAGCGCGCCTCAGAAATCCCGTGGAAGGAGATCGGCGACATATCGGTGCTCGGCCTGTCGGCCGGGGCCTCCGCGCCGGAGATCATCGTCAACGAGATCATCGACGCCTTTGCCGAGCGTTATGACGTGACGGTGGATCTCGCCGTCACCGCCACCGAGACCGAGAATTTCCCGGTCATGCGTGTGCTGCGCGATGTCGAGCTCACCACCGCCGACATGGCCTTCGTCAACGGAAATGGCTAGGGTCAGGACTTATTGATATGATCGAAATGGCGCCGGAAACGGCGATGGGATGCAAGGAGAAGCGCGCAGGGCGGTGGGGTTCCCCCTTTGGCAAGCTCAGGGGGCAAGCGGTTCGACGCGGCAGATCGAAGCCGTTTCGGCGTCCGCAGGATGTGGGCCATCCGCCCGGCTGCCTTGTCGCGAAGGGCTTGAAAATATCCATGTTTCCTGCGCCTTCGCTCCCCGCATCCGAACGGATGACCCTACACCATTTCGACCAGATTAACAGGTCCTGACCCTAATGGCGGTCTATACGGATGTTTCCGAGGCTGAGCTCGGCGCTTTCCTCGAAGGCTATGAGGTCGGCCGGCTGCTTTCCTATAAGGGGATCGCGGAAGGTTCGGAGAATTCGAACTACTTGCTTCATACGTCGAGCGGCGCCTTCATCCTGACGCTCTATGAGCGGCGGGTCAAAAAAGCCGATCTGCCCTTCTTCCTCGGCCTGATGGAGCATCTGGCTTCCAAGGGCGTTTCCTGCCCGCTGCCGGTGCGGCGGCGCGACGGTACGGTGATCGCGGAGCTTGCCGGTCGCCCTGCCGCCCTCATCACCTTCCTCGAAGGCATGTGGATGCGCCGGCCCACGGCAGCCCATTGCAAAGAGGTCGGCAAGGCCCTGGCCGAATTGCACCTGGCAGGCGCCGATTTCCCCTTGACGCGCAAGAACGCGCTGAACCTGGAAGGGAGTCGCGAGCTGTGGATACTGTCCAGACCGCGCGCCGATGAGGTGGAGGAGGGACTGGCCGCGGAAGTGGAAGCGGATTTTAGCGACCTCACCGCCGGCTGGCCGAAGGAGCTGCCTGCCGGCGTCATCCATGCCGATCTCTTCCCCGACAATGTCTTCTTCCTCGGCGGAGAGGTGTCCGGGCTGATCGACTTCTATTTCGCCTGCAACGATTTCTTCGCCTATGACGTGGCGACCTGCCTGAATGCCTGGTGCTTTGAGAAGGATGGGTCCTACAATCTCACCAAGGGCAGGGCGCTGCTCGCCGGTTATCAGCGCGTGCGCCGACTCGATGCTGAGGAAATCGACGCCCTGCCGCTGCTGGCGCGCGGCTCGGCGCTGCGCTTCATGCTGACGCGGCTCTATGACTGGCTGACCATACCCGACGGAGCACTGGTGCAGAAACGCGACCCTATGGAATATGTTCGCCGCCTGCGCTTCCACCGGCAGATAGGCAGCGCTTCCGAATATGGAGTGGGCCGGTGAAGAAGGTCGAGATATTCACCGACGGCGCCTGTTCGGGAAATCCCGGTCCTGGCGGCTGGGGCGCGATCCTGCGATACAACGGCAATGTCAAGGAGCTTTCCGGCGGTGAGGCGGAGACGACCAACAACCGCATGGAGCTCATGGCCGCAATCCAGGCGCTGAACGCCCTCAAACAGCCCTGCGAGGTCGAGCTTTATACGGATTCCAACTATGTGCGCGACGGCATTTCTGGCTGGATCGAGGGCTGGAAGCGCAACGGCTGGAAGACTGCCGCCAGGAAGTCGGTCAAGAATGCCGAACTATGGCAGGCGCTGGATGAGGCCCGGCGGAGGCACAGGGTCAACTGGCACTGGGTGCGCGGCCATGCCGGCCATCCCGAGAACGAGCGTGCCGACGAACTTGCGCGCATGGGAATGGCGCCGTTCAAGCCCGTTCGAGGGGAGCAATCCGGCAACGGATCGGCTTAAAGCCGGTCCGTCAGCAGCCGTATCCCGGCCGCGCCGAAAATCACGGCGAGCGCTCCTTCGACATAGCGATGGGCCGCCCTGTAGGCCCTGACCATTGTCGCGCTGGAAAAGGCGAGCGCATAGGTGCCGAAGATCAGGATACCCAGCACGAAACAGCCGCCCACCACCACGGACGCGATCCATGCCGGCGCCGACGGGTTGAGACCGAGCGACACGATGGCGATCCAGGCCAGGATCGATTTCGGATTGGTCAGATGCAGCGCCAGCCCGCGGAAATAGAGGCTGCGAAAGGAAAGGGGGCGAGTATTCCCGCCGCCCGCCTCGGGTTCCATGCCTGAAAATACTGCTCGCGCCGATTTCCAGGCGAGCCACAACAGATACAGCCCGCCGACTACCTTGATGACAGTGAGTAGCCCGGCATAGGCCGTGAGCAGGCTGGCGATGCCCAGCGAAGTCAGCATGCCCCAGAACAGCGAGCCGGAGACGATACCGGCGGTCAATGCCATTGCCGCCGGCCTGCCGCGGGCCATCGCCACACCCATGATGCTCATATTGCTCGGACCCGGACTCGCCGTGGCAAGGACATAGGCCGTCCATGCCATGGCCATATGCGGCAGGTGCTCGGCGATCAGGTCCGGCATGGTTCTGAACCTTTGCTTAGAGCTGCTCCAGGATGCGCGCCGCGCCCGACTGCTCCACCTTACCGGGCGTGTCCTCGATATTGAGCGACTTGACCACGCCGTTCTCCACGATCATCGAAAAGCGCTTGGAGCGCTGGCCGAGGCCGCCGGCGGACAGATCTATGTCAAGACCGAGCGCCTTGATGAAGCTGCCATTGCCGTCGGCAAAAAAGACAAGCTTGCCTTGCCCGCCGGTGAAGTTCGCCCAGGCCCGCATCACATGCTGGTCGTTCATTGCGATGACCGCGACGGCATCGACCCCCTTGCCGGTGATGGCATCGTAGTTCTCCAGATAGCCGGGCAGATGGTTGTTGCTGCAAGTGGGCGTGAAAGCGCCCGGCACGCCGAACAGCACGACCTTGCGTCCGCCGAAGAACTCGGCCGTAGAGACATCCTCGGCACCGTCCTCGGCGGCAATCTTGAGCACTGCGTCCGGCAGTTTCTGGCCAACGGAAATGGTCATGCGAACTCCTTTCGTAAACAAGGCTGCAAATGGAATCTACGCAGCGGAACGGATTTTCAAGGCCCTCATGGCAACTGGAATTCACCTGCCACGGATTCGCCGTCGGCGGTCAGCGTATAGGCGAACCCGGCGGCAGGCGAGGGGTCTTCAGGCTTTTCGTGAAGCTTGATGGAGAAAGTGATCTTGCCGGCTTCTCGGCTTATCTGCTTCGGCTGGCCGAAAAGGTAGCCGCCGCCGCTTGCCACGAACAGATCGGTTGTCCGGGCGGCTTTCGGAACGCTGGCCTCCACAAGCAGCCTATCGCCCTCGATCTTCGCCTCCTGAAGCCTGAAATCCGCGCGTGGCGACGGGGGCAAAGCGGAATAGGCCGCCGTGACAAGGGCCAGGTCGCGCAATTCGTCGGGCGCCTCTGCCGGGTCCAGCGTGATGTCCGCCTGCAGCGGGACGCAGATAGTCTGGCAGATGCCGAGCAGAACTTCTGCCTTGATGAGGGTCGGCGCGCCCGGCTGTTCCAGCATGAATGTGATCGGCAGGCTCACCGAGGAGGCATAGCCGGCCGCTTGCGAAAAGCCGTCGTCGATGCGCTCGGGCGGCGGATAGAATATCTCGGTATCCTCCACATTGGTGCTGCGCGAAATATCGAGCTGAGGCGGAATGCCGGAAGGACCAGGATCGCGCCAATAGGTCTTCCATCCCGGTTTCAGGCGGATCTCCAACGCGCCTTTCAGTCTGCCTCGCGCATCGGGCGTGCCAGCCGTTATAAGGCGCACCGCGCCTCCTTCGCTCTCATGCCATTGGCTGGAAGAGGCGGAAGCCGGGAGGCACATGAGAACGACAAGGGTGCCGGTGAGCGTGAGAAGGCGGTGCACCATGCCTGCAACTTGGATAGGGCCTTTTGAAACCGCAATCGGCAGATCGCGTCCACGCATCATATTTATGTGAGTGGCGGATGACATCACCCTAACCGCAGGATTTACATCCAAGCTTTGTCTTTCGCGATGGCGAGAAAAACGCTAGATTTTTGCCATGAAGATTACGCGAGACCGGAAAACCACAGGCATGCAGGGATTTCTGGACAATCATTTCCTCGTTGCCATGCCCGGTATGGCCGATGAGCGCTTCGCGCGTTCCGTAGTCTATATCTGCGCCCATAGCGAGGAGGGCGCCATGGGGCTGATGATCAATCGGGTGCAGCAGCTCGGCTTCTCCGACATCCTCGTGCAACTCGGCATATTGGACGAGAAGGAGGCGATCCGCCTGCCGCCGCCGGCGCGCGATTTTCCCGTGCGCAATGGAGGGCCTGTCGATCGCAGCCGCGGCTTCGTGCTTCACACGGACGACTTCAAGGTCGAGTCCTCGATGGTCGTCTCCGAGCAGGTATGTCTGACCGCCACGGTCGATATCCTGCGCGCCATCTCTCTCGGCCGTGGCCCCCGCCACGCCCTGATGACGCTCGGCTATTCCGGCTGGGGCGCCGGTCAGTTGGAGGGCGAGATCGCCGAGAACGGCTGGCTGACCTGTCCGGCCACGACGGAGCTTCTGTTCAACGGCGATATCGACAGGACCTATGACCGCATCCTGGCATCGATCGGCGTCGATCTCACCCATCTGAGCAGCATGGCGGGTCACGCCTGACCTCAAGCCTGTGCGAGCGGATATTGCTCCATCAGCAGCCTCAGCGTCGCCTCGGCCGACAGCGGCGGGCCGAACATGAAGCTTTGCGCATATTCGCAGCCCATCTGCCGCAGATTCATTGCATCGGCATCGTCCGAAACGCCTTCGGCCACGACAGACAGACCGAGGTCATGCGCCATGCTGACCATGGACTTCACCAGCACCATTCCTTTTGACGTCGGATCGTCGAGGAAGCTCTTGTCGATCTTGATCGTGTCGAAGGGAAAGCGCGTCAGATAGGAAAGCGACGAGTAGCCGGTGCCGAATTCGTCCAGGGAAAGACCGATGCCAAGCTGCTTCAGCTTCCCGAGCACATGCGCGGACTGTTCGGGATTGTCCATCACCAGCGATTCGGTAAGCTCCAGGCGAAAGCAGCGCGGTTTGATGTTCGCGCGCGTGATCACCGAGCGCACATCGCTAACGAGATCGCGACGGATCAGTTGCCGGCTCGACAGATTGACCGACATGGAGAGCGGTACGTCACCGATCTGCTTCTGCCAGGCGTGGAGATCCTCGGCCGCGCGCTGCATGGCAAACAGCCCGAGTTGGACGATCAGTCCGCTGCTTTCGGCGACGGGGATGAAGTCGGCCGGCGGAATGAGGCCGCGGCGCGGATGATCCCAGCGCATCAGGGCCTCGAAGCCGGCAATTGTGTGGTCCTCCAGCCGCATGATCGGCTGATAGGCGAGCGTGAGTTCCTCCCGCTCTAATGCACGGCGCAGATCGGCTTCGAATTGCTGGCGGTCCGTGCCGATGGAACGGAAGGCAGGCCGGAACGGCTCGATCCGATCACCCCCGAAGCGTTTCGCCTGATACATGGCGAGTTCGGCGTCCTTCAGCATCTCCTCGGCGGAAGCCTGAGACGAGGTCCAGGACATGAGGCCGACCGAGGCGGTCAGCACGATTTCCTTCCTGGCGAAGGTGATTGGTGTGCGCACGGCCTGCCTGATCGCATCGGCGACCGCCGCGACGCGGGACGGGTCCTGCTCGGAAAGAAGCATCATGGCGAACTGGTCGCCGGCAAAGCGTGAAAGGCAGTCATGCGGCTTGAGCAGCCGGTGCAGCCGGCGGGCGACAGTGAGCAGGATCGTATCGCCGGCGGAGATGCCAAGCTCGTCATTGACGACCTTGAAGCGGTCAATATCGATGACGAACACGGTGGGGCGGATCTTGTCCTCGGTGCGCGCGATGGCGGTCACCGCATCGAGCCGGTTGATGAACAATTCGCGGTTCGGCAGCCCGGTCAGGTTGTCGTGCACGGCATCGTGCAGGAGCCGCTCCTCGGCCTTCTTCTGCTCGGTCACGTCGACCAACGTGCCGACGCAGCGGATGATCTCGCCATCCGAGCCGATGACAGGCCGCGCGCGCAGGGCGACCCAGTGATAATGCCCGTCCGCACCGCGCAGGCGGAAACAATGAGCGATGCGCCCGCGGCGATGCTCCAGAACGACGTCGAGGGTTGTGCGGAAGGTGTCGCGGTCGTCGGCATGCAGCGCCGGAAGCCAGTTGCGCGCCGGGCCGTGCAGGCTGTTGGCGGGGAGGCCGAGCTGCTTGCTGATATCGGGCCGGGTCACGATGCGGTCCCTGAGCACGTCCCAGTCCCACACGATGTCGCCCGAGCCGGTGATTGCCAGCGCCTGCCGTTCCATGTCGCTGAAAAGGCCCTGGAACAGCGCCCCGCCGGCAAATGCGTGCTGCATTACGGTGAAGCCGATCAGAAGGATGATGAGGATCAGCCCGCCGCCTAGCGCCGGTTGCACGATATCGTTGTCGAGCGTTCCCGTAACCGCCATCCAGGCGCCGACGAGCCAGACCAGGACCATGGCCCAACTCGGCACCAGCATGATGGCCCGGTCATAACCCTGAAAGCCGAGATAGACGATCAGCACGAGCCCGAGCACAGCGGTGGCCGCAAAGGACAGGCGCGCAATGCCTGCCGCCATCGCCGGATCGATGATCGCAATGCCGGCAATGATCAGCAGTCCCAATATCCAGGCGAGCACGCCATAGCTGAAATGCTGATGCCAGCGGTTGAGATTGAGATAGGTGAAGAGAAACACCACCATCGTGGCCGCGAGCGTCACTTCCGTGCCCGCACGCCAGATCTGTTCATTGCCGGGCGCGATCTCGACGATCTTGCTGAGGAAGCCGAAATCGAGCGAGATATAGGCCAGCACCGCCCAGGCCAGCGCGGCCGTTGCGGGGAACATCGACGTCCCCTTGACGACGAAGAGGATGGTCAGGAACAGCGCCAGCAGGCCGGCAATACCAATGACGATACCGCGATAGAGCGTGTAGGAATTCATCGTGTCCTTGTAGGCGCCGGGATCCCACAGATAGACCTGCGGCAGCCGCGGGGAGGACAGTTCTGCCACGAAGGTGACCACCGAGCCCGGATTGAGCGTGACGAGGAACTCGTCGGCTCCGGCGCTCTCCTGGCGGTCAAGCGCGAAGCCTTCGCTTGGCGTGATGGCGGCAATCCGGGGCGAGCCGAGATCGGGCCAGAAGAGCCCCGAGCCGACAAGCCGGAAATGCGGCGCGACGATCAGACGGTCGAGCTGCTGATCAGTGGTGTTTGCCAGCGCGAAGACGGCCCAGTCGCCCGTCGAGCGGTTGTCCTGGGCCTCCACCTCGATGCGCCGGACGATGCCATCGGCTCCCGGGGCGGTGGAAACCTGGAAATTGTCGCCCTGGTCGCGATAGATTTCGACAGCGCCTGAAAGGTCGAGCGCAATGTCGTCGCGGGAGATCTTGATCGGCTCGAGCGCGAGGGCCGACTGCACGGAGAACAAGAGAAGCGCCAGAAGAGCGAAAAGCGCCTGCGCTGCGGTTTCAAATCGTCGCGACAATCGTTTGCCCCGTTTTATGGTTCTTTGGCCCGATGCTCGTCGGCAATCAAGGCGTAAAGGTAGTGGTCCTGCCAGGTACCATTGATCCGCAAATAGGATCGCAGAAGCCCTTCGCGCCTAAATCCGGCTTTTTCAAGCAAACGACTCGAACGATTGTTTTTCGGGATACAGGCAGCTTCGATGCGGTGCAACCGAAGCGTATCGAAACAGAACGGAACGACGAGGCCGAGCGCATCCTGCATGAAGCCGCGGCCGGCGAAGCGCTCTCCCATCCAGTAGCCGATCTGCGCCGATTGGGCGACGCCATGGCGGATATTGCCGATGGATATGCCGCCGGCGAGGTTGCGGCTGGAATTCTCGAAGACGAGGAAGGCGATGCCGGTCCCCTGGTCGGCCTCTTCGCGGTAGCGCTTCAGCCTTTGCCGCCAGGCGTGACGCTCCAGTTCGTCCGGCGCCCATTGCGGTTCCCACGGCTCCAGGAAGGAGCGGCTTTCCCGGCGCAGCGCAGCCCATTCCCGATAGTCTTCCAGTGCGGGCGGGCGCAGGAATACCCTTTCGCCCCTTAGCGCGGGAATGTCGCGGCGAAAGAAGGGCAGGGCAAACATGCCCCGATCCATTCACACGGCGAGCTTCCGCAGCGCCGGACGCGGAGCGGCAAGCATGTCGTTGATGGCTTCGAAGGGAACAAGCTTTCCGACCGGGCCGACTGCCGCAACGGTGGGCTTCGACGTGAAGAGCCGGGTGGAAAGATCGGTGAGACGCTCGACCGTCAGGTTCGACAGCCGATCCATCATCTCTTCGGTGCCGATGGGACGGCCATAGAGCAGAAGCTGGCGGGCGATCTGCGAGGCGCGGCTGGCCGGGCTTTCCCCCGACATCAACAGGCCGGCGCGGTATTGCGCGCGCGCCCGGTCGAGCTCCTGCTGGTCGATATCCTCGCCGGCCCTTTGCAGTTCGGAAAGGATGACCGGGATCAGCTCGGCTATGTCGCTGCGGCCGGTGGCGGCATGGACACCGAAGACGCCTGTATCGGAAAAGCCCCAATGGAAGGCATAGACCGAATAGCAGAGCCCCCGTTTTTCCCGCACCTCCTGGAAGAGACGGGAGGACATGCCTCCGCCGAGGATCATGGACAGTACCTGCGAGGCGTAGAAATCGCGCACATGGTAGGCGCGGCCCTCGAAGCCGAGGATGATCTGCGCATCCATCAGGTCGCGCTGCTCGCGAAAGTCACCGCCCACATAATGTGCATATTGCGGCAGGGAGCCGTCGGCCTTGCTGCGGAAGCCGCCGAGATGGCGCTCGACCTCGCGCACGAAGTCGTCATGCCGGACGCCGCCTGCTGCCACGACGATCATCCGCTCGGCGCCATATTGGCGCTCGAGGAACTTGTGGAGCTGTTCGGATGTGAAGGACTGGACGGTTTCCGGCGTCCCGAGGATGGAGCGGCCGATCGCCTGATGGCGGAAGGCCGTCTCGGTGAACCGGTCGAAGACGATGTCGTCCGGCGTGTCATGCGCGGCGCCGATCTCCTGCAGGATGACATGCTGCTCGCGTTCCAGTTCGGCGGGATCGAATTTGGAATCGGTCAGGATGTCGGCGAGGATGTCTATGGCAAGCGATACGTCGTCCTTCATGACCCGGGCGTAGAAGGCGGTCGTCTCCACGCTGGTCGCCGCGTTGATCTCGCCTCCGACATCCTCGATATCGGTCGCGATCTTCCACGCGCTGCGCCGCCCCGTGCCCTTGAAGGCCATATGCTCCAGGAGATGGGCTATGCCGTGCTCGTCTTCACGCTCGTTGCGCGAGCCCGACTTCACCCAGACACCCAGGGCAACGGATTCAATATGTGGCAGGGTTTCGGTCGCGACTGTCAGGCCGTTCGACAGACGGCTTACCTCTACACCCATACAGGCTTAACTCCCTGAATTTCCGGACGCTGCCGCCGAGACGCGGCGGCTGATGTGATCTTCCACCATTTTAAGGTCGGAGGGAAGGACCGTAAACTCCTCCTCCCTTTCCATCAATCCTGCCAGCCAGTCCGGCAGGGTTGGCACAATGCCGGAGGCTTCCGCAACCGCATCGGGAAACTTGGCCGGATGGGCGGTCGCAAGGACCACCATCGGTGTTTTCGAGGCCGGCTGTGCGCGCGCCACGCGAACGGCGGTGGCCGTATGCGGATCGAGGAGATAGCCGCTCTTTTCTCGAACCTCCCGGATCGTCGCTGCGGTTTGCTCCATATCCGAACGGCCGGCCGAGAAATCGGCCTCGATGGCCAAGCGCGTCTTTTGGCCGAGGGTGAAGCCGCCGGACTGTTTCAGGCCGGCCATATAGGCGCTAACCTCCTCGGCATCGCGTCCGCTCGCCTCGAAAAGCAGCCGTTCGAAATTCGACGAGATCTGGATATCCATCGACGGCGAGGTGGTGGGGACGACGCCGCGCATCCGATATTCGCCACTTTCCAGCGTGCGGGCCAGAATGTCGTTGTCATTGGTGGCGATCACCAGCCGTTCGACCGGCAGCCCCATGCGTTTGGCCGCATAGCCCGCAAAGATGTCGCCGAAATTTCCCGTCGGTACGGTGAAGGATGCCGGCCGGTCCGGCGCGCCGAGGGAGACGGCGGCGGAGAAATAATAGACGATCTGGGCCATGATGCGCGCCCAGTTGATCGAATTGACGCCCGACAGCGAGACCCGGTCGCGGAAGGCATGATCATTGAACATGTCCTTCACCAGCCCTTGGCAGTCGTCGAAATTGCCCTCGATCGCCAGAGCATGGGCGTTGGCAGCCTTCGAGGTCGTCATCTGGCGCTGCTGCACCGCCGAGACGCGCCCCTTCGGAAACAGGATGAAGATGTCGGTGCGCTCGCGTCCGGCGAAGGCGTCGATTGCCGCGCCGCCGGTGTCACCCGAGGTCGCCCCGGCGATGGTAGCGCGCTCGCCGCGCTCCGCGAGCACATGGTCCATCAGGCGGGCGAGAAGCTGCATCGCCACGTCCTTGAAGGCAAGCGTCGGCCCGTGAAACAGTTCGAGCACGAACTCGTTCGGTCGCGTCTGCACCAGCGGACAGACCGCCTCATGGCGGAAAGTCGCATAAGCCTCGCCGATGATTCTGCGGAAGGTCACATCCTCCAGCTCGTTTCCGACAAAGGGTTTCAGGATGCGGAAAGCGATTTCCGGATAGGCGAGTCCGCGCAGTGCGCGGATGTCGTCCGCGCTGAACGTGGGCCATTCGCCTGGCACGTAAAGGCCGCCGTCGCGCGCCAGGCCGGCGAGAAGCGCATCCGAAAAGCCGAGGGCGGGGGCGCTGCCGCGCGTGCTCACATAATCCATCAGTCAAGCTATCCTGGTCGGGTGATGGCCCGGGCCTATGGAAAAGCCGCGAAGCCCGGTCGCATTTTGGTCTCGCGGTTGATATAGAACACCTGCCTTGCCATAGGGAAGAACGGTTTCAGGGGTTCCAATTGCTCAACGGTCGTTTTCTATCAGCTTTTGCCCTGGGGGGCCTCATGCTCGCAGTGGCCGGATGTCAATCCGGCAGCACAGCCGGTCCCGGCGCCGCAGCGTCACAGGCTGGTGGTGAAGAGCAGGTCCGCGAAAGCGAATTGAGGGCCTATTGTCCTCGCCTCATGCTGCGCGAGGGCACTGCCTACTACACCACCTATCAAAGGGGCGGCGAACAGGACCCGACCAAGGTCATCTATCAGGCCGCAATCACCGAAGTGACGCGGAAATGCAGCTATACCGCCAACGGCGCCACCATGACGGTGGCGGCAGCAGGCAAGGTCGTGCCCGGTCCGCTCGGCTCGGCCGGTGCCATCACAATGCCGGTCCGCGTCGCGGTGGTGCGCGGCGATCAGGTGCTCGATTCCCGGCTGCACCAATATACCGTTCAGGTGGCCGATACGGCCGGCGCCACGCAGTTCATCTTCAACGATCCGAATGTGCTCATCCCCGCACCGGTCGACAGCAGCGTTCAGGTGTTTGTCGGCTTCGATGAAGGGCCGGGTACCGGGCAGTAAGGCGGGCCGTTCAGACCTTCTCGGACCATTCCGAGAGCGCGGCGATCACGCCGGGAAAATCCGCCCAGCGGTGGATCACCGTCTCGGCGCCCGCCTCGGTGAGGAGGTCGGCATGGCCGGGATGCGTATGCGAGGCTCCGGTAAAGCCGATCACGCGCATTCCCGCTGCCCTCGCACCCTGGATGCCGTGTACCGAATCCTCGATGACGAATGTCTCAGCGGGGTCGGCTCCCATTTTCTCCGCGGCGTAGAGGAACACGTCCGGAGCCGGTTTCGGCCTCATCGTCGGCGTCTCGCGCGAGGAGAATATCTTGTCACCGAAAACCTGCTGCAGTCCTGTCCTGGCGAGCATGGAATCGATGCGGGCGCGGGTGGAGTTGGAGCAGATGCATTTGGGAACCGTCAGCGACAATGCCGCTTCGCCCGCACCTGCAATCGCGCGGACCTCCGCTTTCAGCCGATCATCTACCATTTTCTCCGCCCGATCGATCATTGAGGCTTCGAAAAGCATCTGTGCCTCCTTCTCGATCTTCAGGAGAATGTCGCGGAAGGTAAGGCCGGAATATTGCTGTGCCAGTTCCTCGGGTGCGATGTCGTAGCCTGCGGCGCTCAGCAACTGCGCTTCCACGCGGGCGGCGACAATCTCTGAATCGACGAGCACGCCGTCGCAATCGAAAATGACAAGTTGAGGAGCAGGCATAGGCTATCCTGGAAAGCGGGTTTCTGTTCGGGATTGCCCGCGATGTCTTCATGCATCGGGCAAAGATGGCTCGCCTCGCATTTAGTGCCACCGCCGGCATATGTCCAATCGTGGCGGCACTTACCGAATGTTTACCCATCCCGGTAACCATAACGCAAAGTAAAAGAGTAATGCGTTTCGGGGTGTTTTCCGTATGTCAGCAGTGCGTCCCTTGGAGGATCTTCCGCCGCTCGCCGCCGGGTCCGAATGGCTCGATACGATCCTGAAGGGCGACTGCGTCGCCGCCCTCGAACGCCTGCCGGAACGGTCGGTGGACGTCATCTTCGCCGATCCGCCCTATAATCTCCAGCTCGAGGGCGCGCTTCATCGTCCCGACCAGTCCAAGGTCGACGCGGTTGACGACGAATGGGACCAGTTCGAAAGCTTCGCAGCCTATGACGCCTTCACGCGCGCCTGGCTGCTGGCTGCGCGTCGTGCCTTGAAGCCGGATGGCACGATCTGGGTGATTGGCTCCTATCACAACATCTTCCGCGTTGGCGCCATCATGCAGGATATCGGCTTCTGGCTCCTCAACGACATCGTCTGGCGCAAGACCAATCCGATGCCGAATTTTCGCGGCCGCCGCTTCCAGAACGCCCATGAGACCATGATCTGGGCCTCGCGGGACAAGAATTCGAAGGGCTATACCTTCAATTACGAGGCTATGAAGGCCGCCAATGACGATGTGCAGATGCGGTCGGACTGGCTGTTCCCGATCTGCACCGGCGCCGAGCGCCTGAAAGGCGCGGACGGCAGCAAGCTGCATCCGACGCAGAAGCCGGAGGCGCTGCTTGCCCGTGTCCTGCTTGCTTCGACCAGGCCCGGCGATGTCGTGCTCGATCCCTTTTTCGGCTCCGGCACCACGGGTGCGGTGGCGAAACGCCTCGGCCGTCATTTTGTCGGTATCGAGCGTGAGCAGGCCTATATCGACGCGGCCCATGCACGCATCGCGGCGGTGGAGCCGCTTTCCGCTGCCGATCTGGAGGTCATGACCGGAAAGCGTGCCGAGCCGCGCGTGGCCTTTGTCAGCCTGCTCGACGCCGGGCTGATGAAGCCGGGCACGCTGCTCTATGATTGCAAGCGGCGCTGGACCGCCAGCGTGCGCGCCGACGGCACTATAGCGGTCGGCCAGGAGGCCGGCTCGATCCACCGCCTCGGCGCCCGCGTGCAGGGACTCGATGCCTGCAACGGGTGGACCTTCTGGCACTTCGAGGAGGAAGGCGCGCTGAAGCCGATCGATGAACTTCGCCGTGTCGCTCGCGCCGGTATGCAGACGGCGGGAGGATGACTGCACGCCGATCTTTCCCGGATAAAGCGTTTCGGCTCAGGTCCCGACCCTAGGCGCTCACAAGAACGCCGTAGCGCTCCAGGTCGCGCTCCAGTTGCCCGGCATCGACGAACTGGACCGCCTGCCAGCCGGCGGCACGGGCACCCTCGACATTCTTCGGGCTGTCGTCGATGAACAGTGTCGCCTGGGGATCGAGACCGAAGCTTGCCGCATGATGGTCGTAGATCTCGCGATCCGGCTTGATGAGGCGGACCTCGCCCGAGACCGTCACGCCGCGCGGCCTGTTCAGGAACGGAAAGCGCTGCCGCGCCTCGGCGAAGGTGTCGGCGGCGAAATTCGTCAGCATGGTGACGTCATGGCCGTCATCGATCAGCCGTTCCATAACGACGACGGTGTCGTCATAGGCATGTGACACCATTTCATGCCAATACCGCCGGAAGGCGCGGATATTCTCCTCCTCGCCGGGGTGAACCTCTATCAGAAGCGCCTCGGCTTCCTCCCACGTCCGGCCGCGGTCCTGCTCCAGGTTCCAGTCATGCGAGCAGACATTCTCGAAGAACCAGCGCCGCCTTTCGGCATCCGGGATCAGCCGCGAATAGGGGATTTCGGGATCGTAATGGATCAACACGCGGCCGATGTCGAAGACGATGTGGCGGATATTGCTCATGGATTTTCCGGTTGTTGAGGTATGAGTTTTTTCATGATGCCGGGTATTGCTGCCTCGATGGCCTTTTTCATGACGGTCGGCAAGGCTTCGCCTCGGATTTCCGTCGGCAGTGACCACCAGTGGCCTTCTGGGGCGGGCCCCGCCACCGCATCGGCGCGGAAAATAGCGAGTTCCAGCGAAAAATGTGTGAAGACGTGGGAAATCGTGCCGCGACCTTGCCAGTCAGCCGCAAAGGGGGCGGCTGAGATGTCGGAAGCCCCGTCCTGCCGGGCGGTCCAGCCGGTGGTCGGCACTTCGCTCATGCCGCCGAGCAGGCCGTTCTCCGGGCGCTTGCGCAACAGCACCGCCCCATCGCCGCGCACAGCCACGAAAGCGGCGCCTTTGCGCATGGGCCTCGCTTCCTTCGCTGCCTTGACCGGCAGCAGTTCCGGGTCGCCAAGGCGGATTGCTTCGCAGTCCTCCCGCAAAGGGCAGAGCACGCAGGCGGGCCGGCGCGGCGTGCAGATGGTCGCACCGAGATCCATCATGGCCTGGGCGAAATCACCCGGCCTGTCGAGCGGGGTGATAGACTGCACATAATCCTTGATGAGCGGCTTCGCCTCCGGCAGGGGCGTATCGATGGCTTTAAGGCGCGCCGCGACCCGCTCCACATTGCCGTCCACAACGGCGGCGGGACGGTTGAATGCGATTGCCGCGATGGCTGCTGCCGTATAGTCGCCTATGCCGGGCAGAGCCTTCAGCCCGGCCTCTGTTTCGGGAAATCTGCCGCCATGAATATGCGCCACGGCTTCGGCGCATTTCTTGAGATTGCGCGCCCGCGAATAATAGCCGAGACCTGCCCAGGCCTTCATCACGTCGTCGGCCGAAGCCGCGGCCAGGGCGTTGACGTCCGGCCAGCGGCGCAGGAAGTCGAGGAAATAGGGCTTCACCGCTTCGACGGTCGTTTGCTGAAGCATGACTTCCGACAGCCAGACATGATAGGGATCGGGCGAAGCGCCGTTGCGGACGGCGGACGGCGGCACGCGCCAGGGCAGATCGCGGTGATGGCGATCATACCAGGCGAGCAACGGCCCGGCAGGGCCGCTTTCTTCCCGCTTCGGTGCGGGTTCCGCCATATTCGCGCGTGTCATCGGGGGCAGGCTGGGTTACGCTCTCATCACGGTCAAGGAAAGCTCATGGCAGGGAAAAGAGGCATCGGCAATCCCGTCGCGGTCAGTGACCTGGCCGGCGAGATCCTCGATCCGGTATTGCGCAAGCGCGCCGGTATCTCCATCGGGCTCGTCCAGTCCTGGGAGGAGATCGTCGGCGAGCGGCTTGCCGCAACCTCGCGGCCGGAAAGGATCGTCTGGCCGCGCCGCATGGGCGACGATGACCCGTTCGAGCCGGCAACCTTGGTGATCGCCTGCGAAGGCATGGCGGCGCTGCGCCTGCAGCACGAGACAATGGAAGTGATCGGCCGGGTCAATGCCTTTCTCGGCTTTGCCGCCATCGGCCGCATCCGGATCGTCCAGAAGCCTGTCGCAGCGGGGCGGCGCAGGCCCGTCAAGGCACCGAAACCGCTGAGCGCGGCAGAGAAGGAACGTGTCTCCGGTCTGACGAAGGAGATCGAGGACGACGGCTTGCGCGAGGCCCTGCGACGACTGGGCGCAAGTGTGCTCGGCTCGAAAAAGTAGCAACCATCTCGCATATTCGTGA
Source organism: Mesorhizobium sp. J18 (assembly GCF_007829525.1). Classification (GTDB taxonomy): domain Bacteria; phylum Pseudomonadota; class Alphaproteobacteria; order Rhizobiales; family Rhizobiaceae; genus VLJP01. The sequence continues at coordinate 129,898 of NZ_VLJP01000078.1, forward strand.
TCAACGGCGCCGGATAGAAGTTGGCAGGTTTGGGATATTGCCTTATTTCGCGCTCAACTCTCGCTTTTCAGAAGGTGCGTGAGTACAAATTCCAACGATTGATGGGTGATTCGCATGATTCGGTCCCTTCCGCGCAGAAGCGTGCTTTTGTCTCTGGTCGCCCTTCCGGCGATGGCGTCGGTGCTGACGGCCTGCAGCGAGGAGGAAGGCAGCGCTGATGCTTCGGGCACGGCCAATGCGGCGCCCGCCGCCGCTGCGCCGGAATCCTCAGGCTCCGTCGATCAGGCAAAGCTGCTCGAAACCGGCCCGCTGCCCGAGATGGCGCTGGGCGAGGAGGGCGCGCCCGTCACGATCGTTGAATATGCCTCGATGACCTGCCCGCATTGCGCGCATTTCCACGAGACTACCTTTCCGCAGGTGAAGGAGAAGTATGTCGACACCGGCAAGGTGCGCTTCATCTTCCGCGAATTTCCCTTCGATCCGCGCGCGGAAGCCGGTTTCATGCTGGCGCGCTGCTCCGACGACAAGTATTTCTCGATGGTGGAAGTCCTGTTCCAGAAGCAGGATAGCTGGGCGCCGGTGGAGAATGCCCGCGATCCCATGCTGCAGATTGCCAAACTTGCCGGTTTTACACAGGAGTCCTTCGAGGCTTGCTTGACGGACCAGAAGCTTCTGGACGACATCAGGGCAGTGCGCAAGCGCGGGGCGGAGGAGTTCGGCGTGCAGGCTACGCCCACCTTTTTCATCAACGGGCAGAAATATTCGGGAGCAATGTCGATTGAGGAAATGTCGGCGGTCATCGACGGCATGCTCTGAAACAGCCGCGACGGCTTCCTCCCGGTGTGTGGCGGCAGCTTGGCCGCCGCTCGTCATCCCGGCCGATGCCGGACGAAGGGCGGCGAGAGCCGGAACCCATTCCGTAACTTCGGCAATTTTTCAGAATGGCCGCCGATATCCGTCATCCTCGCGCCCGAAGCCCGAAGGGCGAGGGTTCCGGGGACCCAGGTCTCGACGGCTGATAGCGCTAATTGTCCTTGGAAGTAGACCCTTCGGACGTCGAGACCTGGATTCCTGTGACAAGCACAGGAATGACGGGAGCAACTGCTGATGCGCTTCTCCCGCCTTCGCCTGCTCGGCTTCAAGTCCTTTGTCGATCCCTCTGAATTCGTCATCGAGCGCGGCTTGACCGGCATTGTCGGGCCGAATGGCTGCGGCAAGTCGAATTTGGTCGAGGCACTGCGCTGGGTGATGGGCGAAAGCTCATACAAGAACATGCGCGCTTCGGGGATGGACGACGTCATCTTCTCCGGCTCCGGCACGCGGCCGGCACGTAACACGGCGGAAGTCACGCTTTTCCTCGACAATAGCGACCGCACGGCACCGGCGGCCTTCAACGATTCCGATGAATTGCAGGTCTCTCGCCGCATCGAGCGCGAGGCGGGATCAGTCTACCGCATCAACGGCAAGGAGGCGCGCGCCAAGGATGTGCAGCTTCTCTTTGCCGATCAGTCGACGGGCGCGCGTTCGCCCTCCATGGTGGGGCAGGGTCGCATCGGCGAGCTGATACAGGCCAAGCCGCAGGCGCGCCGCGCGCTGCTGGAGGAGGCGGCGGGCATTTCCGGCCTCCATTCGCGCCGCCACGAGGCTGAACTCCGCTTGCGCGGGGCCGAGCAGAATCTGGAGCGCCTCGACGACGTCGTCGGGGAACTCGAAGGGCAGATCGAAAGCCTGAAGCGTCAGGCCCGCCAGGCTTCCCGCTTCAAGAACCTTTCCGCCGATATCCGAAAGTCCGAGGCGATCCTGCTGCATTTGCGCTGGACTCAGGCCAAGGCGCAGGAGGGCGAGGCGCATTCGGCGCTCTCGGAGGCCACCAGGCTTGTCGCCGAACAGGCCGCGGCGCAGATGGAGGCGGCGAAGGAACAGGCGATTGCCGCCAGGCGCCTGCCCGAATTGCGCGAGGCGGAGGCCGCCGCCGCCGCCGCCCTGCAGCGGCTGACCATCGCACGCACGCAGATGGAGGAGGAGGCCAAGCGCATCCGCGCCCGCCGGGAGGAACTGCAGAAGCGCGTCGAGCAACTCGAGGCGGATATTGCCCGCGAAGAGCAGATGATCCGTGACAATGCCGAGGTATTGGAGCGGCTGGG
>NZ_VLJP01000078.1:132172-135379 GCF_007829525.1 Mesorhizobium sp. J18
GGAGGAACTGCAGAAGCGCGTCGAGCAACTCGAGGCGGATATTGCCCGCGAAGAGCAGATGATCCGTGACAATGCCGAGGTATTGGAGCGGCTGGCAGCCGAGGAAGCGGAGCTGAAGGAAGCCGATGCCGGTGCCGCAGCGCGCGAGGCCGAAACGAGCGAAGCTTTCACGTCGGCCACTGCGCGGCTTTCCGCCAGCGAGGCATCGCTTGCCAGGCTCACCGCCGAGAAGGCTGAAACCTCGGCATCGCGCAACCAGGCCGAACGCGCCATCCGCGACGCGACCGAACGGCAGGACCGCCTGCATCGGCAACTGGAGAATGCCGATCGCGAATTGGAGGATATAGCCTCCCGCATAGCCGGCCTGCCCGATCCGGCGGAAAAGAAGGCGCTGGTGGAGGCGGCGACCGAGGCGCTGGCCGCGGCGGAGAAGGCGGCGGCAGAAGCCGAACAGGCTGTCAGTGAGGCCCGCGCCCGCGAGGCTGCCGCCCGCCCGCCGCTGCAGGAAGCGCGGGCGGAACTGGCACGCATCGAGACCGAGGCGCGCACGCTGGCGAAGATTCTCAACGCCGCCACCGGCGATCTCTTCCCGGCAGTGCTGGAGCAGGTGCGCGTCGAGCGCGGCTTCGAGACGGCGCTTGGCGCCGCCCTCGGAGAAGATCTCGACGTGCCGCTGGATCGCAGCGCCCCCGTGCATTGGAGCGAGATCGAACCTGCACCGGACGACCCGAAGCTGCCAGGCGGCGTGCGGCCGCTTTCGGACGTCGTGCGCGCGCCGCACCAGCTTGCCCGCCGTCTGTCGCAGATCGGCATAGTGGATGAAGGCGACGGCGCTCGCCTGCAGAAGGAGTTGAAGCCGGGGCAGCGGCTCGTCAGCCGCGAGGGCGCTCTCTGGCGCTGGGATGGTTACACGGCAAGCGCCGACGCCCCCACGGCGGCAGCCCAAAGGCTGGCGCAGAAGAACCGTCTGGCCGAACTGGAGAGCGAGGCGACTGAGGCGACGAGGCTGGTCCGTCAGGCGGAAGCTGCTCTCGGCGAAGCGGAGGGCGCCGTCAAGGCCGCCAGTGAGGAGGAGCGGCGCAGCCGTGAAGCCGTGCGCGAGGCGCAGCGGGCATTGAGCGAGGCACGCGACGCGCTGGCCCAGGCCGAAAAGGCATCCGGCGAACTGGCCAGCCGCCGCAGCGCGCTTGAGGAATCGCGGCAGCGGATTTCCGACGATCGCGAGGAGGCGATCCGGACGCTGCAAGAGGCCAAGGCCGCCTTTGCCGCATTGCCCGACCTTGGCGATCTGCAGGGCCGGCTCGACCGGCTGACGGCCGAGGTCTCTGGCGACCGTGCGACTCTTGCCGATGCGCGCGCCGCCCATGAAGGCCTGACGCGGGAAACCGAGGCGCGCAAGCGCCGCCTGGAAGCGATCGCAATAGAGCGCCGGAACTGGGTCTCGCGTGCCGAAAATGCCGACCGGCAGATCGCCGCGCTGACCGAAAGGCGCAACGACGCGGTTTCCGAATTCGAGAAGCTGGACGAAGCCCCGGACGAGATCGACGCTCGGGGGAGGGCGCTTCTGTCGCAGATTGCGCAGGCGGAAGGCCTGCGCAAGGAAGCCGCCGACCGCTTGCAGGTGGCCGAGACCCGGCAGGCCGAGCTCGACAAGGCGGCGACCGACGCGATCCAGACGCTGGCCCAGGCCCGCGAACAGCGCGCCCGTGCCGAGGAAAGGCTGACGGCGGCGGAGGAACGGCGCAAGGAGACGGAAGCGCGTATCCAGGAGGCGCTGGCCGTGCCGCCGCATCTCGTCATCCGCCATACCGGGCTCGAAGCCGATGATCCGATGCCGGATATGGGCGAGGTCGAGCGCCGGCTGGAAAAGCTGAAGATCGAGCGCGAACGGCTCGGTGCCGTCAATCTGCGCGCCGAGGAGGAGCAGCGTGAGCTTTCCGAAAGGCTGGAAACCATCGTCTCGGAACGCGAGGACGTCATCGAGGCGATCCGCAAGCTGCGCCAGGCGATCCAGAGCCTCAACAAGGAAGGCCGCGAGAGGCTGCTTGCCGCCTTCGACGTCGTCAATGCGCAGTTTCAGCGGCTGTTCACGCATCTGTTCGGCGGCGGCACCGCCGAGTTGCAGCTTGTCGAATCCGAGGACCCGCTGGAGGCAGGGCTGGAAATCCTCGCCCGCCCGCCCGGCAAGCGGCCGCAGACCATGACCCTGCTTTCGGGTGGCGAGCAGGCGCTGACCGCCATGGCGCTGATCTTCGCCGTATTCCTCACCAATCCGGCGCCGATCTGCGTGCTCGACGAGGTGGACGCGCCGCTTGATGACCACAATGTCGAGCGCTTCTGCAACCTGATGGACGAAATGGCGACCTCGACCGAAACGCGCTTCGTCATCATCACGCACAACCCGATCACTATGGCGCGCATGAACCGCCTCTTCGGCGTCACAATGGCCGAGCAGGGCGTCAGCCAGCTCGTCTCCGTTGACCTGCAGACCGCCGAGCAGATGCGCGAAGCGGGATAATCTGCTATTCCGGGGGCAGGGAGAAAATCATGGATGACCTGCCCGACGTAACCGCGCTTGCCGGCGAACTGTCATCTGCGCTGATGAACTTCCATCGCACCTTGATCATAGCCGAGGCCGGGGACGACCCGAAGCTGCAGAACCCGTATACGCTGCTTTTCGCCGTCATTGGCGATCCGCGCTTTTCCTGGACGAACGGGCTTTCGCAACTCATCGTCCGCCTTGACGAGATGCGCAAGGAGGGCGAGATCGCCGTTCCCGGCGATCTGCTGCCTTTCCGCGAGGAACTCGAACGCCTGTTGGGCGAGAGGCAAGGCGAGGATGCAGAATTCCGCCTGCACTATCTGATCGCAATGCAGAAGGCGCCCGATGTCGCGCTCGCCACCGGTCAATTGCGTCGTGTGCTGGCGATGCTGCCCAAAAGCGCCTGATGATGGGCGGCTGATCGGATACTCTAGAGCGTTTCAGCGCTTGACAGAATCGGGAGGGATTCCGGTTTGGTTGATTTTGTGATTCAAGATGCTTGCTGGGAAGGAGGCCGGCATCTTTTGACAGCACCTCTATCCAATGATCTTCGTGAGCGCGTGGTCGGTGCGATCGAGGCCGGCGAGAGCTGCCGGTCGGCTGCGAGCCGCTTTGGCGTTGCCGTTTCCTCGGCGGTGAAGTGGCACCAGCGCTACCGGGCGACC
>NZ_VLJP01000069.1 GCF_007829525.1 Mesorhizobium sp. J18
AATCGGTCGCCATCAAACAGATGATCCGGGCAGCCGGCGCCAGGCTCTGGTATCTGCCGCCCTACTCGCCCGATCTCAATCCCATCGAGCAGGCCTTCGCCAAGATCAAGCACTGGATGCGAGCCGCCCAGAAGCCCACCATCGAGGATACCTGGCGCCACGTCGGACATCTCGTCTCGACAATCCAACCAACCGAATGCAGCAATTATCTCGAAAGCGCAGGATACGCTTCCGTCAAAACCTGAAACGCTCTAGAGAGCTAGGCTGCCTGAGCCAACCTTTCACCCGCTAGGCGATAGGAGATCGCTTCGGCGAGATGCAATCGTCCGACCTTTTCCTCGCCGGCCAGATCGGCAAGCGTCCGCGCCACCTTCAGGACACGGTGATAGGCGCGGGCAGAGAAACCCATCTTCTCGCTCGCTTCCTTCAGGAGAGCCGCTCCTGCTGTGTCCGGTGCCGCGATCTCCTCGACCAGCGCAGTGGAGCAATGGGCATTCGTTGTCCAGGAAGGCAGGCCAAGGGCAGTGAAACGCTCCTGCTGAAGCTTGCGGGCGCGGGCAACCCGTTCTGCCACGACCGCACTCGTCTCTGCTCTTCCCGGGCGGATCAGATCACTGGCGGACACGGCGGGTACCTCGATACGCAGGTCGATCCGGTCGAGCAGCGGGCCCGAGATGCGAGCCTGATAGTCCGATACGCAGCGTGGCCCTCGCACGCAACGGTGACCGGGTTCTCCGGCCATGCCGCAACGGCAAGGGTTCATTGCTGCCACGAGCTGGATCCGGGCCGGATAGCTGACACGGTGATTGGCCCGCGCAATCACGCATTCGGCTGTCTCAAGCGGCTGGCGTAGCGAATCGAGCACCTGTGGGGAGAATTCGGGGAATTCATCAAGGAAAAGGACGCCGTGATGGGCAAGCGACATCTCGCCAGGGCGCGCCCTCAGACCGCCGCCGACCATTGCCGCCATGGAGGCCGAATGATGCGGTGCGCGGAAGGGCCGGCGGTCAGAGAGGCGGCCATCGGCAAGTTCCCCCGCTATGGAGGCGATCATGGAGACTTCAAGGAGTTCCTTTGGTGCGAGAGGAGGCAATATGGATGGCAAGCGCTGTGCCAGCATGGACTTGCCGGCGCCTGGCGGGCCAACCATCAGCAGATTGTGTCCGCCGGCCGCCGCTACTTCAAGTGCGCGCTTGGCGCTTTCCTGTCCTTTGATGTCGGCCATGTCCGGAAGGTCCCTTGCCGCCGAGCGGACGCTGGGTTCGGGTCGGCTCAGCACCTGAGTTCCGCGAAAGTGGTTGGCAAGTGCTATAAGGCTGCGCGGCGCGAGAATGTCGATCTCGGACCCTGCCCAGGCGGCTTCCGGCCCGCAGGCATGCGGGCAGATCAACCCCCTCTCCATTCCATTGGCGCCAATCGCCGCCGGCAATACGCCTGCAACCGGCGCAATGGTACCATCAAGCGACAATTCGCCAAGCACCACATAATCGGCAAGCGCATCGGCCGGTATGGCGCCAAGCGCCGCCATCAGGCCGAGTGCTATGGGGAGGTCGTAGTGGCTGCCTTCCTTCGGCAGGTCGGCCGGTGCGAGATTGACGGTTACCTTCTTGGCGGGCATCGACAGGCCTGAGGCATGAAGGGCCGCCTGCACACGTTCCCGGCTCTCGGCCACGGCCTTGTCGGCAAGACCGACGATATGCATGCCGACCTTTCCAGGCGCGATCATCACCTGAACATCGACCGAGACTGCCTCGATACCATCGAAAGCAATCGTACGAACGCGCGAAACCATGCCCTACTACCCCATGAGTCAGGCGCCGCCGAGCGCCTCAAGCCCGAGAACTCAACTCAATACAATCATAATGCGCGGGGCAAATCAAGAACATTGCAAGAACATTCTGCCGCCTGGGTTGCAAGCAGGTTGCAACGAGTTGTCCACGCGGAACATCCGCAGATTAACCGGCGGCTTTTCGGTTCTCCACCGCATCCCAGAAAAGTGCGGCAATATCCGCGCCGCCGAATTTCTGGACCTCACGGATGCCGGTCGGTGAAGTCACATTGATCTCGGTCAGATAGCCTCCGATAACGTCGATGCCGACGAGAACAAAACCGCGTTCCTTCAACGCCGGACCGATGCGATCGCAGATCTCCCGCTCGCGATCCGTAATCTCTGATGGCTCCGCGCGTCCGCCGACATGCATGTTGGAGCGCGAATCGTGCTCGGCCGGCACACGGTTGATCGCCCCCACGGGCTCGCCTTCGATCAGAATAATACGCTTGTCGCCGCCGCGTACTTCCTTGAGGTAGCGTTGGACGATGAATGGCTCTCGATACATCTGCGCGAACATTTCAAGCAGCGAGGCGAGATTCCGGTCGGCCTCATGCAGATGGAAAATGCCCGCGCCGCCATTGCCGTAAAGCGGTTTGACGATGATGTCGCCGAAATTCTTCCGGAAGGCGTCAACCTCCCGCGGATCCTTGGTGATCAGGGTTTCCGGCATGAACTCCGGAAACTCCATGACGAAGATCTTTTCCGGGCTGTTACGCACCCATGTCGGGTCGTTAACCACGAGAGTCTTCGGATGGATGCGCTCGAGAATATGCGTGGTCGTGATGTAGTTCATATCGAAAGGCGGGTCCTGTCGAAGCAGGACCACGTCCATCTCGGCAAGGTCCAGCTTTTCCGGCTCGCCGAGTTCGAAATGTCGTCCCTTTTCGTCGCGCACCTTCAGGGCTTCGGTGCTGGCATATGCCGTCCCGCCGAGCATGCTCAGGCGGTTCGGCGTATAGTGCCAAAGCTGATGACCGCGTCTCTGTGCCTCCAGACACAGGGCGAAGGTCGTGTCGCCGTCAATCGAGATAGTGGAGATGTGGTCCATCTGGACTGCAACGCGAAGGGGCATGGGGTCTCCGGCGGTCTGAAATTCTGGCAAGAGGCAGGTAGCCCATTTGACGGCATCCGTCGAGTTGAATGCTACGCATCTGCATTGCAGTGCGGGAAGCAGGGAGGGGAAATCGTCCCGCAAGCCCCCGCCCAGAAGCCTGCTACCTTGCAGGATAGCTCGAGGCGCGCGATCTTTTCTCCCTGCTCAACAGCGCGCAATATCCATCCGTCAGCAAGGAGCCGGAATGATGCCGACCGCCAAATTTGCCGATCTGGAAGGTGCTTCTGTCCTCATAACCGGCGGTGGAACCGGCATCGGCGCAGCACTGACCGAAGGCTTTCTGCGTCAGGGTGCAAGGGTCGCATTCATCGACATCGCACGGGAGGCGAGCGAGGCGCTTTGCGACGATCTGGCCGGAAAGCTTGGGGCATTGCCGCTCTTCCTCCATGCGGATTTACGCGACATAGAGCAATTGCGCGCGGCGGTGGCGCACGCAATATCGGAACACGGACCGATTACCGTCCTGATCAACAATGCCGCGCGCGATGATCGCCACAATATCGAGGATGTAACGCGGGAATACTGGGACAACAATCAAGCCATCAATCTGAGACCGCACTTCTTCACGGTCCAGGCCGTGGTGGAAGGGATGAAGGCGGCCGGCGGCGGGGCGATCGTCAACTTCACTTCGACCTCCTTCATGATCAACCAGGGCGACATGCCTGCCTATACCGCGGCCAAAGCTGGTATCATCGGCCTTACAAAAGGCCTGGCAGGCGCTTTGGGTCCATATGGAATCCGGGTCAACGCTATTGCTCCGGGCTGGGTGATAACCGAGCGGCAAAGGGAACTCTGGGTTACGGAGGAAGGCCTGCGCGACCATATCCAGAGGCAATGTCTCAAGAAGGAAATCCATCCCGAGGACATGGTGGGACCATGCCTGTTCCTGGCCTCCGACGCGGCGCGGATGCTGACAGCCCAAACCCTTATCGTTGATGGAGGCATATTGTGAGCGCGCCAGAAGGCTGCACTGATGAGCTGGCTGAAGCGTGTCCGGGGTCTGATTCGCAGGACTATTTTGCTGCCTGAAGACAGATCTTTGTATGGCCGGCACGGATAAAGCCGAGCTTCATCGCCGCAGCCTTGGAAAGATCGATAACCCGGCCTTTCACAAAGGGCCCGCGATCATTGATGCGGACGACGACCGTCTTCCCGTTGCGGCGATTGGTGACCTTCACTTTCGTACCGAAGGGCAGGCTGCGGTGCGCGGCGGTCAGAGCAGCAGGGTTCATCCGCTCACCTGAGGCCGTCATGGACGTAAGTGCATACCATGAGGCTCCGCCGCATTGCGCTGATGCTGTTCCCGCGGACGCGAACATGCACAATGCGACTACCGGTGCGCGCAAAGCGCGGCACAAGTCTTTCTGCATCGAGGAACCCCTCTCCAACCAAACCACAGCTTCCGCGGCTAGGAAGCAAATCGGGCAGTCGGGTGACGGAGAGAAAAAATGCCAAGCACGTTTGGAGTCGGCGGAAAATATTTGGTGAAAAAAGTTTGATTCCGACGCCCGCCACCAAGCTGAACGGCAGAAATTTTCAGCTATAGCTGGCCGGTACAGCCAAACCTGTAAATCGAGGTCTTGTTGGCCGGCTAGGGAAACTCAGCTCGATACCAGTCAGTGTCCAAGCGATCCAGGGAGTTCACCGGCTGGCTTCGCTTTGCGAGGCTGACTTGTTTCAGCGCTTGGCGCGGTCTGCTGCGTTCTCTTGGCTGGCATGCGCCAGACCATAAAGAGGATGGCGAGAAAGTAGCCGACCTGAAGAAATACGGCGATCAGCAGGGAATAGAGAAAGGTCAACCAGAGGGATTGCGTCGCCAGATATGTCGCGACTGCAAACACCGCCAGGACGAGGAGCATTCCTCGCAAAAAGAGCATGAAAGACATTACTAAGCCCTGCCGCCGCAAACATGCCCGGTTTGCACCACGAACATGTCACCAACCTCCCAGCCGAAGCCATATCGGACGGTCTCCTTCTCTGCCAACAGGTCGATACAGTTAAAATCCGATCGATCGGCATGGCCAAGGGAACCTTGCATCCCTGATATATTCGTCTGAAACGCGGCATGCAACATATGACTGCTTTTCATCACAGACTTGATGATGTTCTGCTATATCGACCTAAGGTGAATTGGCTAGAAAGATGATATTTTTCATTTCGCTTCTGCGAAATATCATCCGACTTGGAAGCGTGTCTTTCTTGAGAGCAAGATTTTTTAAGACAGGAATTAAAGTTATTTATTCAATGCTATAAGATGGTTCGAAAGAATTTTTTTACGTCTTTTAAATCTGTTTTCTGACTTAACAATATATGTTCATCGAAACGGCTACTCTCTATTGCGTCTGTGAAATCGAGACACTTCCAGTCGAGCTATTATAACGGCAGGACACAAAATATGATTACGGGTGAGGTCTCCGGCCGTCAACTTATCATAGTGCTTTCATAAGCATCGGACTACCTTACTGCCGTGCTGCAGCGCAGCATTTCCATATCAGGATCGGCGGCCGTTTTGTTTTCGCGGAGACGCATTATGAGATATGCGGCAATACTCGCCAATATGCCTAATAAAATACGCCGTGAGGAGGAGCCTGCCTTGGGCGGCGTCGCCAAGCGGAGCTTCGACATTGTCGGCTCCATTCTTGCCCTCCTACTGTTCAGCCCATTGCTTCTGATGCTGGCGCTTCTCGTGAAAGCGTCGAGCCCCGGCCCCATCTTATACGGGCATGCGCGCGTCGGCCGAAATGGCCGTACCTTTCGCTGCTATAAATTCCGCACGATGGTCGAAAACGGAGATGAAGTCCTCAAGAACCATCTCCTGCAGGATGCCGCCGCCCGCGAGGAGTGGCTGGCGACGCGCAAGCTTCAGGATGATCCGCGCGTCACGCGTGTAGGCGCGGTGCTGCGCAAACTGAGCCTCGATGAACTTCCTCAGCTCTTCAACATATTGCGCGGCGAGATGAGCTTCGTCGGCCCGCGCCCGGTGGTGCAGGAAGAGCTCGATCTTTACGGTCGTGCCGCCGTCTACTATCTGCGCTCGCGGCCTGGCCTTACCGGCTTGTGGCAGATCAGCGGCCGTAATGATGTGCCCTATCGCCGGCGTGTGGCGTTCGATCGGCGATATGTCGAGAATTGGTCATTTGCATTCGACCTCGTCATCATCGTCCGAACCGTACCGGCTGTGCTGGCATCGCGCGGCAGCTATTGATGCTGCGTTTGTTCTACCGAACTGGGAGTATGCGTTGAAGGCAGCATTTGTCTTGTCGCGCGGCGCGCCGCTTGCCGGTATGCGCTGTGTCTGTATTTTCGTAGCAATTCTAACCCTTTTGCTGACCGGGGCGGGAGTTTCCGCAGCCGAATATGAGCTCGGCCCCATGGACAAGCTGCGGATCAAGGTTGCCGAGTGGCAGACGGCCGAAGGGGCGGTTCGGGAATGGTCGTCTGTCGCAGGCGACTATACGGTTGGACCGTCCGGCAGCATCTCCCTGCCTTTTGTCGGGCAGATTCCGGCAGCGGGGAAGACAACCGCCGAGATCGAAGAGACGATTGCTGACGAACTCCAGCAGAGATTCGGTTTGCTGGACCGGCCTGCAGCTTCGGTCGAGATCATCGAATACCGCCCGATCTTTGTTACCGGTGATGTGCAGAATCCGGGAAGATATCCGTATGATCCCGGTCTGACCGTGCTGCGGACGGTGAGTGTCGCCGGCGGGCTGCGGCGATCGGCAGATGCGTCGCTTAGGATCGAGCGAGACTACATCAATGCCCAAGGCAATCTCGAGGTCCTGATTGCCGAGAGGAACAGGCTTTATGCGCGGCGCGCACGCCTTCAGGCGGAAGCTCAGGGGGCGGCCTCGATCACTATGCCGGAAGAGCTTGCCGATCTCGATATCGCCGAGAAGCTGCTCGCTGAAGAGGCTGGATTCATGGAAGCGCGTCGAAAGCGGGTTGAGCTACAGCTGGAGGGGATCGAGGATCTGAAACAGCTCCTGCGCAATGAAATCGAGTCGCTGGAAAAGAAAATCGCGACCCAGAACAGACAGATCGAGCTGTCCAGGGAAGAGCTGAAAGGCGTTGGAAGCCTCGCCGAGCGTGGTCTGACAGTGAATGCCCGTGTGCTCACCGTCGAACAGACAATCGCCGAGATGGAAGGCAAGGTCCTGGATATGGAAACTGCTGTGCTGCGTGCCCGACAGGATATAAACGGAGCCGAGCAGGACGCCACCAATCTCCAGAATGATCGGGAGTCGGAGATTTCCCAACAACAGCAGGAGACCGAAGCGAAGATCGAAGCGTTGACGCTCCAGATCGAAATGTACAAGAAACTGATGGCGGAAGCTTTGTCGAACGCACCTGCTTTGGCGCTCGAAGGTGAGGATGACATGAACAGGGTCATCCTGAGGATCGTCAGGGCGGCTGATGGCAAGACGGAGGAGATCGCCGCCGATCAAAACACCGCGGTCCTTCCAGGCGACGTCGTGAAGGTGAAAATTCCGCCTCTCTTGTCGGACTAGGGTGCAGGAGGCGGATCAGCGCCACGGATTGCAAGATGAAGATCGCCAAAGGCCTGCTGCTCAGTCCCGAGCGGAACTTCTGGTTCGGCGCAGTAGCTGTGGCAGTTTCCTTCTTCGCCTTTGCGTATTCGACCCGGTTCGGGCAGCTTCTGATTCTCGTTTATTACGCTTTCTGGCTACCTCTTGTTATTGTCGACCAGCGCCGTTTCGTCGACATTTTTGTTAAGTCCTGGTGGATATTGGGCTTTGCCCTGTTCGCATGCCTTTCGACCTTCTGGTCGGCAGCACCGGGCAGTTCCTTGCGCGGCGGGGTTCAGTATCTTTCCCATGTCGTCTGCGCGTTGATTGCGGCGCGCGTGCTCCACATAAGAACGCTTGCTCTCGGAGGGCTGTCAGGCATTGCATTGGTGCTGGCTTATTCGCTCGCGGACGGAACCCATAGTTATGATCCGCTGGACGGGGCCTACAGCTTGGTTGGAGCCTTTTCGTCCAAGAACCAACTCGGCTTCTTTGCTTCGGTGGGCATTTATCTCGCCTATGCCGCGCTGGTCCCCCTGCGCGAACGCAGCTTGTGGGGCATCTTCGCTCTCGTGGTTGGAGCCTTGTCGGCTTATTGTCTTCTGGCTTCTCAATCGGCAACGTCGATCATAGCCGTTGCAGTCGTTCTTGCTGCCTGTCTGTGTCTTCGCGCCATGTTGCATTTCACGCCGCTGGTGCGGCGATTCGTTTTTCTCTTTGGTATTGCGCTGGCTCTGACGGGAGCCTTTGTCGCTTTCAACCTTGGTGCTTTCGATGCTCTGTTAGGGGTATTCGGCAAGGATGCGACGCTAACGGGCCGAACCTATCTCTGGTCTGAAGGCATGGCCGCATTTCGCGAGCATCCGATATTCGGCGTGGGCTATCAGGCCTATTGGGTGCAGGGCTTCGCCGATGCAGAAAGGCTCTGGGAGGAATTCTTCATCGAGACCAGAACCGGCTTTCATTTCCACAATACCTTTATCGAAACACTCGTGGAACTTGGCCTCCTGGGGCTGTTATTGCTCATACCCATTTTCTGGAGCAGCCTTTTTCCTCCCCTCGGCAGAGCGGTTTCGGACCGGCGCGACCTGCAGGCTCATATTCTGTTCGGATTCGGGATTCTCCTGGTGGTCCGTTCGGCCGTGGAGGTGGATGTCATCAATCCCTATATCATAGGCTCATTCCTGCTCTACTATTCCGTCGGATCGCTCGCCGGCTCGGGACGACGAGATATTGTCGCGGCGCCCGTGTTGAGGGCAACCCAACATTGAAACAATTCCGATAGTGAAAAATCTGCCGGCGCTCCCCATTTCTGCGGCCAGGATCGCCGGTTGCTTTTCATTGCATCGGCCCCGTACAGGGGTCTATGCCGTCATCAATTAAAAAACGAACTACACTTTGGGAATCGAGCCGATGGGCAAAGGAACGATCATAATTGGGGCGGGACATGCCGGTACCCAGCTTGCTGCGACCCTTCGCCAGGAAGGATATGACGAGCCGGTGCTTCTGCTCAGCAAGGAAACCGATTTCCCCTATCACAGGCCCCCGCTTTCAAAGACGTTCCTCAAGGCAGCTGAAGACAAATCACAACTCTTGCGGGCGGAAAGCTTCTACAGGACGAACGATATTGAATTCCTGCCCGCCGTCGCGGCGGAAGCAATAGATGTTGCGGCCCACTCTGTTACCCTTGAGGGAGGCGAAAAGCGCTATTTCGACAAGCTGGTGCTTGCGACGGGGGCCACGCCGCGCCTGCCACAGGTGCCTGGAGCAGATCTGCCGGGCGTGGTCGCGATCCGAACAATCGACGATTCACGACGGCTGCGGACCCTGTTGCCGACCGCCTCGGCGGCCGTCATCATCGGTGGCGGCTTCATCGGCCTGGAAATAGCCGCCACGCTTGCGGCGCTCGGCAAGAACGTGACAGTGCTGGAGCTTGCGGATCGGCTGCTTGGCCGTGTGGTTTCGCCCTATGTTTCAGATCATGTTTTGAGGAGGCTTTCCGGGCAGGGCATCCGTTTTTTACTCCACACCGGTGTTTCCCGCATCAATGCCGAGGGCGGTGTCGTCAAGTCGGTCAGGACCTCGGCAGGCGAGGAGATCCCTGCCGGATTCGTCGTTGCGGGTATAGGTGTCGATCCGAACACGCGCTTGGCTGAGGAAGCTGGCCTTGCATGCAACAATGGAATCCTCGTCAATCATGCATTGCAGACCTCGCATCCCGACATATTGGCGATCGGCGATTGCGCCCGCTACCATCATTGGCACGCTGCGCGGTTGGTTCGCCTGGAATCGGTACAGAATGCCACTGACCAGGCTCGCACCGCAGCCCGCACCATCATTGGCCGTCCGGAGCCTTATCGCGCCATTCCATGGTTCTGGTCCGATATTGGTGACATGAAGCTGCAGATGGTCGGGCTGTCTTTCGACGCCGATCGTCACATACTCGTCGGGTCTCAGGAGGAGAATGCCTTCTCGGTCTATCATTTTGCAGGGCAACGACTTCTGGCAATCGATTCGGTCAACCGGCCTGCGGACCATATGCTGGGACGCAAGATGCTGGGTGCCGGATTCTCGCCAACCCCGGATGATGTGGAGCGGGGTCGGGTTGCCGAAGCTTTCGCCCTTGCAGGCGACAAGGTAGCGAATGATCTTGGAAGCCCTGCCGCAGAGGCAGGCTGACAGTGCCGCCGCGCGCAATTTCAATTTGAATCAAATCCTCCCAGTGCATTTCACCAGGTCTTTGCGGCTTGGATGATAGTCCGGAAACCAGACAGGGCACGAAGGACGAGGAAAAAGCTGATGCCGTCGGATTTCGCATTTGCACGTGAGCATCTCGAACATGCCTGGCTGCATTTGTCAGGCGATGACGAAACCAGCAGGAAGGTGCGCCAAGCTCTTGATCTCCTGATTGAGGCGGTGGCCGCGGCTCAATTCACCGCGCCGCGGGGAGGTGCTGAGATTTTGCAATTTTCGAGGCCATCGCGACATTCTTCCAGATAGCAGAGTGATCCGGATGCGGCTCCTTGCACCGCAGCGGGCTATCTGATTCCCTAATGGCATCCGATTCGGCGCGGGGACTTGCAGGACGGATGCCATGACAGACAACAAAAAGCCCGAGATTTCCGAGATGAAGCCTAAGCTGACTGTCGTTGGCGTAGGTGGCGGTGGCGGCAACGCCATCAATAACATGATCGCGGATGGTCTGGAGGGCGTGGAATTCATTGCTGCCAATACCGACGCCCAGGCGCTAGGCATGTCTAGAGCTCCGCGGGTGATTCAGCTCGGTGCTTACGCGACCGAAGGACTTGGCGCGGGCAGCCTGCCCGATATCGGGCAGGCTGGCSSCGMAGAATCCATCGACGAGGTCATGGACCATCTTTCGGGAACACATATGTGCTTTGTCACGGCAGGCATGGGCGGCGGAACCGGAACGGGCGCGGCACCGGTGATAGCAAGGGCC
>NZ_VLJP01000070.1 GCF_007829525.1 Mesorhizobium sp. J18
AAGCCGCCGGCACCCGAGGTCTTCATCCCGGCATTCGCGCGGGCGGCCCTGCAACCCCAACCAGCAATGCCGCCCGCGCTGGCGCCGCGACCATCATTGCACTAACAATCAAATTGGACCCGTCCGTGGGGGCCGATCAAAGGGAGGCACAAATTTCGAGAGTGCGCTTCGGGTTATGCCGGATCTCGAACAGCGAATGTTCGAGGTTTCCGGCACTGCGGTCGCACATGCCGAAACGTTGAACACTGCGGCACACATTGCCGAAGCCGCTTCCCGGAACAGGTTCCTCTTTGCCGTTGCTTTGTCTCTCGCCGCTATCGGCTACACAGTCATTCATTTGCGAAACGCCTTCACGCGACACCAGGAGCAACAACTGAGATCCTTTTCCTCGCTTTATGCACACATGACGCGGTCGCGTATCGCAGCGCTAAAGCTGTTCCTGAGCTATCAGGACGAAGAGAGCGTGAAACACCCCGAGATGCTACGTCCCGCAGCGAAAGCTGCACAGCAGCTCGAAGGACACGCGCCGGGAGCGGCTAGCGGAGATTTTAGAAGTGATAAGGAAGGACTGTCCTTGCAGGCTCGACTTACGCATAAGCTCGGATGCAGCGGACGCATTGGTGCCGGCAACGCCGATACGCCTGGTTCTTGATGAAGTTGTGCAAAATGCAGAGATGGCCGTTTGCGGCAGGCCGGCCGCTCGGATCAAGATCGTGGCGCGTGTGATAAATGGGAGGATCTTCGGGCAGCGCCGGTTATTTGTTGAGGTCAATGACAATGGTGTAGGGATGACGCCCGAGGTACTCGCAAGGGCGAGAACCCCATTTTTCTCGACCAAAGCGGGATCACATACCGGACTAGGCTTGACCGGTTGCGCACGTATGCTCGCCGCCCTCAGAGGCAAACTGGAAATTACATCTCAGCCCTGGGCTGGCACTTCTGTGCGGATTTCATTCCCGATATAGCACTTCAGCGCAGATATTAGGCCGCGCCTGGTATGCAAGGGAACGCTTTCCCGTGCATGCTGGATTAGGCATTGGCCGAGTTGGGCAGGATCGGCGTTCACGAGGCGATGCGGCGACTATCGGACCTACTTTCCTCCTCTGCCGAGACACCATTTAGTGCTGGCGTATTCACCTCTGGCGCCCCTATTGCGCCTCGCGTGCCTGGTGGCCTCGTTTTACATGTGTCGAACTAAATCAGTTGTTGTGACCATCTTTCCACGCCAGCTATCCTATAGCCGGGCGCGAACAGCTAAGTTGGCCGCGGCCAACTTGTATACAGAACTCCGCGATCCCATTGATGTCTCACAGTTCTTGGCATGGTTACCGAATCATGGCATTTTCGATACGGTTTTTTAGCAAATTCGGCCTAAAAAGCGCATCGAAAGGGGAAATCGATGTTGCAGAATCAAAACGTATCGACGGCCGTTTCTTCGGATGCGCGAATTGCACAACACGCGCGCCAGCTCTCAAAGCAGCTTCAGCTTCTTGGGGAACGTCTCTTCCCACCGTCTTCTCAAAAGGGAATGAAGACCTTCACTTCAGGAGAGGCAGCTCAACTTATCGGGGTTTCCGACGGGTATCTCCGTCAGTTGTCTATCGATGGTAAAGGTCCCTCCCCCGAGATTTCGTCTACGGGCCGCCGCTCGTACACGCTCGAGCAGATAAATGAGTTGCGGCACCATATTGCCTCAATGAAACCAAAGGACGGGTTGGCATACCTGCCATGGCGGCGTCGAGGTGAGAAACTTCAAACGATTGCGGTTGCGAATTTTAAAGGCGGTTCGGCGAAGACAACAACAACAATCTATCTTGCTCAATATCTGGCTCTTCAAGGCTATCGGGTACTCGCAATCGATCTTGATCCGCAGGCATCACTTACTTCGATGCTGGGAGTGCAACCCGAATTCGATCTGCAGGAGAGTGACACACTTTATGGGGCGATCCGTTACGATGAGAAACGGCGGCCGCTCAAGGAAGTTATTCGCAAGACCTATTTTGCTGGGCTCGACCTCGTTCCCGGGAATCTAGAGCTTATGGAATTTGAGCATGAGACGCCGACGGCTCTTGTCGAACGGAAGACAAGCAATCGAGACATCTTTTTCAAGCGTGTTGGGAATGCGATCGCCGACGTTGAGGCTGACTATGATATTATTGTCATCGATTGTCCTCCGCAGCTCGGGTATCTTACGCTTGGTGCAGTATGCGCCGCGACAAGTTTGCTTATCACAATCCACCCGCAAATGGTAGACGTTGCCTCGATGTCGCAGTTTCTGCTGATGACGTCAGATCTTCTTTCCGTCGTTCGCAAGGCAGGCGGCGATCTTAGCCACGATTTCATTCGGTACGTCGTCACCCGGCATGAGCCGCATGACGGTCCGCAGGCACAGATCGTAGCTCTGTTGCGCAACCTGTTTGGGGATGAGGTTCTCGCGGCGACGGTTCTCAAATCGACGGCAATTGCGGATGCCGGGCTGACCAAGCAAACCCTATACGAGATCGAGCGTGGGCAGGTTCGCCGCTCGACATACGATCGCGTAATCGAGTCCCTCGACGCTGTAAATGGTGAGATCCTGGACGAGATTAAACACGTCTGGGGGCGCCAATGAGTAGAAGAGATAAACTGACGGGTATATTTGCCGACACCAGCCGTGAGTTGGCCGCGGCCAACTTTTCAGAGGAGGGCACGTCTGGTAGGGTTTTGGCAGGTCCCGTTCGCACGATGGGACTGGCTCTCGACCGCATGGATGAGGAGGCCCAGGCGCTGCAGGAGGCCTTGGCCTCTGGAGAGAAAGTTGTCGAGCTCGATCCTTTACTCATAGACGGTTCTTTCATCCGCGACCGCCTTGACGGCGAGGTGACCGAGGATGACCTGGTAAAATCTATTGAGGCCAACGGGCAGGAAGTCCCGATTCTTGTCCGCCCACATCCTGAAGTCCAAGGTCGGTATCAGGTCGCATACGGTCATCGGCGGCTTCGTGCCGCGCATCTCCTGAAACGGAAGGTTAAGGCAGTCATCCGGTCCATGACTGATGACCAACTCGTGGTGGCTCAGGGCGTTGAGAATACAGCGCGCCGCAATCTCTCTTACATCGAGCGGGCTACATTTGCTGCCAGCTTGGAAAGCCACGGTTTCGGCCGCAATGTCATCATGCAAGCGCTGTCGACTGACAAGACTGAGTTGTCAAAGCTGCTCTCGGTGACCAAAGCCATACCATCCTCGATCGTGAAAGCAATCGGCCCTGCTCCAAGTGCAGGCCGCCGAAGATGGATGGATATCGCTGCCAAAATCAGCAATCCTGACGTGCTTGAGGCCGTGAGGCGAGTAATCGGAAGGCCGGAATTCCAGGCCCTGAGCTCGGACGAGCGCCTCATGACTCTTTTGGTCGAAGCAGCCAAGAAACCAAAGGCGGAGCCATCATTCAGCGAATGGAAGCCGGAAGGTGGCAAAGTCACCGCGAAGATCAAGGATAGCGGGAAGGTTTACACGGTTTCCCTGAAAACGGCCGGAACCGACGTCGGCTTTGGCGAATACCTTAAAGGTCGGCTGGACGATCTCTATGCCGACTGGAAATCGAAACAGGAGAACTGAAACCGCAAAAGAAAAAGGCCCCCGAACGGCGAACCGCGGAAGCCCTTCTCGTGTTGTAGCGAACCGAGAATCTCATTTCCGCGAATCACTGTCAAGAGTCTAGGCGTCGTTTCGGCGAGCAGGTTTCTTTTGCCTAACGGTAGGTGAAGGAATGCAGACGCATATCTCAACGACGCCTTTTGGGCGGCGGCCGGTGTCGCTTGGCCAAATTGCAAGCCAGATGGTGACGCAGGACATTCCCCCTGATGCCGCTGTCAACAAGTGGCATGCCTTTCAGCATATCCGCCAAGCGCGCGATCTTCTGGGCGCCACGGACCGTTCGCTGGCGATCCTCAACGCGCTGCTCTCGTTTCACCGGGAGACCGAGCTGACGGGCGCCGGGGGGCTGATCGTCTGGCCCTCGAATGAGCAGCTGATGGCCCGCGCCAATGGCATGCCGGCAACGACGCTGCGCCGGCATCTCGCCGTGCTCGTCAAATGCGGGCTGATCATCCGCCGCGACAGCCCGAACGGCAAGCGCTTTGCCCGCAAGGGTAGGGGAGGGGAGATCGAGCAGGCCTACGGCTTCGACCTTTCGCCGATCGTTGCCCGTGCCAAGGAATTCAAGGATCTGGCTGATGCCGTCCAGGCCGAGAAGAAGGCGTTTCGCGTCGCCAAGGAACGCCTGACGCTTCTGCGCCGCGACATCGTCAAGATGATCGACGCCGGTATTGAGGAGAAGGTCCCCGGCAACTGGGGCCGCGTCCAGCTGGCCTATCAGGCGATCATCGCCCGCCTGCCGCGCTCAGCACCTCGCCAACACATCGAGAGCATCTGCGACGATCTGCATGAGCTTTGGGTCGAGATCCGCGAGATACTGGAATCATTCGCAAAATCGCAGAATCCGGACGCCAATGAGTCCCATTTTGGTCGCCATATACAGAATTCAAATCCAGAACCTAATTTTGAATCTAAATACGACTCAAGAAATGCGAAAGAAGCGGCCGCCAGCGCCGCAGAAACCGACAACATACGCAGCCTGCCGAGACGGGAGCTGCCCTTGGGCATTGTGCTGGACGCTTGCTCGAACCTGCGCGAGGTCGCACAAGGCGGGCAGATACGCCACTGGCGCGATTTTCTGGCTGCGGCGGAGACGGTCCGCCCGATGCTGGGCGTCAGCCCGAGCGCCTGGGAAGACGCGAAAGCTGTGCTGGGCGAGCAGCAGGCGGCGATCACCCTGGCGGCGATCTACCAAAAGGGCGAGCAGATCAGCAGCGCCGGCGGCTATCTGCGCAGCCTGACTGATCGCGCCAGAGAGGGCAAATTCTCGACCTGGCCGATGATCATGGCGCTGCTGAGAGCCAAGCTCGATGGCAGTCAGGCAGGCGGCGAGGACGGGGCGGGGGCCGACACCGTCAAGCGCCGTCACGACACTGCGTCCCGCGATGGCAACGGGCTGCAGGTGTCCGACGCCTTGCGCCGCAGCCTGGACAAGCCGAAATGGCGCTAGCGCGTATCTTTTCCAGGCTGGGCGAGGCGACGGCAGTTGCAGTTCGGTGGGAACGGCAGAGCGCGGCGATCAGGCGGCTATCGTTCCGTGCCCGGCCTTTTCAACCGCCACGGTTACCTTTCGGTCAAGCCGATTCAAAACCCGCACAAGCCGATCGATGGTAAACTTGGAAAGATGGGCATTGCGAATGTTCGAAACGTCCGACGGGGTAATGCCGGTCACTTCCGCCGCGGCTCTGACGGTGAGATGCCGGCGATCCAGCACCGCGATAATCTCGGCCGCCAGGAAGGCCTTCATCTGCTTGGTATCGGCATCGGGATCACCCATGTCAGCATAGACATTGCCGCTGCCTCTGACGATCTCGATCTTGTCTTCGCTCATGACTCCATCTCCCGTATTTGTCTAAGCCGCGCCTTGATGAGGTCGACCTCTTTCTTGGGCGTCGCAATGCCCTTGGTCGATTTCTTCTGAAACGCATGCACCACCCAAACGGCATCGCCGATCTGGACGGCATAAATCACCCGGTAAGCGTCGGAACGATAGGGTAGGGCGATTTCCATGACGCCCGATCCCAGTTGCTTCATCGGTTTTGCCAGATCGGCCTTTTGCCCGAAGCTTGCGATCGCAAGCGCGTCCAGCATGATGTCCTGAACGGCCTTCGGGAACTTTCGAAAATCCTTCTGCGCGGCTTTGATCCAGGCGATCTCCCTCATGGCCAGGTATTATCAAATTTGATAACACGACACAAGTGCGACCGGAGCGCGATTGCCCAGCAGCAGGGGAGGGGACTTCTCCCCTACAGCCCGGCGGCCCTGGTCAGGTTGACCCGAAACCTGTCGCGCCGCCGCTGGTATTTTCTCGTCATCTCCGCTGAGGCATGACCCAACTGCTTCTGCACATAGCGCTCATCGACCTCGGCCGAAGAGGCGAGCCCGGCACGCAGCGAATGGCCGGCGAAGAGCTTTCCACGTTCGCCTTCCGACAGATCGCCACGAACGCCTGCCGCGAGCGCCGCCCGCTTGACCAGTCGCGCGACCTCCTGATCGTTGAGGCGATCGGTGCCGACGGCTTTGCCCTGGCCGGTAACACGGCGGAAGACCGGGCCATGAGCAATCCGGGCGAATTTCAGCCAGGTTTCCAATGCCACGACGGGGCAGGTCGAGTCGGACGAGCCGCGGCCGATCTCAATCTCGCGCCAGCCGGTCTTGCCGCGCAGCGTTACCAGAATGCCTTTGTCCAAAATTTCGATCCAGCCGCGGCCATCCTGTGTTTGATCGCGGCCGACATCGAGCCCGACGATTTCGGAGCGGCGCAAACCCCCGGCAAAGCCGATGAGCAGCATGGCGCGGTCGCGCAGGCCGCGCAGGGTGCCGCGGTCGAGCGTCTCCAGCATGGCGATCAAATCCTCGGGCAACACCGCTTCCTTCTGCCTGGGCGGTGCCGCGTGCTTGTTGCGGATACCGGCCATGACGGTGGCGATGTGGCGGTCCTTCCTGTCGAGCGGCTGGCCGCGCTGAGCATAATTCCACGAGAGGGAGGAGAGCCGCCGCTCAATCGTCGACACCGATTTTTTCTCCCCGGTCGCCATGCCTGCGGCGTTGCCGGATGCCAGTGCCGTGATGTAGAGCCCGACGATCTGGGGATCGGGCGGCATGAGAGAAAAACCCTCGCGGCGGCACCAGCTGGTGAAATGCTTCCAGTCCGACGCATAGGCACGGCGGGTGTTGGCCGAACTCGCCGCCTCGACATAGTCGCGGGCCCGGCCGGCGAGCTGCTCCAGATGGGCCGGTAGGGGAGGGGAGGGGGCTTCGGCCGGTGTTCGACCCATTTCCGCGACGATATCGATGATGTCGGGCAGATCGTCGACCTCGACATCCGACGCTGCGACGTTGGATAGCCCGGATTGTGGTGGGTCGCAGTCGTGTTCGTCGGTCGGAGGTGTCGAGCGGCCACTAGCGTTCATTGGCGCGCACCGCAGATGAGATGTCGGTTTGCGAGAAATCATCGCCCTTGAAAAGGAGCGGCTCGCCGCTGAGCTTGGCCAGTGCATAGGAGAAGCAATCGCCGTAATTGAGAGCGGCCGGATGCCGTCCCTTTCCGTAGCGCCGCCAGGCACGACGGGCTTGGTCTGCGTGCTCCGCGCTAACCGCCACGATCTCTGCACCGGTCTTGTGGAGCCAGAGATCGAGATCCGCACCGCCTGCTTCTCCAAGTCGCGCCTCGATGACCATCGCTGCTTCAAGGACGGTCGCAGCCGATATCAGGCGCACAGGGTCGTCCGCAATTCTCTCGTGGAAGCCTCTGGCCTCCGGCTCATCGAACGCAATCGCAGCGATCGCCGACGTGTCGATAACCATCAGGACGGAATTCCGTTCTCGTCGTAGCCGATGATCTCGTCTGGCGTTCGATCGTCGAGGACCGGTTGGGCGCTCCAGCGTCTGCGAATTGCCTCCAGATCTTCCAGCAGCGCTGCCTTGCGCGCGTCAGAACCTGTCCTGCGCAGTCGCTCCTCGAGGGCTCGCTTGGTCGCAACAGTGATGGTCTCACCTGTGCGCTGGGCGAGCTTGCGAGCTAAAAGTTCCGTTTCCCGATCCTTGATGCTGAGGGCCATGGGGGTGTTCCTAGGTTCCTGATTGTCTACCTTCAGCCTATATACTCTATCCGATGCTGGAATGCACGGCGCTTTCGACCCGTTCCTGTGATTGAGCGGAGCCGTGGTGAGCACGATTTTCGGGGTTTTGATCGACGAGAGAGGCCATTTCTCGGAGTTCTCATAAAACGACCGATAATGCAACATTATCGGTCATTTTTTATCTACGACAGGCCCGGCGGTTAAGCACACGAACTCTGGCGAAAAGCGCCGCGCTGAGCTACGCTCCGGCATGGCCTCGCGCGCGCGAATCATCCCTGACGCTCCTCCCAGCTTCCCGCCCTTCCCGGCATGGGCGCGGCCGCCGGCGTCTGCCGAAGCCGTTGACGACGCGGATTTTCTCGCCGGCGCGGCGCTTTCCGCCCTGCATCCGATCGCCCGCCACGAGCACTCTGGCGCCAGCGCCTGGCGCTCGCCTGCGCCGCGGCCCTGGCGCGGCAGGAGGGGCGGACGGAAGACGAGGCCATGCTGCGCGACCACTGGTATCACCGGCGCGAAGGCGACGATCCCGGCCCGGCCGGCCGCCTCCTGAAAGCATGGCGATGGCTTGGCGAACGCTCAGTCGTGCGCACAGCGGACTGGGAGATCAACCTCGCCGCGCTCCTGGCGCATCGCTTCGACGAAGCCTTGCAGGACACGATCGCCTTCGCGACCGATCAGATGAAAGGGCAGGGGAGCCCGGTCGGCGCGGCCGCGGCGGTCGCCGCGACAAGCTTGCGGTTCCGGCCGGACTGCCGGCCGCTGGCGCTGTGGCTCGCCGACGCGGTGCTGGCGCACCGCCTGAAATGGCCGGTGCCGGTGCCGCTGTTGGCGGCTCACCTGAAGCGCG
Source organism: Mesorhizobium sp. J18 (assembly GCF_007829525.1). Classification (GTDB taxonomy): domain Bacteria; phylum Pseudomonadota; class Alphaproteobacteria; order Rhizobiales; family Rhizobiaceae; genus VLJP01. The sequence continues at coordinate 8,563 of NZ_VLJP01000070.1, forward strand.
GCGACCTCCGCCATGCCGCGGCGCACGTCGAAGGCGCCAGTCCGTGGCGCACGGCCTGCAATCTCGCCTATGCACGCGGTGCCGCGGCCGCGGCCGACCTCTACGGTGACCTCGCGCGGCGCGCCGACAAGCTGCTCGAGGCGGCGCCGCAGCTGCGCGGCAAGGACGCCGACATGATGGTGGCGATCCTGCTGTGCGAGGACGCGCAGCCGGCCAAGACCGGCAAGGCGGCGAGCGACCGCTCGAGCCGGCGTCTGTTCGAGCGCCTGGTGAGCTTAAGCGCCGTGCGCGAGCTCACCGGCCGGCCGACCTTCCGGCTGTACGGGCTCTGAATCATGGCCCGGCGCGCGCGCTCCCTGGAAGCCTTCGATGCCGAGCTCGTCGATCTGCCGGCAGAACTGCGCTGGCGCGAATGGATGGGACGCGTCGAGGCGGTGATCTTCGCGTCGCCCGAGCCGGTCGGCCGCGACGTGCTCGCCCGCGTCGTAGGGCGCGAGTGCAACCTCGACCTGATCATCGACGACATCCGCAACGAGCTGCGCGGCCGGCCCTACGAGCTCGTGGCCGTCGCCGGCGGCTGGCAGCACCGCACGAAGAAGGGTTTTAGCGATGCAATCCGCGCCGCCACAGGGCTCGGGACTCAGGACTCCGCACTGTCGCAATCCGAAGCGTTGGTGCTGATGTGCATCGCCTATTTCCAGCCGATCACCCGCGGCGAGCTCGGACAGTTCTTCGGCAAGGAGGTCAGCCGCGACACGATCGGCCATCTGCGCGCGCTCGGCTTCATCGCCGCCGGTCCGCGAAGCCCGCAGCCCGGCGCCCCCTACACCTATGTGACAACGAAGGAGTTCCTGTCGCATTTTGGTTTCGACACGCTGCGCGACCTGCCTGACATGGAAGCGCTCGAGGATGCCGGCCTGCTCAGCAAGGAAAAGTTGTTGGCAGGCGACATCCCGCTCGCCGCGGAAGCGACCGCGCTCGATGACGACGATATGGTGTGAACCACATCATGTCGCTTCTAGCCGCTACGCAAATTCCGAAACCCGCCGACGAACAGGCGTTCGAGCGCGCCTCCGTCGCGCTATGGCGAGGCTTGCTCGGCGATCCAAACGTTCAGAGGAATGGAAGACGCGGCCAGCGGCAGAATGGTGTCGATCTGTTTGGCGTGCGGAACGGGTTGTGTTGCAAATTTTCTGGAGGGCACTCGGCGCCACTTTGCCGGACGCAATTCAGGCGGCAATTGCCTCGAACTGTTGCTTGAGTGACGGAGCTGGGTTGAAGGCGAACCGCCCTTGCCGCTTGCGCATCATATGAACCATCTCGATGCCGGCCAGGGTGATGGCTGCCGAGGAGAATGCTTTGAAGCCCATCATCGGTCGTACCCGCCGCTTGATACGTCGGTGATCCTGCTCGATCCGGTTGTTGAGGTATTTGCTGCTTCGGATGCGGATCGCCTTCAATTGGCGCCGTGACCGATCCTTCAACCGGCTCTCGGCGTCGCAGAAAATGATTGCTTCCCGGTTGGTTTGGCTGCCGTCGATGACGATACGATCCGGGCGGCCATGGCGGGCCAAAGCCTTGCGCATGAAGCGCTTCGCCGCCGGCAGGTCACGGTGTTTGCTGAACCAGAATTCCACCGTGTCGCCTGCGCTATCGATCGCCCTGTAGAGGTACATCCACTGGCCGCGAACCTTAATATACGTCTCGTCCAAATGCCACTTGCCACCGACGGCTCGCTTCCGTCGATTGAAGCTCTTCAATAGCACCGGCGAGAAATAGACCACCCAGCGGTGTATCGTCGAATGATCGATGCCGATGCCGCGCTCGGCCATCATCTCCTTCAGATCTCGCAAGCTCAGGCCGTATGCCAGATACCACCGCACACACAGCAAGATAACGGATCGATCGAAATGACGGCCTTTGAACATGCAATACGCTCCGAAATTGGAGCTGACCTCATGCCATCACCTCGTTGCTGAAAAGTTTGCAACAGATCC
>NZ_VLJP01000071.1 GCF_007829525.1 Mesorhizobium sp. J18
GATGTGAGGTGGTGCCGGTTTTTGAGACAGGGGCATAAGGTGGATTTTCCGATGAAAAGGACGATCCAGCATGAAGACACGCAGACGGTTCTCGGCCGAGTTCAAGGCCAAGGTTGCGCTTGAGGCGATCCGCGGCGAGCKGACGATTTCGGAACTGGCGACGAAGCACCAGCTTCATCCCAACCAGATCACCCAGTGGAAACGGCAGGCCATTGAGAACCTGGCCAAGGCGTTCGACGACAAGGCAGCGGATGCACAGGTCGGCCGGGAGGCCGAGGTGACGAAACTGCACGCCAAGATCGGCCAACTCGTCGTTGAGCGGGATTTTTTGGCCAAAGCCTTCGATCGCTGAGCCTGGATCGGAGGAGTATGATGATTGATCCCGATCACAACCGGCTCTCGATCTGCCGCCAGTGCGAACTGGTCTCGATCTCGCGGGCGTCGTTCTATCGACAGCCTGCCGGCGAGAGCCCGGAGAACCTCGAACTGATGCGCATCATCGACGAGGCCTTCATGGAAATGCCCTGGTATGGCTCCAGGCAGATGGCGCGGCACCTGCGCCGTCAAGGCTGGTGCGTGGGCCGCAAGCGGGTCCGGCGGCTGATGCGCAAGATCGGCCTGTCACCGATCTACCAGGCTCCGAAGACCAGCGAGCCGCATCCCCAGCACCGCATCTATCCATACCTGCTGCGGCATCTGGCGATCGAGCGGCCCAATCAGGTCTGGTGTGCCGACGCGACCTACATCCCAATGCGACGCGGCTTCCTTTACCTCGTCGCCATCATGGACTGGTTCAGCCGCAAGGTGCTGTCCTGGCGGCTGTCGAACACGATGGAGGCCGACTTCTGCGTCGCTGCTCTGGAAGAGGCGATTGCCCGGCACGGCAGGCCCGACATCTTCAACACCGACCAGGGGAGCCAGTTCACCAGCTTCGCCTTCACCACGACGTTGAAGGACGCCGGTATCCGTATCTCCATGGACGGGCGCGGCCGCTGGATGGACAATGTCTTCATCGAGCGGCTGTGGCGCAGTCTCAAATACGAGTGCGTCTTCCTCAATGCCTTCGAGACCGGCAGCGAGGCGCGCAGCGGCATCGGCTCCTGGATCGACTACTACAACCAGCGACGCCCACACTCGACCTTTGGCGGCAGGACACCCGACGAGGTCTATGCTACGGCACAAATGACGGAGCAATTGGCGGCGTAGAAACCAACCCGATCCACCTTAGCCAAGCCGCCAAGCTGTCTCACCAGACGGGTCCACCTCAGCACCACCTCAGATCTCCGGCGAGAAGTCGGTCTGCTCCCGAGCCCAGGTCGAGAACGAGGCGCGGAAGCCGTGCACAGTAGCGCCGTCATCCCGGATGCCGCGTAGACATTGCAGCATCGCCATGTTCGACAACGTCTTCGCCCGCGGGCCGGGAAAGAGATGAGGGTTGCCGTCTGTGGTGTGCGGCAAGGTGTTCAGCAACCTGATCACCTCGTCCGACAACGGAACCTTATGCTCCGCACCGGCCTTCATGCGCGCGGCTGGTATCGTCCAGAGCTTCTCGTCGAGATCGATCTCGTCCCATGTCGCGCCCAGCGTCTCGCCGGTGCGTGCCGCCGTCAGGACGGTAAACAGCAAGGCGCTTGCGCTCGTGGAATCCAGCTTCCTTATCTCGGCGACTACAGCAGGGACCTCCCTGTACGGAACGGCAGCATGATGCTTCTTCTGCCCCTTCATCTTGCCCAGCGGGGGCAACAAATGCATCAGCGGCCCGTCGCGTGAGGCAGGATTGTCGCCGGAGCGATAGCCCATGGCAGTCGCCCAGCCGAGAACCTTGTCGATACGACCCCTGAGATTTCCTGCCGTCGGAGGCTTCTCGGTCCAGATTGGCTTCAGCACTTTGAGCACCTCATCGATGCCGATCTCGTTGACCGGCTTCTTGCCGATGAAGGGATAGGCATAGGTCTTCAGCGTCGATCGCCACTGCGCCCGATGCTTGTCGTTCTTCCAGCTGGCCTCGTGGGAATTGATGTATTCCCGGGCGCATTCCTCGAATGTCGGTACCGCGGTGGCGACCGCAGCAACGCGCTCGGCTTTCCTCTCCTCACGCGCAGCCTTCTTCTGACCCGCAGGATCACCGCCATCACGAATCTCGATGCGCAGGCGGTCTGCTCTGTCGCGGGCCTCGGCCAGCGTGACGTCTCTGGTCGCGCCCAGGCCGATCACCTTGGGCTTGCCGTCGACCCAGTAGCGGAACAGCCAGCTTCTGGTCCCCTGATCGCGGATCTGGAGATAGAGGTTGTCGGAGATCCAGTGCATGCCAACCTCGCGCAGCGCATCGACCTCCCTGGAAGAGAGCGCTCGTCGGCGGGCCATGGTTGCTGCCTCCTCGGATCATTATATCGGAAGAGGAGCATTGCTTGATGAAGCTTAACAGTCCAGCATCGGCTGGGCCAATGCAAATTCAAAGGAGGTTAGCCATCGGCCACTTTCTCGTCGCGGGCTGACCTTTCTCAATATCTCTTGGCGCCAGGATCGCTGTAATGCGGGTTCGGGCTTAAGTGGCTTCGCCTAGCGGGACGCTGGCCTGCACAGCTCACGAAAATCTTGTCCGCTCGGATTCTGGAAGACGCGCAGGTCGAACTCAGGCAGGATGGAAAGAACATGGTCGAAGATGTCAGCCTGGACGCCCTCATATGCCGCCCAAGCGGTCGTGTTGGTGAAGCAGTAGATTTCAAGGGGCAGGCCTTCCGGGCCGGGTGGAAGCTGCCGCACCATGATGGTCATTGCCTGATGAATACCGGGATGGCTGTGCAGGTAGTTCTCCAGATATGCACGTAAAGTGCCGATATTGGTGGTGCGGCGCGTGTTGGCGGGCACGTTCGCACGCTCACCGAGCTTCGCATTCCACTCGGCCAGTTCCGCGCGCTTCTTCTCCAGATAGGTCTCGAGGTGACCGAACGATGCGAGCTTTTCGTAATCGTCCCGCTCAAGGAAGCGGATGCTGGTCTGATCGAGAAAGATAGCTCGCTTGATGCGCCGTCCGCCCGATTCCTGCATGCCCCTCCAATTCTTAAATGAATCGGTGACGAGCTTGCGAATTGGGATGGTCGTGACGGTCTTGTCCCAATTTTGTACCTTAACCGTGTGCAGCGCAATCTCGATCACGTCGCCGTCTGCATTCTGGCTCGGCATCTCGATCCAGTCACCGACACGTACCATGTCCGTGGAGGAAATCTGGATGCCTGCGACCAGAGAAAGAAGCGTATCCTGGAAAACGAGGATAAGAACCGCGGCCATCGCACCGAGGCCGGACAGCAGGATCAGCGGCGACCGGTCGATCAGCGTGGCGATCATAAGCAGCGCCGCGATGACATAGACCGCGATCTTGACGACCTGAATATAGCCCTTGATCGGCTTCAGCTTGGCATCGGGGCGACGGTGGTAAATTGTATCGACGATGTTGAACGCTGCGCTGAGCGCCATCGCCACCGTCAGGATCATGAAGGCGTTGGCGACATTCTTAACGACGATGACGATGAAGGCCGGCAGGTTGGGAACCAGCGCGATGCCGAGCGAAACGACCAGCGCAGGCATGACGTTCGCCAGCCTTTCGATCAGGCCATGGCGGCGAAGCTCGGGGTCGCGGCCGAAGGTGGTATAGTCCAGCAGTCGGTTCAGGCCGCGCAATAGAAGTGCCTTGACGACAAAGTTCGCGAACAGCGCTGTAAGGGCCAGCCCCGCCAGCGCGAGGCCGGTGACGATTATGGGATGAGAGAAGACCTCCGCAGTCACGATCACCTCTCCAACATTCGTTGCATACGGGCAAACAGTCCTTTCCGGTTCAGGCTGCCGTTTCGTCTTGCTCCACTTCCTGCCGGTGCGCAAGCGCGTCGGCGATTCCCTGCATTCGCCTACTGAGGTTGGCAACCTCCTGCGAGGTCTGGCGGAACGCACGCAAGAGTTCAGCTGGATTATCCGGCCGTCGTTCGACTGGGCCTGTCCCGATGCCTGTCAAGAGCCAAGACGGGCTGACACCCAGTAGCCCGGCCATCATGGTCAGCCGGTTGGCGCGCGGCATGTCACGGTCACATTCCCACGCGCTCCAGGTTTCCATCAAAACGCCGAGATTGCACACAGCCTCTTCCAAGCTCATCCCCATGATCTCGCGGGCAAGCGAAATCCGCCCCCCTAGCGTGTCCTCTGATATGGGGTTGCGGTCATATCCTCCGGAAAGCATCTGTGTGCCTCGTGGTGCGTTTGGTAACGATAGGGGAACGACGGCGGCGCGTATTGCGCCGCCATCGAGCCAGTGTCAGTCGGCTGCCGCGCGTGCCTTGTCGAGCCACTCATCGACCAAGTCGGCATTTGCCTCGATCCACTCCGCAGCATGGCGATCGACGTCGGACTGACTGCCCTCACCATCGTTCATCCGCGCGTTCTGGGAGAAGATGTCTTCGATAGGCAGCGAGGCAGTCTCGAGCAACGCACGGATAGCCGGGTTCTCTTCGAGGAAACTGGAATTCACCACCGGACGGATGTCATTTGCCGGAAAGCCGAGCTTGCACGGATTATTGACACAACCGGCCACGCCTTCAAGCGTGGCGGCATCTGCGAGGCTCATGAGGTCTTCCGGCAGGTCGACCTCCGGAACCTCGATCCATACGACATCCTCGCCGGGCTTTAGAGTGTCGACGGTCCAGTTTGGCGTCCAAGTGTAGAAGAGGATCGGCGTGCCTTCACCATAGGCCGCGACCGCGTCAGCCATCGACGCGGCATAGCTGGCCTTGATCGGATTGACGTGGTCACGCAACTCGTAGGCGTCGAGGTGGTGCTCGATATTGATCTCGCAGCCCCAGCCCGGAGGACAGGCGACCAGATCCGCCTTGCCATCGCCGTCGCGGTCGAACGCGGCCTTCACGTCGTCGCGCTTGAAGTCGTCGAGGGTCTTGATGTCGAATTTCTCTGCCGAGGCCTTGTCGACGAGATAGCCTTCCAGCGCTCCGCCCTTGGCGACATAGCCGACAAGCTCTGCACCCTGCGAATAGGTGCTCTCGTAGGAATTATGGAGCGGGAACCAGCCATTGACCCACAGGTCGAGGTCACCCTGAGAGACGGCCTGATAGAAAGGCGGATTGTCGAGCGTCGTCGGCCCCTCCACGGTGTAGCCGAGCTTTTCGAGCAGCTGCTTGTAGACGGCTGCCTCGAACCAGCCGGTGTCCCAGGTGGCCTGAGCCATTCTGACGGTCGTTCCGGCGCCCGGACCTTCCTGCGCCTGCAAAGATGTGACGGGAACGGCCAGCATCGCACCTGCCGATAGGGCGACGGCAAAAAGCCGAGAGAGAGATGGCTTGGTCATAGTAGTCTCCTTGTCTTCTTCTTGCGTCCCCACCTGAGATCTGGGGACATGGGAACCGCGCAAGACGCGGCTGGAGCAGGCTCAGCCTGCCCGTTCGGCCTCTTCCGAGGGCCTTGCTGCCCGCAGAGAGAACAGGGATCGTATCGTCTCCAGGAGCGAGGGGCCGCGCACGGTACGCTTCTCGCCCATTGCTTGGCTGATACGATCAAGGATAATTGCAAGCAGCACGATGCCGACGCCGCCGGCCGTCGCGTTGCCGACATCGAGCCGGCCAAGGCCCGTGAACACCGTGAGCCCAAGGCCTCCTGCGCCGATCAACGCGGCAATCACCACCATCGAAAGTGCCAGCATCAGCGTCTGGTTGAGGCCGGCCATGACGGTGCGCAGCGCCAGCGGGAACTGCACCTCGACCAGCATCTGCCACGGCGTCGCGCCGAAGGCGGTGGCAGCTTCCGTCAGGTCCTTGCGCACGTTGCGGATGCCGAGGTCGGTGAGCCGGATTATGGGCGGCAGGGCAAAGATAATGGTAGCAATGATGCCGGGAACGACCCCGACGCCGAACAGCATGACAATCGGCACGAGGTACACGAAGGACGGGATAGTCTGCATGATATCGAGAAGCGGTCGCATGACCGCGCGGAAGATATCGCTCCGCGCGGCGGCGATGCCGAGCGGAATGCCTATCACGACGCAGAAAAGCACGGCGGTAACCACCATCGCGAGCGTCGTCATGGTTTCCGGCCAAAGGCCGATTACGTCGATGAACGACAGGGCGACGAGCGTGAACAGCGCGACGCCACGCCCGGCTGTCCGCCATGCGATCAGTGCGAGTGCGCTCGTGAAGACGAGCATCGGCGTGGCATTCAGGAAAGCCGACAGGCCGTTGAGCACCTGGGTGATCGGCCATTGCATCGAGCGGAAGAAAGGCCGAAAATTCGGCACGAGCCAGTCCCGTACCAGCGAATTGACCCAATCGGCGAAGGGCAGCGAAAGAATGTCGGCGGGGCTCCACATTGCTATTCCCTTTCGCCGGCGAGCTGACGGAAAACGTCCTGCGGGCGGACGACTCCGGTGAGCCGGCCCGTCTCATCGGTGAGCGCGATCGGCAGACCTGCTCCTGCGAGCGGATAGAGATCGAACAGCCGTGCCTGCGGCGACGCCGTGGGGAAGTCATGCGAGACGACGCTTTCAAGAGTCATTCCATCGCGGAATGCCGCGTTGGCCGCTTGGTAGGTGATAACCCCGGCGAGCCTGTCTCCGTCGAGCACATGAACGGCGTCGGCGCCGACCTGCTCCATGCGGGCGATCGCCGAACTCAGATCGTTGGAGCCGATATCGATCGTCCCAGGCGCCCGGGCGATGCTGTCTGCCTTGAATACCAGCGACCGGTCAATGTCGCGCGTAAAGGCCGAAACGTAATCATCGGCTGGGCTGCCGACGATCTCCTCGGCGCTTCCGGTCTGGACAATCGCACCGTTGCGCATAATCGCGATCGTATTGCCAAGCGTCAGCGCTTCGTTGAGATCGTGGGTGATGAAGACGATGGTCTTTCTCAGCGAGCGCTGGAGTTCGAGCAATTCCTGCTGCATGTCGCTGCGAATGAGAGGGTCGAGCGCGCTGAACGGTTCGTCCATCAGCAGGATTTCTGGTTCTGAAGCCAACCCTCGCGCCAGTCCCACACGCTGCTGCATCCCGCCAGAAAGCTCGTCGGGATAGCTGTCCGCCCGCGCGCCGAGGCCGACCTGTTCGAGCGCAGCCTGCGCGCGTTCCCGGCGTTCAGCCTGCTTCACGCCGCGGATCTTGAGTCCGAAGGCAACGTTTTCAGCTACAGTCTTGTGCGGAAAGAGGGCGAAGTGCTGGAACACCATCGCCACCTTCTCGCGCCGGATGTTGCGGAGATCTTCTTCGGAACAGTTGGCAACGTCCATACCGTCAATAAGAATCTCGCCGGCGCTAGGTTTGATGAGACCGTTGATCATCCTCACCAGCGTAGACTTCCCCGACCCGGAAAGCCCCATCACGACGAAAATCTCACCCTCGACAACCGTAAAGGTCACATCGTGGACACCGACAGCTTGACCCGTCGTCTCGTATATCTGGTCCTTGCTCTTTCCTGACGAGAGAAGGCTGAGAGCCATCGAAGGATCGTTGCCAAAGATCTTGTATAGATTCTTTCCAGATATTTTAGGCTTCATGGATCGCTTCATTGAGCACATGATAATGACACTGAATGTCAGCGTGATATACGCTCGAGAATCTCCTTAGAGTTCCACGGCCGAATATATCATATCAGCCACGAAAATATTCAGCGTCGAGCGCGTGGAAGGCCGAATTGCCTTGAGAGGTTGCCGTTATAGGGAGACGGTCCTTCGATCGTCAACCCGCTGAGGTGCGATGCCTACGCTGACGTAGTGGGACGCGGTCTCAAGAGATGGGTTGCCCATTCCGGCTGAACCTGCATTTTAATGCCATGCACAAGAAGGATTCGTTGCTAGGCGCGTCGGCCTCTCGGCGCGCAAACTCATATGCACTGCCTACGCAAATCGCCAGCCTGGCAGTCTTTCTCGACATCGATGGCACGCTTCTCGATATCGCGAGCACGCCAGAGGCTGTCGTCGTGCCCCCCGGTATGCCGTTTGCGCTGGCACGCATGTCCGAAAGGCTCGATGGTGCGCTGGCGCTGGTGACAGGAAGACCAATCGAGTTTGTCGACCGCCTGTTTCCCGATGCAGAACTAGCGGTATCTGGTCTTCACGGAGCCGAATGGCGAGATGGTTCCGGGAATGCAGGGCGCGTCAAGACCACGTCGGAATTCAACGCCGGGAAGTTGCGTCTTCGCCAGGAGGTGGCCGCTGGCCGGGCGTTGTATTCGAAGACAAGGGAGCAGCTTTTGCTGCGCACTACCGGCTTGCACCCGAAAGGGAGATGCCTCTCCGTGACCTGATGCAAGACCTCACCGAAGCCGTTGGATCGGGCTGGGTGTTACAGGAAGGCAAACAGGTATTAGAATTGCGGCCGCGCGGCCGCGACAAGGGCGATGCGCTCATGGCCTTTATGGAAGCTGAGCCCTTTTCCGGGCGACAACCCCTGGCCATGGGCGACGACGTGACTGACGAACCGATGTTCATGGCGGCTAATCGGCTTGACGGTCTATCCGTGCGTGTCGGGGAGGACTGCAGGCAGAGCTGTGCGAGATATCGCGTTGCCTCCCCCTCCGACGTGCGTGCCTGGATAGAAAGGGCTTCGGCATGAGGGCGCTGCATGGGAACGCGTGCCCCGCTTCGGATCACTTCCGCAGGCTGGAGGGCACAGGATGAGCCGCCTCATCGTCGTCTCCAACAGGGTACCGGATGTCGCGAAAGGGCCGCCTCCCGGAGGGCTTGCTGTAGCCTTGGAATCGGCGCTCGAGCTGTGATCCTCCCCCAGTGAAGTGGTCCGCCGTTATGATTAGGAAACGGAGGATCGAGAATGGCCAACAAGCGACCGAAGCCGGAAGAGATTGTCTCGAAGTTGCGGCAGGTTGAGGTTCTGATGGGGCAAGGCCTGTCCCGTCTTGATGCGATCAGGCGGATCGGCGTTGTCGAACAGACTTATTACCGCTGGCGCAAGCAATATGGTGGGATGGGCGTAGATCAGTTGAAGGAACTGAAG
>NZ_VLJP01000072.1 GCF_007829525.1 Mesorhizobium sp. J18
CTTTAACGCCCGCTTCCGCGATGAAATGCTGAATGGAGAAGTCTTCTACAGCCTCCGCGAGGCACAAATACTGATCGAGCAATGGAGGAAGCACTACAACACGAAACGACCACACAGCGCATTGGGCTAYCSCCCGCCAGCCCCGGAAACCATCCTTCCGATGGACCAAAGACCGGCGATGCACTAACTTTTAAAATGGACCACTCAAGTGGGGCTGATCACTTCCCTTTCCTTGGCAGGTATCAGATCCACCGCAGACCAACTCGCGAGGCTCCGGCTCCGCATTGTTCTTGCTGGCACATACCTCGCTTTCGCCGTCATCTTGGGGGGTCCGCTCGAACTCGGTCGCGCCAGCGCCGCAGAGCTGACTGCAGCGGTCAACCCTCAGGGTTCCTATCTGCCGCACCTGGCCTTCCAGGATGGTAACAGCTTCGCCATGGCGATGTGGCCAGACATCGAGGTGCGGGCAATGCCCGAGAAGGTTCCCGTAGTTGGCTTCAGAAGCGAGGTCCAACGCGCCTACTTGGGTAGCACCTCAGTAGCGGAGGATAGTCTCGAAGCGCTTGACATCAATTACCGAGGAATCGCCGGGGTGGGAGGGACGTTCCATGTGGCCCGGCAGGGGGAGTTCAGCCCAGAGCCGATCATCCTCTCGGTCGATTTGAGAGTTCAGCACGCAGTCCACGATGAACTCACCAAGGCTATTAGCCGGTTTGACGCAATAGCGGCCGCCGCCGCGATTATGGACGTGCATACGGGCGAGATCATTGCCATGGTTTCGCTGCCAGACTTCGATCCAAACGAGCCCGGAAGCATATTGGCCGAAGGTCGTTTCAATCGGCTGACTGCCGGTCGCTACGAGGTTGGATCGATCTTCAAGATCGTCACAGTGGCTGCAGCGCTCGAAAGTGGCCGCGTACGACTGAATGACTTGGTCGATGCGCGGCATCCGCTGCGCTTTGGCCGCCACACCATATCAGATTTTCGGGGGCAGCACCGCATGTTGACGGTCCGCGAGGTGTTCACCTACTCGTCGAACATTGGCACAGCACGGCTTGTAGAACAGATGGGCAGAGATTACTTCCGCACCTTCATCTCGGCGCTCGGGTTTGACACGCGATCGGCAATCGAGCTTCCCGAGGTGACTAGTTCCTACGTCCCGGAGGCATTCTCGGCAGTAGGCGCAGCAACCGCCTCATTTGGCCACGGGATCAGCCTGACTCCGATTCAAATGCTGACGGCGCTAGGAGCCTTGGTGAACGGTGGCTATCTTGTGCAACCGACGCTCTTTGTACGGTCGTTCGAAGATGCGCGTCAGCACGCCCCGCAGGTTGTCTCCAGTCACACCAGTGTCCAGATCATTCGCCTGCTCAGGCTTAATGCTCTGGAAGGCGGCGCCCGTCGTGCCGAACATCTCGCACCTGGCTATCGCATCGGCGGCAAGACAGGGACGGCTGAAAAGGTCGTGGACGGGCGTTACGCGAAAGACAAGAACGTGACCTTCTTCACGTCTGTTTTCCCTATGGACGCTCCGCGATATGCAATGTTGGTCATGCTGGATGAACCTCACGCCGAGGGCACCTCCAGAAATCGCACCGCCGGCTGGAACGCGGGCGAAGTGTCCGGAAAATTGGTTTCGCGCACAGCGCCGATGCTTGGCATCGCTCCGAGGTTTTGACTGACCCGCGCTACCTCGGTTAACCATCGTAATCCAGCGTGGTCGCCTTTCCTGTAACCGGGGCGAGCGAGCGTGGAGTGCACCCCTTGGCTAGACACTGAGCAGGCTGCTGTTTTGCCACTCTGCCGGACGTGCCGATCCTCAAACAGCTGCGGGCTCAGATAGCCGAACGCCGAATGGAGCCTGCGTTTGTTGTAGACCTCGTCGATGAAGCGGCGGATCCGTTGAACTATATCCTTCGAGAGCGGCCTGTCTTGGCCGCTATCAGTCGTGACGACGAAGCGACGCCTGACCTTCGGCTGCAGCCCGTGTTGGCGCATCAGGCGGCAGATCTGCTTGTGGTTTACGATGAGGCCCTGCTGCCAAGGCCCTGCCAACACGGCGGTAGCCGTAGAACTCGAAGTCGTCGCAGATCGCGAACATCGCCCCCACAATCGCGGAGTCAAGCCATTGTGCGGCATTATGGAGCAAGTGCCACAGGGGAGTGTGACCGTCTTTGCAGCAAGAATGCCTAGCTGTGAGTTCGGTAAACGATATCAGCTTGGCCACCGCCTGGCCTGAATCGGAAAGAAGGCTTCGGACAGCATCCCTTGTTGCGCCCGGATGGCCGCAATCTCCATCCCGAGGAGGTCTGGTCTCTCACCGAGGATGACGCCTACGGCTAGTTCGTCGACTTCCGCCGGGCCGACAATAATGGGAAGCCATATTGCTCACGCTGCGGCTGTCTGGAGCCACACGATCGCCAGTTCTGGAGAGGGGCATTCCGTTGGACACGCGTTTGGGCCGGATTTTTGGCTAAGAAACCCACTAACTGCCGCGCCTACCGCGGCAGTTCCCATCTTCTAGCAGCCAGCGTCGGGTACTGGCCGGAAAAGTACGTTCAGCGAGCGATTGTCGCCCCAGTCTCGTCTGCCAATGCGGAGAGGATTGCATATGCAGCGTTTACTCGGTCTGGAATGAAGTAGTTCTTGTTGGCCAGCATCACGATGCCGACCTGCTCGCTCGGAACGAAGCCCACATACGCGCCGAAGCCGTTGGTCGAGCCGGTCTTGTTGATCAGTATGGCGTCGCGATCCGATGGCGGGTCGAGCCTTGTCGCTGGGTTCGCCTCCAGCGCCATCTTTGCGGAGTTGCCCGCGAGCAGTGGGTCGAGATCTGTTGGCCAGTCATATATCTCCCAACCTAGTGCCTGTGTCATGGGACCGATCTTATAGTACCCGATGTGGGTCCCTGCGATCGCGCGTTGAAGCGATTCGTCGAGTTCGGAACTGTCTATATTAGCCTCGACAAATCGGATCAGATCAGCGGATGATGTTTTCACTCCATAGGTTTCTGCGTCCAGGACGCCTGGGTTCACCCGTATGGCCTTGCCTTCTTTCGAATAGCCATATGCGTAATTTTCCATCCGCTCCTGCGGAACGTTGATGTAGGTGTGCGTGAGTCCGAGCGCTGGGAATAGTTCATCTTCCATCAGGTCCTCGAACGGCTTTTCCATGCTCTTGGCGACCAGATGTCCGAACAGGCCGATGCTCGGGTTCGAATAGCGCCTGTGGGTGCCAGCGGGATGCTCCGGCCGCCACGCCTGGTAAAAGGCAACCATCCCCTCATCATCGGTTACATCGTCGGGAAACTGCAGGGGGAGGCCACCTGCGGTATAAGTGGCAAGATCGAGCAGGCTGATCTGGTCGAAGGCACTGCCGGACAATGCCGGCATATTTTCGCTGGCTCTATCGGAAAGCGACAGCACGCCGCGCACCTGCGCGTAGGATCCGAGCGTCGCCGTGAATGTCTTGCTGATTGATCCGATCTCGAAAAGCGTATCTTCGGTGACTTTCTGCCCGCTCTCCTTCGAAGCGACGCCATAGTTGAAGAAGTAGCGTTTGCCCCGGACCGTGACCGCAACGGCCACTCCCGGAATATCGTGTTCTTTCATGATGGGCAGGATCGTCTCGTCTACGACGCGAGCGACCTCGCTACTCTCCTGGCGCTCGGCAGCATGGGCATAAGCTCCGAAAAGCAGAGCTACGCTGGCCGGAATTGCTAGCTTCCGAAAGGAGTTTCCATTCATCACAGATACAACGTCCTCGTCTTCTATAGGGTCGGCCGCGCTTGCGGCCACTGCTGGGGTCCACCGCCCAGTTCTGGGTAGGCGAAAGCTTGACCCTTGCCAAACGATGAATTCTCTGATCTGCCATGAGATAAACTTGGTCTGGAGGTATCGCAGAATGGAAGTTTCACAGCTGCCTCTCAATGCCCTGCGCGCTTTCGAAGCGTCAGCGCGCCTCGGCAGTTTCACGCGCGCCGGCCTGGAACTGCGGGTCACGCAGACGGCAATCAGCCATCAGGTCAGGGCGCTGGAGGAGACCCTCGGCACTGTCCTGTTCAAACGGCTTCCACGCGGAATATCTTTGACTGACGAAGGGCACGCATTGTTGCCGGTGCTGACCGACGCGTTCCGCCGCATGAGCGCCACGCTCAGTCAGTTTGAAGAAGGCAACTACAAGGAAATCCTGACGATCGGAGTGGTGGGTACTTTTGCGATCGGCTGGCTGCTACCGCGATTGAAGACATTCAAGCAGAAGCATCCGCACGTGGATCTCCGGCTTAAGACGAACAACAACCGTGCTGACATTCTGCTCGACGGTCTCGATTTCTTCATCCGGTTCGGCGACGGCGCTTGGACTGGAACCACAGCAGTGCACCTGATGGACGCCCCACTCTCGCCGGTCTGCACGCCGCTGATCGCTGCGCGTCTTGAGAGCCCCAGGGACTTGGCAAACGAGGACTTGTTGCGGTCTTACCGGATCGACGAGTGGCGCCTCTGGTTCAGAGCGGCCGGTATTGAGCCGCCGAGTGTCCGCGGCTGGATGTTTGACTCCTCCAGGGCACTTGTTGAGGCGGCGGCACAAGGGGCTGGTGTAGCCCTCGTTCCGGTTGCGATGTTCGCCCGGGAGATTGCTGAGCGACGCATCGCGCAGCCCTTCGATATAGCCGTGTCCGCAGGGAATTATTGGCTGACACATCTCAAATCCCGGGAGGAGACGGCCTCCATGAGGGCATTTCGGGACTGGGTCCTGGCCGAAATCGCTGCTACACCGTCACGACTGGACCCTGTAGCCGAACGGCGGCCTTCGTCGGTGACGATTGAGAGCTGATCGTCCAGAACCCGGCTCGCCATCCGCCGGGAACCGGACGAATGGACGGACGGCGATGGAAGCAGGCCGTATGGCGACAATGGGCGTCGTGAGCTGCCGAGGCAAACTTTGCCCTTCTGCATGGATACACAACGTCAGCTTACCCGGTAGCGCCTCCCAGAAGCGGACAGTCCGTTGGCAACCCTAAGCTGTGACGCGGACAGCTCCGTTTATCCCCTGGCCAATCAAGGCCGAGGAGAACTCCGATGGGTCATTCTC
Organism: Mesorhizobium sp. J18; assembly: GCF_007829525.1. Taxonomy (GTDB): domain Bacteria; phylum Pseudomonadota; class Alphaproteobacteria; order Rhizobiales; family Rhizobiaceae; genus VLJP01. Next base: position 5,092 of record NZ_VLJP01000072.1, read on the forward strand.
AATTCGATGAGGCGAGCCGCAAGCGCCCAGCTTGGAACGCTGGCAAGAACGTAGGAGCAAAGCGTCCGTGTTGATTTCCGCTGAGAGCCGACCCGGGATTTTCGCCGAGAAGTGACCCGCCTTCATGTATGGTTTGGGTCTCAGGCCTTGTTCAAGGTGGGTGCTTTATCCTTCTTTGTGTCGGTGGTCTGGGCTGAGCTGTTCTTGAAGCGGAAGCTGTCGTTTCCGGTCTCCAGGATGTGGCAGTGATGGGTGAGCCGATCGAGCAGCGCCGTCGTCATCTTGGCGTCGCCGAAGACGGTCGCCCATTCGCTGAAGCTGAGGTTGGTGGTGATGACGACGCTGGTGCGCTCGTAGAGCGTGCTCAGCAAGTGGAACAGCAGCGCCCCGCCTGACGCGCTGAAGGGCAGGTATAGGAGTTCGTCGAGGATGACGAGATCGGAATGGGCGAGCCGATTGGCGATCTGGCCGGCCTTGCCCTGGGCCTTCTCCTGCTCGAGCGTGTTGACGAGCTCGACGGTGGAGAAGAAGCGGACACGCTTGCGATGATGCTCAACCGCCTGCACGCCAAGGGCGGTGGCGATATGGGTCTTGCCGGTGCCCGGGCCGCCGACAAGCACGACATTGTTGGCATCGCCCATGAACTCGCATCGATGGAGCTGTCGCACGAGGTCCTCGTTGATCTCGCTGCTGGCGAAGTCGAAGCCGGCCGAGTCGCGATAGACCGGGAAGCGGGCTGCCTTGAACTGATAGGCCACGGACCTGACCTCCCGCTCGGCCATCTCGGCCTTCAGGAGTTGCGACAGGATGGGGATGGCGGCCTCGAAGGCGGGTGAAGCCTGTTCGGTGAGTTCGGCGACGGCCTGCGCCATGCCGTGCATCTTGAGGCTCCTGAGCATGATGACGATAGCGCCGCTGGCGGGATCATGACGCATGGCGGGCCTCCCGAACCTGGCGCAACGCATCGTAGCGCTCGACGTTGGCCTGTGGCTCCTTGGCCAGGCTCAGCGCCTGCGGCGCGTCGATGACTGGCGGGGCGATCGGTCTGCCGTCGACCAGCCTGTGCAGGAGATTGAGGATGTGAACCTTGGTCGGAACGCCGGCCTGCAGCGCCATCTCCACGGCCGTCAGCACGACCTGCTCGTCATGTTGCAGGACGAGCGACAGGATCTCGACCATCTCGCGGTCGCCGCCGGGCTTCCTGAGCAGATGCTGCTGCAGCCGTTTGAAGGCTTCGGGTAGTTCAGTGAAGGGAGCGCCGTTGCGCAAGGCTCCGGGCTTGCGCTGGATGACCGCCAGATAGTGACGCCAATCATAGATGGTCTGGCCACGCCGATCATGCGACCGCTCGATGATGCGGCGGTGCTCGCACACGATCTGCCCCTCCGCGGCAACCACGATCCGTTCCGGATAGACCCTGAGGCTGACCGGCCGGTTGGCGAAGGACGCCGGCACGCTGTAGCGGTTGCGCTCCAAATGGACGAGGCAGGTCGGAGAGACCCGCTTGGTGTATTCGACGAAGCCGTGAGGCGTGGCATCGGCATCAGGAACCGCGCTTCCTCGGCCCGGATGTCTTCGATCGTTCCGGGTCGGACACCATGGGGAACCTGTTGCCACAGCTCCCGGCACCGCCGCTCCAGCCAGTCGTTCAAGGCCTCCAGCGATGGAAAGCGCGGCATCGGCTGCCATAGCCGGTGACGCGCATCCTGAACGTTCTTCTCGACCTGTCCCTTCTCCCAGCCCGAGGCCGGATTGCAGAACTCGGTCTCGAACAGATAATGGCTGGCCAGGGCCGAGAAGCGGGCATTGACCTGCCGCTCCTTGCCGCGCCCGATCCTGTCGACCGCCGTGCGCATGTTGTCGTAGATTCAGCGCCGGGGAACGCCGCCCAGAACCCGGAAGGCGTGGTTGTGGGCGTCGAACAGCATCTCGTGCGTCTGCAGATCGCCGGTTAGGTGCTGGAGGCCGGAAAAGCGGCTTTCTCAGAGTTGATGAATCTTGCGTCTGGAACAAGACGAGGGCGAAATGGGCACCTCTATCAGTCGAAGCACGAACTGCTTGCGAGGAAAGCTTCAATCATTGCGGCGGCTTGCGACGCATGAGATATCGCCAGATCATGTGCGCCGCCCTTCACTATCTTTAGCACGGCGCCAGGAATGAGTTTTTCTAGCCTCGCGCCAACGCTTGGTCTGCCCCCTGAAAAGTGGTCCTCCCTGAAGTAGGCTATTGAGCCGTTGGAGAGGACGTTGGAATGCCCCAGAAGAAGCATAAGCCCGAAGAGATCGTCGCGAAGCTGCGTCAGGTCGATGTTCTGCTGTCGCAAGGTCGTTCGGTTGGCGAAGCGGTTCGTTCGATCGGCGTGACACAGTTCACCTATTACCGCTGGCGCAAGGAGTTCGGTGGCCTGAAGGGTGACCAGGTGAAGCGCCTGAAAGAGCTCGAGAAAGAGAATGACCGGCTGCGCAAGGCTGTGTCGGACCTSACGCTCGAGAAGCTGATCCTGAAAGAGGCTGCCTCGGGAAACTATTGAGCCCCGCCCGTCGCCGTAGCTGCGTCGACCATGTCGTGGCGAAGTTCTCCGTCTCGGAGCGGTTTGCCTGCAAGGTTCTCGGCCAGCACCGATCGACCCAGCGCAAGAAGCCGCACGGCCGAGCAGATGAAGAGGCGC
>NZ_VLJP01000073.1 GCF_007829525.1 Mesorhizobium sp. J18
CCCGAGCCGTCCGCCTTCACGCGAGGCTTAACATTCGCATCGATAACCCGCTTTACCGGGACAACTACTTTCATGGGAAGCTCCTACTCGAATTCCAAAATTGGCTCATCAACGGCGAGGCTCGCTCCGGCCTTGGCGGCGATCCGCTTGATTGTTGCACGCCGTTCGGCGCGCAACACGTTCTCCATCTTCATGGCCTCGATGGTGGCTAGAATCTGCCCGACTTCGACGGGATCGCCTTCGGAAACAGCAATCGTGGTGACTACACCGGGCATGGGGCAAAGCAGCAGCTTCGACGTATCTGGTGGCTGCCTTTTCGGCATCAGACGGGCCAGTTCTGCGATGCGCGGACTGCGCACATGGGCGACGACATCCATGCCGCGCCAACGCAGCCGATGGCCTGTTCCGGATCGCGCCGTTTTGATTGACAGGGATTCACCGCTGATCGCAAAAACCGCATGCGATCGTCCAGGCAGCCAGTCGCTCGCAACGATCAAGCGCATGCCATCATCAAAGATTACCGCTATGCTATTCTCTTCATCTCGCACCGTGAGCGAAAAGGCCTGGTCGTTGAGTGTGACGATCCAGTTTTGGGGGACTCTTCTGCGATCATTGTCCACCGTCCCGGAGATGAGAATATTGCGATGCTGGATTTTCCAGTTCGTATATGCCGCGACCGCAACGAGTTTGCGTGCATCTGCGTCGCCAGGGACAGCGCCGGAAAAGCCATCGGGAAACTCTTCGGCGATAAATGCGGTGCTCAACCTCCCTTCCTGGAATCGGGGATGGTTCATGACGGCTGAGAGGAATGGCAAGTTATGGCCGATGCCTTCCACCTCGAAGTCGTCCAGAGCCTCGGACATGGCGCGAATGGCGGTCGGCCGGTCGGGCGCCCAGGCACAGAGCTTGGCGATCATCGGGTCGTAATACATCGAGATTTCGGATCCTTCGACCACGCCGGTATCGTTGCGGATCAATGAACCGTCTGCGCGCTGTTCTTCCGCCGGCGGCCGGTAACGCGTCAGGCGACCGATTGACGGCAGGAAATTGCGATACGGGTCCTCGGCATAGAGGCGGCTTTCGATCGCCCAGCCGTTAAGCCGCACGTCCTCTTGGCCGATCCGCAGCTTCTCCCCGGCTGCAACACGGATCATTTCCTCGACCAGATCGAGACCAGTGATAAGTTCCGTCACCGGATGCTCGACTTGAAGCCGGGTATTCATTTCGAGGAAATAAAAGTTGCAGTCGCAATCGACGATGAACTCGACGGTACCTGCCGAGTAATAGCCGACAGCCTTGGCAAGGGCGACGGCCTGTTCGCCCATCGCGCGCCGCGTCGCCTCGTCGAGAAATGGCGACGGCGCCTCCTCTATGATCTTCTGGTTGCGGCGCTGGATCGAGCATTCGCGCTCGCCTAGATAAATGAGGTTGCCATGCTGATCACCGAGTACCTGGATCTCGATGTGGCGTGGCTCCGTGATAAATTTTTCGATGAATATCCGCTCGTCACCGAAGGCATTCCTGGCTTCATTTCGCGAAGATCGGAAACCTTCTCGTGTCTCATCCTCGTTCCAGGCAATGCGCATGCCCTTGCCACCGCCGCCGGCCGATGCCTTGATCATCACCGGAAAGCCGATCTGGCTGGCGATACGAACTGCTTCTTCGGGATTCTCGATCAGGCCCATGTGGCCAGGTACCGTAGAGACACCAGCTGATGCGGCGATCTTCTTGGAGGTGATCTTGTCGCCCATCGCTTCGATCGCGACCGGCGGGGGTCCGATGAAAGCCACGCCCTTGGCCTGGAGCGCATCGGCGAAATTTGCATTCTCCGACAGGAAGCCGTAGCCAGGATGAACGGCATCAGCACCGGTGGCCTTCACGGCATCGAGGACATTCGCAATGCTAAGATAAGATTGAGGAGACGCGGCAGGACCGACATGGACCGCCTCGTCCGCCTGCCGGACATGAAGAGCGTCACGGTCTGCATCGGAATAAATCGCGACCGTGACTATACCCAGTTTCTTGGCCGTCTTGATTATCCGGCATGCGATCTCGCCGCGGTTGGCTATGAGGATTTTGTTGAACATGAAACCTCAGAATCGATGACAAACACTTTTGGTTCGCTGCCCTGTCGCCAGTCCAAGCCGGCGCGACCGAGGGTTCTGGGCAGATCAACTACACAAAGGCACCAGTCCATCTGACCTTCATGTTCCACCCACACCAGTTCTTCGAACCCTCCGACGAGATGCGCGAGTTCTCGAGGCGTCGAGTAACTCTCATCACCGCGAACGACCTGAACGCAGGTCAATGCGTTTTCACAACGGAATCGTGTCATGCTTCTTCCAGCGCATTGCGACACTCTTGCCGCGCAGGGCGGCAAAGGCACGCGCGATCCGTTTGCGCGAGGAATGCGGCATGATCACTTCATCGATGAAGCCACGTTCGGCGGCGATGAAGGGGTTGGCGAAACGCTCTTCATATTCCTTGGTACGTGCCGCGAGCTTTCCCGGATCGCCAAGTTCGGAGCGATAGAGGATTTCGGCAGCACCCTTGGCGCCCATAACCGCGATCTCGGCCGTGGGCCAGGCATAGTTGACGTCGGCACCGATGTGTTTCGACGCCATCACGTCGTAGGCGCCGCCATAGGCCTTACGCGTGATCAGCGTCACCATCGGCACGGTGGCCTGGGAATAGGCAAAGAGCAGCTTGGCGCCGTGCTTTATGACGCCGCCATATTCCTGACTTGTTCCAGGCAGGAAGCCCGGTACGTCGACCAGCGTCAGGATCGGAATGTCGAAGGCATCGCAGAAGCGCACGAACCGGGCCGCTTTGCGCGCCGAATCGATATCGAGACATCCGGCCAGCACCATCGGCTGGTTGGCCACCACCCCCACTGATCGGCCTTCGAGGCGAAGGAAACCGATAACAATGTTCCTGGCGAAGGCAGCCTGAATTTCGTAGAAATCGCCTTCGTCGGCAATTGCAGTAATCAGTTCCCTCATGTCGTAGGGTTTGCTGGCGTTTTCCGGCACCAGCGTATCAAGACGTAGTTCAATACGCTCTGGATCGTCGTAGAAAGGTCGCACCGGCGGTTTTTCGCGATTGTTCAGCGGCAGGAAATCGAAAAGACGCCGCACCTCCTCCAGGGCTTCGACATCGTTTTCGAAAGCCCCGTCCGCGACCGACGACCTTTGCGTGTGCGTCGTCGCACCGCCGAGTTCCTCCGCGGTCACGATTTCATTCGTCACCGTCTTCACCACGTCAGGACCGGTCACGAACATGTAGGAGGAATTCCGTACCATGAAGATGAAGTCAGTCATGGCCGGCGAATACACTGCACCTCCCGCACACGGGCCCATGATCACGGATATCTGCGGGACAACGCCGGAAGCATCTACATTGCGCTTGAAGACTTCCGCATAGCCGGCAAGCGAGGCAACACCCTCCTGGATGCGCGCTCCGCCGCTATCATTGAGGCCGACGACTGGAGCGCCGTTGCGCAGCGCCATATCCATGATCTTGCAGATCTTCTGGGCATGGGTTTCCGAAAGGGAACCACCGAGCACCGTAAAATCCTGGGAAAAGACATAGACGAGCCGGCCGTTGATTGTTCCCCAGCCCGTCACCACGCCATCCCCGGCAACCTTCCGGGCAGCCATGCCGAAGTCGGTCGCGCGATGAGTGACGTACATGTCGTATTCCTCGAACGACCCTTCGTCGAGGAGCACTTCGAGCCGTTCGCGGGCCGTCAATTTTCCCTTGGAATGCTGCGCGTTAATGCGCTCCTGCCCGCCGCCGAGGCGGGCCTGCGCGCGGCGCGCCTCGAGCTGTTCGAGAACGGCCCGCATCAGTGTCCAGCCTTACCTTTAAGTGCCTTCCAGGCCATGGGAAAGAGCAGCGCCGCGAGCATGGCCTTTACGATATCGCCCAAGATGAACGGATAAAGGCCGAATTCCAGCACCGGCTTGTCGAATCCAATAACCAAGCCGAGCCACACGAGACCGGGAACATAGATGACGGCTCCAGCCAAAAGCGCCGCGGTCATGGCCGTGACAGGGTGGCGGTCCCAGCCGCGGACCGCCAACATGCCGGCGAGCAGCACGGCCGGCAGATAACCGAGAAGGTACCCGCCAGTCGGCCCCATCATATAGGCGAGCCCGACGCCCTTCTCTGGGGTGCCCGCAAGGACCGGCAGGCCCGCGACACCTTCGGCAAGATAGAGGAGCACCGCTGCCCCTCCCCGCGCCGGCCCAAGCGCGAGGCCGAGCCCGATCACGACGAACGTCTGCATCGTCAGCGGCACCGGGTAAAAGGGTACCGAGATTTTCGCCGAGACGGCCAATAGAAGCGAGCATGCGACAACCGTCGTCATCTGCCCCGCGAAGGAATTCCAGCGGCGCTGCTTCGCTACTGACTCGTAAAACGTCATTGAAATATCCTCCCGGCAGAGCTGATCTAGTGGATGCGCATTTAAATCTGCCGCCAAGAGAATTTAAATCTGCCGCCAAGAGAACAGAAAGCTTGAAAAGGTACACAAGCGTACTGTAGATTTATGCAAATCGGAAAATTGCGAATTTGCGAAATGGCAGCAGGAAAGCTTTATATTGGCCGTAAGGTCCGCGAACTCAGGGAAGCCAACAAGATCACACAGGCTGCCTTTGCTGAGCGGCTTGGCATCTCAACGAGCTATCTAAACCAGATCGAAAATAATCAGCGCCCTGTCTCCGCCGCGGTGCTTCTGTCGCTGGCCGAAAAATTCCAAATCGATATCAAATCGATATCTGCCGGAGACAATGACCGTTTGCTTTCGGCTCTTGTAGAGGCGCTAGCTGATCCGCTGTTCGAAGGCTATTCACCCAGTCTACAGGAACTCAAGCTCGTCGTTCAGAACGCGCCCGGTTTTGCCCATTCGCTGATCAGTTGCCATCAGGCCTATAGGCGAAACAGCGAGCAACTCGCGAGCTTCGACGATCAGCTAGGCCGGGCCAGTGCATTTGCGGAACCTACGGCCTATGAGGAGGTCCGCGATTTTTTTCATTTCGTCGACAACTACATCCACGATCTCGATATTGCAGCCGAGCGGTTGGCAGTGAACCTGACTATTCCGGAGCGTGATGCCGGCGCTGTCCTTGCGGAATATCTGGAGAGCAGGCATGGCGTCCGCATCGTGCGCGCCGCGCCGGGAGAAGAGTTCCTGAGGCGCTACGATCCTGGCTCGCGGGCGCTGTTCCTTAACCCTTATTCACCCGCCGCGACCAGGACTTTTCAGATGGCGTTCCAGATTGCGGCAATGGAGCAGCAGGCCAATGTAGAGAATATAGTAAAACGCGCTGAATTCCGGTCAGTCGAGGCGGCTGAAATCTGTAGGATAGGATTGCAGAACTACTTCGCCGGCGCTTTGGTATTGCCCTATCAGACTTTCGTGTCAACTGCGAAGGACCTGCGCCACGACCTCGAACTGCTGGCTGCCCGGTTCGGCGCCAGCCTGGAGCAAGTCGCTCATCGGCTTTCGACTTTACAGCGGCCAGGACTGAAAGGAATTCCGGTTTTCTTCGCCACGATCGACCGGGCGGGCAACATCACAAAACGACACAGTGGTGCCAAACTTCAATTCGCTCGGTTCGGCGCAGCCTGTCCGCTCTGGAACGTACATCAGGCGTTTGAAGTGCCGGGACGGCTCATTCGGCAACTTGCCGAGACGCCGGACGGAGTTCGCTATCTCTCGATCGCAACAGAGGTAAGTAAGACCGGAGGCGGATATCGTGCACCACGTCGCCGTTACGCAATTGCCCTCGGCTGCGAAATTTCCTACGCAAAGGATTTTGTCTATGCCGATGGACTGGACCTGACCAGCCGTATCGCATTCGAACCTATCGGTATCTCCTGCCGCATTTGTGAGCGTACGACTTGTCCTCAGCGAGCCGTACCACCTCTAAAAACGAGGCTAAAGGTCGATCATTATTCCCGATCGATCTTGCCTTACGTGATTCCCTAATGTTCGCGTTCTCTAGCGCCAGCGCGGCCGCTGTCATATCCGTGAAGAACGTGACGTTGGACTTGTGCGATAAGGTTAGGGCTGCTTCGACGATGATCACCTGGACCGCTCTAAAAACCTCGCGTTTTCGGCTGGGATTTGATTCCATCGCCGCGCTGATTTGCACGGAGATGGTGGATGCGGGGACAGGCCGGTTTCTGGGACATCGATGAGCGTTATGCGCGACTGAGCGAAGCCGGTGATCCACTGGAGAAGCTGAGCAGCGTCGTGCCGTGGGAGATGTTTTGCAAGCCGCTGGCCAAGGCGTTGAAGTGTTCGGATGGCGCGAAGGGCGGCCGTCCGCCCTATGATACGGTGATGATGTTCAAGATCCTGGTGCTGCTGATCGGCCCCCACGGACGGGTCCAATTTGATTGTTAGTGCAATGATGGTCGCGGCGCCAGCGCGGGCGGCATTGCTGGTTGGGGTTGCAGGGCCGCCCGCGCGAATGCCGGGATGAAGACCTCGGGTGCCGGCGGCTT
>NZ_VLJP01000074.1 GCF_007829525.1 Mesorhizobium sp. J18
TACTTTACGATTATGGTTCCTTGCATTCCATTTTTTTCGAGATCGCGGACGGACCATGTATGGAATCCTGGTCTGGCTGCGACGAACTGGACCTGGATTGTTCCGTGTGCGTCGAATTCGAGCCATGCTGGTGCGCCGTTCATGTGCACTTCGAGGTCGTTGATCACGATCTGGTTCATCCAGACATTTCGGAACAGGTCGGTGAAGAACTTGTATTCGAGATTGCCCTGGGATGTGATCTTCCAGCGATAGGCCTGGCCCGCCTCCAGCTCGAAACTGGTCTGGTTGACCGCGAAGTCGTCTTCGGCGGAGCCGAGGATCAGTTCCGGCAGGTCCTTGCTTGCCAATGTCACCTGGCCGCCGTCGTCATCATCGTCATCGTCATCCTGGGCCATGACGGCCTGGGATTGCAGCATGGCCGCCAGAGTAGCGGCCATGAGAGCCATGAGAAATTTTCGCATCGGGTATCCTCCACTTGTCAATCCTGCTTGGGTAATCCTGCTTGGTCAGTTCTGCTCATTCATTCGGGGACACGACGACGCCCCAGGGCTGCTCGCCCACGGTCACCGACTGCACGGCCTCGTCGGTTGCCACGTCGATGAAGGTGACGTCGTTGGAGATGCCGTTGGTGCTGACGATCATCTTCTGGTCCGGCGTGAAGGCGAGCTGCCAGACGCGCTGGCCGACCAGGACATATTTCTCGACCTCGTAGGTCTCGGCATTGACCACGGCGACGCGGTTGGCGGGGCCGAGCGCCACATAGGCCTTCCTGCCGTCGGCGCTGATGCGCACGCCCACCGGCTGGATCGATTCGGGACGCAGGCCGGGTATCTCGAATGTGATCTTGTGCTTGATCTCGCGCGAGGCATTGTCGATTACCGACACGGTGCCACCGATCTCGGCGCTGACCCAGACCTCCGATCCGTCCGGCTTGAACTCGGCGAAGCGCGGGCGCGAATCCACCAGCACGTTATGCGTGATCTGATGGGTTTCGGTATCGATGAAATGGGCCATGTTGGTCGTCTCGGAGGTGTTGACCAGCGTCTTGCCGTCCGGACTGATGCCCATGCCTTCCGGCTCGACGCCGACGGGGATCTCCGTCACAACCCTCTTGCTTTCCACATCGATCGCCGTGACCAGATTGTCGTCCTCATTGGCGACATAGAGCATCTTGCCGTCGGGAGAGAGCACGAAGAGTTCCGGGTCCGGCCCCGAAGGCAGCGTGCCGACGATCGAATGGCTGGAGGTGTCGATGATCTCGACGGTGTCGTCGTCGGAGGCGCACAGATAGATGAACTTGCCGTCATGGGAAATGGTTATCCCGCGCGGCCGCTGGCCCGTATCGATGGTGTCGACCACCTCCATGGTCTCGGTGTCGATGACGGTGACCGTGTTGCCCCGCTCATTCGACACATAGGCCATATATGCGGAGGCCGGAGACGACATCGCCGCCCCCGCGACGATCGCGCCGGCAAGCACGTATAGGTGATTTCGCATTCACTCTCCTCCCACTGCAATGGTCAGTTCAGATCGCAACTGGTCTCGGGCTCGTCGATCCCCAGCGTGTCCAGCTCCGATACCTGGTGCAGGAAGCCTTCCTGCGGCGATGTCGAGACGACGGAGCGGCCGTCGCCGAGGAAGACCGGCTGGCGCAATTGCTGGTTCCACTTGCGGAAGGTCAGCCGCTGGCCGCGGAACGCGGCGACCTGGAAATCGTCGGAGCGCACGAACTCGGCCACCTTCGCCGGATCGCCGCTCTGCGTCCGCGTCACCGCTTCCCCGATCACCCGCGCCGCCGTCCAGGCCGACATGTCCTTCGACAGCATGCGGCGGCCGATCGCATCCACGAACCGGTTCTGGATCTGCGTGCCGCCCCACTGCTCGCTGGCCGGATGCCAGGCGGAGGCAACGAGCCCCGCCGTGCCGGCTACCGGACGCGGAACCCAGGTGCGGTAGGGCAGGTAGGTCCCGAAGACCTCGCTCTCGTCGGCCACCAGCATCACGTCGTGCTCGGGAAGGTCCTGCGTGAAGACCGGCATCTGCCGCTGGATCTGCACGACGCCCGTGTCGCTGCGCCGCGCCGTGCCCCTGTCCTCGAACAGCTTCTCCGCCACGATCTGCCCGCCGAAGCGGTCCGCCGCCCGCCGCAGCGCATCCGCAAAGAGCCGGTCCGGCTCATGCGACCCATAAAGCAGCACCCAGCGCCGCCACTGCTTCCAGATCAGATACTGCGCCAGCCCGTCCGCAAGCATGGTGCGCGTCGGCGCGGTGTGGAACACGTTCGCCCGGCACTCCTCCTCGCGCAGGACATCGTCATGCGCGCCGACATTGAAGATGATGACACCCTCCTGGCCGGCAAGATCGGCAATCGACAGAAGCTGCTCGGCCGAAAGGTCGGCCAGGATATAGCGCACCCCCTTCGCCATCATCTCCCGGAAGGCCCCGGTCACGTCCGAGCCAGGCTCGACCTCGGTCACATCAAGCGTGAATTCCTGGCCCAGAAACGCGCCCGTCGTGTTGTTGTCGGCGATCGCAACCTCCGCACCCGCAACACCCTCATCGCGCGGCGGAACGTCAAGAACCGACAATGCAAGCCCAGGCGCATAAGCCCGCATATAACCAACCCGGATCTCAAGGGGTTCAGGTTTGGCTGCATTTTGCTGAGCTGCCGCGTCAGTCACGGCAAGCCCCAGAAACGCGGACAAGAAGACAATGACAACCGGCACCATGCTCTTCATGAGAAGGTGTTCCACTCTACGCGCGCGCCAGCCGACGAATGGCATAGCTGATGCGCTATGACGGTGCCCTTTCCGGTGTCCGCGCCGCCAAGCATTCAGGAGGTAGGTAGCCAACCCTTCCCGGTCCCTTGGCATGCGGACACGCTGGCCTGTATCCAGGCAATGTCAGCTTAACGAAGCCGGCCTTGTTCGACTACGGTAGTAATTCTTGACTTTATTGGAAAAAGTTCCCGCTTCCGTTGCCAAAACTTCCCGCACTGCGGCCCGCGACATGATAAAATTTTGCGCGCCGCGGCTCCTGGCATGGTGAGCCTAGGCAGACCACCGTTCGACCGCCTCCCTCTCACAAGGAAGCTGAATGCTCAGCCGGCTGCTGTCTTTGATGTCTCGCTTGAAAGCACCCGCGGCTGGGCGGAAGAGGAGACATATTGAATCGCCATGCGGATTAACTCGGGAAGGTTGCGAGCACCGAGCTTTGCCTTGAGCTGGGAGCAGGTATTGGCCACGGTCTTGTAACTGACATTAAGCTCACGGCTGATCTCTTGATAAGGCTTGCCTTCGGCAAGCAGGGTGAGCGTTTGCAGTTCTCTGGGCGAAAGATCGCTAAGGGGGCCGATGCTGCGGCGGGTGCCCAGCAGTGCCACCTGCACGGCAATATCGTGGTTGAGATAAGGCTTTCCGCGTCGCACCGTTTCGAATGCCTCAAGAAAATCGCGTGGTCCCGCATCCTTCAAGACATAGCCGGTAGCGCCGGCCTCCAGAGCGCGACTGACGATGAAGGGATCGCTATGCATGCTGAGCACAAGAATGGGAAGGCGGGGATCCTGGAGGCGCATGCGGCCAACGAGATCGAGGCCGCCGAGCCTGTTGCCTTGCAAGGCGAGGTCGATGATGACCACTTCCGGACGGCTGCGCCGGAAAAGTCGATAGCCGGCGACGGCGCTGCTCGCCTCCTGGATTTCGCAGACACCGGAATCCTGCAGGACGCGTCGGCAACCCTGCAACACCATGGGGTGGTCATCGATGACGAGAACCCGCGTCATTGTCGGCTCCTTCGTTGCCCTTTCCGCCCGTCCGGTATTCGCGACAACTCGTCGATTGGAATCGAGATGTCCAGGCAGGTGCCGGCGCCCGGCTGGCTCGTCAGTGTCAGCATGCCGCCGAGCGCGCGGACCCGTTCGTCCATGCCGGTCAGGCCGAGGCCCCAGGATACACCGGGTGTTACTCCATGTCCGTCGTCCCGAATCGACAGGCGGAGCACCGGCGAAGCCTGTGATCCGCCGCCATCCTCCGTGTTATACGGCCGTTCCGTCAAATCGACCGCGATCATGGTGGCCTCCCCATGCCGCTCGGCATTGGTGATGCCCTCCTGCAGACAGCGATAAACCGTGAGGTCGACGGAATCGCCGTAACTGTCGGCAAGGCGGCCGACCGCCAGGGTGATGCGGACCTTCGGATTGAACCGCTCGAAGTCCGCGACCACTCCCGAGATGATGTCGGCGAGGGGCACGTGACCGAGCGCCATGGGACGGATTTTGCCGAGCAGGCGGCGGTTCAGGATTTGAATCTTCTCGGTGATCTCGGTGAGGGTAGCGACCCGGTCGCGCAGACGGTCGGCTGTCGCGTCCGGGAGCTCGCCCGCAAGTTGTTCAAGCGAAGCGACGTTTGCCTTCATGCCGAACAGACACGGTCCGATCTCGTCGTGAAGTTCCGTCGCTATCTGGCGACGCTCATCGTCCTGAACGGAAATCAGTCGCTTCGTCAGGCGGATATTGTCGGCGTTCGCCGCGCCGAGGCGGCTGGCAAGGGCGTTGAAACGGTCGGAGATATCCGCCAACTCCCGTACCCTTGGTTGGGCAAGCCGATGCTGAAACTGGCCTTGCTCCAATTCGCGCAGGCCTGCCGCCAATTTTGTGAGGGGATGGAGCACCCGGCCAAGGGCGATGTAAAGAATTGCAAGGACCGCCGCATTGAGGGTGAGAGCGATGATGGCCAGATGTTTGGTGTCCCGCCAGACTTCGGCGATCTCATCGGCAGCATGGCCGATCATGACAACCGATCCTATCTGGTGGCCGTTCAGGACGATCTTCATTTCCCGGCGGATATCGCCGACATTGATGAGTGCCGTGAACCAGTCAGGCACGCCAGCCTTGTCGTCAGCAGCAGCACCTACGGTCTCGGCCGGGAGCAATGGAGCCAGGCTCCCATTCCCGTCAGCGAACAGGATCCGTACATGCCGCAGATGGCCAAGTTCGAGTCCAAGGTCCCGGAAAAGGGCGATCCCACCGTTATCCGCGCTGCTGCGCCCGACGGCTTCGCGCACCAGACGCCCCGCCAGGTGCATCGAAGCCGTGATCTCTTCCTGGGCTGCCTGTCTTGCGTCATAGATGACGACGATCGCGGCAACTATGCCTGCGGCAAGATTTACCAATAGGAATGCAGTAAGGATTTGCCTCCGCAAGGAGATTCTGTGCCAGAGCCGGCCTGCAAGGTCCTTCGATCGTGGAATTGCCCGCTCGACCCTGATCGACTGGCCCGGAGTGTCGTGCAACACGGTATTCGGGTGGTCCACAGCGATTCCGGCCATCATCCGTTCCTAAACACAACTGTAACCCACAGCCATCGGCCCCAGAATGGCCAGGCTGGCTCAAAAACCTTACCGCCAGACAGTGAAACCGGCGATCATCTGTTGTTCAAGCAGATTTTTGGTACGTTTCCCGGGAACTTCCGGCAATGATTTTGCGCAGGACTTCCATAGCCTCGGTCTGCCGGTCCCGATAGGCTGGCCCGGCGCTGGAGAGACTGTCCAGCGCGAGCACACGACATGGGCGTCCGAAAGGCTCATCCCTAATCCCGACACTGAGCTTTCGGACGCCCAATCCTGGCGACGGCTTCACGCCGTTATCTGCCAACGTGCCGTTACCTGCCAACCCACGTGCCGTTTCATGCCAAACGCAGCCAGCGGGACCGTCGCGCCAGATGTTTGATCTCGATCTGGATGCCGCAGCAGTACCCAGTTCTCTCCTTTGTTCTGAAATGGCGCACCCGACAGGATTCGAACCTGTGACCTTTGGCTTCGGAGGCCAACACTCTATCCAGCTGAGCTACGGGTGCATGCTCTATTTTGCCTAGCCCGAGCGACCAGTGAAGGTCAACGGTTTAGGCCGAAATCATCATCGCTTCGCCAACAGATCAAAGCCGCAACTCAACGTCCGCTACGCTATCCGCTTTCCCGCCACCATTTCCACCAAATTGCTTACGTGGTGCTTACGTGGAAAATTTCGCGGTCTCGGTGGCTTTTTGGCTTAGCCTTTAAACTCCTGTATTCACTTCACTTTTTTCATCGCCGGCTTACGCAAACACCCTTGACAGCAGCCTTCGGAGGG
>NZ_VLJP01000075.1 GCF_007829525.1 Mesorhizobium sp. J18
CCAAGGCGACGGCGCCGAAGAACAGGCGCTGGCGGATGTGCGGCGCGCCGATGCCGGCCGCCGCGACGGCGTAAGATGCCGCTTCCAGGTCAGCCGCCAGAGCGTCGAACCACGCCCAGCCAGTCGGGCCCTCAACTGCCGCGCGAGACTTTCTGCCAACCGGTCCGAGCACTGCCGCGCTCGCGACCTGCTCGCCGAAGACGAGCTCCGGGCGGCAGGCTGCGACGAGCCGCAGGAATGCCGGGGCGAGATGGCGGTCATCGTCCTGTCCCTTGCGCTGCCCGGCCTGGCTGAAGGGCTGGCAGGGCGGCGAGCCGGTCCAAACCGGCAGGCTCTCGGCCACGCCCGCGAGGCGCAGTGCGTAGGGCCAGCCGCCGATTCCGGCGAAGAAATGGCATTGCGCGAAGCCGCGCAGGTCGGCGGGCTCGACGTCGAGGATGGAACGCTCGTCCACATCGCCATCTGGCAGCAGCCCGGCCGCGATCAACTCCCGCAGCCATGCACAGGCCGCGGGGTCGGCATCGTTGTAGTAGACGGCCATCAGGCGGCATCGGCCTTGTCGCCCAGCCGCTCCGCCTTCACCTGCGCGAAGGTCCGGCCGTCGCCGTCGAGGATCGCGTCGCGGCCAGTCTCGGCCTGCCAGCGTTCAACGGCGACATCGATGTAGGCCGGGCTGATTTCCATCGCGAAGACGCGGCGGCCGTTGGCCTCGCCCGCCATGATCTGCGAACCCGAGCCCGAGAACGGCTCGTAACAGAGGCCGCCGCGCGCAACATGCTGGCGCATCGGGATGCCGAAGGCGTCGAGCGGTTTCGGCGTCGGGTGGTCGGGCCGGTCGTCCTTGGCGAAGCTGGGCAGCGCCCATGTCGATGGCAGGGTTTCCTCGGCCACCTTCGGCGGACGGTTCGGCCGGCGCCAGCCCATGAAGCAGGGCTCGTGTTTCCAAAGGTAGTGGGACCGGGTCAGGACGCCGCGGTCCTTCACCCAGATGATTTGCTGGTGCACGAAGGCGCCCGCCTTCTCCCAGCAGGCTTCCAGCATCGCCTGGCGACGCGAGGCGTGCCAGCAGTACCAGGCGGCGTCCTCGGCGATGGCCTCGGCCACGGCCGCCGCGATGAAACCGTCGTAGAGCTCCGCGCCCTGCGAACTGTCGTCCCAGGTCGTGCCGTAGGACGCCGACCAGTCCTTGTTGCGGGTCGGATGGTTCGAGCCATCGTAATCGACGAGATACGGCGGGTCGGTCGCGAACAGCACCGCCCGCTCGCCATTCATCAAGCGGCGCACATCGGCATGGCTGGTCGAGTCCCCACAGAGAAGCCGGTGATCGCCAAGGATCCAGAGATCGCCCGTCCGGGACGCTGGATTGCGCGGCGGCTCGGGGATGGTCACCGGCGGCACGGAGCCCCCGGCGCCACCGTCTTCACCGTCCCCCTCCGGCAAAAACGCCAGCAGCTTGTCCAGTTCCCCGTCGGAAAATCCGACCAGGGACAGATCGAAATCCTCGGCCAGCAGCTCGTTCAGTTCCGCCGATAGAGCCGCCTCGTCCCAGCTGCCGAGTTCGGTCAGCTTGTTGTCGGCGATGCGATAGGCCCGCCGCTGCGCCTCGGTCAGATGCCCGAGCACGATCACCGGCGCCTCCGTCAGCCCGAGCTGCGTGGCGGCCAGCACCCGCCCATGGCCCGCGATCAGCTCGCCGTCCTCGCCGACAAGGCAGGGCACGGTCCAGCCGAACTCGGCCATGCTGGCGGCGATCTTCGCGACCTGGTCCGCGCCATGCACCTTCGCGTTCTTCGCATAGGGTTGCAGGCGCGCAAGCGGCCATTGCTCGATCCGCTCGGGGGCGAAGGCGAGGGTCATGAAGGATCCTGTCGATGATGTTGGGTGCGTCTGCGCGGTGGATTCCGGCTGGCGGAGTCCACCGGCTCCGGCTGGATTCCGGAGTCCAGGGTATCCGCCCCGGAGTCCACCAGCCAAGGCACTGTTATTGCGTGGTTATTTCAGGTTGCGTGGTGACTTCCGGCCGGGGTGGCTTCCCAAAAATCCGGCCCTGTCGCTGGCGATGCGCCGCGCTTCGCCCGCCAGCATACGATTTCCGCCAGGAAGGACCCGCGAACTCGTATGCTCAGGCGATGTTGACGTGAACGGGCATCGATCCATAACGAAAGGATCAACGCGGATCCTTTACTTGGATCAGTTCCAGCGACAGTATCCGTGCGCTCGTGATCGCGACGCGCGCTTCTCCCGAGGATAGCCAGAATCTACCCGAGAACTGGGGTTTTCGTCTCTTCGAAAAGTGTCCGGCGGACACTTTCCGCTTCGCTTCGCGAGCTTGCGATCATTCGCCGAGGAGCGCTCGCAGATCTTTCATCAGCAGGAAGAGATGATAGGGGTCGGTCGGACTTGGCTCGAAGTCGAACTGCTCGTACCAGGCGCGCGCTTCATCGTCCTTGGCATGAACGAGAAGCGCTCGGATACCTGCTATTTCGGCAGCTTGAGCCGTGCGCAGCAGTGCATCCTTGAGCAACGCTTTGCCCAGCCCCTTTCCCTGCTCGGCTCGGTCGATGGCAAGCCGCGCGAGGAGCATTACCGGGATCGGATGACGGGCAAGCCCTTTGCCGACACGACCGGGAGCGTCGGCATGTTCAACGGCGCCGACCGTGAGGCTGTAATAGCCCGCGACACGCTGCTCCCCGCGGCACACGACATAGGTCTGAGCGCTGCCCGCTTTCTGGTTGACCAGAGCGTGGCGTTGCAGGAATCGATCCAGAGGTTCCTTGCCGCAATCAAACGCGTCGACCTCGTGGGAGGCATCGAGCTTTTGGACGGCAGAGAACGATTGGTTCTCCGCCGTCACTCAAGCACGCTCTTCTCGGCGAGCAGTCTGGCGAGGCGCGGCTTGCTCTGGACGGGGCGATCGAGAACATCCTGGAAGGCTTGCCACTGGGCGTCATCCAGCCGGAACATGCGCCGATCGACGAGCGCTTCCTCGGCGGCACGAATGCCCGCCTCGAGCAGGAACTCCGTCACGTTCTTGTGCGAAAACGTGGCTGCACGCTGCAGCAGTGCCTTCATGGTCGGCGTGGTGCGCACCTCGATACGTTCGGACTTTGCTTCGGCTACGGGCATTGGCTGATCTCCTGTCCCAATTCCTGTATCATACGGACAACGTACGGACAAGAAGTTAATTGGGGTGACTGGTCGGGTCCTCGCAAGCCCCTTTGACCATTTCAATCACGTAGCGGCGCGACCGGAGACGGGGGACATTGCGCTGGTTAAGCCGCCATGCGATCACGCAGAGCGCGTAGAGCCAGTGCTCATGAGCCGCCGACCGCTGCAATCCGACGGTCCAGCAGATGGTTTTCCAGCGCTCGCCGTAGGCGCGCAGCCAGACGATCTTGCCGTCGATCGGATCGAGCCCCACCGTCCAGCTGAGCGTCTCCTCCATCCGGCTGATCGCGGCGGGTGACGGGATGACGCGCATCGGCTTTGGCTCCTGCCCGACCTTGTCGGCGAAGCTATGGATGACCTCCGGCCAGACGCTGAAATATCCCTGACGCCGGGGTTCGGGCAGGCGCTTGAGCACGAAGGCCGCTTCCGCGAGACGTTCCTCGACGAGGCTCGGTGTCCACTGGGTCATCGACGCGCCTCCTTAGCCTGATCGCGGTCGCCATAGAGCTTCTCGCCGAGTTGCCGGACGAGCTCACGCTCGGGCCAGGTCAGCCGGTCGTCATCGAGAGAGACCGCGAGGACACGCTGCTCGCGCCAGCCATCGCGCTTGACTTGATCGGGGGTGCGGCGCTGGCCGCCATATCCACGTGGCGTCCACCTCACAGCACACCTCCCCGGGTCTCCATCGCCCAGAGCAGGATCGCGATCGCGTCGGCCTCGTTGTCGTCGGCGGGTTGGAACCCGCGCTGGCGCATCGCGGCGAGCACGGCTTCCTTGCCGGCGTTGCCCTTGCCCGTGGCGAAGCGTTTGATGGTGCCGACAGGAACGCCCTGATAGGCGACGCCCTGACGCTCGCACCAAGCGGTCAACGTCGCCAGGAAACCGCCGTAGATGTGGGCGGCGTCAGTGCCGATATGGCGCCGGACCTCCTCGAAATAGATCGCGGCCAATCCACCGCTGTCGTCGGCCAGTTGTTCGAGCCAGTGCTGGAAGCGCAGGTAGCGCATGCCGCCGCCGTCGTAGCGGCCGGAGCGGAAGCTGGCGGTTCCGCTGTGCACGATCCCGCCCGCCAGGCTTGCCCAGCCCGTGGTGGTGCCGAGATCCAGGGCGAGAATGGCGCCGCCCGCGGATGTCGAGATGACCGGGGCCGGAAGGGGCGCGCTCTTTGGGAGGGGTGACGGGCATTGGCTCATGGTGGTGGGTCCTTCTCGTCTGATGTCGGTGAGGGAATGGACGGCACGCTGCCTGCGCGCGTGAAGCCCCTGGGGGTGGGAGTGGGAGAACCCGCTCGGCGCGGTTCTCCCCCACCCCCGAAGGGGGTGGCTTTCACCCCCACAACTTCGAGAGCGCATCAACATGCTGAAACTGTTGAGGAAATCGAAGTTGGGACGACCCATGGCGTCGGTCGCGTTCCCAACTTGAATCTGCGAAAGGCCGCGCAGCGGGGCGCGCGGGAGCCAAGGTAGTTGGGACGAGCTTTCCCAACTTGAATGTGCGCGGGATGGCTGGGCGGACCGCGGCGGCGCGAAGAGCAGCGAAAGTAGTTGGGAAGCTGGCCGCCCAGCTCGCCGCAACTTGCCACAACTTGATCCTGCGTAAGTCCGCGTAATCGGGATGAGCTGGCGCATCACGAGGTCACCTCCGTCTGATAGACCCAGACCAGAGGGTTCTCGACCGGCAGCGCCGCGCCGCTCTGCGGGCATTTGTAGGTGCTGGGAAGGACAGGGATCCGGACGGGCACGATCTCGCCGGTGTCGGGGTCTGCCGTCTCTTCTCCGGTCGGGAACGTCATGCCCTCGACGCAGAGATAGCCGAACTTCGARCGCGAGGTYGGCAGACCGAACGGCGCGCCATCGCGAACGAACTTGATGAAACCCTTTGTGGCCAGCACGCTGATCCGTTCGCGGATCGTGTCCTTGCCGCCGAGCCCGGCCTGGTTCTCGAAGCTCTCGGCGAATTGCAGAGCGGTGTAGAGCCGGCCGGCCTCGGCCTCATCGAAGAGCAGTTGAAGGATCACGTCGTGTTTGCGCGCGCGCTCAGCGTCGAGCTTCTCGCCGAACTCGCGACGCACGAGCCTTGTCTCCGAGCGGTCGATCGCGATCCAGCGTCCGTCCGCCTTGTCGACGATCATCGGCTCGATGCCGGGGCCGTTGCGGAGCTCGAAATGCAGCATCCGCTCCGGTCGGTCCTCGTCGGGCCGGTGCATGATCACSCCGGAGGTGTAGAAGCTGCGGAGGCTGCCCGCGCCCGASAGCGCCATGAACGGGTCCTCGACGAGCTGCTTCTTGGTGATCTTGCGGGTGTGATGGCAGAGGATCAGGCCGGCATCCGGGGCTACGGCGTCCCGCAGSGCYTCGACCCGCTCCTGCAGGAAGAAGAGCATCGCGGTGTTGTCGTTCTCCCCGCCGCCGTCSGGRCCSCCATCGAAGAGATTGCGGATCGGGTCGATGCAGAGGATGTCGGGCGCGCCATGGCCGTAGTGGGCGCGGACCGCGGCGATGGTCAGGCCCACGCCGCCGGCGTCGAGCAGCATGCGGACCTTCGGCGTGGCGACGAGATTGTCGCGCGCCGCGGCCAGGAGCGCCGGCTCGATCCGGATGGCCTGGAGGCGCTCCCG
>NZ_VLJP01000076.1 GCF_007829525.1 Mesorhizobium sp. J18
GAGAAGGCCATCCAATGTGCCCGTTACAGTCGTGGCGACGTCACCCACGACATCATCGAGCGTGCCCGTCACCGTCGAGGTGATGCCGCCCACCACGTCGTCCAAAGCGTCGGTTACCGTGTCGAGCGTTCCTGTGACCGCTTCGACAGTGCCCGTCAATACGGAAGGCACGGTGTCGAGCAGGCCATCCAGCGTGTCCGTGACGGTCGAAACAGGGCCGGTGTCGCCGCCACCAAGCAAGCCCCCGAGAAGGCCATCAAGCGTGCCCGTCACGGTGGATGTGATGCCATCGACTAAGTTATCGAGTGTGTCTGTGACCGTTGAACCCAAGCCGCCGACTACATCTTCCACTGTTTCCGCTACTATCGCGCCAAGGCCATCGAGCGCGTCGGTCACTGCTGTCACGCCCTCACTAACCACATCATCGAGGCTGCCCGTTGCTGTGGATGCGATGCCGTCCGTCAAATCCTCAAGATCGCCGACAAGCCCAATGCCTCCGTTGTCCAAGCCACCGCCGAGCAAACCACCGATGAGGCTTCCAATGCCACCCACGATGCCGTCAACTAAATCGACTAGATTTTCTGCTGCAGTCGGACCAGCATCAAGACCATTGGCATCACCATCCGAAACAGAACTCTGCGACGATTCCTGCTGACCGGTTTCGCTTGCGGAAGACTGATCGCCTTCGTTTTCCTCACTATCGGCAGCAGCCATATCTGATGAATGCTCGGACGAAGTCTTCTCCGTGACACTATCCGAAAGCGTTTCTTGCCCGCCTTGACCGGCATCAGTTGACGCTTCTGCAGCAATTTCCGCCGGTTGGGATGCGCCTGCGTCTTTGGTCAGATCGCCAGAATTCTGACCAGATACTGGCTGATCCATCGTGGCGACGGAACCATCCGTGCCTGCCGTCTTGCCATCGGCGTCTGATCCCGCTCCCACGCCCTGATGAGCACCCTCCCCGGCACCATCAGCCGCAAGACCGAACTCAGTTGAATTTTTGACAGCGGCCGCAGCAGCCTCTTTCTCAAAAAGCGTGATTCCGAGTCCTAAGGCGCCAGCGGTCAACGTAAAAGCGAGGCTGCTTTCCGTCTTGAAATTTGCTACCTTGGCAGGATCGACCCTGGATTGAAGCCGCCGTTCATTCGCATTACCTGCACCTGTTTTATCAGCGGTATGGAACATTGTTGCCTCACTGTTCTCGAAACGCATGGCCGATCTCATCCAACAGGGGTCCCAGAAGATAACCGGCTAGTGTTCGCGATTTGGTGGTCACGATCACTTCGGCCGGCATTCCGGGCTGTAGCCTGACCTTCGAATTGCGAAGGTCGTCTTGGTTCAGTTTCGCCCGCAATGCGAAATAGCTCGATCCGGACTGGGAATCAGTTATCTTGTCCGCGGACACGCTGATGATTTCGGCCCTCAGTTGCGGCCGATCATTTCTTGGAATGCCGACAAGCTGCACATCCGCTTCCGTGCCCGGCTTTACATAATTGATGTCGGACAAAGGCAATCGTGCTTCCACTATTATCGGATTGTCGTCAGGCACGATATCCATCATTCGGTCGCCGGGCTGGATGACGCCACCCTCGGTGAATACGGACAAGTCGACGATGGCCCCGCTTACGGGCGCCTTGATGATCGTCCGGTTCACGACATCCTGGGCTGCATCGAGCTTCGGCAATGCGCCAGCAAGCGCGGTCTGCGTCCGGCGAATCTGATTCGTTATCTCAGAGATTCGTTCGCGATCCAGCTTGGCCACAGCAAGTTCCGCCTCGCTGATCGCCTGTTTGGCGCCTGCAATGTCTGCCACACCTGAACCCTTGTCGGCAAGCACTTTGGCATACATTCTTTCAAGCTCGCGAACACGCGTCCTCGGCGTAAAACCCGATTCGAGGAGTTGTCTGGCCCCCTTCAGTTCTTCCTCCAGCGACTCGGCCTGAGCGGTGAGGCCTTCGATCTGCGCAGTCAAGCCCGCAATCTTTTCCCTAAGTTGCACCACATTGGAGGTCAGCATGCCCTTTTCGGCATCATATTGGAGCTCGCGCGCGAGCATGACCGCCCGCTCATTGGCAACCGCCTCCTCGATGCCGGAGCGATGCAGGTTTTCGGCCTCGAATCGATCCAGGCATTCGGGGCCGGCATTCTCCCTTTCGCATATCAGCCTTGCTTGCTCCGCCAGCAAGGCGACCACTTCGGCGTTTGCGATTTCGAGATTTGCCCGCGCTTCCGTGCCATCCAGCTCTACCAGAGGCTGCCCGCGTTCGACATGCTGGCCCTCCATGACCAGAAGTCGGGAAATCACGCCGCCATAGGGATGCTGGACCGCCTGTCTCTGCGCTTGCACCTGGAGGCTTCCTTCAGCAATAGCCGCGCTGGCCAAGGGGGCTGCATAGCCCCAAATCACGAACAGAAGTATGAACAGGAAAATCGCCGACAGCCCCAAGGATGCAGGCTTCAGCGGATTATCGTAAGGAATGTTGTAGCTTGCGGTGCGAACGGATTTCTTCATGCCGTCAGCCCCTCAATCGGCACGAAACTGAATGATTCAGGTGATCCCAGTTTGTCCATCCTGCCCGATTTCAACGTCAGGACCGTGTCAACCACCCGCAATATTGCAGGTTGGTGAGTAATCACCACAATCGCCGTGCCCTGCGCCTTCATGACGAACAAGGCATCGCTAAGCGCCTTCTCTCCGGCCACGTCCAAATGCGCGTTGGGCTCGTCCAGGACGAGAAGCTTCGGACGACCGAGCAAAGCTCTCGCCAGGCCAATGCGCTGACGCTGCCCGCCCGAAAGTCCGAGCCCCCCCGGTCCGAGCATCGTGTCATATTGCTTCGGGAGGCTCAGGATCATCTCGTGAATCCCGGCAAGAGTTGCCGCTTCAATCACTTCTTCGACGGAAGGATCGCCGAAACGCGCAATGTTTTCGCGGACCGTTCCCGCGAATAGCCCGACATCCTGGGGCAAATAGCCTGTGATGCGGCCGAATTCCAGTGGATCCCAATGGCTATAATTCAGTCCGCCGAAGGAAATCTCGCCTGCCGAAGGCTGAAGAGCGCCAATCAGGAGCTTGGCAAGCGTGCTTTTGCCCGACCCGCTAGGGCCGACGATCCCGAGCACCTCACCTTCCCCAATCCGGAAAGTGATACCTTCGAGGATCGGCTTTTTCCTGCCCATGGCCTGATAGGCGAGATCCTTGACCTCGAGCGCGGTTTGCTTGACGGGAACGATGGTCTTCAGGTCTGTTGCAGGATTCTCCTTCAGGATATCCCGCACCCGCTTATAGCCCAAACGGGCCGTAACGGCCTGTTTCCATGCAGAAACGGATTGTTCCACCGGCACTAGCGCCCGCCCCATGATGATGCTGGCCGCGAATATGGTAGCCGGCATGATGGCATGGTCCAGCGCCAGCCATGCACCGGTGCCGAGCATCAAGGACTGAAGCAAAAGCCTGGCAAATCTTATGCTCGCGGACAGCCAGGCATTGCGATCGCTGGCGAATGCCTGCTGGCGCAACATCCCGATGCGACTGCCCTGCCAATGCCGTTCAACAGCCGATTGCATCCCCATGGCGCGAATGACGTCGGCATGCTGCATGATGTTTTCGGTGAATGTAAAAGCCCGCCTTGCCGAGCCCTGGGCATTTTCTATGGGCTTTCTGGTGACAAATTCATTCAGGAAAGCCAGCCCAAGCAGCAGTATGGCGCCGATGGTCGCAACCACACCCAATACGGGATGAATGAAATAAAGCAGCCCGAGATAAAGCGGGATCCAGGGCAGATCGAACGCAAAATAGATTCCTGGCCCGGTAATGAAAGTCCGGAATTCGTCGAGCTCGCGGAGAGGTTGGGCTCCCAAGGAAAAGCCCTGCCGGGATGACTTTTGCACCAGCGCGGAAAAGAGGCGGCCGGACAGCTTCTGGTCGAGCAGTATACCGCATCTGATCAGGATCTGTGTCCGTGCCGCATCCAGGACAGCCATGACGGCCAGGGCGATCACGAGGATCAGGGTCAGCAAGACCAGTGTGGGAATGCTCTCGCTCACCAGGACGCGGTTGTAGACCTGCATCAGGTATAGCGGAGAACTAAGATAGAGAAGATTGATCGCGCTCGAGAATATGCCGACAATTGCGAAATGCAGCCGAAGCGACTTTATGGCCGCATTTATCTCATGGTCTGCCTGCTTCTCGGTGGATCGGGAAATAGACTTCGCGTCAGCCATGAACATCGGAAGCCCTCGAGGCCACTTGCACCTGCCTCACCCGCTTGAACAGGCAAACAAACGAGGCTCCGGTCGCACGACCGGCCAAACGAGAAAAGCTCCCATATGGTTCTGCGAGCCGAAACCGGCGACTCGAGATATTGACCACTGGCTCACCGCCGCTCAATCATGCGCCTGCAAGGTCACGGCACGCGCGCGCAATACAAGCCACCACAATCGTCAATGCCATCTCGCGGCGCATCCGCGGACGACAGGCACCTCTCATGTCATTCGTAAGAAATTGTCCCGGGGACGACGCCCCGGGACAAGAATCGGCAAATCAGCCCAGAAGGCCGCCGTCGCCGAGGACGCCGTCCAGAAGGCCGCCATCCGACCCGAGCAGACCGTCGCCGAGAAGGCCACCGCCAAGCACACCGCCGAGAAGACCATCGTCGCCAGTGACGCCACCAAGAAGACCGTCGGTAGCACCACCAAGAAGGCCATCAACCGTATCGAGAACACCATCGGCCGTACCGAGCGTATTCCCGAGCAGCGATTCAACTCCCAGCCCATGGCCGTCGGCGAGATTGTTGATCACACCGCCGGGGCCTACGATATTGCCGTAGCTGTTGGCAATGCCGCCGATCAGGTCGCCCTGTTCGACGCCTGTAATCAGGTCGCCGAGCAAACCATCGTCAGCGATCAGATTTCCCGTCGTGGTGAAAGCACTTGTGGAACCGGGTGATACGGTTTCCGCTACGTCATTGACGACATCATGCACGCCCCGCAGAAGGGACCCGACGCCGCCAAGCAATCCAGACAAACCACCAAGCATGACACACTCCTTGTTGTTAACATCCCAACTTTCTGTTTACGGAAAATCAGGAGGCAAGAGCCATTATAACCATGAAGCACATAACGCAACAAGGAAATAAAAGCTGTGGCATATTGCCCTGTGATCAGCCCCACTTGAGTGGTCCATTTTAAAAGTTAGTGCATCGCCGGTCTTTGGTCCATCGGAAGGATGGTTTCCGGGGCTGGCGGGSGRTAGCCCAATGCGCTGTGTGGTCGTTTCGTGTTGTAGTGCTTCCTCCATTGCTCGATCAGTATTTGTGCCTCGCGGAGGCTGTAGAAGACTTCTCCATTCAGCATTTCATCGCGGAAGCGGGCGT
>NZ_VLJP01000077.1 GCF_007829525.1 Mesorhizobium sp. J18
GGGAGAAAACCGACCCGGTCAGAGGGAGAAGAACAGAGAGAATTTCGTCAGAGCGCGAAGCCCCAGAGACCGTTCTCGGACTTCAGATAAGGTTCGAGGTCTGCCCATCGCTGCGCACCAAATGCTTGACGCAGCGTCTTCGCGCTGGAGTGGGCATGATCAAGGAGTTCCCGAGCGCTGAAGCGTCGGCCGTCCTGGTGTCCCTCAACCAGCTTGCGAATGATGGCGATATGGATGTCCGACTTGAGATCGATCGTGACGTTGCCATGGATGGTGAGTCGCTGCCCGCTCGGTGAGAGGGACAGGGGCGTATGAGGGCTGACGGCGGGTGTGCCATCGAGAAGTGCCGATAGGATTTCAGGGCTGACCGCCATTCCGTCATCGAAATCGATGGCATCGCCGATGGACACGACGAGGTGCCCCGGCAGCCCCGGTTCATGGAGCCGACCACTGGGCGTGCTGGTCAAGAGAATGCGGACATGGGGTGTTGGTCGCCTTCGGGCCGCATCAGCCACATCTGCCCAAATCTTCCGGTCCGAAAGGCGGCGCGCGAACCATATCGGGACTCGCTGAGGGCGACGGCCGATGCGTGCGTTGCCAAGCTCCCACAAAGCTCGTGGAACGAGCACTCTGGCGCCGTCGCGGGACGCAATGTCCAGCCCGACCAGCAAGCGGGCGAAGAGGACCGGGAAGTCGACCCCGTAGACTCCCATCCGCTCTTTCGGGACACCGACCCAGCCAGCAGACGGGCTGAAGTATCCGTAGCCGTTCCGTTCCGAGGACCAGATCAGGGAGACCGGCTCGTCTTCGAAATCAGCCAGCGAGGCGGCCGCCGCGTTATGGCCATCGGGACGCAGCACATTCGCCGCCAGCAATTTCCCCGCGCTGTTGGCGTGATAGTCGGAGAGCACGGCGCCGGCGACTTTGGCATCCGTGCTCTCCACAATTGAGAGGAGCAGATCAACCGCCCTCCGATCAATCGACGACGACACCGCCGTCTCCGGAAAGGATGCCCCAGCGCCGGAGATACTTTTCGCCGATCAGTTGCTCCTCTTCGGTCTGGTCCTTGAGATTGCAGCCATGCGGCATCGTGATCGTCAACGGCAGCGTCCGACCGCGTTTGGCATCGCCCTTGGGATGGAATTTGATCGAGAGTTTGGCCTGTGTCGCCACCCAACCGCCAGCCAGCGGATCGTTGGCGCCGAACCGCTCCGCCGACATGCTCCAGATAGTGCGGTCGGCCTTCCGAAGACATTCCAGCGTGACGCGCTCGCCCACATTGTCGATGGGCATCAGACGCAGCTGCTTGACCTCGACGGACTCGATCCCATCCTCCGGGTCGGTCGGAAAATCGAAAGGATGAAGCAGAACCGCGAGGTCGTAGGTGCGGAAGGGCACCTTCTCGCTCTGGAACTCGATCCCCAGCAGGTCGCGCGCCATGAAGCGAACCATCTCTTCCCGGCTCTCGCGGTCGTTGGCGACGACTTCGATGACGCCGGTCGCCGGTTCATAGGTCATGGCCGCCTCGAACACGGGACGGCGGGCGCGGCGGACGAGCGTTCCCGCGTCATCGAACGCCAGGAAATCGTCGAGGAGGCCTTCGCGGTAAATCGCGATTTGGACAAGCTCGCAATCCTCGCCGTCGAAGGTCGGCCGGTAGCGCCCGAAGATGTCGATGTGGATGTTGTTGGAAGCGAACCGTTCGCGCAGTGCCGTCTTGAAGGCATCGATGGATGCCTCGTCCCGCCGCAGATCGAGGTTCGGCTCGCCGATGAACCCGTCCCAGCTCCGACCACGGCGCCGCTCATCGGTGTAACGGACCTCCTCGGCATGGCGGAACCGAACCGGTTCGTTCAGGAACATCCAGAGCGAACGCGCATGGCCATTTGCCAGATCATCGAGCACCGTGCGGTCGTCGATCACGCTGTAGAGTGCGGTCTGCCCCGCATCATCGGCCAGGGCGCTCACACGCTCGGCGTCATTGACGATGCGGGCGCGGGCTTCGTCGTCCAATTCGTCGACGGCCCGCAAGGTGACGCGGGCGACTTCCGGCTCGGGCGCCTCCCAATCGACCTCGGTCGGAAGCTCGATGCCGGTGTGGTGGAAATAGGCCTGCAGCGACGAGGCAGGCACGTTGCGGATGAAACTCGTCACTGAGGCCATGGCCGATCTCCTTAGCCCTTGATGTTGCGGGGGTCGTTCCCGTGGGAATCGGACTGGCCGATCCGGCCATCCTGGTTGTGGATCTTGAATTCCGTCCCGGCGTTGCGGCTGATCTCCCGCCCACGGTCGATCGCCTCCCGCTTCGTGTCGAAGTGCCCGCTGGCGCGCTCGGCGCCGCCGCGGCGGACATCCCATCCGCCATTGGGATTGGGGACCACGTGATGGGTGCCCGAACCGTTACCTGCTTTAGCCATGACGGCCTCTTGTCTCGTGAAAGCGCGAAAGTGGGTTCGTTACTACGAACTTGTGCGCAAGATAGGTATTGCAGGTACGGCGTGTCAAGGACTAGATGTATCGTGATAACGAACCCGGCGGACAAACAGGAGAACACCCGGTGCCAACACCCTTGGGAGAGCGCGTTCGCGAGCTCAGGCTGAAGCGAGGATTGACCCTGGAGGCGCTGGCCGAAAGGGTCGGATCCAGCAAGAGCTACATGTGGGAGATCGAGAACAAGGACGTCGCGCGCCCTTCGGCTGAGAAGCTTCACCAGATCGCGGCCGCCCTCGAGACGACGACTGACTATCTGATTTCCGCCGACGAAGTCACCGAAGCGGACGCGACAGACACTGCCTTCTTTCGCAAGTATCAGAAGATGAAGCCGAAGAGCAAAGAGAAGCTTCGCGAGATGCTTAAGATCCTGGACGATGAGGATGAATGAGCAATAGCGGCAGAAAATCGCCCAGAAGGGCCGCGAACGATCTGACTGTGCTTCTCCGCACCGTGCTGGGAGAAGACCGGTTCCCCGTGGACGTGGAGGCGCTGGCGCTCGAAGTCTCCCGAAACCACGAAGACCCGATTACGGCAGTGAAGGGCGTCGACATCGACGGCTTCGAGGGCATGCTCCGGGCACGGCGCAAGAAGCCCGGGTGGCAGATTCTCTACAACACTCAGCCCCGCTACCGTGGACGCGAGCGCTTCACGCTCGCTCACGAGTTCGGGCACTACTTGCTGCACCGGCGCCCGCTGACCGCAGCGCACTACCGTAACGGCGAGCTCTCGGACGAATTCGACTTCGAGTGCCTTCCGCTGCAAGCCAACGGCTGGAAGGACGCGGAGAAGCAGCGTGAAGAAGAGGCCGATACCTTCGCCTCCTTCCTGTTGATGCCGATCGACGACTATCGGAACCAGGTCGGCAGTCAGGAGGTAACTCGCGACCTCCTTGGCCATGTGACTGACCGATACGGAGTTTCGCTTCTTGCGGCCGCGCGCAAGTGGATCGAATTCACCGACACCCGAGCGGCCATGGTGGTTGCGCGAGACGGATTCGCGTTGTGGGGCAGAGCGAGCACGCGCGCCTACAGAAGCGGTGTGTTCATTCAATCGGGCATGCCGATTCCCGACGGCTCCATCATGGCCATGGGGTCGGCGTCGCAGCACACCAGTTCTCAGCGCCCGGTGGCTTTGCCCGCCGGCATCTGGACATTTAGTCGGGGCTCCGAACCGGTCCGAGAACTGACCTTCTTCTCTGACCGGCTCGGTTTGGCGGTGTCTCTTCTGCAGTTCGATCGCGCCGTCGATGGAGCTGAGGTCGAGGACGAAGAACCTTGGGATAGCTACGACCAGTTCATCGCTGGCGTCAGCCAATCATCACAGTGACCGCAACAGTGATCGTCGGTCGGATCCGCTGATTCGGAAAGGAGACACAAGATGATCGCGTTCCGGGACGTCGATGATGCCGATCCGGCGCTTCTGCACTCGCCGATTGTGCGCGCGATAGAAAAGACCTTCGCCTACATCGCCGAGCACGGAGGCATCGCGCTGACCCCATCCAAAGCCTTCAAGCGCAGCTTCGTCCATTGGGCCGCAGCCCAGTTCGAATGGCCCGGATACTCGGAGGCCGATCTCTTCGCCGTTAATAAGGTGCTCAACGAGATGGATTTCGGCCCGCTGATGGATCTGCACGACATGATGATCGCATTGAAGATTGGGCGGCACTACAAGGGGAAATTCAAGCTGACCAGGTCTGGTCAGTCCCTTGTCGGTCATCCGGGTCGGCTTTTCGGAATCATCACGCCCTTTTATCTGTTCGAGGTCGATCACTTGCGGTTTTCGCGGCGAGGAGCTCGGCCCCTGGGCAACTGGGATATCTTCTTAAACGTGCTCAACGTTGAGGCAGAGAAGGGCGCAACAGGTGGAGATATCCGGCGCGCCCTTTACGGGGAGCCAGATAACAACCGTTTCTTCGATGAAACGCTGAGCAGCCTTTATGTGCAGGTGCTGCGACCTCTCTGCTGGACGGGGCTTCTACATGAAAATCGTTCTGATGGGTTGTCTCGCACCGAGCGCAGCATGTTCACGAAGACGCCTCTCTGGCGGACGGCATTGCGTCTGGCCACGGATGGCAAGCTACGCCCGCGTACGCTCCACTGACCGAACCTCGCTTCATTTCTAATGATTCCGCAGAAGCGCGATAAGCGATTGAATATTATTGCATATCCGCAGTTTGCAACTACCGTTTTGCCCAGTCATCTTCTGTTGCGAACGGTCTCATGCAAGACGCCCGATCCGGTCCGAACCCTCTGTTGCCCGTCCGTCTGTCGGCGGGCGAACGCCTCGATGAACTCGCGCAGATTCTTGCCGCGGGGCTGAGGCGTATACTGCCGGAACAGTCCAGTTCTTTATCTGCACCTGGCGAAGACAGTTCATTCGACATTCTCGCCCTCAA
>NZ_VLJP01000079.1 GCF_007829525.1 Mesorhizobium sp. J18
TATGACCGCATCGCCGGCCGACAGCTCTCCGCGAGGCGAGCCGATCTTGCGTCTGCGGGGCATTTCCAAGCAATTCGGTGCGGTCTCTGCACTGACCGACATTGATCTCGATGTTTATGCGGGCGAGGTTGTGGCGCTGGTAGGCGATAACGGTGCGGGCAAATCCACGCTGGTCAAGACGCTTGCGGGCGTGCACCAGCCGACCTCCGGAACGATCGAGTTCATGGGGCAGGAAGTCACGATCGATACGCCCGCAAGGGCGCTGGAGCTCGGCATCGCAACCGTCTTCCAGGATCTTGCCCTGTGCGAAAATCTCGATGTGGTGGCCAATCTTTTCCTCGGGCACGAGCTCTCTCCCTGGCATCTTGACGAGGTGGCCATGGAAGTGCGTGCCTGGACGCTGCTCAACGAGCTTTCGGCGCGCATCCCGTCGGTACGCGAGCCGATCGCGTCGCTCTCCGGCGGCCAGCGCCAAACGGTGGCTATAGCCCGCTCGCTCTTGCTCGATCCGAAGGTCATCATGCTCGACGAGCCGACGGCCGCCCTGGGGGTCGCTCAAACCGCCGAAGTGCTGAACCTGATCGAGCGGGTCCGTGACCGCGGGCACGGCGTCATCCTGATCTCCCACAATATGGAGGACGTGCGCGCCGTGGCCGACCGCATCGTGGTTCTGCGCCTGGGGCGCAACAACGGCGTATTCGGCGCCGAATGCTCGAACGAGGAACTTGTCACGGCCATAACCGGCGCGACGGAGAATGCAGTGTCACGCCGTCGTGCCCGCATGCAGGAAAAGATGGGCACAGAACATGACGCATGAGACCCGCTCCACCGCGCTGGATCGCGCTGACGCACGGCTGCGGAACGATGAAGGAATCGTCGGCTCGGTTCGTTCCTTCATCGACCGTGTCCGCTCGGGCGACCTCGGAATGCTGCCCGTTGCCGTGGGCCTCATCCTGATCGCCACCGTATTCACCTCGCTTAACCCGGTCTTTGTTGCGCCCAACAACCTTGTCAACCTGCTCTTTGACGCTGCCGCAGTGGGATGCATATCGCTCGGCATCGTCTGCGTTCTGTTGTTGGG
Organism: Mesorhizobium sp. J18; assembly: GCF_007829525.1. Lineage (GTDB taxonomy): Bacteria > Pseudomonadota > Alphaproteobacteria > Rhizobiales > Rhizobiaceae > VLJP01. The sequence continues at coordinate 1,082 of NZ_VLJP01000079.1, forward strand.
GCAGATCGATCTGTCCGTCGGCTCGATGAGCGGTCTTGCATCCGCCCTCGTAGGCGTTCTCTGGGTGAACATGGGCATGCCGCTGCCGGTGGCGGTGCTTGGCGCTCTGGCGACGGGGGCCGTCGTCGGCTTCATCTACGGCACATTTCTCAACCGCTTCGGCATGCCGAGCTTCGTGTCGACGCTGGCAGGGCTTCTCGCGCTTCTGGGCTTTCAGCTCTACATTCTGGGTCCCACCGGTTCCATCAATCTGCCCTACAGCTCGCCTCTGGTCCGCTTCGGGCAGATCATGGTCATGCCTGACTGGCTGAGCTATCTCCTGGCGCTCGTACCGGGCCTTCTGATGGTCGTTCTGGGGCTGCGCACCATCCGCAACCGTGCTGCCGCCAATCTGTCGAATCCCGGCTTGAGCGTATTGCTGGCCAAGGCCGGTTTGTTGACCCTCGCTCTACTCGTCGCGGTCTTCTACCTCAACCAGGGGCGCGGCATTCCCTACATGTTCGGGCTGTTCGTCGTGCTGGTCGTGGTGATGAACTATGCGCTGACCCGTACGAAATGGGGGCGCTCGATGTTTGCGGTCGGCGGTAACACCGAAGCGGCGCGCCGTGCGGGCATCAATGTCAACACCATCCGCCTGTCCGCCTTCATGATCTGCTCGACGCTGGCAGCGCTGGGCGGCGTGCTTTCCTCGGCGCGATTGGCCTCGGCCAGCCAGCAGGCGGGTACCGGAGACGTGAACCTCAATGCCATAGCCGCGGCTGTGATCGGCGGCACGTCCCTCTTCGGAGGGCGTGGCTCCGCCTGGTCGGCCTTGCTCGGGATCCTGGTAATCCAGTCCATCTCCAACGGCCTCACCCTCCTCAATCTGAGTTCGTCGCTTCGCTACATGATCACCGGTGCAGTGCTCGCCATCGCCGTGATCGTGGATTCGCTTGCCCGCCAGTCCCGCGCCAGCCACGGACGCGCCTGATTTCAGTCGAGGAAAGAGAATGGCCGACACTCTGAAAGACAAGATCGCCGCCGTCACCGGTGCTGCTTCGGGAATCGGACTTGAATGTTCCCGCGCAATGCTGGCGGAGGGCGCTACGGTCGTCATGATCGACCGCGCGGAAGATCGGCTGCGCGCACTCTGCGACGAGCTTGGGCCGAATGCCAGGCCTCTTGTGGTCGATCTTCTGGACGGCTCTCAGGTCTCATCCATGTATGAGAGAATCCTTCAGATCGCAGGTCCCCTGGATATCCTGCATGCCAATGCGGGCGCCTATGTGGGCGGACCGGCGGCGGAGGGAGATCCCGACGTCTGGGACCGCATGTTGAACCTTAATATCAATGCCGCCTTCCGCTGCGTGCGCACGGTTCTCCCGAACATGATCGAGCGCAAGACAGGGGACATCATCTTCACCTCCTCGGTTGCGGGCGTGGTGCCGGTCGTATGGGAGCCTGTCTATACGGCTTCGAAATTCGCGGTGCAGGCTTTTCTGCACGCGACTCGCAGGCAGGTGTCTCAGCACGGCATCCGCATGGGCGCTGTCCTGCCGGGACCTGTGGTCACGGCGCTTCTCGACGACTGGCCGAAGGCGAAGATGGAGGAGGCGCTCGCCAACGGGTCCCTGATGCAGCCCAAGGAAGTGGCAGACGCGGTGATCTTCATGCTGTCGCGCCCGCGCAATGTGGTTATCCGCGACCTGGTTATTCTTCCGAACAGCGTGGACCTCTGACAGAGCCCTCTTCGCAACAATTCACGCACAGGAGCGCCCATGTCCCCGGACCAGGCTTATCTGATCGGCGTCGATGTCGGCACGGGCAGTGCCCGCGCGGGTATTTTCGACCAGACCGGAAAAATGATCGCCTCCGACAAGCACGACATTACCCTTTGGCGCGAGGGCGCGGACATCGCCGAGCAGTCAAGCAGCCAGATATGGGCGTCGGTCTGTGGTGCCATCCGCGGTGCGATGGAGAAGGCAGGCATAGATGCATCGCTGGTGGCGGGTATAGGCTTCGACGCCACTTGCTCACTGGTGGTGCTTGGGGAAGACGGTCGGTCGCTGCCGGTCGGCAGCAGCGGCGATCCAGAGCGGGACATCATCGTATGGATGGACCATCGGGCAATAGAACAGGCAGAGCGCATCAACGCCACCGGGCATGAGGTTCTCAAATATGTGGGCGGTGTCATTTCACCCGAGATGGAGACGCCCAAGCTGCTCTGGCTGAAGGAGAACCGGCCCGAAGTCTATCATGCGGCCTGGCAGTTCTTCGATCTTGCCGATTTTCTCGGCTGGCGGGCGACCGGAGACCTCGCGCGATCCACCTGCACGGTCACCTGCAAGTGGACCTATTTGGCCCATGAGAGTCGCTGGGATCCTGGCTATTTCCACATGATCGGGCTTGGCGATCTTGCCGAAAGGGAGTTCGCGCCGATCGGACAGCGCATCGTTCCGCCGGGGACTCCTCTTGGCAAGGGACTGAGCGCCGTGGCGGCGGCCGAGCTCGGCCTGCCGGCAGGAATGCCCGTCGGCGCGGGCCTGATCGACGCGCATGCGGGAGGAATCGGCACAGTAGGGGCGAAGGGAGAGCCGGAGAAGAATCTGGCCTATGTCTTCGGCACCTCGTCCTGCACCATGACGTCCACCCGGGATCCCCTCTTCATTCCGGGGGTATGGGGACCTTACTATCAGGCGATGGTTCCCGGCATGTGGCTCAATGAAGGTGGCCAGTCGGCCGCGGGCGCCGCAATAGATCATCTCTTGTCCTTTCATCCCGCCGCAGGTGAGGCAGAGAAGGCGGCAAAAGCGGCGGGCCACTCCCTGCCGGGATGGCTGTCCGAACGAGCGTGTCGATCCACGCCCGATGCCTCGCAGGCGGTGATGCTGGCCCGTAATCTTCATGTCGTCCCGGAATTCCTCGGCAACCGTGCGCCGTTTGCCGACCCGCATGCCCGCGCCGTCATAGCCGGTCTTGGCATGGAGCAGGGCGTCGAGAGCCTCGTCGCACTCTACGTGGCGGGCATCTGTGGCATCGGCTACGGTCTGCGTCAGATCCTCGAAACGCAGGATGCTGCCGGCGCCAGGATCGAGCGGATCATGATCAGCGGCGGGGCAGGGCAGGACCCCCTCGTGCGTCAGCTTCTGGCCGATGCGGCCGGGCGCCCGGTTCTCGGCAGCAGGGTCGAGGAGCCCGTGCTCCTTGGAGCTGCAATTCTCGGCGCGGTTGCCTCAGGCATCTATCCGAACATTGTGACAGCCATGGAACATATGTCCGGAACGTCAGGCTCATATCTTCCTGCTGGCGGCGCCATCGCCGCCGAGCACGACACCCGATACCGGGCGTTTCTGTCCCTGCAGCACGTGGCGAGGGAGATCCGCAACGGGGTTTCATCTCGAACTTAGAGCGTTTCAGCGCTTGACAGAATCGGGAGGGATTCCGGTTTGGTTGATTTTGTGATTCAAGATGCTTGCTGGGAAGGAGGCCGGCATCTTTTGACAGCACCTCTATCCAATGATCTTCGTGAGCGCGTGGTCGGTGCGATCGAGGCCGGCGAGAGCTGCCGGTCGGCTG
>NZ_VLJP01000089.1:0-11550 GCF_007829525.1 Mesorhizobium sp. J18
GGTCGCCCGGTAGCGCTGGTGCCACTTCACCGCCGAGGAAACGGCAACGCCAAAGCGGCTCGCAGCCGACCGGCAGCTCTCGCCGGCCTCGATCGCACCGACCACGCGCTCACGAAGATCATTGGATAGAGGTGCTGTCAAAAGATGCCGGCCTCCTTCCCAGCAAGCATCTTGAATCACAAAATCAACCAAACCGGAATCCCTCCCGATTCTGTCAAGCGCTGAAACGCTCTAGAATAACCCTGAAGAGATCGTGCTTGGATCGTGCCGGACAGGCTCGCCGGTCGGGATCAATCCAGGTAGTCGGGCCGCAAACTGCGATATCTCCCGATGATCCCGCCAGCAAGATGCTGCTGACAGGCCCTACGACGCCCCGGCTTCGGTTCCACCGCAAACCGCGACGCACCGGGCCAGATTCCGTCAGTTTCTGACGGCACCGACCAGCAGATTGTTGTCTTCGCGCAAGGTCACCCAGCGTCCGCTGTCGAAACTCGCCTGCCGCTTAAGGAAGCGATAATTGGTATCGCTCCAAAGCGCGACGCGGTCGGTCAGATTGTCCAGAATATAGTCGCCCTTGTCCGTCCGCACGGTCAGAACGGCATGTCCCTCGCCATCGGGCTTCCGCACAACGGTGATGAGAAGGTTGGCCACCGAAAGACCGGCCTTCATCAGTCGTCGACGCTTCTCCAGAACATAGTCCTCGCAATCGCCGACGCCATTGTCCGGATAGGCCCAGACCTCGTCGCGGCCGAAAATGTCAATGTCGTTTACGGGTTTGATAGCCTTGTTGACCTCGAGATTGACACTGGTGATGGCCTTCAGGAGCGCCGGCGACATCTTCTCCGGCCTCTGGTTGCGGCTCCGAACCAGGCATTCAGCCGGAATTTTCTTGCAAAGATCGTAATGGCCTATCGGCTGGGAAGTGACGCTGCCAGTCACCATGAAGGGTGATGCCGATGTCGGCGTAGTCAGCCAAAGACCGGAAAGAAGGCCGAGTATTGCTGTTTCGCGGAAGACCCCCCGCCATGCAGCCATGTTGCTGCTCCCCAATTGTATCTTGTCGTTAACAATACGTTAACAGATATCGGGGGATGCCTGTCAATCAGGCGGATCCAGAAAAATAAATCAATATGGCCGATACTGGCCCATCGTCATCACGTTTGGCTGATGGTGTTGCCAAAATATCATGAGGAGCGTCCGCCCTTTACGACCCTGGGCCTTGCTGAACGGTTCTGACGTCCATGACTGGTGATGAAATCCATGATCCGCGGCACGATCTCGGCGCGGAAACGTGAACCGTTGAAGACGCCGTAATGGCCGACCGCCGGCTGGAGATAGTGGCTCCGTCTTTCCTGCGGGATATTCACGCAAAGATCATGAGCAGCCTGAGTCTGTCCAACGCCTGAAATGTCGTCATTTTCGCCTTCAATAGTCAGCAAGGCCGTATTGCGGATAGCGGCCGGATCGACAGGCGTGCCACGATGCGTCATCTCGCCCTTTGGAAGGGCGTGATGGACGAAAACGGTGTCCACCGTCTGCAGATAGAATTCCGCCGTCAGATCCATGACAGCCAGATACTCGTCATAGAAATCCCGATGCTTCTCGGCCGAATCTCCGTCATCCTTGACGAGATGCATGAAGAAGTCCTTGTGGGCGATGAGATGCCGATCGAGATTCATGCTCATGAAGCCCGACAATTGGAGGAAACCCGGATAGACCTCACGCATGAAGCCGGGATTTGGCCACGGCACCTGCATGATCACATTCTCGCGGAACCAATCCGTGCCTTTCTCCTCCGCAAGCATGTTGACCGCGGTGGGATTGCGCCTGGTGTCGATCGGGCCACCCATTAAGGTCATCGTGGCCGGGGCGTGCGGATCGCCGCGCATTTCCATAATGGCCGTGGCGGCCAATACAGGCACCGAGGGTTGGCAAACAGCCATCACATGGGTTCCCGGGCCAAGCGCATGCAGCATCTCGATCACGTAGTCGATGTAGTCGTCCAGATCAAAACGGCCTTCCGAAAGCGGGACCATGCGTGCATCCGCCCAGTCCGTTATATGGACCTCGGCGTGGGGAAGCATGGCCTCGACCGTCCCGCGCAGCAGGGTGGCGTAGTGTCCCGACATCGGCGCGACGATCAAAAGCTTCGGATCAGGCTTGCGTCCGGCTGGCAGATCGCGCTTGAAATGGATGAGATTGCAGAAAGGCCGCGACCAAACGACTTTCTCGCTGACCGCCACCCTCTGAAAATCGACGCTGGTCTTGTCCAACCCGAATTGCGGCTTGCCATACCGACGCGTCGTGCGCTCGAAAAGCTCAGCGCTCGCCGCCAGTGTCCGCCCGAAAACGGTCTCGGATAGAGGATTGAGCGGATTAGAATAGAACAGTCTCACCGCATCGGCATAGGCCCGAAAAGGCTGGAGAGCGGCATGATTGAACTCATAAAGCTGATAATACATTCGTATTCAAAACCTCGCCGGCAATTGCCGGAGCCTCTGATGCTCTTTCCGATAACGAAACTAGCAGGCTTTTGTTGCATTGCAACATAGCGGCTGCGCAAGCCCCATGGCATGCAGTGTCAAACATCGGAGCCAATACCAAAGGATTGCGTGGCCCGGCGAGTAACCCGTTCAATACCAAACCTGTCGCCAAAGCAAAGGGAGTGGTCAGGCTTCGGCACCCTCAACAAGGATCAGTTCAGCTTCGGCGACGGTAGTGCGGATTGCCTTGGCAGCCTGATATTCCGGCGAATTGTAGCAATCCAAGGCGGCCTGGAGCGACGGAAATTCGATGATGACGTTCCTCGCCCTCGACTTGCCCTCAAGGCCCTCGAAAGCCCCGCCACGGGCGAGAAATCTGGCGCCGAATTTTTCGAAGGCTGGCTTGGCCGTGGCCACATAGTCTTTATATCGCTCAGGATCCCGCACATCGACATGGGCGATCCAGTAACCTTTGGCCATCCGTCATCCTCCGCTTTGCATCTTCGCTTGCTGCATCTCATCAAGAATGGCTTGCGCCGCCCCTCGTTTGTCATCGGCACCGACGATCGGACGGGCCACGACGAGATGACTGGCGCCGGCGAGAATAGCATCCGCCGGCGTCACGACGCGTTTCTGGTCTCCACGAGCGGTGCCAGCGGGTCTGATGCCCGGTGTGACTACTGCCATCTCCGGTCCAACAATATCCCGAACCGAAGAGGCCTCGGCGGCAGAGCAGACGACGCCACCCATGCCGGCCTGCGCCGCCTGCCTGGCGCGGCGCATCACCAATGTATGCGGATCATGTTCGTAGCCGGCATCCTTCATATCCTGCTCGTCCATTGAGGTAAGGACGGTGACGCCGAGCAGGCACAGATTCGAGCCTTCCGCTGCTTCTACCGCCGCTCTCATCGCCTTCGGATAGGCATGCAGCGTCAGCATGGACACACCCATGCGAGCTATATTCTCGACGCCCTTGGCCACTGTATTATCGATATCCAGCAGCTTCATGTCGAGGAAGACCTTCTTACCGGCGGCGGAAAGTTCTCGTGCGAAATCCAGACCACCCGCGAAGACGAGTTGATAGCCGATCTTGTAGAAGGATATCGTGTCCCCAAGCGCCGAGACGACGTTTTCGGCTTCGGTCAGCGTCGGAACGTCCAGGCCAACGATGAGCTGGTCGCGCGCATAGCTTCCCATGCTCAGCCGTCCATTCGTACAGAAAGCATGCGCGCCCTCTCGATCAGCGTGCTGCAGACATTTTGCATCGTTTTGCGCAGCCTTTCCTCCTTGAGGTCGCCATTTTCGTCAAAGGCTCCGTGCGCCCGCGAAACAGAGCATTGGGGCGTAATGATTTCCACCTGACAATTCATTAGAACCGCACGAAGATGATAGAGGCAACGTATTCCGCCGAGATTGCCTTCGGAAGACGAACAGAGTGCGGCCACCTTCCCTCGATATGGATTGAACGTGCGCCCGCCATCGTTGCGTATGCGACTTACCCAGTCGATCGTATTCTTCACCAAGGGCGGTATCGAAGCATTGTATTCCGGGCTGGCGATCAAAAAACCGTCATGGGCGGCAATCAGCCGGCCAAGTTTCATGGCGTTTTCCGGAATCCCCCTTTCCTTCTCGAGATCCTGGTTCACGAGTGGCAGAGGATAGTCGCCAAGCGAAATGCGCGTCACTTCAGCACCTTGCTCGGCCAGCTCTTTGGTCGCCGCGTCAGCTGTCCTGATGCTATAGGCGCCTGTCCTCAACGAACCGGCGAATACCAGAATTCTGGGGTTCATCCCGTGGCTCCGTCCATGGTCAGTCGGCCATGTTGTAAGCCTGAATTCGCCTGAAGCAACCTTCCGCAGATGTCCGGCAGAAATATAGCGCCTCAGATAGCCTCAGATAAAAGTATCAGGCATTGCCCACACGACGATAAATCCACAGATGCGCGGGCGGGATGTTGCGCATCACGAAATCGAACCGCTCGATCGAGTAGCTCCCCCGGCCAGACGGAATGGGCGAGACCGCCCCATATGTTATCTGCATTATCGGCCGGCCCAGCGGCAGCAGATCCAGCAGCCGCTCGGTCAGCGAAATCCGGTCGGCAACAGGAAAATTCAGCATCGGGATCGCAGAGATCACGCTGTCGAAACTTCGGCCTTCCCACGGCGCCAGCAGTTCCCCCAGATCGAATGCACTGCCGTGGATGAAATTGACACCCGGAAAGTCAGCCTTGAGCCGGTCGACGAATTCGCGCGAATATTCGATCGAGATCAGATTTTTCGGTCTTACACCGCGGTCAAGGATCGCCTTGGTGATGACGCCGGTTCCAGGGCCAAGCTCCAGCACAAGCCCACCGGAATCAGGGTCGACGACCGAAGCCATTCGCCGGGCGGTTATAGAACTGGTCGGGATAATTGCCCCTACAGCCTTCGGTTTGTCGATCCAACCGCGGAAGAAGCGCAATTCCTCATCGAACTTGTCGGCTATCGCCTTGCGAAAGCCTGAAGCAATGGTCATCCCTCTCTCCTCTCCTCGCGGCGCGGGGCCGCAACGCAGCCACTATCCACCCCACGCCCGTTCAAGACAAGACAGCCGGATGCTCTGATCTCAGCTTTGCTATTCACTGAAAGATTCGAAGAAATCCTTCATGCGCGCAAAGAAACCGCTCGATTGCGGACTGTTCTCCTTGGAAGAAATCTGCTCGAATTCCTCCAGCAGTTCGCGTTGGCGTCTCGTCAAATTCTGCGGAGTCTCTACCGCGACCTGAATATATAGATCACCAAGTTGCGCCTGGCGCAGCACCGGCATACCCTTGCCTTTCATCCGGAATTGCCGGCCGTTCTGCGTACCTTCGGGGACCTTGACCCGTATTTGGGTGCCATCGAGCACGGTCACCTCGAAGGAACCGCCGAGCGCCGCCGTCGTCATCGAGATCGGCACCTTGCAGTAGAGATCGGCACCGTCTCGCTGAAAGAACTCATGCGGCTTGACCGAGAGGAAGATATAAAGATCACCGGGAGGGCCGCCACGGAAGCCGGCCTCGCCCTCGCCGGCCAAACGGATGCGCGTGCCGTCCTCGATGCCGGCGGGGATATTGACCGACAGCGCACGTTCTTCCGTCACGCGGCCCTGACCGGAGCATTTCGGGCACGGATCCTTGATCGTCTGGCCACGCCCCTGACACTGCGGGCAGGTGCGCTCGATTGAAAAGAAGCCTTGTGTCGCCCGCACCCGTCCAGTGCCTTGACACATAACACAAGTGACCGGCGAGGTGCCGGGCTTGGCGCCCGAGCCGGAACATTCGTCGCAAGCGATCGACGTCGGGACGCGAATCTGGGCTGTCTTGCCCGTATAGGCCTCCTCAAGCGAGATTTCCATATTGTAGCGCAGGTCGGCGCCACGTTCACGGCCACCGCTGCGGCGCTGCCGGCCACCGCCGCCCATGATGTCGCCGAAGATGTCCTCAAAAATGTCGGCGAAGCCTCCGGGAAAACCAGCGCCGCCGCGTCCGCCCATTCCGCCGTTCTCAAAGGCGGCATGGCCAAAACGGTCATAAGCGGCCCGCTTCTGCGGATCGCGCAGCGTTTCGTAGGCTTCGTTGATTTCCTTGAACTTGTGCTCGGCAGCCTCATCTCCCGGATTGCGATCGGGATGATATTGCATGGCAAGCTTACGAAAGGCCGCCTTCAACGTCTTCTCGTCGCAGCCCCTCGACACTCCAAGCGTTTCGTAGAAATCGGCCTTCATTTCGTCTCGTAAGCCCTCAATCGCCTTTGCGATGGTCGGCATTCAATTTGGTTAGCGTCGTGAGCCTATGCCATAGGTAATAGCGGACCGCCCGGGTTTTTCTGACTTTCAAGCCAAATTCACATGGTAAAAGCCCGGCATCTCTGCCGGGCTCCGCAAATTTCGGACCATCAGGCTGATTTCTTCTTGTCGTCGTCTTCATCGATTTCTTCGAAATCGGCGTCAACGACGTCCTCGCCAGACTTCGCGGTCTCATCAGAGCCGGCCTCCGAGGTTGCGCCTTCGGCCTGGCTGGCCTCGTACATTGCCTGACCGAGCTTCATCGAAGCTTCGGCAAGGGCGGTCGTCTTGGCCTTGATGCCTTCCACATCATCGCCTTCAACCGCAGTGCGTAGAGCCGAGACCGCATCCTCGATTGCCTTGCGATCATCGGCGGAGATCTTCTCGCCAAACTCCTTGAGCGACTTCTCGGAAGAATGGATGAGGGCCTCGGCCTGGTTCTTGGCTTCGACAACCTCGCGCCGCTTCTTATCAGCTTCAGCGTTGGACTCGGCATCCTTGACCATCTTCTCTATCTCTTCATCGGTCAGGCCGCCGGAAGCCTGGATGCGAATCTGCTGCTCCTTGCCGGTGCCCTTGTCCTTTGCCGAGACATTGACGATGCCATTCGCGTCGATGTCGAAGGTGACCTCGATCTGCGGCACGCCGCGCGGCGCGGGCGGGATGCCCACGAGATCGAACTGGCCAAGCAGCTTGTTGTCTGCCGCCATTTCACGCTCGCCCTGGAAGACGCGGATCGTGACCGCGGACTGGCTGTCCTCGGCCGTCGAGAAGACTTGGCTCTTCTTCGTGGGGATCGTCGTGTTGCGCTCGATAAGCCGCGTGAACACGCCGCCCAGCGTCTCGATGCCGAGGGAGAGCGGGGTCACGTCGAGCAGCAGAACATCCTTGACGTCGCCCTGGAGGACACCCGCCTGAATGGCGGCGCCCATTGCCACGACTTCATCCGGATTGACGCCCTTGTGCGGATCCTTGCCGAAGAAATTCTTCACAGTTTCCTGCACCTTCGGCATGCGGGTCATGCCGCCGACCAGGACCACCTCATCGATCTCGCCGGCCTTCAGCCCGGCATCCTTCAATGCCGCCTTGCAGGGCTCTATGGTGCGACTGATCAGATCATCGACCAGCGATTCGAATTTCGCCCGCGTCAGCTTCATCGTCAGGTGCTTCGGCCCGGTCTGGTCAGCCGTGATGAAGGGCAGGTTGATCTCGGTCTGCGACGAGGAAGAAAGCTCGATCTTGGCCTTCTCCGCTGCTTCCTTGAGCCGCTGAAGGGCGAGCTTGTCGTTCGTCAGGTCAATGCCCTGTTCCTTCTTGAACTCGTCGGCCAGATAATTGACCAGGCGCATATCGAAGTCCTCGCCGCCGAGGAAAGTGTCGCCATTGGTCGATTTCACCTCGAAAACGCCGTCGCCGATCTCAAGGACCGAAATGTCGAAAGTGCCGCCGCCGAGGTCGTAAACGGCGATCGTCTTGCCTTCCTTCTTGTCGAGGCCATAGGCAAGCGCCGCAGCGGTCGGCTCGTTGATGATGCGCAGAACCTCGAGCCCGGCGATCTTGCCGGCATCCTTGGTCGCCTGGCGCTGGGCATCGTTAAAATAGGCGGGAACAGTAATGACGGCTTTCTCGACCTTTTCGCCAAGATAGGATTCGGCGGTCTCCTTCATCTTCTGGAGGACCATGGCCGAGATCTGCGAAGGCGAGAACTTCTTGCCCTGGGCTTCGACCCAGGCATCACCGTTGTCGGCCTTCACGATCTTGTAGGGAACGAGCTTCTTGTCCTTCTCGACAGTCGGATCATCGTAGCGGCGACCGATCAGGCGCTTCACCGCGAAGACGGTCCCTTCCGGGTTCGTCACCGCCTGGCGCTTGGCCGGCTGGCCGACGAGACGCTCGTCACTATCGGTGAATGCGACGATCGACGGTGTCGTCCGGGCGCCTTCAGAATTCTCGATAACCTTCGCGTCCTTGCCGTCCATGACGGCAACGCAGGAATTTGTCGTTCCGAGGTCGATGCCTATTACTTTTGCCATTTACTCTCTCCGCTAAGCAGACTGTCAGGACCCATGCCGGCGTTCCACGCAACAGCCCCTGTTCACACGAAAATGTCGCAATACGTCATTTAAGACGCAGGATGCGACGTCGCAGCGTATATAAGAACCGGACTTTTTCTGCGCAAGCCGAAGCTTTAGGCGATTCTCCCGGGAAATGACCGGCTTCGGCATTTACCCGTGGCACTCAAACCCGTTCCCGATGGAACATGGCGATCTCCCTGTCAGCGTGCCGGGCTTTACCCGAATCGGCACGCCGTGCCAAGTTGCGGGAACATCAGACGGAAAGGGCTTCCGATGGAACAGCGCAAACTCGGTAGCGACCTCACGGTTTCGGCGATCGGCCTTGGCTGCATGGGTATGAGCCATGCCTATGGCGGGCAGGATGAGAAAGAGGCCATCGCGACGCTGCATCGCGCAGTCGAGCTTGGCGTGACATTCTTCGATACTGCGGAGGTCTACGGACCACACACAAACGAAGTGCTTGTCGGCAAGGGTCTGAGGCCATTCCGCGACAGGGTGACGATCGCGACGAAGTTCGGCTTCAACATCGAGGAGACGCCGGACGGTCCCGTGTGGCGACCGGGCGAGAACAGCCGGCCGGAGCATGTCCGCGCGGTTGCCGATGCCTCGCTGCGGCGGCTCGGCATCGAGGTTATCGACCTGTTCTATCAGCACCGCGTCGACCCTGCGGTGCCGATCGAGGATACGGTCGGCGCAATGGCCGAACTGGTGGAAGCCGGCAAGGTGCGGGCGCTTGGCCTGTCGGAAGCGAGCGCGGCCACGATCCGGCGGGCGCATGCCGTCCATCCGATCGCTGCCGTGCAGAGCGAATATTCGCTGTGGACGCGCGACCCCGAGGCCGAAGTCCTGGCGACCTGCAGGGAACTCGGCATCGGTTTCGTGCCGTTCAGCCCGCTCGGCCGCGGGTTCCTCACCGGCGCGATCACCTCTGTGAACCAACTTGGCGAGAAGGACTTCCGCCGCACCTTGCCGCGCTTCGAGGAAGAGAACCTCAAACGCAACCTCGCCGCCGTAGAGCGATTGAAGGCTTTCGCAAGCGATAAGGGCGTCACGGCGGCCCAGCTCGCGCTGGCCTGGGTGTTGCACCAGGGCGACACGATCGTGCCGATCCCCGGCTCGCGCAAGATCACCAATCTCGAGCAGAACGTAGCCGCCGCGTCGATCCGGCTGAGCGCAGACGAACTGGCCGAGATCGGCGCGATCGTGTCGCCGGAGCACATCGCCGGCGCCCGTTATTCCAAGGCTATGATGCAGGCTGCAGGGAGGTAAGGAGAGGTCAGGCCAGCTTGACCTCTCTCATCGGCTGCCGGAAGAACCGGGCTCTATCCCCGCAGTACCCCGCCGGTCTGCTTGCCGACATTCTCGATGATCCGCGCGGCCAAAGCTTCGAAATCCTCGTCCGTCAGCGTCTTCTCGAGAGGCTGGATCGCAACCTCGATCGCGATCGACTTCTTGCCCTGGCCGATCGCCTCACCTTCGAATACGTCGAAGACGCGCACACCCGTGATCAGCCTCTTGTCGGCCGCGGCCGCGGCGCGGGTCAGAACACCGGCTTCCACATCCTTCTCGACGACGAAGGCGAAATCGCGCTTCACCGCCTGGAAGGGCGAAACATCGAGGCGCGGCTTGGTGCGCGTCGGCTTCGCCTTCGGCTCGGGGATCACATCGATGAAGATTTCGAAGCCACAGAGCGGCCCGGATGCATCCAGAGCCTCGAGCGTCTTTGGATGAAACTCGCCGAAGGTGCCCAGGACAATCTTCGGGCCGAGCTTGATCGTGCCCGAACGGCCGGGGTGGTACCAGTCCGGCCCACCGGCCTCGATTTGCAGCTTGTCAACCGGAGCGCCGCAGGCTTCGAGCACAGCAAGAGCGTCAGCCTTGGCATCGAAGACTCCGACCGGTTCGGCATTGCCCGCCCAATGGCGTCCCTGGCCTTCCATCTTCGCCGTGCCCCTGCGTATGCCGGCGGCAACGCGTCGTTGATCCTCGGGCCTGTCGCCATCATAGGTCGCCGAAACTTCGAAGAGCGCGACATCGGAAAAACCGCGATCGGCATTGCGTTGCGCGGCGGCAACGAGACCCGGCAACAGCGACGGCCGCATATCCGACATATCGGCCGCGATCGGATTGGCAAGCCTCAGCGCCGGCGTGCCGCCGCCAAAGAGCGCCGCATGTCTTTGCGGGATGAACGACCAGGTAACCGCTTCCATCATGCCGCGCACCGCGAGCGCACGCTTGGCCGCACGGGTTCGAATCTGCAGCGTGGTGAGAATCCGCCCATTGACCGCGTCGTGGCTGACCATCGGCGCCGCCGCGATCCTGTCAACGCCATGGATGCGCATGACCTCCTCGACGAGATCCGCCTTGCCTTCGACATCCGGCCGCCACGAGGGAACGCTCACCTCGACAGTCTCTCCTTCGCCGCTCACGCTGAAGCCGAGTCTCTTGAGAATCGTGAGGCTCTCGTCGCGCGGCACCTCGATACCGGTCAGACGCCTTACTTCCGATAACGGGAAGGCGATGACCTTGGCCGGTTCGGGCCTATGGCCGACCACTTCACCCTCGGTCGGCGTGCCGCCGCAAAGCTGGACAATCATATGCGTTGCCAGTTCCATGCCGGCGATCATGAACTCGGGATCGACACCGCGCTCAAACCGATAGCGCGCATCGGTGATGATGCCCAGTTCGCGGCCGGTGCGGGCGATATTAAGCGGCTCCCAAAGCGCTGATTCAATCAGCACATCGGTCGTCGTTTCGTCACAGCCCGAATGCTCGCCACCCATGATACCGGCGATCGATTCCACGCCATTGTCATCGGCAATGACGCACATTTCCGGCGTCAGCTCATATTCGCGGCCGTCGAGGGCCAGGATCTTTTCTCCCTGCCTCGCACGACGCACAACGAGATCGCCTTTGACCTTGGCGGCGTCGAATACGTGCAGCGGCCGCCCGCGGTCGAAAGTGATGTAGTTGGTGATGTCGACCAAGGCATTGATGGGCCTGAGGCCGATGGCGATCAGGCGTTGCTGAAGCCATTTCGGTGAAGGGCCATTCTTCACCCCGCGCACCTGGCGCAAGGCGAAACCCCGGCAGAGCGACGGGGTATCGCCGAAATCGAGCGTGACCTTTACCGGCATCTTGCCGTCACCCGCCACCGGCATAACCGCACCTTCGGTCAGCCTGCCGAG
>NZ_VLJP01000089.1:11701-117105 GCF_007829525.1 Mesorhizobium sp. J18
CAGCCGCCAGATCGCGTGCAATCCCGTAGACACTCGTGCAGTCGGGGCGATTCGGCGTCAGGTTTATTTCGATCACCGGATCGTCCAGTCCCGCATAGGAGGCGAAACTGGTGCCGACCGGTGCATCTGCCGGCAGGTCGATGATGCCCGAATGCTCGTCTGACATCTGCAATTCGCGCTCCGAGCACATCATGCCGAAGCTTTCGACGCCGCGGATCTTGCCGACCTGAATGGTCGTATCGATGCCCGGAACATATGTGCCCGGCTTTGCGAACGCCCCGACGAGCCCCGCGCGCGCATTCGGTGCGCCGCAGACGACCTGCAGCGGCTGGCCGTCGCCTGTATCGACCGAAAGGACGCGCAGCTTGTCGGCATCGGGATGCTGCTCCGCCGTCAGCACCCTGGCGATGACGAATGGTTTCAGCGCCGCCTTGTCGTCGACCGATTCGACCTCGAGACCGATCATAGTGAGGCGCTCGCAGATCTCCTCAAGCGTGGCCTCTGTTTCGAGATGTTCCTTGAGCCAGGAAAGAGTGAATTTCATTGTCGTCAATCCGTTTCCGGGCGCTCGACGCTCGACTTCAGGTGTCGCGGCAGATTGTCGGGCATATGAACGAAGGGTAGCTGCTCGCGCACATAGGCGTGCAGCGCTGGCTTGTAATGGCTGGGAGCGTCCATTGCCCCCAGCATGAAATAGATACGTTCACCGATGCGGCGATCGAAATAGGAAACCGGTGAGCCGCAGACGCTGCAGAATCTGCGAGAGACCGGCCCGTTTTCATAGGACTTCAGCGTGCTGCCGGTGACCAATACGGCATCGACATCGAAACCCACAAAGGCCGACACCGGCGCGCCCGTCGCTCGCCGGCAATCACTGCAATGGCAGTAACTAATATGCGTCGGGTCGGATGTCGCCTCGAAGCGCACTGCGCCGCAACGACAGCCGCCGGTATGGGGTTCGATCACGTACTGAGCCCTCCGAACAGGGTCGGCATGTCGAGCGGCCTGAAGCCGTAATGGGACAGCCAGCGCACATCAGCGTCGAAGAAGGCGCGGAGATCGGGCATGCCGTATTTCAGCATTGCGATGCGGTCGATGCCCATGCCCCAGGCGAAGCCCTGATATTCGTCGGGATCGAGCCCGCCATAGCGCAGCACATTGGGGTGAACCATGCCGCAGCCGAGGATCTCCATCCAGTCTGATCCCTCGCCGAAACGCACTTCGCCCGGCCGCGAGCGGTCGCACTGAATATCGACCTCCAGGCTTGGTTCAGTGAACGGGAAGAAGCTCGGGCGGAAACGCATCTTCACCGACGCCACTTCGAAATAGGCCTTGCAGAATTCCTCCAGCACCCATTTCATGTTCGCCACATTGGCCGTCCGGTCGATCACCAGTCCTTCGAGCTGATGGAACATCGGTGTGTGAGTGGCGTCGGAATCCGCGCGGTATGTCTTTCCAGGAATGACGATACGGATCGGAGGCTTTTGCGCTTCCATCGTTCGTATCTGCACCGGCGAGGTATGCGTGCGCAGAACCTTCCTCTCGCCATTTGCATCGGGCGGGAAGAAGAAGGTATCGTGCATTTCACGCGCCGGATGTCCGACGGGAAAGTTAAGGGCCGTGAAGTTGTAATAGTCCGTCTCGATATCCGGCCCCTCGGCAATCTGGAAGCCGAGATCGCCAAAAATGGCCGCGATCTCGTCGATGACCTGGCTGATCGGATGGATGCGCCCCCGTTCGGCGGGCGACTGACGGACCGGCAGCGTCACATCCACCTTTTCGGCAGCCAGCCGGGCGGCGATGGCGGCATCGCGGAGCTCCGCCTTGCGGGCTGTCAGCGCCTCGGTCACGCGGTTCCTGAGGCTGTTGAACTGCGGACCCTTCACCTGACGTTCCTCGGGGCTCATCGAGCCCAGGGTCTTCAGGAGCTCCGAGATCGATCCCTTTTTGCCGAGCGCGGCCACGCGTATGGCTTCTATTGCCTGCTCATCGGAGGCAGCGGCGATGTCGGCCAGCAATGAGCTTTCCAGAACTTCGAGATTCCCAGCGGTGACGTTCACGGTGACACTCTTTCGATCCGGCGCCTGTCGATCCTGTCGAACAGCCGCCTTCTGTTGATGTCGGTCCAAAGAAAAACCCGCGCCAGCCCTGCCAGCGCGGGTTTCCCAAATCAAGTCCGATATGCTTCGGGAAGGCGCTGGTCTTAAGCGACTGCGCTTTCAAAAGCGTTCGGAGTGGTGTCCTTGAGGTATTCGAGCGCCGTCTTCGACTTGGCGACAAGCGCTGCGAATGCCTGCGGCTCATGGATCGCCATGTCGGAGAGCACCTTGCGGTCGACCTCGATGCCAGCCTTGTTCAGGCCGTCGATGAAACGGCCATAGGTCAGGCCGTGCTCGCGGACAGCCGCATTGATGCGCTGGATCCAGAGCGCACGGAAATTGCGCTTGCGGTTCTTGCGGTCGCGATAAGCATATTGCATCGACCGCTCGACCGCCTGCTTGGCGATGCGAATGGTATTCTTGCGACGGCCATAGAAGCCCTTGGCGGCCT
This sequence comes from Mesorhizobium sp. J18, assembly GCF_007829525.1. GTDB lineage: Bacteria > Pseudomonadota > Alphaproteobacteria > Rhizobiales > Rhizobiaceae > VLJP01. The sequence goes on from NZ_VLJP01000089.1 coordinate 14,252, forward strand.
TCAGGACCTTCTTGTGCTTGGCGTGAGCGGTAACGCCCCTTTTTACACGTGCCATGACATGATCTCCTTATTCAGTTCCGGCTCAGAGGCCGCCGCCGTTGGGCAGGAAGTTCCTGATGACTTTCCGGGCATCCGGTTCTGCCAGAACCGTTGTGCCGCGGGCGTCGCGGATGAACTTGTTCGAACGCTTGATCATGCCGTGCCGCTTACCGGCGGCCTGTACCTTGACCTTGCCGGTAGCTGTGATCTTGAACCGCTTCTTGGCGGAGGATTTGGTCTTCATCTTGGGCATTTTGCTCTTTCCTTTTTCCAGATGCGCATGATTGCGCTGATCTTGCTTCGGGCAGACCAGAGCCCGAAAAGCATTACGAACCGCCACGGCATGCCCTGCCGGACGGTTCTGGACGCGGCGCTATTACCAGCAAGTTGGATTGTGCGCAATAGTGGCGCCTGAACTGCTTCGACTTGCAGCGTCACTATTGAATTAAGCCCAGGTGCCGGCCGGCGTGAATGTAGCGTGCTCACGCTCGGCCGGCGTTCAGGCTATCTTGGGGCAAGCACCATCATCATCTGACGGCCTTCGAGCTTCGGCTCGGCTTCGACCTTGGCGATCGGCTCAACCTCCTCGCGGACGCGATTCAGGAGCTTCATGCCGAGTTCCATATGTGCCATCTCGCGACCCCGGAAGCGGAGCGTGAGCTTGACCTTGTCGCCTTCCTCGAAGAAGCGGCGAACAGCCTTCATCTTCACCTCGTAATCATGGGTGTCGATGTTGGGACGCATCTTGATCTCCTTGATCTCGATGGTCTTCTGCTTCTTGCGCGCCTCGGCTGCCTTTTTCTGGCTCTGATATTTCATCTTGCCAAGATCGGTGATCTTGCAAACGGGCGGCTCTGAATTAGGTGCGATTTCGACGAGATCGAGACCCGCATCCTCGGCTGCACGTAGTGCATCCTCGATAGAGACAATCCCTCGATTCTGGCCTTCGTCGTCGATGAGTTGAACCCGGGGAACCCGGATCTCGCGATTGGCGCGCGGCCCTTCCTTGGTAGGGGTCGGCGCTTTGAATGGTCTGCGAATGGTCGTTCTCTCCTGAAAGTTGATCCAAAGGGTTGTAGCGGGCCGGACCGCACGTATGTCGCGACCGGCGCCCGCACTGTCAATACCACATCGGGACAAAAGAATCATCCGCCTGTTGGGTCATGTCAGGCCTTCACGCGGCGGATCGCCCATGGCAAAAGGCCGTCCAACAGGGAGAGTGGGAATGATGGTAGAGGAGAAAGAATTTCTCGAGGTTGGCGGCAGGCCGATCGCAATCCGTCATCTTGAAGGGGCCAACCCCGGCATAATGTGGCTCGGGGGCTACCGGTCCGACATGCGCGGCACCAAGGCCGAGGCACTGGCCGGCTGGGCCCTGGAGAAAGGGCATGCCTGTACGCGCCATGATTATTCGGGCCACGGAGAATCCGGCGGAGCATTTATTGAAGGCACTATTTCTCGCTGGCTGGAGGAGAGTCTCGCCGTTTTTCGCAAATACACGACAGGCAAGCAGATCCTCGTCGGTTCCTCCATGGGCGGATGGATCGCGCTGCGCATGATCGAGGAATTGCGCAAGGCAGGCGAGGAACGCGTGGCCGGTCTCGTCCTGCTGGCGCCGGCACCGGATTTCACCATCGAGTTGATGGAGCCGCAGCTAACCGCAAGGCAACAGCAGGATCTCGAAGAGAAAGGCTATTTCGAGGAACCATCCGAATATTCGCCGGAACCCAATGTCTATACGCGGGCGCTGTTCGAGGATGGCCGCCGGAATCGCGTGCTCGACGGCATCATCGATACCCACTGTCCGGTCCACATTCTGCAGGGGATGGAGGATCCGGATGTGCCCTATAGCCATGCCATGCGACTGGTCGAGCACCTGCCCGCGGACGACGTGACGCTGTCTCTCATCCGTGACGGCGATCATCGTCTGTCCCGGCCCCAGGACATCGCGATGATCCTGCGAACGGTAGAAGCCATGGTCGAGCAGGCTGGCTGACCCGTGCGCCTGTCCATTCCCTCATCGGCCTTCGTGGCGGCCGTTGTCGGCTTCGGCGGCACGCTGGCCCTCATCATTGCCGCAGCCGACGCCGTGGGGGCAACACGCGAGCAGACTGCAAGCTGGGTCGCCGCAATATGCCTCGCGCTGGCTTTCGAGACGCTGTGGCTTTCCTGGCGATACAGGATGCCGGTCATCACCGCATGGTCTACGCCGGGCGCCGCCCTGATTGCCGCCAGTAACGGCTATACGATGAACGACGCCGTCGGGGCCTTCATCGTGACCGCGCTCATGCTGGCCGCAACCGGACTCTTTAGGCCGCTGACCCGGTTCATTTCCCGTATTCCGACTTCCGTCGCCTCTGGCATGCTCGCAGGGATAGTGGTGACTTTCGTCATAGGTGCGGCCGAAACCCTTCCGGCCGACCCGCAGCTGATCCTGCCCCTCCTGGCCGCTTTCTTTATCGTGCGGCTCTTCAATCCGGCACTTTCCGTGCTCGTGGTCCTGGTGGGCGGCGTTGTTCTTGCCTTTGCCCTCGGTCGCGTAGACAGCCTGCCGCCGCCGGAGCTTTCAACTCTGGTTTTCACCGTACCTAGTTTCTCCCTTTCGGCCGTGATCGGCCTGGCGGTCCCGCTCTATCTGGTGACCATGGCCTCGCAGAACCTTTCCGGCCTCGCGGTCCTGAAGGCTTCCGGCTATGAACCGCCGGCGGGCCCTCTGATCGCAGTTACCGGCTTCTTCTCGCTCATTTCGGCGCCGTTCAACGCTCTGACCACCAATCTGGCGGCCATATCGGCTGCGATCTGCACCGGGTCTGATACCCACCCCGATCCGGGCAAGCGCTGGCTGACCGGACCCTTTTACGCACTCGCATATATCATTTTCGCAATTTTCGGCGCATCGCTTGTCGCGCTGTTTGCCGTCCTTCCGCCGGGACTGATCGTTCTCGTCGCCGGTCTGGGATTGCTTGCGCCCCTTGCCAATGCACTGGCCATCGCACTGGATGCGCCCGCCGAACGGATCGCCGCGACCACGGCCTTTGCCGTCACCTCATCAAGCCTGTCGCTCTTTGGCATCGGGTCGGCTTTCTGGGGACTTGTCGCTGGACTGGCCGTTCTCGGTCTCCAAGCGATGAAAAAACCATGAATTGGCACGGGCTTGTTCGATTCTGAACCCGCCCTTCTTGAATCGCCCCAAGTGCCTTACCATGTCAAAAACATGCAACCGCCGGGGTTGCTCCCTACGAAGGAACGGCTGACGATGACCAACTCTGCATTGATCCGTCCTGCTTGGACGCCCGCGACGATCGCTCTTATGGTGATCGGCTTCATGGTATTCTGGCCGCTGGGTTTCGCGATGCTCGCCTACATCATCTGGGGCGACCGCCTCGAAGGCTTCAAGCGCGACGCCAATCGCGCCACTGACAGTTTCTTCCGCGGTTGCCATCGCGCCTCATGGAAGGCGTCCCGCCGCGGCGGTTACTCCACCGGCAATGTCGCTTTCGACGACTGGCGCGAGAAGGAACTTGAGCGACTGGATGAAGAACGCCGCAAGCTCGACGAGATGCGCAGCGAGTTCGACGAATATGTCCGCGAACTGCGCCGTGCCAAGGACCAGGAAGAGTTCGACCGCTTCATGAACGAGCGGCGCAACAGGCGTACGCCGACCGTGCCTGAAAACGGTTCCGAGAACGGCGAACCTGCTTGAGCGGTTTTCCGCGATAGCTGAGCGCCACGGCGCCCCTTTCCGGGGCGCCGTTTCTTTTTGTCGCGCGACCGCAGACGCGAATCATCTATTTTCACGGCATGGCATTCGGCATTTTCAGGACACCGGGACGTAAAACCTCCCTCCCACAGGAGCGCACGCATGCGGTCGCCGGCCGCACCCTGCCGCTGCGCATCGTGGAGAATGAGCGTGCGCGAAGACTGACGCTGCGCATCGAGGCCGGCGGTCGCGGCCTGCGCATCACCGTGCCGCCGGGGCTGCGGCAAGGCGAGGTAGAGAGTTTTCTCGACCGGCATCGCGGCTGGCTGGAGGAGCGCCTTGTCAGACTGCCGGACCGGCCGCAGGTGCGTCCGGGCATAAAGATTCCTGTCCGCGGCAAACCGCATCGGATCGTGCATGAACCCGGCGCACGCGGCCTGGCCAGAACGGATATGCAGGATGGCGAGCCTGTATTGATCGTCAATGGCGACCGGCGCCACCTGCCGCGCCGCGTCGCCGATTTCCTGAAGCGGGAGGCGAAACGCGATATCGAAGCGCTGGTCGCCAGGCATACGGCCAAGGTCGGCTGCAAGGCGCGGTCTGTCCGCTTCCGCGACACGACGAGCCGCTGGGGCTCCTGCACCTCGGAAGGCAATCTGTCCTTCTGTTGGCGCATCATGATGGCACCGCCGCCGGTCATCGACTATCTGGTCGCCCATGAAGTCGCGCATCTCAAGGAGATGAACCACGGCCCGCGCTTCTGGAAGCTCTGCAGGGAACTCTGCCCCGAAACCGACAAATGCAAGGCCTGGCTCAAGCGTAACGGAAGCGCGCTGCAGGCGATCGGGTTTGATTGAAGAGGCAGGCAAATCCTTGGCCGGATGGACGAGCCGGCAGCTAATCCGCCATTCGCCACGCTTTAATTGCCACTTGCCATTTACCCGTTCCCCTCGACTCCGCCATGATTTCGTGTCACCTCCCTGTCATGACCCTCGACATCAAGATATGCGGATTGAAGACGCCTGAAGCGGTCGCTGCCGCGCTCAATGGCGGCGCAAGTCATATCGGCTTCATCTTCTTCCCCAAGAGCCCGCGCAATATCCTCCCGAGCGAGGCCGCCAAACTGCGCCGGGAGGCCACCGGCGGGGCAAAAGCAGTCGCGGTTACCGTCGATGCTGACGATGCGACGCTGGATGCAATCGTAGCGGCTATGCAGCCGGATATGCTGCAACTGCATGGCAGCGAAAGCCCGGAGCGCGTGGCGGAAGTGAAGGCCCGCTACCGGTTGCCGGTGATGAAAGCCTTCGCGATCCGGGAGGCTGGCGATCTCCATTCCATCGGACCTTACCGCGGCATCGCCGACCGGTTCCTTTTCGATGCCAAGGCGCCTGTCGGATCGGAACTTCCGGGCGGCAATGGCGTCGCCTTCGACTGGATGCTGCTTGCCGCTCTTGACCCGGAGATCGATTACATGCTTTCGGGTGGACTCAACGCTACCAATATCGGACGGGCGCTGAGCGAGGCTCGGCCTCGCGGCATCGACATCTCGTCAGGTGTGGAAAGCGCTCCCGGCATCAAGGATGCAAGGCTGATCGAAGGCTTCTTCCGCGCCGTCCGGGCACATCAGGGCGAACGCGCCGCCTGAGCGGTACGTTCACAGCAGGAGATGGCCATGAACAAGCCGGCTGAACCAAACTCTTTCCGCACCGGGCCGGATGAAGCCGGCATGTTCGGCATATTCGGCGGCCGTTTCGTCGCCGAGACCCTGATGCCGCTCATCCTCGATCTCGAATACCACTGGAACGAGGCCAAGAACGACCCGGCATTCAAGGCCGAGCTGGAAGAGCTCAACAGGCACTACACCGGCCGGCCCTCTCCGCTCTATTTTGCTGAACGGCTGACCCAGCATCTCGGTGGCGCGAAAATCTATTTCAAGCGGGACGAGCTGAACCATACTGGCTCGCATAAGATCAACAATTGCCTCGGCCAGATCCTGCTCGCCAAGCGGATGGGCAAGACACGCATCATCGCCGAGACCGGCGCCGGCCAGCACGGGGTCGCATCGGCGACGGTCGCCGCTCGCTTCGGCTTCCCTTGCGTGGTCTATATGGGCGCGACCGATGTCGAACGGCAGGCGCCGAATGTCTTCCGCATGCGCCTACTCGGCGCCGAAGTGCGTCCGGTCACAGCGGGTCACGGCACGCTCAAGGACGCCATGAACGAGGCGCTGCGCGATTGGGTCACCAATGTAGAGGACACCTACTATCTGATCGGCACGGCGGCCGGACCGCATCCCTATCCGGAGCTTGTGCGAGAGTTCCAATGCGTGATCGGCAGGGAGGTTCGCGAGCAGATCATGGCGGCGGAGGGCCGACTGCCGGACATGCTCATCGCCGCCGTTGGAGGCGGGTCCAACGCCATCGGCCTCTTTCATCCTTTCCTCGATGATCGGCAGGTGCAGATCGTCGGAGTGGAAGCGGGCGGCAAGGGGCTTGAAGGTGACGAGCACTGCGCCTCACTGACCGCCGGATCGCCGGGCGTGCTGCATGGCAACCGCACCTATCTGCTCCAGACCGATGACGGGCAGATCAAGGAAGGCCATTCGATCTCGGCCGGCCTCGACTATCCGGGAATCGGACCCGAGCATTCGTGGCTGAAGGATACTGGCCGGGCCGAATATGTGCCGATCCTCGACCATGAAGCTCTCGAGGCCTTTCAGCTTCTGACCCGCATCGAAGGCATTATTCCGGCGCTGGAACCTTCCCATGCGCTGGCCGAGGTCATGAAGCGCGCGCCGAAGATGGGCAAGGACCAGATCATCGTCATGAATCTCAGCGGGCGCGGAGACAAGGACGTCTTCACCGTCGCGCGCCATCTCGGGCTGGATATCTGAGGCTGAGATGGTGGCGGACTTCATAGATCTATGGGTGAACTGTCCGGATCGGGCAACGGCCGACAGGATCGCCGATGCCTGCATCCAGGAGCGGCTGGCAGCTTGCGCCAATATCATGGCGCCGATCGCCAGTACCTACCATTGGCAGGGCAATATCGAACGCGCCCAGGAGGTGCCGCTGGTGCTGAAGACACGCGCCGGCCTGTTCGATGCGCTCTGTGCCAAGATACGTTCGCTCCATCCTTACGAGGTGCCGAGCATCGTCGCGACCGCTATCGCATTGGCGGACAGGGAATATGCCGACTGGCTGCGGCAGGAAACGAGGGAATCGGCCTGACACCATGAAAACGCGCATCGACAGCCGCTTCGAGAAGCTCCGGGCCGAAGGTCGGCCGGCGCTCGTCACCTATTTCATGGGGGGCGACCCGGACTATGATACCTCTCTCAGGATCATGAAGGCGTTGCCCAAGGCCGGCAGCGATATGATCGAGCTCGGCATGCCCTTCTCCGATCCCATGGCGGACGGCCCGGCGATCCAGGCGGCGGGCCTGCGCGCCCTGAACGGCGGCCAGACGCTTGCCAAGACCTTGCAAATGGCCAGGGAGTTCCGGCGCGAGGACAACAAAACCCCGATCGTGATGATGGGCTATTACAACCCGATCTACATCTATGGCGTCGACCGTTTCCTGGCCGACGCGAAGGAGGCGGGCATAGACGGCCTGATCATTGTCGACCTGCCGCCAGAGATGGACGAGGAGCTGTGCCTGCCCGCGCTGAAGGCAGGCATCAATTTCATCCGGCTCGCAACCCCGACCACCGACAACAAGAGGCTGCCTAAGGTGCTCCGGAACACGTCCGGCTTCGTCTACTATGTTTCGATGACGGGCATCACCGGTTCCGCACTGCCGGATACGACCAGGATCGGCGAGGCGGTGGCCCGCATCAAGGGCCATACGGAGCTGCCGGTCTGCGTCGGCTTCGGTGTCAAGACGGCGAGCCAGGCCACGGCTATCGGCGCGGCGGCCGACGGTGTCGTTGTGGGAACAGCGATCGTCAATGCGGTGGCTAATGTTCTCACCCCGGAGGGCAGGATGACCGCTGACCCGGCGGAGGCAGTCGCTACGCTGGTGCGCGGACTGGCCGAGGGCGTCCGCGAGGCGCGCCTTGCCGCTGCCCTGTAGTTTTCCCATCCTGATGCCGAGGGGAAACAGAAAGGATCACAGATGAACTGGATCACCAATTACGTCCGGCCGAAAATCAATTCCATGCTCGGCCGCCGCGAGATGCCGGAGAACCTCTGGATCAAGGATCCCGAGACCGGCGAAATGATCTTTCACAAAGATCTGGAAGAGAACCAGTGGGTGATCCCGTCCTCGGGCCATCACATGAAGATTTCCGCCAAGGAACGGCTGAAATTCTTCTTCGATGACGGGGTCTATGAGCAGCTCGAAAATCCCAAGGCACCCGTCGACCCGCTGAAGTTCCGCGACGAAAAGCGCTATACCGACCGGCTGCGCGAAGCGCGCGCCAAGACCAATCTGGAAGACGCCGTGCTCAACGGAGTTGGCCGGGTCGAAGGCCTCGAACTGGTCGCCACGGTGCAGGATTTCGCCTTCATGGGCGGCTCGCTCGGCATGGCCGCCGGTGAAGCTATTATCCGCGGCTTCGAGACGGCGATCGAACGCAGGCTGCCGCTCGTCCTGTTCGCGGCTTCCGGTGGTGCGCGCATGCAGGAGGGAATCCTGTCGCTTATGCAGCTTCCGCGTACCACGGTGGCTGTTGACCGGCTCAAGGAAGCCGGTCTGCCCTATATCGTCGTGCTTACAAATCCGACGACCGGCGGCGTTACCGCCTCCTACGCCATGCTGGGCGATGTCCACATCGCCGAGCCGGGCGCGCTGATCGGCTTTGCCGGCCCCCGGGTGATCGAGCAGACCATCCGCGAGAAACTGCCGGACGGGTTCCAGCGCGCCGAGTATCTGAAAGCGCATGGCATGGTCGACATGGTGGTTTCACGGCTGGAGATGAAGGCAACCATCGCCAGACTGCTCAAGATCATGCTGAAGCAGCCTGTCGAGCCGGACAAGGATGTACTGGCCCTGCCGGAACCTGCCGAAGAGCGGCTGGAAGCCTAAAAGCCCGAGAGACGGCAGGTGCCGTCTCCCATTCCCCGAGGGTTCTGTGTCATGACCACCCTGTCGGCTGAAGGGGAAATAGAGCGGCTCATATCGCTTCATCCCAAGGGCTATGATCTTTCGCTCGATCGTATCAAGCGGCTTCTCGAACGACTGGACAATCCGCATTTCAGGCTGCCGCCGGTGATCCATATTGCCGGCACCAACGGGAAAGGGTCTGCCGCCGCATTCTCAAGGGCGTTGATCGAGGCCGGAGGCAGGACTGCCCATGTCCATACATCGCCGCATCTCGTCAACTGGCACGAGCGTTACCGGCTTGGAGCGCCGGGCGGAGGCAGACTGGTCGAGGACCGGGTGCTGGCGGAAACCGTCGCTCGGGTAGCCGAGGCCAATCGCGGCGAGACCATAACGGTTTTCGAGATCCTGACGGCTGTCGCCTTCGTGCTCTTTTCTGAACACCCGGCCGACGCCACCATACTTGAGGTGGGCTTGGGCGGACGATACGACGCCACCAATGTCATACCACCCCCGATCGTTTCGGTGATCATGCCGATTTCGCTCGACCACCAGGCCTATCTCGGCGACCGGGTGGAACTGATCGCGGCGGAGAAAGCCGGCATCATCAAGCCGGGTTCCGCGGTCGTCATCGGCGCACAGGAAACCGATGCTGCACGCGATGTTCTTATTGAGACGGCCGAACGTCTCGGCTGCCCGGCCTTCGTCTACGGTCAGGACTTCCTCGCTTTCGAGGAGAACGGACGGTTGATCTATCAGGACGAATACGGGCTGCTCGATCTCGACCCGCCGCGCCTACCAGGCCGCCATCAATATGCCAATGCCGCCGCCGCCATCGCCGCAGTGAAGGCTGCGGGCTTTGCGGTGACGGATCGGATCGCTGACAAGGCAATGGCAACAGTGGACTGGCCGGGACGCATGCAGAGGCTCACAACCGGCGCGCTGGTCGAATTGGCTCCAGCCGGGGCGGAGATTTGGATCGACGGCGGCCACAATCCTGGTGCCGGACAGGTCGTCGCCGAAGCCTTGGCGGAGCAGGAGGAGCGCTTCCCGCGGCCGCTGTTCCTTATTTGCGGCATGCTGAACACCAAGGACCAGACCGGCTATTTCCACAATTTCGTAGGCATGGCCCGTCACGTCTATACCGTGCCGGTGAACAACAGCGATGCAGGAGTTCCCAACGACCAACTGGCCGCGCGAGCAATGGAGGCAGGGCTTTCGGCAGAGCCGGTCAGCAACGTTGCCAATGCCCTGATGCTCTTGCGTGAGACCTGGAACCCGGGCGAGACGCCTCCACGCATCCTTATCGGCGGCTCGCTTTATCTTGTCGGCGACGTGCTGGCGGAAAACGGCACGCCGCCTGCCTGAGAAAGAAAAGCCCGGCGCGAAGGCCGGGCATTCTGTAAATTTGTTAGGACCGGTCAGGCGACGTTGCCGCTGATCCAGGATGAAAGAGCAGTTTTCGGCGCCGCGCCGACCTTCATGTCAGCCACTTCGCCGCCCTTGAAAAGCATCAGGGTCGGAATCGAGCGCACGCCATACTGAGCCGCAAGCTCGGGATTCTCGTCGATATTGAGCTTGGCGATCTTCACCTTGCCGTCCAGTTCGGCCGCAATCTCATCCAGCGCTGGAGCGATCATCTTGCAAGGGCCGCACCATTCCGCCCAGAAATCGACGACCACCGGCTCGCTCGCCTGAAGCACGTCGGCTTGAAAATTGCTGTTGTCTACCTTGACCGTGGCCATCGGGGTCTCCTTGTCGGACAGGAAAAATATCTCGCCCCGGATGTGGTGCATTCGCGGCGCAGCTTCAAGGAATGTTTTTCTCATCATCCGGTGAGTCGGGCAAGCGCATCCTCCATATATTGTGGCGGGATCTGAATGAGGCGCGGAACCTCGGTGAAAAGGAGCGCGGCAGCGATCGCCTTTTCCGGGTAGAGCGGCTTCAGCAGTTCCGCATAGAGCGCAAGCTGAGTCACATAAGCGGACGGCACGTCCGGCAGATCTGCCGGTGCCGGCCGGTTGGTCTTGTAATCGACAATCAGCACTTCATCGCCGGAAACCGCTAGCCGGTCGATCTTGCCGGAAACAGCATGCATTCTGCTGCCCAGCTTCAAGGTGCCCATGATCGAAATCTCGGGACGAGAACCCGGTGCAAAAATCGGCGCAAATCGTTCGTTCTCCATTATCGTAGCCACGGATTGCCAGGCAGTCTGTCGCTCCTCCAAGGACCACGAGGCCCCGGCCCGCGAAAGATAGCGCCATGCCGCTGCCTCGCGCTGATCGGGAGCAATCTCCGGCAGGATCTGCAACAGGCGGTGGATGGCATGGCCCCTCTCCACGGCAAATCGCGGCATCTCTTCGCCATCCAGCACCGGGGAGCGCAATGAAACGGCTGCCTCATATCCGGGTTCGATCAAGGCCGTCGCCCCGGAAGGTGCAAGCGGACGGGGCAAAGCCGGAGGCGCCGGCACGGGTTTGGTGAAATCCGGCGGAAACGTAGCCGGCTTTATTACCCGATTCTCCTTCTCCTTTTCAGGCTCGATTGGCCGAAGCGGCGTAACCCTGTACCGGTAGACGGGCGCACATGCCTCCGGGACGGCACGCGTCTCGATATTGTCCGCCGATGAAAGCGCGTCGTGAACGATCCTGTGCCAGGTAAGCGCGGAGGAGCCCCGCACGCCGGTATAGCCGCAAATGATCAGGCGATCCTCCGCGCGCGTCATTCCGACATAAAGCAGCCTGCGATATTCCTCCTCGGCCTTCTGCCGCGCTTCCGCTTCCAGCATCCGTGAACTGGTGTTCGAAACATCCTTGCCGGCGCGCCAGAGATAGCCTTTTCCCGTCCAGCCGCCGCCTTTCGGTTCAAAAGCGATGAGTTTCGGTAAATGCTGGTTGCTGATGGGCGCGCTGCCAGGATCGACCAGGAACACGACAGGCGCCTCCAGGCCTTTGGCTGCGTGGACGGTCATGATGCGGACTTCGTTTCGCGTCTGGTCCATTTCGCGCTTGATCTCGGGAGCAGCGCCGTCAAGCGTCGCCAGAAATGCTTCGAGACCGGAGAGCCCGGCACGTTCGGTGGCGAGGCAAAAACTCAGGAATTCGTCCAATATGTCATTGGCCTCGTGGCCCAACCTTGCGACGAGCTTCCGTCGGGCGCCTTCCCGCTCAGGCGTACCCGCGAGTACGCCTGCATAGAATTCGAACACAGGCTTGAAAGCAGCCGCATTCTGCCACTCCTCCAGCGCCTCCACGATCTCGGCCAGCGAAGGGTCGGAACCGGCAGCCATACGCAGAGCCTCAAACAGGGTTACGGAACGGCCCCGCGGCCAGGCAAGGTCGAACAGTTTTTCCTCGCTTATGTCGAAGATCGGGCTACGCAGAAGGGCGGCAAGCGACAGGTCGTCATGGGACTGGAGGATGAACCGTCCGAGCGCCAGCAGGTCCTGCACCGCGATATGATCCGTGAGCCGCAAACGATCGGTGCCGGCGACATTTATGTTCCGGTTCTTCAGGCTGCGCGAAAGGGCGTGGACGAAGCGATCGCGCTTGCGCACCAGCACCATGACGTCGCCGGCCATGAGCTTTCTGCCCTGGCCTTCGATCATCTCGCCTTCCCTAAGCCAGCCGTCGATCGTCTCGGCGATGGTTTCGGCAAGACGAACCGCCGGGGCCGAGGCATGGTCGACAGCCTGCGTCCAGTCTTCCGGTTCCTGCACGACCTGTGGCGAGAGCGACATCCAGAGTTCGACATAACCGGGCGCACCGGCGCGGATCGCCTTGTGGTCGATCGGCTCGGGATCACGGGTCAGCCCGCGACGCACTTCCTCGCGTGAAAAGACGAGATCAACCGCTGACAGCACGTCGCCGGTCGAGCGGAAAGAGCGTGTCAGACGCACCTTCTGGAACGTCCCTCCGGATGCCGGTACCTTGGTGGAGAATTCCGTCCCGTTGTCGGCAAAAGCCGCCGGCTCGGCGCCCTGGAACGAATAGATCGACTGCTTTTCGTCGCCGACCGCAAAGATCGTGCGATGGACATTGTCGCGCCCGCCAAGACCGGCAAAGAATTCCTCCGCAAGCTTCTTCACCACGCTCCACTGGTCAGGACTCGTATCCTGTGCCTCGTCGATCAGAATATGGTCGATGCCCTTGTCGAGCTTGAACTGCACCCAGGGGCCCGCATCCGGGCGCGCCAGGAGACGGATCGTGCGGACGATCAGGTCGTTGAAATCGAGAAAGCCTCGCGCCCGCTTCAGCCATTCGTAACGCGCGATCAGCCAGTCGGCGATGATGAGGGCAGCCCGCGTCGCCTCCAGCATGCGAAAAAGCGCCAACCGGTCACAAGCCGAAACGATCGTTTGAGCAGCCTTCTCGTAACGGTCAAGGAGATCGGGAATCCGGTCGCAAAGGGATTTCTTGAACGTGCTGGAGCCGTATGGAGCGCCGTCGGCCTTGAGGAAGGCTGCCTGAAGGAATTCCAGCCGGCGAATGGGGTCGCTCTCGGCAAAAGCCTGCTGTGCGGCCGGCACGATGTTCTTCAGAACGGCACGGGCGTCGCAGACCTGGGCGGCGGCGACAAAGTCGCCGAATTCCTCTGCCGAAAAACCCGGCAGGGGCCAGGCTGCGGCGGCAATCGAATCGGCATTCTCCTCCTCGCCGAAGCCGAATTCCTCGAACAGGGCCGAAAAGCGGACGCGATCATTGCCGATCTGATCGATGAAGGCACGCAGGCCGTCGCGGCGGGCAAGCATCTCCGTCAGAAGGTCATCCAGGCCTTTTTCGCCGCCGCGCTCCAGCACCTCGGCAAATGCCGCGGCGATCTCGCCGTCGGCCTCGGCCACGATGCCGGTCAGGAGGTCGCGGCGCGCTTCTGCCAGAAGGGCAGCCTCCATCTGTGGATCGAGCAGTTCAAAATGCCCGACGATATTCGCCTCCAGGGGAAACTGATGCAGGATCGCCTCGCAGAAGGCATGGATGGTCTGGATTTTCAGGCCGCCGGGTGTTTCAAGCGCGCGGGCAAAGAGTTGACGGGCCCGTCGCAGCTTTCTGCGATCAGGGAGTTTTCCCTCCAGCTCGGCGATCTTTTGCGACAATTCGGCATCGCTCAACCGGCTCCATTCGGCAAGATTTCCGAATACGCGGTTCGCCATGTTGGCCGCTGCCGCCCGCGTATAGGTCAGGCAAAGTATCTTGGACGGGTCCGTGCCCTCGAGAAGCAGCCGTATGACCCGCTGCGACAGGACATGCGTCTTGCCCGAGCCGGCATTGGCCGACACCCAGGCGGAGTTCCGCGGATCGGAAGCGATCCCTTGGCTTTCACGCGTTTCGACCGGTATATCGGGACGCTGGCTCACGGTGCCTCGCCTCCGCCGTCTTCGTCACCGCCAGCCGACCATTCCAGGACGCGTGCAAGGTGATCATAGTCGCCGCTGGTGTCGCCTTCCCGGAAAGGCAGGGCGCGGGAGAGGTAGCCTGCGGCCGGATCGTCATAGAAGGCCAGCAGATTTTCCAGTCTCGCCCAGGCTTCACTTGCAAGCTCGCCGGCCGTTTTCTCCTGGCGGTTATGGGCAAGGATCGATTCTTCCTTCACCTCGCCATTGGCCTTAAGCCGCACATAGGCGAGTTCGCCTGCGCCGGCCACGAGCGGCGCGAAAGCACCCCGCTCGAGCAATGCTGCTTCAAGCGCGAGCTGTGGCGAGAGCAGCGTATGTGCCTGTGCCTTCGAAGGCGAGGAGCCGGTCTTGTAGTCGAGTATGTCCGCCTTTCCGCCGGCGCGAATATCAATTCGGTCGGCATAGCCGGAAAGGGTCTTGCTCCCTTTGCCAACTGGCCAGGCTGCAGCACGAGCTTCCGCATGACGGGAAACGATGCCTTCGGCGCGACCGCGTTCCCAGCCGATGAAATGAKGGGCCGTGCGGACAAAACGCGGCCACCAGACGGCTTCCACATCGGCTGGCAGTGCCAGTTCCTCAAAGGCCTGGCGGCCTATCGTCATCAGGGCGGAAAAGGCCTCATCCGACAACGGATCGACACCGGATTGCGTGTAGCGTTGCAGGATTTCGTGAAAAAGCGTGCCGCGCTCCGCAGTCCCCGGGTCTCGGATCAGCGGATCGAGTGGCAGGAGGCGGAGAATACGCTTTGCATAGACGGCGTATGGATCGCGGCGCAGCGTCTCGATCTCGGTGACCGAAAACTGCCTGGGTCGTGCTTCGAGCGGCGGTACCGGCCTCGGGCGCGGGGCGAAGTCGACCTTAGAAGCGGTATCGAGAGCGCGTGCCCATTCGATCAGAACCTGCCCGCGCAACCGCATGTCTTCTGCCACATCGCCTGCACAAGTGAGCAGCCGCTGAAGCCAGCGCGAGGCAATGGCCGGCGCATCGCCGGACCGGGCCGCTCTGGTCAGGACGACTTCCGGCGCGCCCATCGCCATCATGAAATCATGGGCAGCGAGACCGATGCGGCGTTCCGGAGGCTCTAGAGCCAGTTCGCCTTTCATGAGGCGGGACATGAAGCGATCAGATGCAGGAATATGCGGCCAGGAACCCTCATTGAGGCCGCCCAACACAAGCGTGTCCACACTCTGCAGCCGTGCTTCAAGCGGCCCCCATATGGCGATGCGCGGATCGGCACCTGCAGGCGGCTTCACGACTTCGGTGGCCATGAGGGCTGCAAGAATGTCCGGCCATTCGCGCGCTTCGAACTCCAGGGCGGACTGCGCCGATATCAGTTTGCGCAGGAAATCCGCGAATACCTGGCCGGCATCTCCGCGATAAAGTTCCGCCACCGCCCCGGTCTCTTCACGCGCCAATGCCTCCAGAGCCTCCACGGAAGCATGCGCGACGTGACCGATCTGCAAGGAAGTTTCGTCGCGGAGTGCCGCCAAGGGCGCAATCGCCCTCTGCAGTTCCGCCAGGACATCACGCGCCTCGATCAAGGCGGTGTCGGAGATGCGGGCAGCCCAGTAAGGTGGACGGCTGCTTTTCCGCATGGCAGTCAATCGTTCCTCGAACAGATCGGAAAGACCGGCCAGATCGGGCCGGCCCGTGCCACCGCGAAGCGCAACGAGCTCAATCGCCTCGGCAGCGGATCTGACCTTTTCACGCCTCATGCCAAGCCGCAGGAGAGGATGCTTCAGGAGCCCCACGATCGGTACCGGATCGCCGACACGGAACACCGCCTCGAGCAGCAGGGAAAGCAGAATTGCCGGTAAGCTGCGAGAAAGCAGGCTGCCGCCGGAATCGTCTGCGACTATGCCGAAACGTCTCAGTTCCGCCGCCACCCGGCGCGCCAGATCCCGGTCCGGCGTCACCAACGCAGCTGTACTTCCCTCGCGCATTATCGCATGTCGCAGCGCAACAGCTATCGTCAGGGCCTCCTCGCGTTCGTTGGCGGCCTCGACCAGACTGATGCCGGCAAGGGCATGGCCGTCAATCGCCGCAGCCTCGGCCCAGGCATCCGTCGTCTCAGCCGGCCGGAGCGCCTCGCTAATCATGGCCCGGCGCGACTGAAGAACGCCTTGCGGAATAGCGATCTCCTCAACATCGGCTCGTTCGATGCCGATCACCGACAACAGCTTCTTCATGCCGAATTGCGGGTGGCCGAAGGCGGATGGCGATCGGTAACCGTCGATTGCGTCCCAGGAACGCTCATCCAGCAGAAGATCGAGCCCGGGAAGCACGACCGCGCCTTTCGGCAGGCGGGAAATGGCGGCGAGCAGCATCGCCGTCGCGGGATTGGTACCGGTGGATCCAGCGGCGATGACAGGTCCCTGCGGCGGGCACCGGCCCAAACGGTCGGCTTCTGCCGAGATGAGTGCGTTGCGATGCGTGGCGGGATTGGAGCGGCCGATTTCGGCCAATATTTCTGGCCATTGCGCAGTGACGATGCGGAGAAAATCCAGAGTCACCTGCCACCACCCGGCGAGATCGGCCGGCACAACGCTCTCCAGACGACGCCAGTCCGCCTCTTCCGTCTCGATCTCGTCCATCAGCGCCGCAAGGTCGCGTGCCAGCCAGATGGCATCGCTGGCCGAAGCCGGCACCACGACGCCCTCCTCGTAGCGTGCCGCAACATGTGCCGGAATGCGGCTCTTCCACGCACGGACCAGCGGTGCCAGAAGGAGAATGCGATCAAGCGCCGCGATCGGCGGCGCAAGGTCAAGCGTAACGGCGCTTTCCTCGGCAAAGGAGGCCGCATCCTCATCGAACTCACCGAGCGGCCGGATCACGGGGAGGATGGCCGAACAGCCTCCCATCCGGTCAACGAAAACGCTCCTGAGCTCTCTCGCGGCGCGGCGCGTGGGCACATAGAAGGTGGTATCGGCCAGGGAAAGCGGATCGCCGTCGAAACGGAATCCGGGCACAAGACGCCCATCCAGGAAAGCCTCGGCGAGTTTCGGCAGGAACGGCACGCCGGGCGGGATGGACAGGACTCTCGGTAGATCGCCCATTATGCAGTAGAACGAAGCCGGTTCACCACGGCTTCCGCGGCACCGATTGCATCAGGCGTGCCGACTGTGATCCATGAACCATCCAGCGGAAGCCCATACAGCCGGCCGGCCTCTATCGCGCGATCAAAATAGAGGTTCAGCGAATGCGGCCTGGCTTCCGTCCCGGTGAATATGCGTGGATGCACGATCGCCGCTCCCGCATAGATGAAGCCGGCTTCGCCCGGCTTCGCCCGGCGCAGTCGTCCATTTCCATGCATGACGAAATCCGCCTTGTCACCATGACCGGTGGCTGATTCGAAATCGGAAAGCATGAGGAGAATATCCAACTCCCGGTCGTCCCATGCAAGCGCCAGCCGCTCGAGGTTCGGGGTCGCGCGATCGATCCAGAAGGTGTCTGCATTGATGACGAAGAAAGGTTCAGCCTCCAGAAGCGTCAGCGCCTTGACGATGCCGCCTGCCGAATCGAGAAGCTGGTCACGCTCATCGGAGATCAGTATCCGGGGACGGACACGCTGCGCAAGATAGGAGATCATCTGGTCCGCTAGGTAGTGGACATTGACCACTGCCGTCTCGATGCCGACTGTGTCCAGCGCGTCCAGTCCCCAGTCGATGAGCGGCTTTCCGGCAACTGGCACCAGGGGCTTTGGCATCGTCTCCGTTATCGGACGCATGCGCTTGCCGAGACCGGCGGCGAGGACCATCGCCGTGCGGGAAATGCCCTGGATCATTCTTCGCCTTCCGGTAGAAAACCCGCCCGCTGATAGAATGCGCCCAGTCCGGTAAGCGCAGGATGGTGCAGCGAGCGGCGCAGATAGTTCCGGATGCGTGGCAGATGCTTCAGATAGGCCGGCTTTCCGTCGCGACGGTCGAGCCGGACGAAAGTACCGAGGAGCTTCGAATTACGCTGCGCGGTCGCTATCGCATAGGTTTCTTCAAAAGCCTCGCGGTTAAAACCGGCACCTCGCGCCGCACAATAGGTATCCAGGATAACACGCTCCAGATCGGGCGGAATGGTGACACGGGCATCGAGGGCAAGCGACGCCACGTCATAGGCGGCTGGGCCGAAAACCGCATCCTGGAAGTCAATGATGCCGAGCCGGTCAAAGCCCTTGCGATCGTCCCGCCAGATGATGTTGGGTGAATGGAAATCGCGCAATACGATGCTTTGCTCCGCCTTTTCCAGACGATCGAACAATGTGCTCCAGCAGGCAAGGAACTCGCCGCGCTCAGCCGCGCTTGCCGGCCGTCCGACAGCGAAAGGCACGTACCAGTCAAGCATAAGCTCGGTCTCGATGCCGAAGGCCTGGCGATCATAGGGCGGCAGATGATGCGTGATACCGCCCGTCACGGGCATCTCGCGATTCCATGGTTTTTGATGAATGAAGGCCAGCAATTCGGCAGCAGCGCAGTAGCGTTCAACAACAGGAATGCCATCTTGCCCCAGAAAGGACCCACTGCCGAGATGCTCGATCAGGAGAAGACCGCGAGCAAGATCCTGCGCCAGGATTTCCGGTGCGGCGAGGCCAGCTTCCCGCAACGCCAGATCGACCGCCACGAAGGCAGATACCGATTGCGCCAGTCGCGCGATATGGCTGTAGGGCAATCCATCTCGAACAACCGGTTCGTCCCGCCGCTCCGGCGCATTCATCAGGATGAGCTTTTCGCCGCCGTCGGTTATCGTTTCATAGGCGCGGATCGAGGCATCGCCGAGTAGAAAGGCACGGCGCGCATCCGGGCGCCCCGCGCTGCCAAGGAATTCGCGAATGGCGAAGGATTGCGCAAGGCGTTTCATCGGCGCATCGGGCCCGGATACTTCTGCCACGCGGCCGTCGCCTTGCTCGCGCAAAGCAACGTTGATTGCGCCCGTGATCCGGCCTTCCGCGCGTTCGGGCCATTCGATCAGCCCGACCCCCGAGGCGGCGGCCTCGTCCAGGCCAAGTTCCTCCAGTTCCTCGGGCGAGCCCAGCCTGTAGAGGTCGAAATGATGAACCTGTATGCGGGTCTCGTAAGCCTGTACCAGCGTAAAGGTGGGGCTCGGTACTTCCAATGCCGGGTCGTCGGCAAGGGAGCGGATGATGGCACGCGCCAGCGTGGTCTTTCCGGCCCCGAGATCCCCTCGAAGCGCCACCACATCCCCCGCCTTGAGGACGACCGCAATGTCCTCGCCAAGCCGGTTCGTTGCCTGCTCATCGGGCAAATGGCGCTCAAGAACGCATCCGGCCATCCGCCGAGCTACTCCGCCGCGACGCGCATGCCCGAAGGCGAAACGGGGAAGCGGCAGATCACCGTGGTTCCGCGTCCAGTTCCGGTCTCGATCTCGACCGTGCCGCCGTGCAATTCGACAAAGCTCTTGACGATCGACAGACCCAGTCCCGCACCACGTCGCCGACCGCCATTGGTGCGCGGTTCGAAGCGCTTGAAGATGGTCTCCAGCACATCGGGCGACATGCCCGGTCCATCGTCATGAACGCGGAATTCCACAGTGCCGTCGCCCCGGCGCGCGGTCAGCGTGATCGTTCCGTGCTCGGGCGCGTAATTGGCAGCGTTGCTGAGCAGATTGAACAGGATCTGCCGAAGCCTGTTTTCATCGGCATGGAAGCTCGCGGAAGCGTCGTCCATGTCGACCACGAGCTTTATGTCATGCTCGCGAAGTCGCTCGGCGACCAGGTCGGCCGCGGCCTGGACGGCGGCCCCTATACGCACTTCCGCTATGTCGAGTTCCATGATGCCTGCGTCAACCGTCGCCAGATCGAGAATATCGTTGACGATTGTCAGGAGCACGGAGGACGACGAGCCGATATGGTCCACATATTCACGCTGTCGTTTCGTCAACGGGCCCGTACCCGGCAGACTCAATAGCTCGGTGAAGCCGATGATATTGGTCAGAGGCGAGCGGAGCTCGTAGGAAACATGCTGCACGAAGTCGTTCTTGAGCTGATCCGCTTTCTGCAGAGCCTCGTTCTTCTCCTTCAGAGCCCGTTCGACATTGGCGCTGTCGGTTACGTCCACAAAGGTCATCATCACCTGTCCGTTCGGCAGATGAATGATGGCGTAGCTCAATATGGTGCCGTTGAGCAGTTCCGTCTGACCATGATGGTCGCGGCGCTCATCATCAAATCCGGTTACGGCGGCGACGAAATCGTCCCATGGACTTTCCTTGGCCACCGCATCGCAAGCGGCCCGGATCGCCGCTATGTGAGAAGTCTCGCTGACAAGCTCGGCAGGCAGCCCCCACAAGGTGCGGAAGGCCGGATTGGACAGCCTGAGCCGGCCGTCCGGCCCGAAAACCGCCACGCCTTCGGCGAGATTGTCCAGAGTTTCGCCCTGCACGCGCATGGCCGCATTGTAGCGGCTTTCAAGATCGAATTTCTCCGTCAAATTCTCGAAAATCCAGGTCACGCCACCGTTTGGCTGCGGATTGGCAATGACGCGGATCGTGCGGCCGTCCGGCAGATGCCACCAATGCTCCTGCGGCTCAGGCGACCGGTAAGCCCCCAATAGATCTTCCTTCCAGCGACGCCATTCCGGCTGTTCCTCGAGCTTTCCTTCGCTGCGCAGACGATCAAGCACGATCGCGTTTTCCGGCGCACTGTCGAGAAATGCGGCATCCAGGTCCCAGAGCTTCTGAAAAGCCTGATTGTAGAAGCGGAGCTTCTCCCCGGCATCGAATATGGCGACTGCGGTCGTAAGCTGATCGAGCGTGTTGGCGTGGCTGCGCACGGTGCGTTCGAATTGGCGGCGAAGACTGTCAATCTCGCTCATATCTACCGCCATTCCGGCCGAGCCCTGCGAGGAAGATATCTCGGTGATCGTGTAGATGCGCCGTTCGCCGCCAACCACCGTCGAAACCTGCCCGCTATAGACAGGCCGGGCGAGACGTTCGCGTGCTATATCTTCGCGGGTCGCCGTTGGCAGCAATTCCCTGTTTTCGCGGACGGCGTCCTCGGGGGCTTGGCTGTCGACGGTCTTGGCATAGGCATTGTTAACCCAGATCAGGCGGCCCCTTGTGTCGCGCAGCCAGATGGGCATGTCGAGTGCGTCGGCAAGGGCAAACAAATTCTCTTTGTCCGCCTGCAGACGCTGGTGCTCGAGCCTCAGCCGCGCATGTTCTTTTTGCACTTCCGACAATGACAGGAAGCGGATCACGGCATGATAGGCCGTCTTGCGCCCAATTACTTCGAGCAAGGTTCCGGACCGCGTCTCAACAACCAGATCAAAGCCTGTCCCGTGGCCACGGAGGGTGGCAGTCGCACGTTCAAGGGCGGTGGCAGTGCCCGGCGAAAGCCACCGGCCGAAAGCGAGGAAGGCGCTGCGGTCGACTGGCACACCGGCGCCGCCCGGCAATTCTCCAAGGATGGAAGGCGCGCCGCCCTCATTCGCCCAGACTATAAAGCGCTGGTCCTTGAGATTGATGAGCGAATCGGAACGCCGCAGGGATTCTCCAAGCTCTGCCACGCGGGTGCGCAGTTCCGCATTCTCGGTTGCGATCCGGCCCCGCTCGCGGATGAGCCATATGGCCGAGAGCAGGGCAGCTCCCATGACGCCGGCAAAAATGGAAAGCTGCATGACTTCGGAAGTGCCGAGCGACATGTCCAGGATCGCAGCAGACCTCCCGGTCAGGTCCTGGGCGAAAGCAGTGCTTGGGAGGGCCATCGCGAATGGAAGCGCAGCCAGCCACGCTCCGACGAAAGAACGAAATGAATCAGTCCCCCGCGGATGCGGGTCCTGCAACCCTTCCGTTCTGCCGCTGCACGGGTTTACCCCCGGCATGCCTCTTCCTCTCCGCCGCGTCGTGGCAACACCGTCTGGACTCATCCGGATGCACCGTCCTTGCAAACCCGGAATTGTCGCGAATCACCTCACTGTAGCCCTTGACCGAATCGGCGTGAAGAAGCGGCCGCCACAAATATAAAGCCGAGCGCCAAGTCAAGCGCTCGGCTTCAATATCTTGTGGCTCAATCAGGAAAAATCAGTATCTGTAGTGTTCAGGCTTGTAGGGTCCCTGTGGCTGAACGCCGATATAGGTGGCCTGCTCCTGCGAAAGACTGGACAGTTTCACACCGAGCTTGTTGAGATGGAGGCGTGCCACCTTCTCGTCGAGATGCTTGGGCAGGACATAAACCTGATTCTCGTACTGGTCGCCCTTGGCCCAAAGCTCGATTTGCGCCAGCACCTGGTTGGTGAAGGACGCGGACATGACAAAGCTCGGATGACCCGTGGCATTGCCGAGATTGAGCAGCCGCCCTTCCGAGAGCAGAATCATCCGTTTGCCGTCAGGAAACTCGATCATATCGACCTGCGGCTTGATGTTTGTCCATTTCAGATTGCGCAGGGAAGCAACCTGAATCTCGTTGTCGAAATGGCCGATATTGCCGACGATCACCATATCCTTCATCCGGCGCATGTGATCGAGCGTGACGACATCCTTGTTGCCGGTAGCGGTGATTACGATGTCTGCCGTCGGCGCGGCCTCTTCCAGCGTCACCACCTCGAAGCCGTCCATGGCTGCCTGCAAAGCGCAGATGGGATCGACCTCGGTCACCCGGACACGCGCGCCGGCGCCGCGTAGCGAGGCGGCAGAGCCTTTGCCGACATCGCCATAGCCGCAGACCACGGCAACCTTGCCGGCCATCATCACGTCGGTGGCGCGGCGGATGCCGTCCACCAGCGATTCCTTGCAGCCATACTTGTTATCGAATTTCGACTTGGTGACGGAATCGTTCACATTGATCGCGGGGAAGGGAAGGAGGCCCTTCTTCTGAAGCTGGTAGAGCCGGTTGACGCCGGTCGTCGTCTCCTCAGTAACGCCGCGGATCGCATCCCTCTGACGGGTGAAGAAGCCCGGCGTCTCCGCCATACGCTTCCTGATTTGCTCAAAAAGGACTTCCTCCTCCTCGCTGCCCGGTTCGGAGAGGACATCCTCGCCGGCCTCGGCGCGCGCGCCGAGCAGGATATACATGGTCGCGTCACCGCCGTCGTCGAGAATCATGTTGGATGGATTGCCGTCCGGCCACTGGAATATCTGGTCCGTGTAGGTCCAGTACTCCTCCAGCGTCTCGCCCTTCACTGCAAAGACAGGGGTTCCCGTCTCGGCGATGGCCGCCGCCGCATGATCCTGGGTAGAGAAGATGTTGCAGGAAGCCCAGCGCACCTCGGCGCCGAGCGCCTTTAGGGTCTCGATGAGAACCGCCGTTTGGATCGTCATGTGCAGGGAGCCCGAGATGCGGGCGCCCTTGAGCGGCCTGGCGGCGCCGAATTCCTCCCGGCAAGCCATAAGGCCGGGCATTTCGGTTTCGGCGATATCGATTTCCTTGCGGCCCCAGGCCGCCAGCCCGATATCGGCAACCATGTAATCCTTCTGGGCGGTCATTTTGGAACTCCGATGAACGTGTTTGCGCCGCCCCTTTCCAGGATGCGGGATTGGCGCCCTGCCTAGCAGATCGCCTCCCGATCGACAACGGATATAAAGAAATCTTTATTCCTGCATACGCGCTGGAGCTTCGCCAGCTCAATTCTCTTCGCCGAACCGGCCGGCGATCAGCATCTCCAATGCATCCATCAGTTCGGCGSCTYCCGGCCCCCGGGCCGTTACCATGATGGAGCAGCCGGGACTTGCGGCCAGCATCATCAGACCCATGATGGACGTTCCGCCGACGACGATGCCGTCCTTCTCGACCTGGACGGTCGCATCATGGCTGCCGACGAGTTGCACGAATTTGGCTGAGGCCCGTGCATGAAGGCCGCGCTGATTGACAATGGAGAATCTGCGGCGAATCCCCTCGGCCTCGGTTTGTCCCGATGCGCCTTTCATTTACCGCTCAACACCTGACTGGCCACATTTATATATTTGCGGCCCGCATTCTGCGCCGCTTCGAGCGCGCTCGCCATATCGTTGGCGGTGCGAACGCTGGAAAGCTTGATGAGCATGGGCAGGTTCATGCCCGCTATGACTTCGATCCGGCCGGTATCCATGACCGAGATGGCCAGATTCGAAGGCGTGCCGCCGAACATGTCGGTGAGGATGATCACGCCGGAACCGGTATCGGCCCTGGCGACTGCATCAACGATATCGCGCCGTCGCTGCTCCATATCGTCCTCGGCGCCGATCGATACCGTCTCGAAATTTTCCTGTCGGCCAACGACATGCTCAACCGCATGACGAAATTCATCGGCCAGGCGTCCATGGGTTACGAGAACGATGCCAATCATGCCTTCGGCACTCCGAAGCAGCATCGGAGGATATCGAAGGTCCCGCGCTTGTCAGAAAACGTTATCGACGCTGTCACACTATCACCAGGTTACATTGGCAGATAAGGTATGTCGTCCGCATTTCCTGTTCGTCCTGCAGACGTCATCATTTCGTCGCGCACTTGCCGCCGACGAGGCAAGAGCGCTATCTTGTCAACGCTTGAAGCGTTGACAAGCCCTAAATTGTAGCGATTCGAACGAATCTTGACCTAACCGGGAAAGCTTCCGCTGCGGAAGGGAACTATCCCGAACAGCGATGCGATCGCGAAAACCGCGCCCTGCGCATTGCGCCGCTCAAGCTTCAGGGACCGGACGGATGTTCCGGGCAGCACCGCCTCCGCGCCGTCATATAAACGGAGCGCATCCTTCGAATCGACCAGTTCCACAAGGAGATCGATCACGGCACGGCGCTCATGCCGAATCTGCGCCGGCCCGGCTCCGAAGGCCTCAGCCATGCCGGCAATCGGCCCGGGCGCGGTTACGATCAGTCGTCCATTGCCGGCACTCAGAAGAACCTGATCGTCTGAAACCAACTGCCCGAAGACGCCGGCCGCGCGGCAATGCGCCAGAAGGGCAAGCGCCAGTGTCGTCTTTCCCGTACCGGACAGGCCCGTGACCAGCACACCGCGATCCCCAAGGATCAGCGCCGTGCCGTGACAGTTTGGAATCTTGACGCTGCTCACGCGTCTGCCGGCAAGGTGACGACGAAGCGCGCACCGCGAAACTCGCCCGGCTTGCCGCCCGGTATGTTTTCAGCCGTCAGGGTGCCGCCATGCGCTTCTACGATCTGGCGGCTGATGGACAATCCGAGACCGGAATTCTGGCCAAAAGCCTCGCCGGCCGGCCGGTCCGTGTAGAAGCGTTCGAAGATCCGCTCGATATTCTCCACACGGATGCCCGGCCCATTGTCGTCAACGGTTATGACATTGTGCTGGCCGGCCCGAGACAGGGAAATGACGATGCGCCCGCCTTCATCCGGCACGAAAGACCGCGCATTTTCTATAAGATTGGTGATCACCTGGCCGATCCGCAGGTCGTGTCCGACAATGAAATAGCCCTTGACACCGGAAGGCAGCTTCTCCGCATGGAATTCGAGCGTGACAGGCTTCTTGCGCAAACCGGTTTCACGCGAAGCATCGACAAGGTCTCCAATGAACTTCTTGAGGTCGATCCGTGTAGCGTCCTCACGCGCGAGTTCCGCGTCGAGCCGCGAAGCATCTGAAATATCGCTGATCAGCCGGTCAAGGCGGCGCACATCATGCTGGATGATCTCCATCAGGCGTTCGCGCGCATTCTGATCCTTGGCCAGCGGCAGGGTCTCGACCGCGCTCCTGAGGGAGGTCAGCGGATTCTTCAATTCGTGTGAAACATCGGCCGCGAAGCTCTCTATCGCCTCAATGCGCGCATAGAGCGCATTGGTCATGTCGCGGATCGCCACCGAAAGATTCCCGATCTCGTCCTGGCGATGGGAGAAATCCGGTATCTCTTCCCTGCTCTTGGTTCCCCTGCGCACGCGAACCGCGGCAGCAGACAGGCGCCGTAGCGGATTGGCGATCGTCGAGGCGAGAAGCATGGAAAGAATGCCCGTCACCAGGGCCGCCACACCAAAGAAACGCAGGATCGCCATGCGTTCGGCGGCAACGATCTTATCGATATCGCCACCCTGGGTGGAAAGCATAAGGACCCCCAGAACGGCGCGGAAGCGTTGAATGGGCACCGCCACCGACACGATCTGTTCGCCCTGCTCGCTGACGCGAACGACAGTCGCGGGACTGCCGGTCAGAGCGGTCATGACTTCCGGATAAGCGGCGCCGTTGCCGCCCGGTTGCTCACGGTAGACCGGAAGATCCGAGCGACGGAAGATATCCATTACGAATTTGGTTATCCGATCTGCCAGATCCGGCTCGTCCTGCTCTACAGGCGGCAGGTTATAGCGAAGAATCTGTCCCCGCGAATAAAGATGGCGCGAATCGAGAAGCAGATTGGCGTCGCGATCATAGATGCGGGCCCGGGTGCGTGTCGGCGAGATCAACCGTCTAAGCACCGGGGCAACACGTTCGGGATTGATCGGAAAATCCAGGTTCTCCAATTGATCAGAGCCCGGGGGCAGGCTTTCGCCGGCCTGCAATTCCAAGAGTTTTTCGGGGTCGATCATGATCGTATCGGTCTCGACCGTCGCCGAGGCGGCAATCGCGCCGGCGATGATCTCGCCCTGCGTCATCAGGCTTTCCACGCGGGCGTCGATCAGGCCCTCGCGGAACTGATTGAGATAGAGGATGCCCGCCACCAGGACGCAAAGCGCCGCAAGATTGAGGAAGAGGATCCGGCGCGTCAGGCTGGAGAAAATATGGTGGCCGAGAAAGCGGCGCAAAGGGACCGTTAGCCGGCCCAACAATGCCGGCCCCGACCGTGTCGGTTTCTTTGCCCCCGTAGCGGCTTTCTTCTGCCTTGCCTCCGTCACCATTCCATTTCGCCGGAGGAACCGCGTCTCCGTCTTTCCAAACCGGTCAGAACCATCTCCGACTGTCGTTCGGCTCTGCAGCCTCGAAGGGCCTAGACCTCGCGAAAGCGATAACCGACGCCGTAAAGGGTCTCGATCATATCGAAATCGCTGTCGACGGCCTTGAACTTCTTGCGCAAGCGCTTGATGTGGCTGTCGATCGTCCGGTCATCGACATAGACCTGCTCATCATAGGCCGAATCCATCAGCGCGTCGCGGCTTTTGACGACGCCGGGCCGTTGCGCAAGCGCGTGCAGTATCAGAAATTCCGTCACCGTCAACGTGACAGGCTGCCCCTTCCAGGTGCAGGTATGGCGTTCCTGGTCCATGGAAAGCTGCCCCCGCTCCAGGGAGCGGCTCTGCGGGGTGGAGGCCTTCGCTCCCACCTCACGGGCGCTGGCGCGCCGCAACACGGCCCGCACGCGCTCGACCAGAAGGCGCTGGGAGAAGGGTTTGCGCACGAAGTCGTCGGCGCCCATCTTCAAGCCGAACAACTCGTCGATCTCGTCGTCTTTCGACGTCAGGAAGATCACCGGCAGATCGGACTTCTGGCGCAACCGACGCAACAGCTCCATGCCGTCCATGCGCGGCATCTTGATATCGAGGATCGCGAGATTGGGCGGCCTTGCGGTCAGGCCCTCGAGAGCGGAGGCGCCATCCGTATAGGTCTCGACACGATACCCCTCGGATTCCAGCGCAATCGAGACCGAAGTCAGAATGTTGCGGTCATCGTCGACAAGCGCGATCGTTGCCATGTCCGGAGGCTCCCTCATGGTCGGATGTCCCTTCTGCCTTGCAAGCCGAGATGCAGTTGCAGGACAAATTGGGTACAAAATGTGGCACAGAATTCCCTCGAAGTCACACCCGCTGCGTCGAAAGCTCGCAGGAAGGTTCCTGTATGGGCATGAGATCAATTTTCGGTAATCGGCAGATTTAAACGATTAAAAATTTTTCAAAATCTTTAAATCGATTAATTATTTGAAATCGTTTGGCTTTTCTGGTTCTCAAAAAGGCCCACCCGTTCGCGCGGGGAGGACCCGGTGCTTTTGTCCCGGATCATGAGTTCGAACCGTAACAACGAGTGGTGGCGACATGAGCGAAATCGGCAAGCGCAATCCTGACTGCGGAATCGAGACCTGCGGCCTCAAGACCTCCGGAACGATCGCCTATAATCTCAAGGAGCATCAGCTCTATGAGGAAGTGATCCGCCGCGGCGAAGCCAGGCTGACCGCACATGGCGCGATCGTTGCCGAAACGGGGCAGCACACAGGGCGCTCGGCGAAGGACAAATTCGTCGTCCGCGATGCGGACACCGAGCCTCATGTCTGGTGGGACAACAACAAGCCGATGACCCGCCAGCATTTCGACGCGCTCTACGCGGATTTCATCGCCCATGCCGCGGAGCGTGATCTCTTCGTTCAGGATCTCGTCGGCGGCGCCGACCCGGAAAACAATCTGCCGACCCGCGTCATCACCGAATTCGCCTGGCACTCGCTCTTCATCCGCAATCTTCTGATCCGCCCGGAGCCTTCGGAACTGGCAAGCTTCCAGCCCAGGATGACGATCATCGACCTACCCTCCTTCCAGGCCGATCCGGAACGTCACGGCACACGCGGCGGCACGGTCATTGCCGTTGACCTTACGCGCCTCGTCGTCTTGATCGGCGGAACTTCCTATGCCGGAGAGATGAAGAAGTCCGTGTTCACCGCGCTCAACTACATTCTGCCGACACGCGGGGTCATGCCCATGCATTGTTCGGCGAATGAAGGCCCGGACGGCGATACGGCAATCTTTTTCGGCCTTTCCGGCACAGGAAAGACAACGCTTTCGGCAGATGCCTCGCGTACGCTCATCGGCGATGACGAGCACGGTTGGGGGCCGGACGGCGTCTTCAATTTCGAGGGCGGCTGCTACGCCAAGACCATCCGCTTGTCGCAGGAAGCAGAGCCGGAAATCTTCGCTACCACGAGACGCTTCGGCACGGTGCTCGAGAATGTCATTCTCGATGAGCATGGCGTCCCCGACTTCAACGATGGAAGGCTGACAGAAAATACGCGTTGCGCCTATCCGCTGCATTTCATTCCGAACGCCAGCGAAACGGGCCGGGCCGGGCATCCGAAGAACATCATCATGCTGACGGCCGATGCCTTCGGCGTGCTGCCGCCCATCGCCAAGCTGACGCCGGCGCAGGCCATGTATCATTTCCTTTCCGGCTACACGGCCAAGGTTGCCGGCACCGAAAAAGGCGTTACCGAGCCTGAGGCGACCTTCTCCACCTGTTTCGGCGCGCCCTTCATGCCCCGCCATCCCTCCGAATACGGCAACCTGCTGCGCGAACTGATCGCCGCTCACAATGTGGATTGCTGGCTGGTCAATACCGGCTGGACCGGAGGCGCCTACGGCATCGGCAACCGGATGCCCATCAAGGCGACGCGGACGCTGCTTTCAGCCGCCCTCGACGGATCTCTGGCGCAGGTCCGTTTCCGCACCGACCCGCATTTCGGCTTCGCCGTGCCGGTCTCTATGCCCGGGATTGATGATGCCATTCTGGACCCGCGATCCACCTGGGCGGACAAGGCCGCCTATGACCGGCAGGCGGAGCGGCTGGTCGGCATGTTCATCGAAAACTTCGAAAAGTTCGAATCCCATGTGGATGCCTCCGTCCTTGGTGCGGCGCCGCGTTATCGTCAGGCGGCCGAATAGCAGGTGCAATCGCAATCATTCCGAAGAACGGCCCGGCAATCGCCGGGCCTTTTTCGTTCCGACGGCCATGTTTAGGATGCTAATTGGGCAAACAATCGAAGGCGGCGCAATGAGCGACGGCGATATCCGGATCGGATCAGGCATGTTCATTGCCGCGGACGAATTGCAGGAGAGCTTTATCCATTCGTCCGGGCCTGGCGGGCAGAATGTCAACAAGGTGGCGACCGCGGTCCAGCTTCGCTTTGATGCGCGAAATGCGCGCGGTTTGCCGGAACGCGTCCGCGAGAACGCGATTCGACTGGCAGGCAGCCGCGCCACCAAGGACGGTGTGATCATTCTCGAGGCTCGCCGTCACCGTACCCAGGAGCGCAACCGTGAGGACGCGCGCATGCGTCTCGCCGCTCTCATCGAGAAAGCGGCCGAACCGCCTCTCAAACCCCGCAAGAAGACGCGCCCCTCGAAGGGAGCCGTCGAGCGCCGCCTCAAGGCGAAAGCCGGGCGATCTTCCGTCAAAAAGATGCGCGGCAAGGTCGCACCGGAATGACGCCGGGCAGCCATCGGCATTTTATAGGGTTGAACTGGCCTGCTTGCGCGCGCCAAACTGATGATCCGGTCTGCGGCATTTTCGCCGGTAAAGATAGGGAGAGCTGATATGCTGCCCCTTCCGCCAGGCGTCCGTCATTTTCCCGGTTTCCTCGATGAGTCCCGGCAACGGGCGCTTGTCGAGGAAATCCGGGTCGTCGTGCAGTCGGCGCCGCTTTTCGTGCCGACCATGCCGAAGACCGGAAAGCCGATGAGCGTTCGCATGACCAATTGCGGCTCTCTCGGCTGGGTGACCGACAAGGAAGGCGGCTATCGCTATCAGCTCTTCCATCCTGTCACGGGCGAGCCCTGGCCGCCTATCCCAGAAAGCCTCCTGGCGATCTGGCGCGAGGCTTCGGAACATTCCGGGCCGCCGGAGGCCTGTCTCGTGAACTTCTATTCGGACAAGGCAAAAATGGGCCTGCATCAGGATCGGGACGAGCAGGATTTCTCGGCGCCGGTGGTATCGGTCTCACTGGGCGACTCGTGCCTCTTCCGCATCGGCAGTATACACCGCAGGGACCGGACCGTGTCTTTCAAGCTGGAAAGCGGCGACGTGGTCGTGCTTGGCGGCGAAAGCCGCCTCGCCTTCCATGGTGTCGACCGCATATATCCTTCGACATCGACGCTGCTGAAGAACGGGGGGCGCATCAACCTAACAATGCGACGGGTCACCAGACTGTCAGGGTCTTGAGCCAGGCCCCTTTTCGGCAAAGCCGTCAGAGCCTCCGCAGCGCCACTTCCTCTACCAGATGATTGGCGCCTTTCTTCAGGATGAGGTCGGCGCGCGGGCGGGTCGGCAGGATGTTTTCCTTGAGATTCTTCAGATTGATGTTGTGCCAGAGCCCTTCGGCAATGGCGAGAGCGGCATCCGCCGAAAGCTGCGAATAGCGATGGAAGAAAGAGTCCGGGTTGCGGAACGCGGTTTCCCGCAGGCGCATGAAGCGCTCGACATACCATTGATGGATCAGTTCTTCCTCGGCATCGATATAGATGGAGAAATCGAAGAAATCCGAGACAAAGGGCACTGCCTTTCCGTCCTGCGGAAGCTCCCGCGTCTGCAGGACGTTGATCCCCTCGAAAATAAGAATATCGGGCCTGTCGATGGTGACGAACTCACCGGGCAGAACGTCATATGTGAAGTGAGAATAAAGCGGCGCGCGGACATTGCGCAGGCCGGCCTTGATGGCCGACAGGAACCTGAGCAGCGCCCCGATGTCGTAACTTTCGGGAAAGCCCTTGCGCTCCATCAGGTTCTCGCGCCGCAGGACCTCGTTCGGATAGAGGAAGCCGTCGGTCGTGACGAGATCGACCTTGGGGCTGGAGGGCCAGCGGGCGAGAAGCTCCTTCAGCACGCGGGCGGTGGTCGATTTCCCCACGGCCACGGAACCGGCAATGCCGATGATGAAGGGCGTCTTCACCGCGCCGCTCGAATTGAAGAAAACCTTTCGCTGATTGAAGAGGAGCTGGCTCGCCTCGACATGCGCCGACAGCAGCCGTGACATGGACAGATAGACACGACGGATTTCTTCCAGATCGACCGGATCATTGAGCGAACGGAGCCGGCGAACCTCGTCCTCGGTCAGAGTCAGCGGCGTGTCGGCCCGGAACTCCGCCCACCTCTCGGCGGTGAAGATGCGATAAGGGGAATATTTTTCGCCGGATACGAGCTGGTCCATATAGCTTCCTCGATCCCGCACCCGATGCCTCAGTCCCGAGAGCGGGCCGCCTTTTCGGCTACACCCGAACGGGCTGTGCGGCGCTCCAGCTCCGCAAGAACATCGTTCAGCGGCACATTTGCGATCGCCAGAACCACCAGCCAGTGATAGATGAGATCCGCGCTTTCGGAAATCAGCGCCTGCCGATCCCGCCCGACCGCCGCGATAACGGTTTCCACCGCCTCCTCGCCGAGCTTCTGGGCGGCCTTTTCCGCCCCGGCTGCGAAGAGCCTTGCCGTCCAGGAGTCCCTCTGATCGGCCGAGGCACGTTCGGCGATGATCCTTTCCAGATCGGATAGGGTGAAACTGCTCATGCGCCCTTTTCACCTCCGCAGCCATCCAGTCGCATGGCAAGACCGGCCTTGGCCATATAGGCCTTTGCCTCGCCGATCGTATAGGTGCCGAAATGGAAAATCGAGGCGGCAAGCACCGCCGTCGCGTGGCCCTCCCTTATGCCTTCCACCAGATGATCGAGCGTTCCCACGCCTCCTGATGCAATGACCGGGGCTTTGACCGCGTCGGCGATGGCGCGCGTCAAAGCCAGATCGTAGCCCGCCTTGGTTCCGTCCCGGTCCATGGAAGTAAGCAGGATTTCGCCGGCGCCGAGAGCGACCACCTTGTGCGCAAAGTCCACCGCATCGATGCCGGTGGGCCGCCGGCCGCCATGGGTGAAGATCTCCCAGCGATCTTCTTCGCCGGCCGCAGAGATCTTCTTCGCATCGATCGCCACCACGATGCATTGGTTTCCGAACTTGTCGGCGGCGCGGGCGACGAAATCGGGATTCATCACCGCAGCCGTATTGATCGAAACCTTGTCCGCCCCGGCAAGCAGCAGCTTGCGGATATCAGTCACCTCACGCACCCCACCACCTACCGTCAGAGGCATGAAGCACTGCTCGGCCGTGCGGGCGACAACGTCGAAAATGGTTTCGCGATTGTCCGACGAGGCGGTGATATCGAGGAAGCAGAGTTCGTCCGCGCCCGCCGCATCATAAGCCTTGGCGGCCTCGACGGGATCGCCGGCATCGATCAGGTCTACGAAATTGACACCCTTGACGACACGGCCGTCCTTGACGTCGAGGCAGGGAATAATGCGGGCCTTGAGTGTCATTGCCGCTCCTCGAGCAGGCCTGCTTCCGCCTTGCGTTCGCCCCGCAGAAGGGCCAGCGCCTCTGTCGGGTCGATCCGGCCGTCATAAAGCGCCCGTCCCGAGATTGCACCTTCAAGCTTGGCAGCATCCGGCATCGTCATGCGCACGATGTCGGCGATCGAGGCGAGACCGCCCGAGGCGATGACCGGTATGGAAACCGCATCGGCGAGCGCGATCGTGGATTCCCAGTTTATGCCCGAAAGCACCCCATCGCGGTCGATATCCGTATAGATGATCGCGGCGACACCTGCCCCCTCGAAGCGTTTGGCAAGCTCCGCCGCCGAAAGGTCGGAGGATTCCGCCCAGCCTTCGACCGCGACCTTGCCGCCCTTCGCGTCGATGCCGACCGCGACCCTGCCGGGAAACGCCTTGCAGGCGGCCCTGACGAGTTCGGGATCACGCACAGCGACCGTACCGAGAATGATGCGGGCAAGGCCTTTGCCGAGCCAGCCCTCGATATGTTCCATGGAACGGATCCCGCCGCCGAGCTGCACCGGATTCTTCGTGGCTGAGAGAATGGCCTCAACAGCCTCCCCGTTTACGCTCGCGCCGGCAAAGGCACCGTTGAGATCGACCACATGCAGCCATTCGAAGCCCTGTTCCTCGAAGGCTTTCGCCTGCGCGGCCGGGTCTTCGTTATAGACAGTGGCGCTCGCCATCTCGCCCAGCTTCAGGCGCACGCACTGGCCGTCCTTCAGGTCGATGGCGGGGAAAAGGATCACGCCTCGTGTCCCTCGACGATCACGAATTTCGCCTCGGAAGCGGCAAGCCTGATTTTCAGGGCCTCCTGATATTCCGGCGAGCGGTAACATTCGAGCGCCTTTTCATAGCTCTCGAACTCCAGCACGACATGACGTGTGCCGACGGGCCCTTCCGGGTCGGTATGCCGCCCCCCTCTCACGAGGAATTTCGCGCCATATTTCTCGAAGGCGGCGGCATTCGCCTTGACATAGTCCTTATAGGTTTCGGGATCGGTCACATCGACCATCGCGATCCAATAGCCCTTCTTGCTCATGGCTTCCACCTCAGGAAATTGGTGATGAGGGCCAGACCGAGCGTCTGGCTCTTTTCGGGATGAAACTGCGTGCCAGCCAGATTGCCCCGCGCCACCACCGCGGTCACCGCTCCGCCGTAATCCGTAGTGGCAAGCACATCTACCGGCCTTTCGGCCTGGAGATGATAGGAATGCACGAAATAGGCATGCAGACCTCTCTCGCCCGTTGGAATGCCATCAAAAAGCGGATGGGGATGTTTCACGTGAATCGTGTTCCAGCCGATCTGCGGGATCTTCAAGGACGCGTCCGACGGCTGCATCTCCACCACGTCGCCCGCGATCCAGCCAAAGCCTTCGGTGACCGTCTTTTCCAGCCCGCGCGATGACATGAGCTGCATTCCGACACAAATGCCGAGAAAGGGGCGGGCCTTCTCGATCGCAACTTCCGCGATTGCCTCGACCATTCCGGGCACGGCATCGAGTCCGGCGCGGCAATCAGCATAGGCGCCGACGCCCGGTAGGACAATGCGGTCGGCTGTCCGCACGCACTCGGCGTCGGCGGTCAGATCGATCTCGGCACGGATGCCGGCCTCCCGGGCAGCGCGTTCGAATGCCTTGGTAGCCGAGCGAAGGTTACCCGAGCCGTAGTCGATGATGGCGACCCGCATCAGCGCGTCCTTGGATAGTCGAACAGGCCCAGCGCCGGCCCGCCGGCAGGCCGGATCGCCCCTGGCAAGATCACAGATCGGGTGCTGACGGGCTCGGTGGGCCGGCCTTCCAGCTCTTCCATCCGTTCGTAGGCGTAGCGGGCTTCGGCGTCCTTCCATCCGCTCGCTTCCACCACGCCCCACATACGCCATCCTCGACGGCGAAGGGACCAAAGCCTCAGCGTCGAAGCTTCCAGCCCTATCAGGAAGGACAGAAGCAGCGAAAAGGCCCAGGCTACATTCGAGACCGATTCGAAAGAACGAAGGCCAGCGAAAGCGACAATGA
Organism: Mesorhizobium sp. J18; assembly: GCF_007829525.1. Lineage (GTDB taxonomy): Bacteria > Pseudomonadota > Alphaproteobacteria > Rhizobiales > Rhizobiaceae > VLJP01. The sequence goes on from NZ_VLJP01000089.1 coordinate 49,370, forward strand.
CAATGAGGAGTGCCGCCGCCTCAATCCACATGCGGTGCCACAGGAACCAGAAGAAGGGGACCAGGAACGCGAGAAACGAAAAGCCGTCACGGACAAAGATCGTCGTTTCCGGCGCTTCGGATCTCCCGGTTCCAGTCCGCTCCATGACGACATAACTAGCCATCGAAAGGCCTATCCTTTCAGTGTGCCCTTGGTGGACGGTACGGCATCCGGCTGGCGCGGATCCACTTCCACCGCCTGGCGCAACACGCGCGCTACCGCCTTGAAGCAGGTCTCGGCTATGTGATGGTTGTTGGCCCCGTAGAGATTGGCGACATGGAGCGTAATGCCGGCATTTTGCGCCAGCGCCTGAAAGAACTCCCGCACCAGTTCAGTGTCGAAGCTGCCGATCTTCGGCGAGGAGAATGCTACATTCCAGACGAGGAAGGGCCGGCCCGAAACGTCGACCGCGGCACGCGTCAGCGTTTCGTCCATGGCGAGATCCAGCGAGGCATATCGCATGATGCCGCGCCGGTCACCCAGGGCTTTCGCGATCGCCTGGCCGATGGCAATGCCGCAATCCTCCACCGTATGGTGATCATCGATATGAAGATCGCCCTTGGCCTTCAACGTGACGTCGATCAGGGAATGGCGGGAAAGCTGTTCCAGCATATGATCGAAGAAACCGACGCCGGTCCTGATGTCGAACCGACCGTTTCCGTCGAGATCGACGGAAACGGAAATCTCGGTCTCTTTCGTCTTGCGGCTGAAATCCGCCGAACGCCTTGTCTTGCCGGAAGCCATGGCCTGTCCTTCTTGCCGGGCACGGAGCGGCTGCCTTCTACCAGCATGGCGGCTCGATTGCCAGTCGATTGCTGGCAAGGCCGCCACGGCATGGAAGCCTTTGCATTCCTTGACGTACCACATACATATGCCCGAGGAAGAGCGCCGCATGTCGGTGCGAAACGGAGTTTCTGCATATGAGCGATATTACCATGCACGCCACGACCATCGTCACCGTCCGCAAGGGCGGCAAGGTCGTCATTGCCGGCGACGGGCAGGTCAGCATGGGCCAGACTATAATGAAGGGAAATGCACGCAAGGTGCGCCGCATCGGCAAGGGCAATGTAATTGCCGGCTTTGCGGGCGCGACAGCCGATGCCTTCACGCTTCTGGAGAGGCTCGAGGCCAAGCTGGAGCAATATCCCGACCAGCTGATGCGCGCCTGTGTCGAACTGGCCAAGGACTGGCGAACGGATCGCTACCTGCGACGCCTGGAGGCCATGATGCTGGTTGCCGACAAGAGCGTTTCCCTGGCGCTCACCGGCACCGGCGACGTGCTCGAGCCCGAACAGGGCGTGATGGCGATCGGTTCCGGCGGCAATTACGCGCTGGCGGCGGCCCGCGCCCTGATCGATACGGATATGGACGCCGAGGAGATCGCCCGCAGGGCGATGAAGATTGCTGCCGACATCTGCGTCTACACCAACGACAATGTCATCGTCGAAACCCTCGATGCCGAATGACTTGCCCTCGATCGGCTTCGAGCCGGTGCGGCATGATCATCTGCCTATGCTGCATTCCTGGCTGAAGAAACCCCATGTGAGGCAATGGTGGGGCGAACCCGATCAGGAGATTAGACTGATCCGCGAAGGTCTGGAAACGGGCGAGGTCGATGCGTTTATCATTCGGGTCGACAGCAGGCCGATCGGCTATATCCAGAGCTGGTGGCCCACTGAATATGAAGAAGAGGCTTGGACGAGGGACCTTTCGCCCGACACGCCCGGCATCGACATCTTCATCGGGGAATCCGAAATGATCGGAAATGGCCTTGCCGCGCCCATCGTCCGGGCCTTCGGACGGCGGCTTTTCGAAAACGGTGCCCCGCGCATCGTCATCGATCCCGATGCGCGAAACGGACGTGCCGTCCGCGCTTATGCCAAAGCTGGATTCACCGTCTATCGCGAGTTGGAGGAGCCCGACGGCAAAACCCTCCTGATGGAAAAATTCCCGGATCCCAATTGAATGAGAGGGCTGGGGATCACAGGCTTTTCCTGGGGTACAGGCCTCCTTGTCGCGGCCGTCGTCATCATTGCCCAGGCTCTTATTCTCTATGTCTTTGGAAGAACGCCTATCTGCGAATGCGGCACCGTGAAATTCTGGCATGGGATCGTGCAGAGCTCGGAAAATTCGCAGCATCTTTCAGACTGGTACACCTTCTCCCATCTCATTCATGGTTTCCTTTTCTATCTGCTTTTCTGGTTCCTGGCGCCGAACAGCTCGCCCGGGTTCCGGCTTGTGCTGGCGGTCGGCCTCGAAACGGCATGGGAGATCGTGGAGAATACCGACTTCATCATCAACCGTTATCGCGAAGGTACGATTTCGCTCGACTATTATGGCGACAGCATCGTCAATTCGGTCGCGGACACGCTGGCCGCCGTTGTAGGGTTTGTGATGGCTGCACGGCTACCTATATGGTTCGTGGTGGCGCTCGCGCTTGTCCTGGAAGTCGCTGTAGGCTTCGTCATTCGCGATAATCTGACTCTGAACGTAATCATGCTGCTGCATCCGTTCGAACTCATACGGCAGTGGCAAACCGGATTTATATGACCATGACTACATTTTCCCCCCGAGAGATCGTCTCGGAACTCGACCGCTTCATCATTGGCCAGAAGGATGCCAAACGCGCCGTGGCGATCGCGCTGCGCAACCGCTGGCGCCGGCAGCAGCTCGAGGGCCAGATGCGCGAAGAGGTCATGCCCAAGAACATCCTCATGATCGGCCCGACGGGTGTCGGCAAGACCGAGATTTCCCGCCGCCTGGCCAAGCTTGCCGGCGCGCCTTTCATCAAGGTCGAGGCGACGAAGTTCACCGAGGTCGGCTATGTCGGACGCGACGTGGAGCAGATTGTGCGCGACCTCGTCGAGGTCGCCATCGGTCTCACCCGCGAGAAGATGCGCGAGAACGTCAAGGCCCGCGCCCATATGAATGCCGAGGAACGGGTTCTTGAAGCTCTTGTCGGCAAGACGGCGAGCCCGGCTACACGCGACAGCTTCCGCAAGAAGCTCAGAAACGGCGAGCTTGATGACAAGGAAATCGAGATCGAGGTTTCCGACACAGGAAGCGGCATGCCCGGTTTCGAGATTCCCGGAATGCCGGGGGCCAATATCGGCGTGCTGAACATCAACGACATGCTGCAGAAGGCGATGGGTGGCGGGCGCACGAAGATGCGCAAGACCACCGTCAAGGATTCCTACCAGCATCTGATCAATGACGAATCCGACAAGCTGCTGGACCAGGAGGAGGTGACGCAGCGCGCGCTTGCTGCTGCGGAGAATGACGGCATCGTCTTTCTCGACGAGATCGACAAGATCGCGGCGCGAGAAGGCGGCATGGGCGCCGGCGTTTCGCGCGAGGGCGTTCAGCGCGACCTGCTGCCGCTCGTCGAAGGCACCACGGTGGCGACGAAATACGGGCCGGTTAAGACGGACCACATCCTTTTCATTGCCTCCGGAGCCTTCCACGTTTCCAAGCCTTCGGATCTTCTGCCGGAATTGCAAGGCCGGCTGCCGATCCGCGTAGAGCTTCGGGCACTGGAGAAGGAGGACTTCCGCCGCATCCTGACCGAAACGGAAGCCAGCCTGATCAAGCAATATATAGCGCTAATGCAGACGGAAGGCGTCGAGCTCGAATTCACCGACGATGCGATCGATCGGCTTGCCGGTATTGCCGTGGAGCTCAATGCGAGCGTCGAGAATATCGGCGCGCGTCGCCTGCAGACAGTGATGGAACGGGTCCTGGACGACATCTCCTTCAACGCACCCGACCGTAGCGGGACGAAGATTGTCGTCGATGCCGACTACGTGGACCGGAATGTCGGCGATCTTGCCAGGAACACCGATCTGTCACGCTTCATCCTCTGACGGCAAAGGCCGGTGCGGGATTGCCACAGCCGCATTGTTTCCGCACCGGCGCCCTTGGAGGCCCCTCGACTTCAAGGGGTCTATTTCCTAGTTTGCGCCGTTAACGAATCGCGGCGTCAACCTCCCATGCTCCTGCGACTGGCACTCTTTCTAGGCTTGTTCCTGGCGCCGGCCCTGCCGACGCAGGCTGCGCAGCTCGTGCCGCCAGGTAACCGCAATGTCGAACAGCCCCCGGTTCCGGGAGCATCCGCGCGCCGTACCGCGGCGGGCAAGAGCAGCTACGAAGCGAAGTACCGGAAAGTCTATCAGCTTCTGCGCAACGACCCGGCTCTTATCCGCAAAATCCGAAGCATCTCGGCCCGGTATGGGATAGAACCCATTCACATGGTCGGCGCGATAGTCGGCGAGCATACCTATAATGTGGACGCCTATGACCGCCTGCAGACCTATTATGTGAAGGCGGTTGCCTATCTCAAAAACAGCTTCGCCTTTTCACATCAGGGCGAGACGATCGGAGATTTCATCCAGCGCGCTCAATTCAAGGAATGTCTCGTCCACAAGGACAGCTACGATCTGTGGTCCTGCCGCGAACAGGTTTGGGACGAACATTTCCGCGGCAAACGTGTCGACGGCAAAAAATTCCCTAACGACCGCTTCAGCGCCGTGTTCTTCCAACCCCTCTATGCCGGACAGACCTTCGGGCTCGGTCAGCTCAATCCACTGACAGCCTTGCAGATGACGGATCTCGTGCATCGGGTTTCGGGCTATCCGAAGCTCGATTTCAACGATCCCCAGGAGGTATACCGCACCATCATGGATCCGGACGTGACGCTGGCTTATGTCGCGGCAGTCTTGAAGAAATCCATGGATGCCTATCGCACGATCGCGGGCTTCGACATCTCCAGGAATCCGGGCATCACCGCGACGCTCTACAATCTCGGCAATCCGGAAGCGCGGGCTGCCGCTCTTGCCGCCGAAAACCGCATACGCCGCAACCAGGGCAAAGAGGCAAGGCTGCCGCAGGAAAATTACTATGGCTGGCTTGTGAACGACAAGCTCGATGAGCTGATGGCGCTTTTCCAGGATTCCTGATCAGCGCTCGCTTCTCTGAATAAGCGCCTGCAGATGCGCCAGCAGCATCTCGATCTCACTGAGACTCAGCTTTCTTATGTGAAGCGCCAGGAGATTGGCGAGCTCGGTCGCCTGCGGAGGCAGCCCCGCCGTATCCACCACCACTCGCGGATTGGAGGTCTCCGCCAGACGCTGTAATTCCTCGGCATCGTCCCAGATCACGTTGAAGTAACCGATGATCTTTTGGATCATGCTCCAGCTCGGCGGGCTGCGATGCCCGTGTTCGAGCGCAGAAAGATAGGCGGGGCTGACATTGAGCGCCTTGGCCATTTCCTTCTGCGAAATGCCCCTTTCCTGGCGCATTTTCCGCAGTTTCTCACCGAAGGGTGTCATGCCTTCTTTCTCGCTCGACGAAGGCGGACATAGATGGCTCCATCGCCGCCGTGATGCCGCGATGCCCGATCGAAACCGCCGACGATTTCCCGGAAACCTGCCGTAGCGAGCCAGACCGGGACCAGGCGTCGCAATATGCCGTCCCCACCTGCGGAACTCCCCTTGCCGGTTATCACGAGCACGTAACGCAAGCCTGCCGCATGCGCTCTGTGAAGAAAGGAAAGGAGCAAATTGTAAGCTTCGGCCTGTGTCAGTCCATGAAGATCAACGGTTGCACCGATCTGCAGCCTGCCTTTGGCCAGCTTGTCTTTCGTCGGTCTGTCGAGATGTTTCGGGTCTGCCATGGATTTCGGGCCTGCCGGAGGATTCCCGGCTGTGGCACCCTGGATTTTGGAAGGCATTTTTTCCTCCAAAACCGGCCGCACCGGCTCTGGAACCTGCTCGAGCACCTTGTCCTTCAAAGGCTTTACCGTACTCGCGACCCGATTCCAGAGAATTCGGTCCTCCGCACTCAGACGATTGGGGTTGTGCCGGGTCATATGCGGCCCCCTACAAGCGCTTTCGGCAGAAGCGCGTAGAAATCCGCCGGATGACGGACCGTTCCGGCGATTTCGCCAGCCTCCGCGCCGCAGCCGGCGAAGATGTCGCCGCGGGCCGGGCCGGTGATCGCCGAACCGGTATCCTGTGCGATCATGAGCCTGCGGAAAGGGCGGTTTTCGAAAGCGATCAACGAGGGTGCGTCGACGAAGAACGGCGTCCCAAAGGTGTGCAGCAGCCTGTCGACCGCCAGAGAACGTCCGGGCTCGAGTTGCACCTTGGCTGCCGCGATCGGCCCAAGCCGGGGTTCACCCACAGATGTTTCACGAAAGAAGATGAAGGAGCGGTTCTTCCAGAGGATCTCGTCTATGCGGCCGGGATTGCTGCGGAACCAGCGCCGGATTTCCTGCATCGTGACGGCTTCTTCGGGGATTTCCCCCAATCCGACGAGAATCCTGCCCGGACCGGTGAATGGATGACCTGATTTCGCCGCATAGGTCACGCGCGCAACCGTACCGTCTGTCAGTCTCAGTTTCGCAGCACCCTGTACATGAATGAAGAAAGCATCCACCTTGTCGGCAAGCCATGCGATCTCCAGGCCAAGCCCGGCGAGCACTCCGGTCTCGATGGCCCTTCGATCGTGATATTCCGAGATGCCGTCAGAACCCTGCATCCCGAACGCGAAATAAGGATCCATGCCCGCCGGCCGGTTTAATTCGTCGAGATCGATCAGATCCGCCGGCCTGCCATAGAGCGGCACGGTGAATTTTTCCGTCCGCTGCCGCGCGGCCTCGATCTCCGGCTCGTAGTAGCTGGTCACGAAACCCGAACCCTTCTCGGCGGGCCGTATCTTGCACGGAGCGAAATGCCGTTCGAAGAACGCACGCGCCAACTCCTCATCCGCGTCGGCATGTGACAGGGCGTCGGCACAGGCTTCGGCAAAACTCTCGTTTAAAACCCCGAGGCTGCCGGTACGGTAAGGTTTGGAACGGACATGGCTGGCTGAACGCCGGAAGGCCGCGAAGGCGCGGGAGACCTCGTCCTCGCGCCATCCGGGAAGGTCCTCGAAGGAAAGCGGATGGAAAACCGGAGAGAGATCCGTCGCCACTTTCGGCGAAATCCGGGTCCCTGTGCCATCCACGGGATGCTATTCCTCGGCTTCGGTCGCCACAAGCTTCCAGTTGGGATCACGCGCGCGGGTATCGCGGGCAAATGTCCAGACGTCCTTGACCTCTGCTACCGTTTCCGGATCGCCGTCAATGATCGTACCCGAACCGTCCCTGGTCGCGGAAATCAGCTCGCTGACGACGCGCAGCGTAATATGCGCCTCCGAGCCCTTCATTTCAGCCGATACGAACTCGACCTTGTCGATGCCTACAAAAGAGGATTCGATCTTCTCAGACCTGTTCTCGCGTTCCGAAATGGCTGCCACGAAACCGTCATACACCTCTCGCGATAGAAGATTCTTCAAGGTGCGGCGATCGCCGTCGGCGAAAGCCATCACGATCATCTCATAGGCCAGCTTCGCGCCATCGATGAAGGTCTTGGGATCGAATGACGGATCGGCATTCTTGATCGCCCGGAGACCCTTGTTGAGCTCGGTGCCTGGCTTGGCGACGGCATCAATGGCCGCATAAGAATCCGCGGCCTCTTCGGCTTCCTTGCGCCGGGGCAGGGATACGACGTTCTCCGGCTTCGACATATCTTTCTTGGCCGACGTCCGTGCGGCGGTATAAGGGTCGAAAGGCGGCCGTTCCTTCCCGGTACGCCGCCCGAGGACATTGCGCAGCTGGAAGAAGATCACGATTGCCGCGACCAGAAAGAAGATCGTGCCGAAATCGAAGAGTTCCATGTGAGCCAGTTTACCCTTTAGCGCCCGGACATGCAGCATGTCCGCCGCAACCCTTCCAGCCTATCCCATATAGATCGCATACAGCGATCATTCAAATCAAAGCCGCGCCTTCCTATCTGTAGCAAATCGCCGCCATAAGTGTTCAAAACCCGCCTCAAGGTAAAAGATATCGTCGTGAGATCCCTAATTCCGCTGCTGCTGCTTTCGATCCCCATCCTGGAAATTGCGGTTTTCATTCTTGTCGGCAGCAAGATCGGCGTTCTGTCCACTCTGGTCCTGATCTTCGCCACCACGTTGCTCGGCGCGGTTCTTTTGCGCGTGCAGGGCTTCGGCGTCATAAAACGCATCCGGCGGATCCTGGATGAAGGGCACGTGCCTGCAAAGGAACTCGTCCATGGAAGCATGATATTCTTGGCCGGGATATTGCTTTTCATGCCAGGCTTCATAACCGACGCGATCGGCCTTCTTCTCTTCATACCTGCCGCGCGTGAATTCGGCTGGTCGCTCCTGCGCAACCGGATCGTAATCCTGACGCCGGGCCATGGCAGCACGGGCCCTGCCGGCCGCGGCGCCTCGCGGGGACGGACAATCGATCTCGCTACCGACGAATATTCCGAAAACCCGAACTCCGACTCGCCCTGGCGCAGGATCGAACGCGACTGATAATTGCTGATCGGCTGGTTTCGCCTCAGCCTTGTCTTGCCGGAAAGCCCATGATAGCCAACGCGCCATTATAGGAACGGCAGCTACTGCCTCAGGAGAACAAGGAAAAGGCTGATGGCCAAAGAACCGCAGGACAAGAACGCGCCTGGAGCTGGAGCACCGGCAGGTGGCAGCTCGACGACAGGCAATGGCAACACCGTACAGCCGAGCCTCAACATCCTTGCCCAATATGTGAAGGATCTTTCCTTCGAGAGCCCCGGCGCTCCCCAGAGCCTGCGCAGCCGCGACAAGGCACCTGGTATCAACATCAATGTGAATGTGAATGCCAATCCGCTGGGCGACAAGGATTACGACGTCGTCCTTACCCTGAACGCCAAGGCTGAAGCAGAAAAGAACGTGCTCTTCAATGTCGAGTTGGTCTATGGCGGCGTCTTCCGCATCGACGGCTTCCAGCAGGAGCATATGCTTCCCCTGCTCTTCATCGAATGCCCGAGGCTGCTCTTCCCGTTTGCGCGCCAGATCATTGCAGATGCAACGCGTAATGGCGGTTTCCCGCCCCTGATGATCGATCCGATCGACTTTGCCCGTATGTTCCAGCAGCGCATGGCCGAGGAGCAGGCAAAGTCCAAAGTCCAGGTTTCCTGATTGCCCCGTCGGCCGGCCAGATCAAAGGTCGGCCGGTTCAGTCTTCAGCCAGATGGCCTTTTCTCCAAGCGTGGCCACAAGCGCCTTGTGTGCCGCGCGTTCGGTTTCCGTCAACCGTGGCGGTAGAGGTCGTGGACGAGGACCGGTAGAATGGACTGAAGCTGTCGTCTCGATCGTCACTTCCGTGGTTTCGACACGAATCTCCAGGCCGAGCGCAGCCTGCTTGCCGCCGATCAGCTCTATATAGACCTCGGCCAGCAACTCCGCATCGAGCAACGCGCCGTGCTTGGTCCTATGGCTGTTGTCGATGCCATAGCGGCGGCAAAGCGCATCGAGTGAGTTCGGTCCCATCGGATGCTTGCGGCGCGCCATTGCGAGTGTGTCGACGACCCGTTCCGGCTCGACGATTGGCTGGCCGAGACGCAGGAATTCCGCATTGATGAAGCCGATATCGAAATTGGCGTTGTGCGCCACCAGCTTCGCGCCATCGATGAAGTGGATGAACTCGTCGGCGATCATGCGGAAGGTAGGCTTGTCAGCAAGATCGGCGTTGCTGATGCCGTGGACCTCATATGCATCCTGATGAACGGCCCGTCCCTCTGGATTGATGAAATGATGCAGCGTCCGCCCGGTCGGGAACCGGTTCACCAGTTCCACACAACCCAATTCGATGATCCGATCCTCATTGGGGTCAAGACCAGTTGTTTCCGTGTCAAAGACGATTTCACGCATCGAATCACTCCGACACCAGCTTGCGCGGGAGATGGCCTGCGGGCAAGCGGCCGTCAGTTTCGGGCCTTCAAAGCTGGGGAAAGTTCGGCGATTATGGCACGCACAGCCGCACGGGCCGATTCCATTCCCTCACCCGTGTCAATGATGAAGTCCGCGCGCCGGCGCTTCTCGTCATCCGGAACCTGTTTGGCAAGGATGGCCTCGAATTTCTCTTCCGTCATTCCCGGACGAGCCAAGACGCGCTTGTGCTGGACTTCCGGCGAAGCCGTGACCACCACGATCTTGTCGACGCGCCCGGTTCCCCCTGTCTCGAAAAGAAGAGGGATGTCAAGGACCACCAGGGGAGTGCCGTTATTCCGGTGCTCGGCCAAGAACCTGTCCGCCTCGGCGCGAACCAGGGGATGGATGATCGCCTCGAGCTTCTTCAAGGCCTCGGGCTTGCCAAGGACCGCGTTCGACAGTTTCGTGCGGTCCACCGTTCCGTCGACCGTGGTGCCGGGAAAAGCCTGCTCGATGAGCGGAGCCGCGGCACCGGAATAAAGCCGGTGGACCGTTGCGTCGGAATCATGCACCGGAACGCCTTCTTCCATGAACATGCCCGCCGTCGTCGATTTGCCCATGCCGATCGAACCGGTGAGGCCGAGAATGATCATGCCGCTCTCTCCAAATCCGCCACGGCTTCCGCGTGAAGCTCAGCCGTCACCTCCGGGCGGCGGCCAAACCAGCGTTCAAACCCCGGAACGGCCTGATGCAGGAGCATTCCCAGCCCGTCGACAGTCTTCAATCCGCGCCGCTCGGCATCTGCCAGAAGCGCGGTCTTGAGCGGCACATAGACGATATCGTTGACGATCGCTTTGTCCGGCAGCGGCGAAAGATCGATATCGGCAGAATCCTTTCCAGTCATGCCGAGTGTGCTCGTATTCACCAGCAGATCCGTATCGGGAAGAAGTTCCGGGATCGCCTGCCAGCCATGCGCCGTCACTCCGCCGACGAAACGATTGGCCAGTTCTGTAGCTCGCAGAAGGGTGCGATTGACGACGCGGATATCCCTGTAGCCGTTTGATTGCAGCGCATGGATAATGGCCCGCGAAGCGCCCCCGGCCCCTAGAACGGTTGCTATTCGGCCCCGTTTCCAATCGGGTGCCACCTGATCCAGATAGGCGGAAAAGCCGTAAGCGTCCGTATTGCTGCCGCAAAGCAATCCATCCTCGAACCAGAGCGTGTTCACCGCTCCGATGATTGTCGCCGATTCGTCACGATGGGCCACCAGCGCAGCAGCGGCTTCCTTGTGAGGGAGCGTGACATTGCCGCCAACGAAGCCCTGCTCCGCAAGCCGGGCGATGAATTGTGCAAAATCCTCCGGCGCGACGTCGACGCGTTCGTAGGAGCCCGTCAAACCATATCTTTTCAGCCAATGATTATGGATGAGCGGCGAGCGCGAATGGATGATCGGGTGACCGCAGACAAATGCGCGCGGTGTCGTTTCAGCCATCGATGGCACCCATTTCGCGCAGCGCCGCCAGCAAAGGCAGCATGGGAAGACCGACAATGGTGAAATAGTCACCGTCGATCTTTTCGAAAAGCTGGATACCCTGCCCTTCGACCTGATAGGCGCCGACGCTTGAAAGGGCCTTTTCCCCGACCGCAGCAAGGTGCCGGCCGATGAAGCCCGGGTCGAGATTGCGCATGGTCAGATGGGCGATTCCGACATGGCGCCAGACCGCTTCGCCTTTGCGAGCAATTATCACGGCGCTGTTCAGTTGATGCGTCTTTCCCGACAGGGCCAGGAGATGCCGGCGGGCCTCCTCCATATCGGCGGGCTTGTGGAAAATCCGGTCTCCAAGCGACAGCGTCTGGTCGGAACCGATCACCCAGGCTTCGGGGTTGCGCTCGGAAACATCTCGAGCCTTGGCCTCGCCGAGGATCAGGGCCACATCGTCCGGCGTGATATCGGAACCTTCCAGTGTCGCCTGCACCGCGCGTTCGTCGATTTCCGGCGAGACCGTTCTGAACTCCAGGCCCGCATTCTCCAGCAGCTTCCTTCGAAACGGGCTGCTAGAAGCGAGAATGATATCGGTGGGCATTTCAGTCTCCGGTTTCGGGCTTGGCTCGATCTGGCCCTTCATCGCGACTTTCCGCGAAGAGCCATGATCGCCGCCGCGGTTTCCTCTATCGACCGCCGGGTGACATCGATCATCGGCCAGCCATGACGCGTGCAAATCTGTCTTGCATAGGCGAGTTCGCTGGCTATAGCGGTACGATCCGTGTAGATATCCGCATCATAGCTTGCGGCGGTTCCGAGGACACGGTTCTGGCGCACATGGGAAATACGTTCGGCTGAAGCGATCAATCCCACGATCAGCGGGTTCTTCGCCTTCAACAGGCTTTCAGGCAAAGGAACGCCAAGAACGATCGGAATGTTCGCGGTCTTGATGCCACGATTGGCGAGATAGATGCTGGTCGGCGTCTTCGAAGTCCGTGATATGCCGATCAGGACGAGATCGGCCTCATCCACGTCCTGCGGCAACTGGCCGTCATCATGCTCCATGGTGAAGTTCAGCGCATCGATGCGGCGAAAGTAGTCGGCGTCGAGCACATGCTGGGCGCCAACCCGCCGGCCTGCCGGCGTTCCGAGATAGGATTGGAAGACGGTCAACACGGGCTCCAGCACGGAAACACAAGGTAAACCGGCCGAGGCGCACCATTCGTCGATATCCCGCGCCAGCTTCTGATCGACGACCGTGTAAAGCACAATGCCTGGCTCCTGGTCGATTTCCTCGAAAACCTTCTGAAGCTGCTTTTCGGTGCGGATCAACGGGTAAATATGCTCGATGGCCCGCGCATCCTTGTATTGTGCCGCCGCAGCCCGGCCAGCCGCCAGCAGGGTTTCACCCGTGGCGTCGGAAATCAGATGAAGATGGAAGAAACTCTGCGGCTTGTTCACATGTCGGCTTCCGGTCTGTGGAGAGGTGTTGATAGCGTGAGAGTCCCGGCTCCGCCAGAAGTCATGAGCCTGACAGACGCGATTCTGTCCACAATTCAGGTTGACGTGGAGACGTTGTCCCGGCTGTGGAGAATATCAAAGAATTCAAGTTTGTTTCGACGTGTGTGAACAAACCGACAGCGAGCTAATAGTTCTCAACCAATTGAAAATATTATGTAATTTATCACTTTCCCCGATCTTTTCACTATCCTTTGCGGAGGTAGCGCGGCAATTTGCCGATCGATCCGACACGCTTTGTCGTGGATGGGATTGAATCCACGATTCAAACAGAGTCATAGAATCAGAAGAATCCTTTCAAAGAATCTTTCTTTGATTAGGCGCATACTGGATAAGCGAAATGGCCGACCGCAAAATCGTCAGGGCATTGAAGGGAGAAACCATTTTCCCGCCTCCGCTCTGGATGATGCGGCAGGCAGGTCGATATCTCCCGGAATATCGTGCAACACGGAAAAAAGCCGGAAGTTTCCTGGACCTTTGCTACAATCCGGATCTCGCTACCGAAGTGACCATGCAGCCAATAAGGCGCTTCGGCTTTGATGCGGCGATCCTTTTTTCCGATATTCTCGTCATTCCGCATGCCCTTGGCCGGGATCTCGATTTCGTGGAAGGCCGTGGGCCCGTGATGACGCCGATACGCGGGGAAGAGATTTCCCGGCTGGACGGACGAAGCTTCCATGACCATCTCGCCCCGGTCTATGAAACGGTCCGCAGACTACGTCAGGAACTGCCGTCGGAGACGACGTTAATAGGCTTCTGCGGAGCTCCCTGGACGGTCGCAACCTATATGATCGCAGGGCACGGCACTCCCGACCAGGCGCCGGCCCGGCTTTTCGGTTATCGTCATCCTGAGGCCATGGCCAGACTCCTTCAGAGACTTGCGGAGCTTTCCGCGGAATATCTGCTGAAGCAGATTGAGGCGGGAGCAGATGCGATCCAGATTTTCGATTCCTGGTCGGGTGTGCTCGACAGCGGGTCGTTCCAGAAATGGTGCGTGAAGCCTGTTTCCGGGATCGTGAAGCGCGTCCGTGAGGTCCATCCGGAGGTTCCGATCATCGGCTTTCCGCGAGGAGCCGGTGCGCATTATGGCCATTATAGGGAGGAGACGGGTGTGACTGCTCTTGGTCTGGACTGGTCCGTTCCGCTTGCGCAAGCGCGGGAACTGCAGGCCGAAGGTGCCGTGCAGGGCAATCTCGATCCCATGAGACTGGTCGCCGGCGGGAGAGCACTCGACGAAGGTGTAGATGCCATTCTGGCCGAACTCAGCTCCGGTTCCTTGGTCTTCAATCTCGGCCATGGCATCACGCCGGATACTCCGGTGGAGCATGTGGAGGCCATGGTGAAACGCGTTCGGCAGGGAGGACGCTGATGAGTGAGGAGCATTCCGGCGCTCGAGCCGGCAAGCGTGCGGCTGTCGTACTGGCGATTTTCGCGCTCCTTACCGTCGGTCTGTTTCTGCTTGATCCGGAGAATTTCTACTCATGGGCCAAGGCAATCCACGTTATCGCGGTGATTTCCTGGATGGCCGGAATGCTCTATCTGCCGCGGCTTTTTGTCTATCACGCCGGGGCCGAGAAGGGATCCGTTCAGTCCGAGACGTTCAAGCTGATGGAGCAGCGGCTGCTGAGGGTCATCATCAACCCGGCCATGGTGGTAACCTGGGTCTTTGGACTATGGCTCGCCTGGAAGGGCTTCGCCTTTTCGGCTGGCTGGCTGCATGCCAAGATCGCCCTGGTTCTTGTAATGTCGGGTGTGCATGGCTATTTTTCGGGTGCCGTCAGGAAGTTTGCGCGGGACGCGAACGACAAGCCGGCGCGCTACTGGCGGATGATGAACGAGGTTCCGACGGTTCTCATGATTACCATCGTGATTCTCGTCATTGTGAAGCCTTTCTGAGACGGCGAGAGGCCAAATCGCTCCTTGCTCTTTGCGAGCGCGGAGGCTAAAAGACAATTCCTCCCTTTTCGTCCGGTTCCGTTTTACAAAACCGTCCTGGGCGACGCCGGCCTATCCCTAAGCATCGCTATTTTCTATCTCATCTCAGGTCCATAGAGTCCGCCAACATGCAGGAAATGAAACTACAAGAGCTGAAGAGCAAAACACCGACCGATCTGATCGCGTTCGCTGAATCGCTCGAGGTCGAGAATGCCAGCATCATGCGCAAGCAGGAGCTGATGTTCGCGATCCTCAAGAAGCTTTCGATGCAGGATATCGAGATCATAGGCGAAGGCGTCGTCGAGGTGCTTCAGGACGGTTTCGGTTTCCTGCGCTCCGCCAACGCCAATTATCTGCCGGGACCGGATGATATCTATATTTCGCCCTCGCAGATCAGACGCTTCTCTTTAAAGACGGGCGACACGGTTGAGGGTCCGATCCGCAGCCCGAAGGAAGGTGAGCGCTACTTCGCCCTGCTCAAGGTCAATTCGATCAATTTCGAAGACCCGGAGAAGATCCGCCACAAGATTCATTTCGACAATCTGACGCCGCTTTATCCGGACGAGCGGCTGCGCATGGAAATCGAAAATCCGACGACCAAGGACCTTTCGGCCCGGGTGATCGATCTCGTTG
Source organism: Mesorhizobium sp. J18 (assembly GCF_007829525.1). GTDB lineage: Bacteria > Pseudomonadota > Alphaproteobacteria > Rhizobiales > Rhizobiaceae > VLJP01. Next base: position 64,734 of record NZ_VLJP01000089.1, read on the forward strand.
CGCCTCTCGGCAAGGGCCAGCGCGGCCTGATCGTCGCGCCGCCGCGCACCGGCAAGACGGTCCTTTTGCAGAACATCGCCCATTCGATCACGTCAAACCACCCGGAATGCTACCTTATCGTGCTTCTGATCGACGAGCGGCCGGAAGAAGTCACGGACATGCAGCGTTCGGTAAAGGGTGAGGTCGTTTCCTCGACTTTTGACGAGCCGGCGGCACGACATGTGCAGGTTGCCGAGATGGTTATCGAAAAGGCCAAGCGCCTTGTAGAGCACGGCCGCGATGTCGTCATCCTGCTCGATTCGATCACCCGCCTCGGCCGCGCCTACAACACCGTGGTGCCTTCCTCCGGCAAGGTTCTGACGGGCGGTGTCGACGCAAATGCTCTGCAACGGCCGAAGCGCTTCTTCGGCGCGGCCCGCAATATCGAGGAAGGCGGCTCGCTGACGATCATAGCGACGGCCCTGATCGATACGGGCAGCCGCATGGATGAGGTTATCTTCGAAGAGTTCAAGGGTACCGGCAATTCGGAAATCGTGCTTGACCGCAAGGTGGCGGACAAGCGCATCTTTCCTGCCATGGACATCCTTAAGTCCGGTACCCGCAAGGAAGATCTTCTCGTTCCCCGTCAGGATCTGCAGAAGATCTTTGTCCTGCGCCGCATCCTGGCGCCCATGGGAACGACAGACGCCATTGAGTTTCTCATAGACAAGCTCAAGCAAACAAAGGGAAATGCTGATTTCTTTGACTCAATGAATACTTGATAAGTATAATCTTTATTATATATAAAGCTGTTATTATTTTCAGATCAAGAGAGCATTGGTATCGGATTTTCTGCTGCGAGGTTAATTAGCTTCGACCAATACCAGCTCGTCGTAGGGTTATCTCCAGTTCAACCGGGTCTTGGATCGGCGGCAGGCATAGTTGGCCGGTACACAACCATGCTCCGGCCTGTGACAGATCGGGCGAAACTCCGCCAGGCAGAAGGTTTGCCTGGCTCGAGCCAGTCGGAACCCATAGATCAACACGCCGCGGATCGGAATTTCGATTCGCAACCGAAATATAGGCTTGATCGCCTCGATCCTCGGCAATGAGCAGTTTCATCGGCTGCAGGGCCAAGGCTGCAGCAAAGACGATGCCGGCCTGGCCATAGCGCTGGGTCGCGACCCGTCCAATGGCTGCTTCGGCGATAGCGACCGCCCGTTCTTGCAGCGCGTAATCGCTTTCGATGGTGGCCAGCCGGGTGAGAGCCTCGATGATCTGGCCTGTGGACGAGGTCATTGCATCGTCCATGTCGCCGCGAATTCTCATGGGGACATCGGGATTATCAGAAGCCGAAAGGTAATATCCGGTGCCGTTTTCATCGGCGTACCATCTGTCCAGCGCGTCCAGCCAGCCACGCGCCTGCTCCAGATATGAGCGCTCCCCGCTGGCTTCGAAAATCGATATTGCAGCATTCATCATTGCCGCGTAATCGCTGGCAATCGCAGGGAAGAGACGCTTTGTTCCCAAAATCGAGTGTGGCAATCTGCCTGCCTCCATCGATCCGACAATGAAACGAAAGGCCTGGATGGCCGCCTTGACCCAGTCGGGGCGCGACAGAATCCGCCCGGCCTGCACCAGACTGACGATCGCCTGACCATTCCAGTCCACCAGTATCTTCTCATCCCGCCCGGGCGGCACTCTCTTGGCCCGAACTTCCCTGAGGCGATCCAAAGCCGATCTCAGGAAGGCTTCCTCCTCGTCGCCGGCGTGATCCGGTTTTCTCTTGCGATGCAGGATCGGCTTGCCCTCCCATCCTGCGGGCTTTGCGAGCTCGAATGTGCCGAAAAGGCGGACGGAGTCACCGCCGAGAATTTCCCGGATTTGTTCCTCAGTCCAGAGATAGAAACGGCCTTCTTCCCCTTCGCTGTCGGCATCGAGACTGGATGCAAAGGCGCCGCCGGGCATTCTCATTTCTCGAAGGAGCCATTCGGCAGTCTCCTCGATGCGTATGCGAAGCAGGTCATCTCCGGTTCGGGAATAAGCCCACGAGGCCAGGCGAATAAGCTGGACATTGTCATAGAGCATCTTTTCGAAATGCGGCACCAGCCATTCTGCGTCCGTTGAATATCGCGCAAGACCACCGCCGACATGATCGTAAATGCCGCCCGCCAGCATCTGCTTGAGCGTCATGAGAACGGCATCGCGGTGGCTTTCTTTGCCCGTTTGCAGGTAGTTCAGCCAGAGAACATTCATGAAGGGTGCGTTCGGGAATTTGGGGGCACCATGAAGACCGCCGCGTTGCCGGTCGATCATGCCATTGACGCTTTCTGCAAAAGTTGAAAGCCGGTCCGGCGAAAGCTCTGCCCGGGCTGCAATCGGTGCCAATTGACCATGAACATGATCGGTGAGCGTATCGGCGCCGCGTTCTATTTCTTCCCTGTTGTTGATCCAGGCTTTATGAACGGCTTCAAGCACTTGGACAAAGCCTGGCCGGCCGTATCGGGGCTCGCGCGGAAAATAGGTGCCGCCCCAGAAAGGCTTGCCCTCGGGTGTCAGGAACATGGTAAGTGGCCAGCCTCCCTGCTCGCCGGTTGCGGAGAGCGCAGCCATGTAGATCTGGTCGATGTCGGGGCGCTCTTCGCGGTCTACCTTGATATTGACGAAGAGGCGGTTCATCACGGATGCCACCTCCTCGTTCTCGAAGGATTCGTGCGCCATGACATGGCACCAGTGACAGGCGGCATAGCCGATGGAAAGCAATATGGGCCGTTGCAGGCTCCTGGCCTCCTCCAGGGCTGCAGGCAACCAGGGCCGCCAATGGACGGGATTTTCCTTGTGCTGGCGCAGATAGGGACTAGCCTCTTCCGCAAGCAGGTTCCTTGGTGGTAGTGGCGCCACGCGAACAATCCTTTTCCTCGGGTCAGGATTCAAAACTAGGGCGGATATGATGGCCGATCAAACTCTGTTCCGCGATACCATATTCGGTCTGTCAAGCGGTGCCCTGCCTGCAGGCGTTGGCGTGATCCGGATTTCCGGTGTGGAGGCAAGAAATGCGCTTTTCAGCCTTGCTGGGAATATCCCTCCCCCGCGGCAGGCACACCTGATGGAATTGCATCTCCCCGGGGGAGAAGTCCTCGATCGAGGGCTGGTCCTGTTCTTCCCTGGCCCCCGCAGTTTCACCGGAGAAGATTGTGCGGAACTGCATCTTCATGGTGGCCGAGCGGTGATTGCGGCCGCCCTGAAGGCTTTGTCGGAAATGCCCGGTTTCCGGCTTGCCGAGGCGGGCGAGTTCACCAGAAGGGCGTTTCTGAACGGGAAGCTCGATCTCATCCAGGCGGAAGGCCTTGCGGACCTGATTGCAGCAGACACCGAAGCTGAGCGCCGATTTGCCCTGGAGAATTCGAATGCCCGACATGGCAAGCTTTACGAAGGCTGGCGAAAACGGCTCATCCACGCAATGGCGATGATCGAGGCAGAACTGGATTTCGCCGACGAAGGCGACGTTCCAGGATCGGTAGCGGATTCCGCCTGGGCCGATATTGCTGCCTTGAGGGAGGAGATCGAGAGTCATGTCGGTGATTTCCGGACAGCCGAGATACTTCGAAAAGGGTTTCGCGTGGTTATCCTCGGAGCTCCCAATGCCGGAAAGTCCAGCCTTCTGAATGCCCTCGCCCGGCGGGAGATCGCAATCGTGACCGAGGAGCCGGGCACCACCCGTGATGTGCTGGAAGTCGCCCTGGATGTTGCCGGGCAAAAGATCGTGCTTTTCGACACCGCGGGCATTCGGGATCGGCCGGGGCGGGTAGAGGCCATAGGCATCGAAAGAGCCAAGGCCTCAGCCAGCCAGGCCAACCTTATCATAGTGCTGGAAGATATGTCGGGCTCGGCATCTCCGATTGATCTGCCGGAGGGAGTGAAGGCGCTCCGCATCGGGAGCAAGTCGGATCTTGCGGCATCCAGACAACCGGACGGCGCCTATGACCATGTCGTCTCGGCCAGAACGGGCGAGGGGCTCGATGGTCTACTGAACATGCTCGAGGCAGAAGCGAAGGCAAGCATCGCCCATCGCGGCGAAGTCATGCCCTTCCGATTACGACACATCTCTCTGCTCCGCGAAGCCGGAAAGCATCTTGAGAAAGCGGTGCAGATCGAAAATCCCCTTTTGGAGCTCCGTGCGGAGGAACTCAGGCTTGCAGCAACCGCTCTGGGCCGGATTAGCGGGAAAATCGATGCGGAAGATCTTCTGGACACGATCTTTTCCCAATTCTGCATCGGGAAGTGATTCACGTGAAACACACAGACTCCAGTAGTGACCGTGATTCACGTGAAACACCGACAGGTTCGGCAAACATCTTTCTGGCAGGGATTGTTTCACGTGAAACAGCATAAGCCGCGCCTTGACGGCTTGAAGATTTGCGCCCATGGGTGACGGGCTCAGGAGAAGCAGGACATGAAGCAGTTCTACGATGTTGTTGTTGTCGGCGGCGGCCATGCCGGCTGCGAGGCTGCTGCTGCCGCTGCGCGAGCCGGCGCACATACGGCGCTGGTGACTTTACGATTCGATACGATTGGCGCGATGTCCTGCAATCCGGCGATTGGAGGACTGGGCAAGGGTCATCTTGTCCGTGAAATCGATGCTCTAGACGGCCTTATGGGACGTGTTGCGGATGCGGCGGGCATTCAGTTCCGTCTCCTCAACAGGAAGAAGGGCCCGGCCGTGCGAGGCCCCCGCACCCAGGCGGACCGCAAGCTCTACCGGCAGGCCATGCAGGCCGCAATCCGCGAGCAGACCGGTCTGGACGTTGTTGAGGGAGAAGCCTTGGAGCTGGGTGTCAACAATGGGCGGATTACTCATGTCGTCGTCTCCGGCGAGCGTCGATTGGATTGCGGTGCGGTCGTCCTGACCACGGGGACTTTCTTGCGAGGCCTTATTCATATCGGCGAAAAGAAGATTTCTGCCGGACGAATGAACGAGCAGGCCCCGACACGGCTTTCGGAATCGCTGATGCAGGCGGGCTTTGATCTCGGCCGGCTCAAGACAGGTACGCCACCACGCCTCGACGGCCGGACCATCGACTGGGGGGCGCTGGAAATGCAGAAGGCGGATGAGGATCCTGTTCCCTTCTCGCTGTTGACCGACCGAATCACCAATCCGCAGATCGAATGCGGCATAACGCGGACGACCGCTGCAACGCATGAGATCATTCGGCAAAATCTGCATCGGTCTGCGATGTATTCCGGTGCCATCGAAGGGATCGGACCACGCTATTGTCCTTCAATCGAGGATAAGATCGTCAAATTCGGTGACCGTGAAGGCCACCAGATTTTTCTTGAGCCGGAGGGTCTGGACGATAGTACCGTCTATCCAAACGGCATCTCGACATCCCTCCCCGAGGACGCGCAGCATGCTCTTGTGGCCACCATACCGGGCTTGGAAAAGGCAAGATTTTTGCAGCCTGGCTATGCCATCGAATATGATCATATCGATCCTCGCGAACTCGAAACCACGTTGGAGACGCGAAAGGTCAAAGGGCTTTTACTGGCTGGCCAGATCAATGGCACGACCGGCTATGAGGAAGCGGCCGCGCAAGGAATCCTTGCCGGCATTAATGCCGCACGCATCGCTTCGGGCCGGGATGGCGTGACGCTGGGGAGGGCTGATGCCTATATCGGCGTCATGGTGGATGACCTTATCACCCGTGGAGTGAGCGAACCCTATCGCATGTTCACGTCGCGGGCCGAATTCCGCCTTTCCTTGAGGGCGGACAATGCAGACGCACGGCTCACCCCCCTTGCTAAGGATCTGGGTATAACTTCCGCAGAGCGACGACGTCGTTTTGACCAAAGCGAAACAGATCTGTCCCAAGCGCGCGAATTGGCGCGGAGCCTGTCCCTGACACCCAAGGAGGCGGCACGCCATGGCCTGGCTCTCAATCAGGACGGTATCCGCAGGACGGCTTATGATCTGCTGGCCTATCCGGAGGCCGGTATTGAACGCCTATCAGCCATCTGGCCCCAGCTTTCATCTATCAGCCCCAAAACCGCTGAGCGGCTTGAAACCGAGGCGCGATATGCGGTTTATCTGGATCGGCAGAGGCATGACGCCGAAGTGCTGCGGCGGGAGGAGAGCCGAAGCATTCCGCATGGTTTGGATTTTTCCAGCCTGCCCGGACTGTCCAATGAGTTGAAGCAGAAGATAGCCCAGCAGCGGCCGCGGACGATCGCAGAGGCGCAGCGGATCGATGGCATGACGCCGGCCGCGATCGCGCTTATTCTGGCCGCAGTGCGATATTCCGAAACAGGGCGCGAAGTGGCGTGAAAGAAAGCCGCTATCAGGAATTATGCGCGCTGGCCGGGCCTGTTTCACGTGAAACATTTGCAAAACTGCTGGAATTCGAGCAGATATTCCTGAAATGGGCGCAGAAGATCAATCTTGTCGCGCCTTCCACGATCAGCACGCTTTGGGCGCGTCACATTCTGGACAGCGCTCAGCTGATGCGTCTCGCTCCTAATGCCTTGAAATGGCTCGATCTCGGTTCCGGTGGCGGTTTCCCCGGTGCGGTGGTCGCGATTCTTTTGCTGGACAGGCCCGGTGCGCGAATTCGCCTTGTCGAAAGCAATAGCAAGAAAGCCGGTTTTCTGCGCGCGGTTCTGGGTGAATTGCAGGTGCCTGCCGAGGTTGTAAACGCACGTATCGAGGCGATCGTCGGGCAATTTGAAGATACGGAAGTCGTCACGGCCCGCGCCCTGGCTCCGCTGTCAGTTCTGCTACAACTGGCTCTCCCATGGCTCTCCGGTACAGCCGCCGCGCTCTTTCACAAAGGGCGGGATTACCGTGTGGAGGTCGAAGAAAGCCGTGACGTCTGGCGATTCGATCTGGTAGAACACACCGATAAGGTTGATCCGGATGGAGTGATTCTCGGCATAAGCAAATTGCAACGCCGGAATTGATATACCATCACTGAACTGAGCGGCAGCAGGGGCTGGAGATGAACAGCCGGACACGTATCATAACGGTGGCGAACCAGAAAGGCGGCGTCGGCAAGACCACCACCGCCATCAATTTGGCCACGGCGCTGGCCGCAATTGGCGAGCGCGTATCGATCATGGATCTCGACCCGCAGGGCAATGCAAGCACGGGATTGGGGGTCGAGCGGCAGGAGCGGCTGGTTTCATCCTATGATGTCCTGACCGGAAGAGCCAATGTAGCGCAGGCTTCAATGCAAACGGCCGTTCCGGGCCTTTCAATCGTGCCTTCCACGCTCGATCTTCTCGGCATCGAGATGGAGATATCCGGGGCGCCCGATCGTGTGCTGAAATTGCGCAAGGCCTTGCGTGACGATGAAAGCAGCAATGGTCTCTACTCCTATGTACTGATCGACTGCCCCCCTTCCCTCAATCTGCTGACGCTGAACGCAATGGCGGCGGCAGATTCCGTTCTGGTGCCTCTTCAATGCGAGTTCTTTGCACTCGAGGGATTGAGCCAGCTTCTGGAGACGGTGGAGCAGATCAGGGGATCGATCAATCCGTCACTGGAGATCCAGGGCATCGTTCTCACCATGTTCGATCGCCGCAACAATCTGGCGAATCAGGTGGTTGCCGATGTGCGCAGCTACATGGGCGATACGGTCTATGAGACGATCATTCCCCGCAATGTGCGGGTTTCCGAGGCTCCGTCCTATGGCAAGCCGGCAATCCTGTATGATCTGAAGTGTTCCGGCAGTCAGGCCTATCTGCAGCTCGCCTCCGAGGTCATTCGACGGGAACGGCGCTTGCGGGCTGCTTGAATGGTCCGGCGAATAAGATGATGGGTATGAAATGAACGAAGATCCTTCCCGGAAACGCCTTGGACGAGGGCTGGCGGCTTTGATCGGCGAAATCGACAAAGCGCCGCCATCTGCCAACATGCCTGTTTCGGCGGACCGACGTGTCCCGATCGAACTGGTTTCGCCCAATCCGCGCAATCCCAGGCGCAATTTCGCCGAGGAAGATCTGGCGGACCTGGCGCAATCCGTTCGCGAACATGGCATTGTACAGCCTGTCATCGTTCGTCCGGCGCCGAAGCCGGGACATTATGAGATCATCGCCGGCGAGCGCCGTTGGCGTGCTGCACAGCGCGCCGGGCTAACGGAGTTGCCCGTCATCATCCGCGAGGTCGACGACCGCGCGGCGCTTGAGCTTGCGATCATCGAGAATGTGCAGCGCGCCGATCTCAATCCGGTGGAGGAGGCGAACGGTTATCAGCTGCTGATGGACGAGCACAATTATACTCAGGCCGATCTGGCCCAGGTAATCGGCAAGAGCCGAAGCCATGTGGCCAATACTCTGCGTCTCCTTAAGCTGCCGCGGCTTGTCCATGAGCTGATCGAGAACGGATCGCTGACAGCTGGCCATGCTCGTACGCTCGTCAATGCCGAAGATCCGATGGGACTGGCGGCCCAGATCATGGAAAAGGGACTTTCGGTGCGGCAGGCGGAGGCGCTGGCAAGCCAGCCGGCACGGCAATCACGGCAAGCCAGACCCAAGCCGGAAAAGGATGCCGATACTCAAGCCCTGGAGAAGCTGCTTGGCGATACGCTCGGGCTCAATGTGACAATCAACCACAAGGAAAAGGGCGGCGAAGTACGTATCGCCTACCAAACCCTTGAGCAGCTTGATGAACTTTGCCGGCGTCTAAAATCATAATAGCCGACAAAATAATATTATCCAGCGCGCGCTCTTTCAAGTGTCAGTCCAAGCAGGACCTGCCGAGCAAGCGAGCCCGCAACTTCCGGTCTCTGGCGGGTCCGTAGCACCGCCCTTTGCAGCCGCTCCAGAGCACCTGCCAGTGCATCGCTCGACCAGCGCTGCAGGGCTGTTTCCACGAACCTTTTTCGGGCAAAGAAGATCGGTGGCCGTGCGCCGTTGACAGCGGCTGAGGCCGACAGGCCTTTCTTCTCCATGCTTTGGCGCATGAGCTGAATTGCCTGGAACTGGCGCATTGCAGCGGAAAGGATCAGAAAGGGCTGGCTGCCGCCGGCCAAAAGCCGCGCATAAATCCGGTCAAACTCGGCTGGTTTGCCTGTCAATATGGCATCCACGGCCTCGTCGGCGCCAAGCCCGGAAACATCGCCGGTCAGCGTCTGCACATCTTCGACCTCGACCGAATTCTTGCCCATGCAATAAAGCGCGAGCTTCTCCAGCTCACCCCTGGTGGCAAGCCGGTCTCCACCGAGGCTGGTTTTGAGCATCTGGCGGGCTTCGAGAGTGATGCCAAGACCTGCCTTGCCCAATTCGTCATCTATGACGGCGTCTATGTCGCGTCCGTCATCGGCATAGCAGGGCAGGGCGATTGCTGCCCCGGCCTTCTCCACGGCGGAACGCAATGCCGAACCCTTGCGCAGGTCTCCGGCCTCGACAAGAATCAGTGCGTCGGCCGGGGGCTCGGCGGCAAGTATCGCAATTTCCGAGGCCACGGCCTTCTGGTTCGCCGCGCCGCGGACCCAGACGAGGCGGCGATCGGAAAACATCGGCACGGTCAGGGCTTCGTCCAGCAATCGCCCTGGCTGCTGCTCGCATTCGGAAGCGTCCAGACGCACGGTGCTGAAAGGGTCATCAAGGGAAACCCCCGCTTTTTCGGCAAAGCGGCGCGCGCGCTCACTGACGAGACCGCGGTCCGGTCCGTAGACGAGGACCACCCGCATGCGATCATCCGGCCTTTTCAACCAGGCTTCGACTTCGTGTGCTTTCTTCTGGGCCATAGGCAATCAGTCCCGCTATAACGGAGCGCCATCAGGTTCCATGGCTGAATATCACCGTCAATGAAATCGCCGCCATGGCTCCCACGGCCAGCTTCCAGAAATCGCTACGCTTCCGCAATCCGGGCAGGCCCAGCGGCTTGATGAGATGCAGGATCATCGCGGCAATGATGATAAGGGAAAGCGCCTTGGTCATTGAAGCCTGGAAGCTGCCATCCGGCAGTGAAGATTGCTTTCCTTTTGAAGGCTCGATCCCGTCTTGTCAAAGTCGCTGATCGCAGCCCCACTACCGCATGGACGCGGGGCGCCGGCATTGGCTAAGCTCGCCTGCAGGCAGCAAGGGAGGTGTTTGATGTCATCGCGCTATTCCGAAGTCTATGAAAGCTGGAAGAAGGATCCGGAGAGATTCTGGTCGGAAGCCGCGGCTGACATAGACTGGTTTTCATCCTGGACACAAATATTCGACAAGGATCGCGGCGTTTACGGGCGATGGTTCGTCGGCGCTACCTGCAATACCTGCTACAATTGCTTGGATCGCCATATCGAGAAAGGCAGGGCCGATCAGACGGCGCTGATCTATGACAGCCCGATCACTGGCCGCAAGAAGAGCTTCACCTATGCGGAACTGAAGGCCGAGGTCGTTGCGCTTGCGGCTGTAATGCAGGATCACGGGATAGGTAAGGGCGACCGCGTCATCATCTATATGCCGATGGTGCCGGAGGCGGTCTTTTCGATGCTCGCCTGTGCCCGCATAGGCGCGATCCATTCGGTGGTGTTCGGCGGCTTTGCGGCAAAGGAACTGGCGACCCGCATCGATGACTGCAAGCCGAAGCTGGTCCTCGCCGCTTCCTGCGGCATCGAGCCGGGCCGAATTGTCGGCTACAAGCCGCTGCTCGACCAGGCAATCGAGCTTTCTGCCGCAAAGCCGGAAAGCTGCATCATCCTCCAGCGGGAGGAACAGCCTTGCGAACTGGTCCCGCGCCGCGATTTCGACTACCGCGAAGCCGTCGGAGCGGCCATGTCGGCAGGGCGCGACGTTGCCTGTATCCCGGTCGCGGCGACCGATCCGCTCTATGTCCTCTATACCTCCGGAACCACCGGAAGGCCGAAAGGCGTGGTGCGCGACAATGGCGGCCACATGGTCATGCTCAAATGGACGATGTGGAACGAGTTTGGGGTGAAGCCGGGCGAAGCGTTCTGGGCCGCTTCGGATGTCGGGTGGGTCGTCGGGCATTCCTATATTGTCTTTGCGCCGCTTCTGCATGGCTGCACGAGCATATTGTTTGAAGGCAAGCCGGTCGGAACGCCGGATGCCAGCGTGTTCTGGCGCATCATAGCGGAGTATGGCGTGGTCGCGCTCTTCACCGCGCCAACGGCCTTCCGCGCCATCAAGAGGGATGATCCAGGCGGAGAGCAGATCCGGAATCACGACCTGTCGCGCTTCCGTACGCTGTTCCTTGCCGGCGAACGTGCCGATCCGGAGACGGTGAAATGGGCGGAGGAGAAGCTCGGCGTTCCGGTCATAGACCATTGGTGGCAGACCGAGACGGGCGCACCGATCAGCCAGAACCCCGTCGGTCTCGGGCAACTCCCCGTCAAATACGGCTCTCCCGGCGTGCCGATGCCAGGCTATGACGTGCGCATTGTCGATGACGCCGGACACGAAATCGAGAAAGGCACGTTTGGCAATGTGGTGATCAAGCTGCCCCTGCCTCCCGGCGCCCTGCCGACCCTCTGGCAGGCCGATCAGCGTTTCCGGGAAGCCTATCTCGAGGAGTTTCCGGGCTATTACAAGACCGCCGATGCGGGCTTCATCGACGAGGATGGCTATCTGTTCATCATGGCGCGGACCGATGACATCATCAATGTGGCCGGCCATCGCCTTTCGACGGGTGCCATGGAGGAGGTGATAGCGGAACATCCCGATGTCGCTGAATGCGCCGTGGTCGGCATAGCGGATGCGATGAAGGGCCAGGCTCCGTGCGGCTTTGTCGTGCTCAATGCCGGCGTGAAGCGGGACATGGCCGAAATCGAGCGTGAAGTGGTGGCAATGGTGCGTGAGAGGATCGGCCCCGTGGCCGCTTTCAGGCTGGTCGTGCCCGTCAAGCGCCTGCCCAAGACGCGGTCGGGGAAGATCCTGCGCGCCACCATGCAGAAGATCGCCGACAAGGAAGCATGGACCATGCCGGCAACCATCGACGATCCAGCCATTCTGAACGAAATTACCGTAGCGCTTAACGAGCGTGGTCTTGGGATTTGACAGTTTCAACAAGGAGACAGCGATGGCACTCGACGGAAAAACGGCGATCGTGACCGGCGGTGCCGGCGGTATCGGCTATGCAATTGCCGAGCGCTTCCTGCGCGAAGGCGCAAAGGTCGTGATCGCGGATATGGATGTCGAGAAGGGTGCGCGTGCGCTGGATGACCTGGAAAAGCTTGGCGATGCGCGCTTTGTGAAAACCGATGTCGGCAGGCGCCTCGACATACACAATCTCGTTGCGGCGACCCTCGATGCCTTCGGCGACATCGATATTCTTGTCTCGAATGCTGGCATCGTCCATGGGGCCGGTTTTCTCGACCTGAAGGAGGAAGATTTCGACCGTGTGCTGCGCGTGAACCTCAAGGGCGTCTTTCTGGCGGGCCAGGCGGTCGCCAAATTCATGGTCGAGAAAGTGGAGAAGGGCGGGCCGCCCGGCACCATCATCAATATGTCATCGATCAATGCCGTTCTGGCGATTCCCGACCAGGTTCCGTACACCATTTCCAAGGGCGGCGTGAACCAGCTTACCAAGGTGATGGCGCTTGCGCTTGCGCCCTATGGCATCCGGGTGAACGCGATCGGACCCGGCTCGATCATGACCGACATATTGAAGAGCGTGAACAATGACGAGGACGCGCGCGAACGCATTCTTTCGCGTACGCCGCTGGGTCGTATCGGCGATCCCGGCGAGATTGCCTCCATCGCGGCCTTTCTTGCATCCGCCGATGCCAGCTATGTGACGGGCCAGACCATCTATGCCGATGGCGGCCGGCTGCCGCTGAACTATACGGTGGCTGTGAAGCCCGAAGACTAAGCGGCAGGCGTTAACCTGACAAGATGCTGTCAGGAGGCCTGTGCGAGACTGTTCATGCATTCGAAATCGAGGAGTTTCGACCATGAACGGGATTCATCTGGGCCTCCGTGAAGCCGTCCTGCGTCTTGCAGTGCATTATCGCGATCATCGGCGGCGGGTTCGCACGGAGCGTATTCTCAATGATCTGCCCGTTTCGATCCGCAAGGATATAGGCTGGCCGAATCTTGCGGCCTGAAATGGAGGGCGCGGCGCTGTCGTGTGGAGCCGCCACACGTCGACTCCTGTCAAACATCCTGACAGAATGCTGTCAGGAGCCTTTTGGCATTGTAGCCGGGCATCGAGGGACGCGACATGAACAGCTTCATTCCTGCCAAGGCCGGCGAGACCAAGGCGTTGATGATGACGTCTCGGACCGGATGGAGCGGCACGGGGTTAGCCTTCGCCATCCTTTCGGCCACTTCCATGTGAGCTTGTTTCCGCATGCGCCGCGCCGACCGTCTTTTCCAGATCGTTCAGCATTTGCGTGGGGGCAGGCTCGTCACCGCCCGGATGCTCGGCGAGCGGCTCGAGGTTTCCGAGCGCACGATCTATCGCGATATCGCCGACCTGCAATCGACCGGCGTGCCGATCGACGGGGAGGCCGGTGTCGGCTACATCATGCGGGAGGGCTTCGAACTGCCGCCGCTGATGTTCACGCGTGACGAAATTGTGGCGCTCGTTGCCGGGGCGCGGATGGTGCGTGCATTCGGGGGCGCCGCCATGGCGCGGGCCGCTGAGGAGGCCCTGGTCAAGATCGGCACCGTCCTGCCGGAAAGCGAACGCGCCCGCATCTCCAGGACCGAAATCCATATGCCGGACTGGGTGGTGAGCGACTCGGATCGGATCACCATCGACGCCCTTGAGCGGGCGGTGGAAAACCGCGATGTCCTGAGGCTGGATTACCATGACGAAACCGGCCGCGGCACGGAGCGCGACATACGGCCACTCGGGCTCTGGTTCTGGGGCAAGGTCTGGACGCTGATCGCATGGTGCGAATTGCGTGAGGATTTCCGTGCCTTCCGCATCGACCGGATCGCGGCCGTGACCCCCACCGGCCGGACCTTCAAGCCGGAACGCGGCAAGCAGCTTGCCGACTTCTACCGCACGCTCGAAGTGAGGGACGGCGCGACCGGCAACGGCCGCGCCCACTGACGAGGGCCGAAACTACTCCTCGTCCTCGTTCTTTGACTTGAGCGAGGATAGCTTGGCGAAAACAGCCTCCGCGTCGAGTTCCTTTTCCTCGTCGGGAACTGCCTTCTCATTTTCGACCGGAAGCTGTTCGGTCTCGGAGGCCGGCAGGAGCGTATCGCCTGCGGGTACCTGAGGCTGCGTACCACGCGAAGCACGCTGGACCTCCATGTCGAGGTCGATCTGCGAGCAGAGGCCGAGCGTCACCGGGTCCATCGGTACCAGATTGGCCGAATTCCAGTGGGTGCGGTTGCGGATCTGCTCGATGGTCGATTTGGTCGTGCCGACCAGGCGCGAAATCTGGGCATCCTTCAATTCAGGATGGTTGCGCACCAGCCACAAAATAGCATTTGGCCTGTCCTGCCGCTTGGAAAGGGGCGTATAGCGCGGCCCCTTGCGCTTGGTCTCGGGCACCCGCACCTTCGGCTCCGAGAGCTTGAGGCGGTAATTGCTGTCCGCCTCGCCCTTGGCAATCTCCTCGCGGGTGAGCTGCCCCGTCATGACAGGGTCCATGCCCTTGATGCCCTGGGCCGCTTCGCCGTCGGCGATCGCCTTCACCTCGAGCGGGTGGAGTTTGCAGAACTGGGCGATCTGGTCGAAGGAAAGCGCAGTATTGTCCACCAGCCAGACGGCCGTCGCCTTCGGCATGAGAAGCGTGTTTGCCATCGCTAAAATTCCTCTTCTTCGCCCGCGTCCCTGGCGCGGGCGGTGGTCATAACCACCAATTTTCGTGGGAAATCATCCCGCATATAGCTTCATTCGCGCCATACCGCAATGAATTCTGCTGGCAATTGTCTTTGGGCATGTCAGGCGACGTCCAGGACGATCTTGCCTATGTGATTGCTCTCCTCCATGCGCTCATGGGCGCGCCAGGCATCCTTCAGCGGGAAGATCATATCCATGACCGGGGCTATCTTGCGTGCCGCCAGGAGCGGCCAGACCTTGGCTTCCAGCTCGCTCGCTATCTGTCCCTTGAAGGCGATGGGGCGCGGCCGCAACGTCGATCCGGTATGCGTCAGACGCTTGACCATGAGCCTGGAGAAATCCGCCATGCCCTTGGCGTCGTTCAATGTGGCGATCTGGACGATGCGCCCATCCTGCGCCGCTGCCGCATAATTCCGATCGACATAATCGCCGCCTACCATGTCTAGTATGACATCCGCTCCGTGCCCGTCGGTGGCTTTCTTCACGGCCTGGACGAAATCTTGCGAGCGATAATTGACGGCAAGATCAGCGCCGAGCTTGCGGCAAGCCTCACATTTCTCCTCCGAACCGGCCGTCGTCAGCACCTTGGCGCCAAAGGCGGAGGCAAGCTGGATGGCCGTCGTACCGATGCCGGAAGATCCGCCATGGACAAGAAAGACCTCGCCGGCTTTCAGGCCTCCGCGCTGGAAGACATTGTGCCAGACGGTGAAGAAGGTTTCGGGTATGGCCGCGGCTTCGGTAAAGGTAAAGCCATGCGGGATCGGCAGAGCGTTGGATTCGTGCACCACGCAATATTCCGCATAGCCGCCGCCGGGCGTGAGCGCCGTAACCGTCTCGCCGATATTCCAGCGCCTTGCCCCTTCGCCAAGCGCAGCCACCTCGCCGGAAACCTCCAGCCCCGGCAGATCCGAGGCACCGGGCGGCGGCGGATAGGCACCTTTTCGCTGCAGTACATCCGGCCGGTTCACACCCGCTGCCCGGACACGGATGAGAATCTCCCCATTCCCCGGTTTCGGGACCTCCCTTTTCTCGGGCTTCAGGACCATCGGTCCGCCAGGCTCACTGATTGCTATGGCAGTCATGCGATCCGGGATGGTTGTCATATGAATATCGTTCCCTCTGCTCGATCTGGCTATCCTTGTGCGCCCGAAACGGGTCCGGCAAATTTGCCTCCGCCCGCGACGCCTATGTATTCTGTTTGGGCAAACTGGCAACGGGAGGATGCTGCATGAGCATTTTCGACGAGGAAGGCCGGAAAATCATCCGCAATCACGAGATCGGCCAGGACATCTCGATGCTCTCGGTAGAGGAGCTGAATGCGCGAATCGTGCAGTTGCGGCAGGAGATCGAGCGCATCGAGCGCGAGCTTGCCGCGAAAGGATCAACAAAGGCCGCAGCCGAAGCATTGTTTCAGCGGAAATAGCGGCAAATCCATTCTAACGCCACGATTGCGGCCAAGAGGAAGCTGGCGAGGTTCCTGATTCCTCCTTGATTTTCGAAAGTTCCCTGATGCTTTCCGCCTTCGGTTCGATCCTAGCGCTCCTTTGCGGCACCGCCTTTCTTCTGGCTGCATCCGGTCTGCATTCGCTTCTCCTGCCCATCCGGGGTCAGGCGGAAGGATTTTCCACCTCCGCTCTCGGCCTTCTGGGCACCGCCTGGGCCGCCGGATTCGTCGCCGGCTGCTTTTTCGCACCCCGCCTGGTGCGCAGGGTCGGGCATGTGCGCGCCTTCGGCGCCTTCGCCGCGTCGGGCGCCATTATCGCGCTGCTTACCGGAATGTGGATCGACATGACGGCCTGGATCGTATTGCGGGCCTTTACGGGCTTCACAATGGCCGGCGCCTTCATGGTCATCGAAAGCTGGCTCAACGAGCGCGCCACCAACGAGAACCGCGGCACGGTGTTCGGGCTCTATATGATGGTCACCTATGCCTCGCTGATGGCAGGCCAGATGATGGTCGCGGTCGGGGACGTACAGACCACGGTCCTGTTCATGGTGACCGGCATCCTGTTCTGCCTGTCGCTCATCCCTACCGCTGTCTCCACCGCCGTAACGCCGCAGCCGCTCGCGGAAGTTTCGCTCGATCTGAAGGCTCTCTATCGCAATTCTCCGGTCGCCCTTGTCGGCTGCCTGCTGATCGGTATCGCCAACGGCGCCTGGGGGACGCTGGGAGCGGTCTATGGCGCCCAGATCGGCATCACAACGGCGCAGATCGCGTTGATGATGAGTCTTGTGGTGGTGGCCGGCGCCGTGATGCAGATTCCCGCGGGCCGCATTTCCGACATGACGGACCGCCGCTATGTGCTGGCTGGCGCCGCCCTCGGCTCGGCGCTGGTCGGCCTGCTGATCTTCCTGGCGTCACCGCGCAGCGCGGTGTTCGTCCTGCCGATGACGGCATGTTACGGCGCGCTGGCCTACACGCTCTATTCGATCGCCGTGGCCCATGCCAACGACCATGCATCGCCGGAAGATTTCGTTAAGGTTTCGGGCGGGCTGCTGCTGCTCTACGGTTTCGGCACCATGGTCGGCCCGCTTCTCGGAGGCTTCTTCATGCAATGGCTGAAACCTGAAAGCCTGTTTCTCGCCACCGCGCTTCCTCATCTCGGCCTCGCCTGTTACGCCGCTCTCCGCATCAGCCGCCGGGCGCCCGTGCCGATCGACGAGCGCGAAGCCTTCAACGTGTTGCCGGCCGAACGGGCCGTGACGCCGCAGGCCGTCATGCTGGACCCCCGCAGTGAAACCGAGGAGGAAACGACCCCTGAACCTGCCTGAATACCTGCAGTGATGCTGCGGCAAAAGGAAAGCCCGCGACCGGGATAGCCGCGGGCCGATATACATATAGGACTGGCGGTCCGGCTCAGCCGGTTCAATGCCGTACTTGACTGGTCCTCAGCTTCTCCATCTCGTCCTTGATGGCCAGCTTGCGTCGCTTGAGACTGGCGATTTCCAGATCGTCAATCGACGGGTGCATCATAGCCTCGTCGAGTTCGCGCTCCAGATCTCCATGTCTGCGCTTCAGCTCTGCAAGATGGGATTCAAGAGACATGACAGGCTCTCCCTTCGCTGGTTCCTCGTCGCCGTCTCCGAAAAAGGGGCGTCTGCTGTCCCGATTTCGTGACGGCACGATGACAGTCTGCCACTATCGGAAGCAGTTGTCGAACGGCTGGTGGTAGCATTTCCTGAAAGATCGAAATGTGATATGAGAGACGGCCCGGCGACGTGTAGCTGGGACCCTCCCTTGAGGCGCCCGGCGCCGGAGAATCTGCTGACGGAACAAGATGTCGGAACAGGAACAGGCTGATTTGCGTCTCGAATTTGCACGTTTGAAGCAGGATCATGCGGACTTCGACGCAGCCATCAACGCCATGATCGCGACGGGATGCGATCCTCTGCAAATCCAGCGCATGAAAAAGAAGAAACTCGCCGTCAAGGATCGCCTGACGCGCCTTGAGGATCGCATCATCCCCGACATCATAGCCTGATCAGCCGTCCTTGCGATAAGCGCAATAGTTGGCTAGGTCGGACAACGGTTTCTTCCGTTTTGAGGATTCGTATGGCCAAGGCACGCGCGGATGTCTGCATCATCATGGGCAGTCAGTCCGATTGGGCGACAATGCGGCATGCAGCCGAGACGCTGCAGGCGCTTGAAATTTCCCACGAAGCAAGGATCATCTCCGCTCACCGGACTCCGGACCGGCTCTACGAATTCGCCAAAGGCGCGAAGAAGGCCGGATTCAAGGTCGTCATTGCCGGTGCTGGGGGAGCGGCGCATCTGCCGGGAATGACGGCGGCCATGACACCGCTGCCCGTGTTCGGCGTGCCGGTGGAATCGAAGGCGCTGTCGGGCCAGGACTCGCTCCTCTCCATCGTGCAGATGCCGGGCGGCATACCGGTCGGCACGCTGGCGATCGGAAAGCCCGGCGCCATCAACGCGGCACTGCTGGCTGCTGCGGTGCTTGCCTTGTCGGATAATGCGCTGGCCGGGCGTCTGGATGCCTGGCGTGCCCGGCAAACCGACGCGGTCGCTGAAAAACCTTCGGATGGGGTTTGATGGCGCTGCCCTCAGGCGCAACCATCGGGATCATTGGCGGCGGGCAGCTTGGCCGCATGCTGGCCATGGCGGCGGCCCGGCTCGGCTACCGCACAGCTATCCTGGAGCCGCAGGCGGATTGTCCGGCGGCGCAGGTGGCGAATATCCATGTCGCCGCTGCCTATGACGACGCCGATGCTCTGGACCGGCTTGCCGACATGGTAGACATCGTCACCTACGAATTCGAGAATGTTCCCGTCGCGGCAGCCAAGAGGCTGGCCGCCAAGGCTGGTATTTTTCCGCCGCCGCGGGCGCTGGAAGTCGCGCAGGACCGTCTTGTCGAAAAGACCTTCCTCAATTCGATCGGCATCGCCACCGCGCCTTTCCTGGCGGTCGACAGCGACGAGGATCTGGCCGAGGGTCTTTCCGCCTTCGGCGGCAGCGGTATCTTGAAGACGCGCAGGCTTGGCTATGACGGCAAAGGGCAGCGGCTGTTCCGCGACGCGTCGGCTGCGGAAGCGGAAGGCGTCTTCGCGGCAATGGGCAGCGTGCCGCTTATCCTCGAAGGCTTCGTGCCCTTCGAAAGGGAGATATCCATCATCGCGGCGCGTGCCCAGGACGGTTCGATCATGGCCTATGATCCTGCCGAGAACGTCCACAGAAACGGAATCCTTCACCGATCCACCGTGCCGGCCGCCATATCGGACGAAGTGGCGCAGAAAGCGATGGATGCCGCCTCGGCCATCCTCTCCGCGCTGGACTATGTCGGCGTCATCGGGGTCGAATTCTTCGTCTTGGGCGACGGCATCCTGCTCGCTAATGAAATCGCGCCGCGAGTTCACAATTCCGGACACTGGACGGAGGCAGCTTGCGTCATCTCGCAGTTCGAGCAGCATATCCGCGCCATAGCAGGCCTGCCGCTGGGGGTGACCGCGCGGCATTCAGACTGTGTGATGGAGAACCTTGTCGGTGATGATGTCTCCCGTGCCCAGGCGCTTCTTTCCGAACCCGATCTGGTCCTCCATCTTTACGGCAAGGCAGAACCGCGTCCGGGCCGCAAGATGGGCCATTTCACGAGGATAGGCCGGAAATAACCGTTGCCGAGCTGAACGGGAGGCCCGGCTTCCGTCTCCGGACCGGAGACAGATACCCGTCTCTGTCCCGGAAGTCTGCCGGGGAGGTTGACAGGACGGAGCTCTCTCGTCTATGAGCCAGCGTCGAATTACAGCGCGCACGAGGGCGCGCCTTTCATTTAAGGCTCCAACGGGGCCGCAATGACGGATAAGAACAATGAAGATCAAGAATTCGCTCAAGGCGCTGAAGAGCCGCCATCGCGAGAATCGCATGGTTCGCCGCAAGGGCCGCATCTACATCATCAATAAGTCCAATCCGCGGTTCAAGGCGCGCCAGGGCTGATCGGCCGGATCCCCTTCACGCGAATTTTAGTTTGATCTCCGCATGGACGCGATTAGATTCGTGTCCATGCGGTTTCTGTTTGCATTCTGTTTTCTTGCCCTTCTGAGCATGCCGCCTGTCGCACGGGCGGCCGAAGACAGTGCTCAATCTCCCGTCCCTGCTGCATATGACAATGCTTCGCGCCTGGATCAGCTCTTCGGGGAGCTCAAGCGGGAGCGCAATGAAAAGGCTGCCGAACGCATCGCCGGCCGTATCTGGCATGCCTGGTTGAACTCCGGCAGCGCGACCGCCGATCTCCTTGTGCAATGGGCCATCGAGGCGACGAAGGAAAAGAAGTTCAATGTCGCGCTCGATTTCCTCGATCAGGTGGTCACGAAATATCCGGATTATGCCGAGGGATGGAATCGCAGGGCGACGGTCCATTTCATGATGAACAATTATTCCGAATCCATGACCGATATAGCCCGCACCCTGGAGCTTGAGCCCCGCCACTTCGGAGCCTTGACCGGGATGGCGAACATATTGGAAGCGACCGGCCGCAAGGAAGGCGCCCTTCAGGCGTACCAACGCGTCCTGGAAATCTATCCGATGATGCGTAGCGCGCAGGGATCGGTAACGAAACTTTCCGACGATCTCGCGGGCGAAGGCATTTGAATTCGCCATGGCGGCGCGGGCGGCCGCATCACATACGGTCAGATGCCGCCCATGCCGTCGGCGGATATATAGGCGATGCGGAGCATGTTGGTCGCCCCTGGCGTCCTTAGCGGCACGCCGGCGGTGATGATGATCCTGTCGCCAGCCTTGGCGAACTGTTCCTGATAGGCGATGCGGCAGGCGCGATTGACCATGTCGTCGAGGTCGTTGGCATCGGGGGTCACGACGCAATGGGTGCCCCATACAAGCGAAAGCCGGCGCGCCGTCTCCACGACCGGGGAAAGTGCGATGATCGGTACGCTGGGTCGCTCACGGGCCGCGCGCAGGCCGGTCGTGCCGGACGAGGTATAGGTGACGATGGCGGAAAGGTTGAGCGTTTCGGCGATTTGCCGGGCGGCGAGCGAAATGGCGTCGGCGCCGGTCGCTTCCGGCTCCGAGCGCTGCGCATTGATGATGCCGCCATAGGTCGGATCCAATTCGACTTGGCGCGCGATGGAATCCATGGTCGCGACCGCTTCGAAGGGATACTGCCCGGCCGCCGATTCCGCCGATAGCATGACGGCGTCAGCGCCTTCGAAGACAGCCGTCGCGACGTCCGAGACCTCGGCGCGCGTTGGAACCGGCGCCGATATCATGGATTCCAGCATCTGCGTCGCAACCACCACCGGTTTGCCGGCACGCCGGCAGGCACGGGTGATCTGCTTTTGGATGCCAGGAACCGTTTCCAGAGGCATTTCGACGCCGAGATCGCCGCGGGCGACCATCAGCGCATCCGAGAGCTCGATGATCTCCGGCAGACGCTTGACGGCTTGCGGCTTCTCGATCTTGGCCATGAGAGCGGCGCGCCCGCGCGCCACCTTGCGCACTTCCGCCAGATCCTCCGGCCGCTGGATGAAGGAGAGCGCAATCCAGTCGACCCCGGTCGCCAGCACCGCATCCAGGTCCTTGCGGTCCTTTTCGGTCAGCGCTCCCATCGGAAGCTCGGTATCCGGAAGGCTCACCCCCTTGCGGTCGGAAATCTTCGTGCCGGCCACGACCGTGCAGGTGATCGATTTCCCGTCGGCCTTCTCCGCCCTCAGATGCAGTCGCCCGTCATCGATCAGGAGCCTGTGGCCGGGCTCGACCGATTTCAGGATCTCGGGATGCGGAAGGTGGACCCGCGTGGCGTCGCCCGGCTCGGGATTGTCGTCGAGCGTGAATTTCTGACCGATCCCAAGCTGGACGCTGCCTTCGGCAAACTTGCCGACGCGCAGCTTCGGTCCTTGCAGATCGGCGAGAATGCCGATCGGTCGGTCGAGCTCGGCCTCGACATTGCGAATGCGCTCGACGAGCGTGCGCATCAGACTATGGTCGGTGTGACTCATATTGATGCGGAACGCGTCGGCTCCGACCTGGAGCAGCCTGCGGATGGAACTCTGTTCGGAGGAGGCCGGTCCGAGCGTGGCGAGGATCTTGACCTTGCGGCTGCGTCTCATTGCTGCGGCGTTCCCGTGACCGAAGCCGTTCCGTCCATTGCGGCGCCGTCGGTCAACTGAACCATCCAGTTCTCCTGCTCGCCGGTATCATATTCCTGAAAACCGGCGCGCTGGAAACCGCGCGCGAAACAGTCGTTGACGCCGGCTATCTTGAACTCCTTGTCGGCAACGCACATGTTGATTTTGCCCTCCCAGCGCCCGCCGCGCTCGGCATCCTCGGCATAAAGATAGTAGTAGCGCGACTGCAGCGGCCCTTCGATCAGGGTTTTGCAGGAGGAGCCTTCTATATGCCACCAGCCCTCGCTCACCCATCCGGTCTGGGCGCGGTAGCCGATGGCGACGCCGACGAGATTCTGCGTCGCATTGCAGACGCGAAAATCTGCGCGTGCCGGTGCCGCCGTTGCAAGAACGGCCAGGCTTGTTCCCGCTGCAACGGCGCAGAAGAGGATCGCGCGACGAAACATGTCCGATCCCGCAGAAACCATATTGAGACCCCGGGCCCGTGAAATCAGCATCACCTGTCTCTTTTCGGCAAACTCCATCCGCCTGTCAACGCGACCGGCCATCCTTGCTGCGATTTCATTCGGATGGTTGCGCCGAAACCGCTCCACATACCGCACGGGACCGTTTCGGCAAAAGCATGTCCAGATCGCGGCATTGCGCGAGCCGCCGCTTCATGGAAAGACGAAAACCGATATCTGAGATTCTCCCGGCATGAAGCATATGACCCGCATTTCCCAGTTCTCTCCGTTCGAGGTGGTCGAGGGCGACCGCGGCAAGGGATTGGTTCTCCTTGCCGACCATGCTGGCCGCGAGCTTCCGGAAGAGTATGGCAGCCTGGGCCTTCCGTCTGCGGAATTCGAGCGCCACATCGCCTATGACATCGGAGTGGAACAGGTGACGCGGCGGCTTGCGGCCTTGACGGGTGCGCCGGCCGTGATGGCTCGTTTTTCGAGGCTTCTGATTGATCCGAATCGCGGCGAGGACGATCCGACGCTGATCCGCCAGCTCTACGACGGCACGGTGGTGCCCGGAAATTATCCCATGAAGCCGGAGGAGCGGGCGCGCCGTATCGAGCTCTTTCACCAGCCCTATCATGATGCGGTCTCGGCGGTTATCGCCTCGGTCGCCGAAAAAACGGGCGCGCCTCCCTTCGTCCTTTCGGTGCATTCCTTCACCCCCTCTATGCAGGGTAGAAGCCGGCCCTGGCATGTCGGCATATTGTGGGATTCCGATCCGCGTGCGGCCGCTCCCTTGATCGAGGCGCTAGCAGCCGACGAAAGCCTGATCGTGGGCGACAACGAGCCCTATGACGGCGCCTTGCGCGGGGACACGATGTTCCGGCATTGCATCGTCAACGGCATCGCTCATGCGCTGGTCGAAATCCGCCAGGATCTGATCGCCGATGCGGCTGGTGCCGAGGCCTGGGCCCGGCGTCTTGCGCCTATCCTTGAAGAGATCAATGCGATGCCCGATATCCATGAGGTGAGAATGTTCGGTTCGCGCACCGGGCCGATCGAGGAGAAAGCAGCATGGTGAACTTGACGCAGGACCAGCAGCGTGATTTCGAGGCGGCGGCCTTTCGAAGGCTCCTGCAGCATTTGCGCGAGCGCACGGATGTCCAGAATATCGACCTGATGAATCTTGCCGGCTTTTGCCGCAACTGCCTGTCCAACTGGTATCGTGACGCCGCCCAGGAGACCGGCATCGAGCTTTCCAAGGAAGAGGCCCGCGAGATCGTCTACGGCATGCCCTATGCCGAATGGCAGGCGAAGTACCAGGCGGAGGCCTCTCCGGAGCAGAAGGCGGCCTTTGAACGCTCCCGCCCGGCCGATCATTGATCCGGCCGCTCCACAGGAGTTCCGTAACCGTCTTCAACGGCCTTGACCGCCGCTGCCTCGTGAGGCATCGAACCGCCTGTCTTCCGCCGCCCCGAGTCGCGGGCGCTTTCCAAGCAAGAGGTTGAGATGGACGAAGTGGCAACGCAGGACACCGTAGCAGCAGCCGAGCTCAGGCAGTTGATCGAACGTATCGAACGCCTGGAGGAGGAAAAGGCCACCCTGCAGGAAGACATCAAGGAAGTGATGGCGGAAGCAAAGGGTCGCGGATACGACACCAAGGCGATCCGCACCATCATCCGCTTGCGCAAGAAGGACCCGAACGAGCGCCAGGAGGAAGAGGCGATCGTCGAGCTCTACAAGAATGCGCTGGGAATGGTGTGACAGCATCCCCCGCATTCGCCGTTCTTGGATGACACCACATAGGCGCCAGGCTTTCCTGGCCCGGCGTCTTCACGCCAGGTGACGCATATTCACGAAAAAGTGCAATAGCTGCGGTTTTGTGGAACGAATCTGCTAAAATGGCCATATTGTCGCCGAACTGGCCGGCAACGGGCATTGCAGCAGGAGAAGCCGCAGCATGAAGCGAACCGCATTGCGCATGAAGACGCGATCGACGGTCCTTGGCCCGCTGGTATTGTCGACATTGCGGCAGGAGCGGAAATCCTTTCACGCGGCCCCTTACGAAAGCGAGCGGGACCATGCGCTGTTCGCTTCTTACAATGTCCATAAATGCGTGGGTATGGACGGCCAGTTCGATCCGGATCGTATATTGGATGTCATCGAGGAGATCGGGGCCGATGTGGTCGCCCTTCAGGAGGCCGACATGCGGTTTGGCGACCGCGCGGGCCTGCTCGACCTCCACGCCCTGAAGGGCAGAAGCGGGCTCGTCCCGGTACCACTGACCGGTACGCGCAAGGCCCATGGCTGGCATGGCAATGTCGTGCTTTTCCGTGAGGGTGTCGTCACCGGCGCCCGCCAGCTTTCGCTGCCCGGGGTCGAGCCGCGCGGTGCGCTGGTGGTGGATCTTTCCATGTCGAAAGGGCCGTTGCGCATTATCGCGGCCCATCTGGGACTGCTGCGCCGCTGTCGCACCCGTCAGGTCGCCGCCATCCTGTCCGCCGCCAAGGCCGATGACGAACGGCCTGTCCTTCTGATGGGCGATCTCAATGAATGGCGGCTCGGAAAACGGTCGGCGCTGCAGGCGCTGGAGCCGACATTTGGCCCGCTTCAGGCGACCGTCGCCAGCTTTCCGTCGCGCTTTCCGGTGTGGTCCCTTGACCGCATCCTCGCCAATCCGCACAGCCTGGTCTCGCGGATCGAGGTCCATGACACGCCGCTGGCGCGGGTCGCGTCGGACCATCTGCCGATCAAGGCACTGATCCGGCTGAGCGACCGCGCCGATCAGGATCCGCAAGTCGACGAGCTTGCACCGGCGGCCTGAATAGCGCATCCATCTCTCGGTTTTGGAAGCCTCCTCTACCGCCGCCGCGGCTCCGGTCGGATATTCGGAACGGCCTGTTCCGTCGCGCCATAGCGCCGCATGGCAGGGTGCCGCATTTGTCCCTTCGCTCAAAGGTGTTAGGCTTCGCTTGAGATTCATGCGGCTATGGATCGGAGACTGCGATGTTCGAAGGTTTCGATGCTCTCCTGCTGGCCCGTATCCAGTTTGCCTTTACGGTCTCTTTTCACTTCATCTTTCCGGCCTTCACGATCGGTCTGGCAAGCTATCTTGCCGTGCTGGAGGGCTTGTGGCTGTGGACGGGACGCGCGGTCTATCTGAACCTCTTCCGCTACTGGATTAAGATATTCGCGCTCAGCTTCGGCATGGGTGTCGTTTCCGGCATCGTGCTTTCCTATCAGTTCGGCACGAACTGGTCGGTGTTCTCCGATCGGGCGGGGCCGGTCATCGGTCCGCTGATGGCCTATGAGGTCCTGACAGCGTTTTTTCTAGAAGCCGGCTTCCTCGGAGTGATGCTGTTCGGGATGAGCCGTGTCGGCAAGGGGCTTCATTTCATCGCCACTCTCGCCGTCGCTGTCGGGACGCTCTTTTCCGCTTTCTGGATCCTGTCGGCCAATTCCTGGATGCAGACGCCGGTCGGCTATTCGACCAACGAGGCGGGGCAGTTCGTTCCAGAGGACTGGTGGCAGATCATCTTCAACCCGTCCTTCCCCTACCGTCTCGTCCACACGGTGCTCGGCGCCTATCTCACCACGGCTCTCGTGGTTGGCGCCGTGGGGGCCTGGCATCTCCTGCGCGACCGGAGCAATGAGGGCGCGCGGGTGATGTTTTCCATGGCCATGGGAATGGTGATCGTCACCGCCCCCATACAGATCGTCGCCGGCGATCTGCATGGGCTCAACACGCTCGAACATCAGCCGACCAAGATCATGGCTGTCGAAGGCCATTTCGAAAGCCATCCGGAAGGCGCGCCGCTCTATCTCTTCGGATTGCCCGACCGGGAGGCGGCGACTGTTCACTATCCGATCGCCATACCGCATGCCGGTTCGCTTATCCTGCGCCACAGCCTCACCGCCCCGATGGAGGGGCTGGAGACGGTTCCCAGGGAAGACTGGCCGCCGGTGGCGGTCGTGTTCTGGTCTTTCCGGATCATGGTCGGCCTTGGCCTGTTGATGCTGGCCCTCGGAGGCGTTGCCCTTCTCGCCCGCTGGCGGGGCAGGCTCTATGACTGGACGAACCTGCATCGTTTCGCGCTTGTCATGGGTCCGGCTGGCTTCGTCGCGGTTGTCGCCGGCTGGGTGACGACGGAGGTCGGCCGGCAACCATACACCGTCTACGGCCTCTTGCGGACGACGCAGTCCGCTTCGCCGCTCGACGCGCCGGCGGTCGCAACATCGCTGGTGGCCTTCATCATCGTCTATTTCGCCGTCTTTTCGGTGGGCGCCTGGTACATATTGCGGCTGATGTCCCATGCGCCGGCGGSCGCCGAATCGGAGCTTGACGGAGAAGGCGCACCSATCCGCACGGCCGGAATCACGCCGGCATCGGCCGTCGATCCGGATCGGACGCTCGGCACAAGCGCGGAAGGGAATTAGCCATGGATTTCCTTGACCTGCCGACCCTGTGGGCCTTCATTCTTGCTTTCGCCGTGTTCGCCTATGTCGTTCTTGACGGATTCGATCTCGGCATCGGCATACTGTTCCCCATGTTCGAAAGAGGCCTCGAGCGCGACAATGCGATGAATTCCGTGGCCCCCGTCTGGGACGGCAACGAGACCTGGCTGGTACTCGGTGGCGGCGGGCTGATGGCCGCCTTTCCTCTGGCTTATGCGATCGTCATGCCGGCGCTCTACGCGCCCATCATCGCCATGCTGCTGGCGCTCGTCTTCCGTGGCGTCGCCTTCGAATTCCGCTGGCGCGATCCCGGCCATCAGAGGTTCTGGGATCTGTCCTTTGCCGGCGGCTCGATTGTGGCCGCCCTCGCGCAGGGCATAACGCTCGGTGCGCTGCTGCAGGGTATCACCGTGGAGGGAAGGGAATATGCCGGCGGCTGGTGGGAATGGCTGTCGCCCTTCAGCTTGCTCACTGGCGTAAGCTTGGTGATCGGCTATGCTCTGCTCGGCGCAACCTGGCTGATCATGAAGACGGAGGGCTCCTTGCAGGATCATGCCTTCCGCTTTGCGCGGCTTGCCGGCATCGGCACCATCGCCTGCGTGGCGCTGGTCAGCGCCGTGACGCCGTGGCTGGAGGAGGCCTATTACCAGCGCTGGTTTGCCTGGCCGAGCGTCCTGTTCACGGCACAGGTGCCGCTGCTGGTGGCAATAGCGTCGGCAGCCTTCTTCTTCAGCCTGCAACGCCGCTACGAAAGACTGCCTTTCCTGCTGGCCCTTGGCCTTTTCGCTCTCAGCATGGTTGGCCTCGGCATCAGCATCTTTCCGGATATCGTGCCAGGAGCGGTCACCATACACGACGCGGCTGCACCTGAAGCCAGCCTGATCTTCATGCTGGTCGGCGCCGGAGTCCTGGTCCCGATCATTCTTGCCTATACCAGCTATTCCTACTGGATCTTCCGCGGCAAGGTCGGTCACGAAGGATATCATTGATGCCCGACGCGCCGGGGCCTTTGTGGCTGCGGATCCTGTGGTTCGTGGCCCTTTGGGCGGCGGGCGTAGGTGCGGTTGCCCTGGTCGGACTCGTTATCCGCTGGTTCCTGCTGTGACAGAGAACGCCGCTCCGGTGCACGGGGCGGCAGTTCTCGCTATTCGGCAGGTTCCTGGACCACTGCCGCGGCCGGTTTCTCCGTCGTCGCCGCCTTGTCTTTGCCGAAGAGCCTCATGACGACGACGAAAAAGACCGGGACGAAGAAGATCGCCAGGACCGTCGCCGAGATCATGCCGCCGAGGACGCCGGTACCGATGGCATTCTGACTGGCCGCACTGGCGCCCGTGGCGATCGCCAGAGGGACGACACCGAGCGTGAAGGCCAGCGACGTCATGAGGATCGGCCGGAAGCGCAGTCTCGCCGCCTCTATCGTGGCTTCGAGCAGGGATTTGCCCTCCGCCCGCAGGTCTTTCGCGAATTCGATGATCAGGATCGCGTTCTTGGCCGAAAGTCCGATGATCGTGATGAGCCCCACCTTGAAATAGACATCGTTCGGCATGTCCCGCAGCATGACGGCAAGCACCGCGCCGATAACGCCGAGAGGGACCACCAGCATGACCGCAAGGGGAATGGACCAGCTTTCATAAAGTGCTGCCAGGAGCAGGAACACGAAGATGACGGTCAGGCCTATCAGGAAAGGCGCCTGAGAGCCGGACTGGATCTCCTGCAGGGATTGGCCGGTCCATTCATAACCGAAGCCGTCGGCGAGTTCCGAGGCCAGCCGCTGCATTTCCTGGATGGCTGCGCCGGATGAATAGCCGGGTGCCGCGTTGCCGCTTATGCGCAGCGACGGGTAGCCGTTATAGCCGACGACCTGCGCCGAACCCTTCGTCCATTCGACGCTCGCCAGGGCCGACAGCGGCACCATGCCGCCATTGCTGTTGCGCACATTGAGGCTCAGCAGATCCTCCGCCTGCATTCTGTGGCCCTGATCCGCCTGCACGGTGACGCGCTGCATGCGGCCAGCATTGGGGAAGTCGTTGATGTAGCTGGAGCCGAGATTGGCCGAGATCGTGGAATTGATCTCGGCGAAAGTGACTCCGAACGTGTTCGCCTTTTCGCGGTCGATCAGCAGATTGAGCTGCGCCGCTTCCGGCATGCCTTCGACGCGCAGGCCGGTGAGTACCGGGCTTTGTGCGGCGGCCGCGAGCAGCGCGGCCTGGCCAAGAGCCGCGCGGTCCTGGAGCCGGAAGGTGAAGCCATTGGTCGTGCCGAGGCCCTGGATCGGCGGCGGCGAAAGCGCGAAGGNCGACGCGCAGGCCGGTGAGTACCGGGCTTTGTGCGCCGGCTTCCTTCATCGCGGCCTGGCCAAGAGCCGCGCGGTCCTGGAGCCGGAAGGTGAAGCCATTGGTCGTGCCGAGGCCCTGGATCGGCGGCGGCGAAAGCGCGAAGGCAATCGCATCCCTGATCTGCGAAAGCGCTCCATTGGCACGCTGGGCGATAGCCTCGGCCGAATTTTCGGCATCGCGTTCGTCCCAGTCATCGAGGGTTATGAAGGCCAGACCGGCATTGTCGCCCGCTCCCGCGAAGCTGAAACCTCGGATCATGACCGTCTGGTCGACGGCCTCTTCACTGGAAAAGAAGGCCTCGGCCTGCTTGATGACCTCCAGGGTACGGTTGCTGCTGGCTTCGGACGGCGTCTGCATGTCGACGATGATGAAGCCTTGGTCCTCGTTTGGAAGGAACGATGTCGGCAACTGGAGAAATGCCCAGCCGAGGCCGACCAGCAAGGCAAGATAGATAACCATCCAGCGGCCGGTGCGCTTCAGGATCCAGTTCACGCCGGACGAATAGCTACGGGTGGTCTTGTCAAAATTCCGGTTGAACCAGCCGAAAAAGCCCTTTTTCTCGTGGTGCCCTTGCCTGACCGGCTTCAGGAAGGTTGCGCACAGGGCCGGTGTCAGCGAAAGCGCAAGCATGCCCGAAAAGAGGATCGAAACGACCATCGTCAGCGAGAACTGCTGGTAAATGACGCCGACCGCACCCGGGAAGAAGGCCATCGGCACGAACACCGCCGTCAGCACCAAGGTGATGCCGATGATGGCGCCGCTGATCTGCTTCATGGCCTTGCGTGTCGCCTCGGCCGGCGGCAGGCCTTCCTCGGCCATGATGCGCTCGACATTCTCCACCACCACGATCGCGTCATCGACGAGAATGCCGATGGCGAGGACCATGGCGAACATGGTGAGCACATTGATGGAAAAGCCCGTCGCCAGCATAACCGCGCAGGTCCCGAGCAGCGCCACCGGCACGACCAGAGTCGGTATGACCGTGTAGCGGAAGCTCTGCAGGAACAGGAACATGACAAGAAAGACGAGCACCATCGCCTCAAGCAGCGTATGGATCACCTTCTCGATGGAGACCGCCACGAAAGGAGAGGTGTCATAGGGGATGACATATTCCACCCCTTCGGGGAAGTACCGGGCAAGTTCCGCCACCTTGTCCCGCACGGCCTGCGATGTCGCCATGGCGTTGCCGGAGGAGGCAAGCTGGACGCCGATGGCCGCGCCGGGCTGGCCATTGATGCGGGTGGAGAAGTTGTAGCTTTCCGCACCAAGTTCCACGCGCGCCACGTCACGCAAGCGAACCGAGGAGCCATCCGGGTTGGCGCGAAGCACGATCGCTCCGAATTCTTCGGGCGTCGTCAATTGCCCCTTGACGAGCACCGTCGCTGAAATCTGCTGCGTTATCGGGTTGGGCTGCGCGCCGATGCGGCCCGCCGCCACCTGTGCGTTCTGCGAGCCGATGGCGGCAGTGATGTCGGCGGTTGTCAGATTGAACCCGACCATCTTGTCGGGATCGACCCAGACGCGCATGGCCCGCTGGCTGGCGAAGATCTGCGCCCGCCCGACGCCGTTGATGCGCCGGATCTCCCCGGCAATATTGCGGTTGATGTAATCGCCGAGCTCGACCACGCCCATTCTGCCGTCGGTCGAGATGAGGGCAACGACCATGAGGAAGCTGCTGCTTGAATCCTCGATCTGCAGGCCCTGCTGGGCCACCACCTGCGGCAGSCGTGCCTCGACGCGGCGGATTGCGTTCTGCACGTCGATTGCAGCCTGGCTCGAATCCGTGCCCGGCTCGAAGGTCGCGGTGATCGAAACCCGTCCCGAAGTATCCGAGGTTGATTCGAAATAGAGCAGGTTTTCGACGCTGTTCAGTTCGTCCTCGATGGGCCGCGTGACGCTGCGATAGATATCCTCGGGTGCGGCGCCCGGATAGTTGGTGGAGATCGAGATCTGCGGCGGCGCGACATTCGGATATTGCGACACGGGCAATTGCGGGATGGCGAGCAGGCCCGCAAGAACGATGAAGATGGCGACCACCCACGCAAAAACGGGGCGGCCAATGAAGAACTGGGCCATCGGGGCGCCTCTTATCTTACGGTTTCGGCCTTTGCGAGCTTCCGGTTTTCAGGCTCGTTGGTGCCAGCCGATGAAAGCTGCCGGTTCTGGGGCTTCCATTCTTCCGCGATCACCTGTGCTCCCGGCCGGATCTTCTGGAAACCTTCGACGACGATCTTCTGTCCAGGCTCCAGGCCGTTTTCGATCAGCCAACGGTCGCCTATCGCTCTGCCAACGGTTACCACGGTCATCTCGGCAATGCCCTCTCCATTGACCGTATAGACCTGCGCCTGTCCGGTGGCGTCACGCTGGATGGCCTGCTTGGGCACGGCAATGGCCTGCTGCTGCACGCCCTGCTCGATCAGGACACGCATATACATGCCCGGCAGGAGATCGCCGTCAGGATTGGGGAACTCAGCCCGCAAGGTCACCTGGCCTGTCGTGGCGTCAACGGCAGCTTCCTGGAAGAGCAGCTTGCCCGCATGTTCATATTCGCTGCCGTCGTCATATTTCAGACGTACGCGCGCGGCACCTTCGCCGGCCTGCGCAAGCTTTCCCGATTCCAGCGCCTTTTTCAGGCGCAGCATTTCATTCACCGGCTGGGTGAAGTCGACATAGATCGGGTCGAGCTGCTGGATGGTCGCCAGGCTCTCGGCATTGTTGGGATTGACCAGCGCTCCTTCGGTAATCAATGCGCGGCCGATTCTGCCGGAGATCGGCGCCTTTACATTCGCGTAGTCGAGATCGAGCCGCGCGGCGGCGAGACCGGCTTCGGCAATGGCCACATCGGCATTTGCCTGGGCGAGCGCAGCGATGGCGTCGTCCCTCTGCTGCTGGCTGACAATGTTGCGGTCGCTCAGCTTCTCCTGCCGTTCGGCAAGCTGCCGCGCCTGGAGCTGCGAAGCCTTGGCCCGCTCGAGGGTGGCCTCGGCGCTCTCCACCTGGACGCGGAAGGGCTGCGGATCGATGCGATAGAGCACATCGCCCTCTTCGACGAGGCTGCCTTGCTCGAAGACGCGCTCCACTACGATGCCGGAAATGCGCGGTCGCACCTCGGCGATGCGCGTGGGAGCGACGCGCCCGGGAAGCTCGTTGAGGATGGGTATGCGTTCCGCCTTCAGCTCTACGACGCTGACGGCCGGCGGGGGCATCTGGGCCGGTGCTTCGGCGGCGCTGTCGGCTTCGCTGCAGGCGGAGGCGATGGCCAGAAGGGCTATTGCGAAGGCAAATTTGATCGATGCAGATATCGGGCGCATGAGAAATCCGTGAAAATCAGGAAAGTATCGGGCTAAATTCCATCCGGTCGGTTAATATTGCAGCGCACAATAAGACTGCCAAGCCTCTATTGCACTGCAACAGTATGTGAACTCTGTCCCAAAGGCTGATTGCCGCCCGGGCGTCAGATGGGCGCGCCGTCCGGCCGATACAACTTCATGGGATGCTGTTTCTCTCCACGAAGGGTTCAAATCCCTGTGAAATCCGTTGCCCGGCTGGTCGTCATGCAGTCGGTCGGCCAGGTCGAAGCAGGGAAGCGCGGGACGAGATCATATGGAAGGCGGCGACTT
Source organism: Mesorhizobium sp. J18 (assembly GCF_007829525.1). Taxonomy (GTDB): domain Bacteria; phylum Pseudomonadota; class Alphaproteobacteria; order Rhizobiales; family Rhizobiaceae; genus VLJP01. The sequence goes on from NZ_VLJP01000089.1 coordinate 97,903, forward strand.
GGTGGAGCTGAGGGGAATCGAACCCCTGACCTCATCATTGCGAACGATGCGCTCTCCCAACTGAGCTACAGCCCCGTTTCGCCGGATCGGGCCGCATTTAGGTCTCGGGTCCGCGGACTGTCAAGCCGCGAGTTGCATGCCGCGCCGCCAGTGGCTACATGTCGCGAAACCTATTTGGAGAACGGCATGCTAGCGCTTATCCAGACCATCGTCCTTGCGCTCGACATCTTCTGGTGGATCATCATCCTCTCGGCGATCTTTTCCTGGCTCTATGCCTTCAATGTCGTCAATCCGCGCAATCAGTTCGTAGGAATGATCGGAAACGCGCTGTTCCGCATAACCGAGCCAGCGTTGAGACCGATCCGCAACCTCCTTCCCGATCTTGGCGGCATCGACATCTCGCCCATCATCCTGCTTCTCATCATCTTCTTCATCCGGCAGTTCCTGATCACCACCGTGGCGCCTGCGATCCTTTGAAGGCAAAGCCGCCTGCCTATCTGCGTGTCGAGGGAGACGGCGTCGCCGTCTTCATTCGCCTGACGCCAAAATCCTCGAAGGATGCGTTGGACGGCGTTGGCGAAACCGGCGACGGTCGGCTGCATCTGAAGGCGCGGGTGCGTGCCATTCCCGAAGATGGCAAGGCCAATAAGGCGCTGACAAGTCTTCTTGCCGACAGGATCGGCGTGCCTGCCAGCAGCCTGTCGGTCGTTTCAGGCCATACGTCACGCCTCAAGACGGTCTTTGTCCAGGGAGATCCCGAGCAGCTCCTTCGCATGATGGCTGACTTAGCATCACGGTGATTCGGCTCACTGCCAAGCCGATAGGCCGGAAGACAAAAAGCCGCTATCCTCTTCTGATCGGGAGGAGATCATTCATGCGCACTGCTCTTGCCTTGCTTGCCTTTCTGCCGGCCGCGGCCGTGGCCGCGGATATCACCAGCGAATATACCGAGCTCGACACCGAGCGCGATTGTGCCGTCCTCGAAGCAGCACCCGAAGGCGAGGGAGACTGGCGGACGATGAGCTGCACCGGCTGGCGCGGCTATCCTATTGTTCTGCAATATAATGACGTGCGGGAATCGATCTTCTACGGTTTTCCGCCCGCCGGCGACGGCGCATTGGTATGGGAGAGCTTCGATGCGTTCAATCATGCCGGCACCCGCATAGAGTGGCGCATTCTTGCGGACGGGGTGGCTCGTCTGCCGCTCGCGACAATCCATCGCTGGCTCGTTTCCGATGCCGACGATCCGCAAAAGGAGACCGAGGTGCTCGTCGTGGAGAAGGTTGCGGGCATGGCAGAGCGGGACGGCTGCGCCATTGGCTATGTCGTGGCTACAGGAAACACGGATGCCAATGAAAAAGCGCGCAGGATCGCCGACGGGCAGACGGTGGATTTCGTCTGCGGCGCCGACCAGCCCGTCTTGGACAGCGGGGAGGTTCCCGTCCCCTCCTTCAACCGCGTCGAGAGCGAATAGACCTCAGGCTGCCTGTTTCCCGGCGCGGTCTATCGCATCCGAAATCATCTTGCGTGCCGCCGCGGCATCCATCCAGTCGCCGATCTTGACCCATTTTCCCGGCTCGAGATCCTTGTAGTGCTCGAAGAAATGCTGGATCTGCTGCAGCGTGATTTCGGGCAGGTCGGTGTAATTGTTCACCATCTCGTAGCGGCGCGTCAGATGCGGTGAGGGTACCGCGATGACCTTTTCATCCTGGCCGGAATTGTCTTCCATGATGAGCACCCCGATCGGCCGCACATTGATGACGCAGCCGGGGATAAGCTGGCGGGTATTGCACACCAACACGTCGATGGGGTCGCCGTCGTCCGACAGCGTGTGCGGGACGAAGCCGTAATTACCGGGATAGGTCATTGGTGTATAGAGAAACCGGTCGACGATCAGCGTGCCGGCCTGCTTGTCCATCTCGTATTTGATGGGCTGCCCGCCATAGGGTACTTCGATGATCACATTGACGTCTTCGGGCGGGTTCGTGCCAATGGAAATAGCGTCGATACGCATCAACAATCCGTTCCTTGTTTGGTTCGGCTCCCGATAACCGACAATTGTGCGCCGCACAAGGCGACCTTTTGGCTCGCTGGGGCAGCGCCGGTAAAAAAGCTTTGCAGAAGATTTCGGGCGCCTAATCCCAGGCGAAAGCGATCTTGCGCAGCGCCTTCTGATCGAAAACCTCGACGCCTTCCGCAATGTCGCGGCCACCGGCTCCGGCATAGAAGGAAAGCGCGCCGGCATTCTCTTCCAGCGCCCACACAATGAGCCCCTTGAAGCCATGCCCGGCGAGCATTTCCCTTGCGGCGGCGAAAAGGCGGCGGCCGAGGCCGATGCCCTGATATTCCGGGCTCAGATAAAGCTCGTAAATCTCGCCCTGCTGGGGAAGCTGTCGCGCACGATTGCGGCCGAGCGTAGCATAGCCCACAATCTCGCCGCTGATCTCCAGCACGAGCACGGTCGCCGAACGGCGTATGGCATGGGCCCACCATTTCGGCCCTCTGCGCCCGATCATGGCATTGAGTGCCCTGTGGGGGATCATTCCGGCATAGGCACCGCGCCAAGCACGATCATGGACATAGGCGATGGCATCTGCATCTTGCGGTTCGGCCTGGCGTATGTCGATCGAGAGCGTCTTCATGGCTCCTTAACCATAGACGTGGCGGGCCAGCGAGCGCAAGTGAAACAGATGTGATCCACCGACAAGTCGCGCGGGATCGGAGTTCAGATCTCTGCCAGATGGTCGTCGAGCTCGTTGGGGTTTTCGGCGCCGGGAGGAAAATGCTCGGCAAGGACGGTCCCCACCCTGCCGATTGCCTCGACAAAGCCGTCGGCTAGCCTCGCCGCCGCGGCGTGGCGGATAAGCGCCGCCACCGTATCGTTCCACGTCGATTGATCAACCAGGCTGTTGATGCCGGCGTCGGCAACCACTTCGGCATAGCGTTCCGCGAGAGATACGAAGATCAGGACGCCGGTGCGCGATTCGGTGACATGGATGTTGTGGGCGAGAAACTGGCGCAGGGCATTGCCGTGGGCGCGGCGATAGCGGATACGCCTTGGCACCAGCCTGACGCGCAGGCGAGGGAATGTCGCGATCACGAGGACGGCAGTCGCCAGCGCGGCGAGCTGCGCGGCGACGAAAACAATCGGCCTTATGTCGATCCACCAATAGTGGAAGACAGCCGCGACGATGGCGCTGAGCAGCAATATGGCGCTCGTGGCGATGAAGGCCGCCGGAAAGAAGTAGCTGTCGCTTGTGCCGGCAAGCGCGCAGAAGATTTCGCCAGAGGTGCGACTTTCAGCGTCCCGGATGGCGGCCGTGATGCGGGCATGCTCGTCGGGGGAAAGAATGTTTTCGGATATCTCGCCCATCACCAGCTTCCCGAAGCTCCGCCGCCGCCGGACGAACCTCCTCCGCCCGAGAAACCGCCGCCGCGGGAAAAGCCGCCCCCACCGGAAAAGCCGCCATGACGCGACCAGCCGGAGTTTCGACGGCGCGGCCGGCCTGATCCGCCAACGACGATGGTCATGCCAAGCCATTCGTAGCGTCCGGGCCCGATCTTCCGGCCGAAGATGGGAGCAAGCAGGCTCATTGCCATGCCTCCGAAGAAGAAGGTGCCCCACAGGATCAGGAACAGGATTACCGGCAGCGGCAGGGCGCTCTCGCTTTCCTGGTTGCGCTTGGCACGGGCCTCGAGTTCGGCCGCATTTCCTTCGAGGACCATGATGATATCGTCGACCGCTTCGCTGATGCCGCCCGCAAAATCGCCGGCGCGAAAGGCCGGCACCATGGTGTTTTCAATGATCAGCTTCGAATGCAGATCGGTCAAAGTGCCTTCCAGGCCGTAGCCCACCTCGATGCGCATCCGGCGATCCGCCACGGTCACCAGGAGCAGAATGCCATTGTCCTCGCCAGCCTGCCCCAACCCCCAGGCGCGGAAGAGGCGGTTGGCATAGGATTCGATCGCCTCGCCCTCCAGGCTGTCGATGGTGGCAATGACGATCTGATCCGACGACCTGGTTTCGAAAGCTTCGAGCTTTGCTGTCAGGGCGCGCTCGGTTTCGGTGTCGATGATGCCGGCATTATCGACCACCCTGCCGGTCAGGGCGGGCAGTTCGGCGGCAATGGAGTGCGCCGCCAGCAGGACCAGCATATGCAGGCAAAGCAGGAGGAGGATGCCTCCGGCGCGGCTGCCAAGCGCCTTCATGCGGTTGTGCGGCATAGAGCGTACGGCTCGATGGGGTTAGCCGAAGTCGACTTTTGGCGTGTCCATCTTCTCGGCAGGAATGGTGAAGGTCTCGAAAGGCTTCGCATCGGTGAACCAGAATTTCGCCCACAACATGGTCGGGAAGGTTCTCAGCGAGGTGTTATAGACCCGTACGGCCTCGATATAGTCGCGCCGTGCCACCGCGATGCGGTTTTCCGTGCCCTCGAGCTGCGCTTGCAGCGCCAGGAAGTTCTGGCTCGACTTCAGATCCGGATAGTTTTCCACCACCGCCAGCAGACGACCCAGGGCCCCCGACAATTCGGCCTGGCTTTCCTGGAAAGCACGGAATTTCTCCGGATCGGCTAGCGAGTCGACCGAAACCTGCACCTGGGTCGCCTTTGCGCGGGCTTCAACGACGGATTGCAGCACCTCGCGCTCCTGTTGGGCGTATCCTTTCACGGTCTCCACCAGGTTCGGGATCAGGTCGGCGCGGCGCTGATACTGGTTCAGGACCTCGCTCCAGGCGGCCTTCGCCTGTTCCTCCTGGGTAGGTATGGTGTTGAAGCCGCAGCCGGAAAGAAACGGCAGGACAAGGAGGAGAAACAGCAAGGCAGCCGGCGCGCGGGAATGGCGTGCCGGGGCGCGACAAAGGCTTTGCATGGAAATCCCTCGCGAATATTCGACCGCGCGGGAGAATAGTAGTATTCGGTAAGCAAGCAAACAATTATCCGAGTTGTTCGCGGATGCACGACGATCCGGGAATCGGGGCTGACGGATGAAGGAAGATGACGATCGGCGGCGTGCGGAAGCGAGGCGCATCCTCGAGGATGTGGCCGGCGAAGGCGATATCGGGTCCTCCTTTGCCGCCCGCTCGGCCGACCGGGCGCGCCGGCATTTCTCGGCGGAGGATGCCGATCAGGCCGATCGCATCGAGGTGTGGGGGATGCGCATCGGCCGCGGATTGGCCCTGATTGCCGCCATGATCCTCATCGTCTGGCTCGTCGGCTTCCTGATGCGATAGCAGCAGCATGCAGATGGATCGGAACGCATCGAAGGCAGTCATCGTCGTCTCGAGCCATGTCGCGCGTGGATCGGTAGGCAATCGCGCCGCGGTATTCGCGCTCGAGACCCTCGGCTTCCCGGTCTGGGCGGTGCCCACCGTGATCTTGCCCTGGCATCCCGGTCATGGGCGCGCCACCCGGATCGTTCCCGAGAGCGGACAGTTTGCCGATTTCCTCAGGGACCTCGAAAACGCTCCCTGGATCGGCGAGGTCGCCGCAGTGCTATCCGGCTATTTGGGCCACGCCGGTCAGGTGGACGCTGTCGCCTCTCTTGTCGGCAAGGTGAAAGCCCGCAACCCGCATGCGCTCTATCTTTGCGACCCGGTGATGGGCGACACCGGCGGCCTCTACATTCCCGAGGCAACGGCGATTGCGATCCGCGATCGTCTGATTCCCATCGCCGACATCGCCACGCCCAACCGCTACGAGCTGGAATGGCTCACCGGAAGAGCCGTTGCGGATATCGGGCAAGTGACCGAAGCGGCGCTCGCAGCCGGTCCGGCAACCGTGATCGTGACGTCTGCTCCCGTCGCGCATGCGGGCGGCACCGGCAATCTGCTCGTGACGGAAAGCGAGGTCCTTCTCGCCGAGCACCGGACGATCGAAAATCCGCCCAACGGCCTGGGGGACCTCACGGGGGCCCTTTTCCTGGCGCGCCGGCTGGGCGGTTCCGACATGGCGGAAGCCCTGCAATCGACGACGGCTGCCGTCTTCGAGATCCTCGCCCGCGCGGCCAAGCGAGGCGCTGACGAACTTATGCTCGAAACCGATGCGGCCGGCCTGTCCAATCCCATGGCGCTGGTGCATCTCAAACGGCTCGCCCATCCGGGGCGGAACCTGACTGCATGAGCGAACTTGCCGCTCCGGTGGCGATTGCGGGCGCCGACGGCTGCAAGGCCGGCTGGGTCGCCGTCATGGTCCGGCGTGGCTGCGGGCCGCAAGTGGCTGTATTCGACAATTCCCAGAACTGGTCGAATGTCTGCCTGAGGATGCCGTGCTGGCCGTAGACATGCCGATCGGCCTGCCGGAGCGCACCGGCAAGGGAGGCCGAGGGCCTGAAAACCTCGTGCGGCTTCATCTCGACGAGCGCCAGTCGAGCGTCTTCTCGATCCGTCGCGCAGCGCCGTCTATGCCATCTGGACATGATCCATCTGGACATGACATCGAAGAAGTTGCTCCCCGCTGCAATTGGAGTTAAGCGCAAGGCATGAGCCATCTGCCCGAACGTCTTCTCGCCGGTTATCGCAATTTCATGCAGGGCCGCTATGCGGCGGAGAGCGGCCGGTACCGCTCGCTCGCCAGGGAAGGCCAGTCGCCGGAAACCATGGTGATCGCCTGCTGCGATTCGAGAGCGGCGCCGGAAACCGTATTCGACGCCGGTCCGGGCGAGCTTTTCGTGGTGCGCAATGTCGCCAATATCGTGCCGCCCTACCAGCCGGACGAGCAATTCCACGGCACGTCCGCGGCGCTCGAATTTGCCGTGCAGAGCCTGAAGGTGAAGCATATCGTCGTCATGGGGCATGGTCGCTGCGGCGGTATCAATGCGGTGCTGAACCCCGCAGCCGAACCGCTTTCACCGGGTGATTTCATAGGCAAATGGATGGGGCTCGTCGCGCCCGCCGCCGAAACCGTCGCCGGCAGCACCATGATGACCGCGGCGGAACGCCAGACGGCGCTCGAACGCATCTCGATCCGCTTCCAGATCGCCAATCTGCGCACATTTCCCTGCGTCAGAATCCTGGAGGAAAAGGGCAGGCTCACCCTGCACGGTGCGTGGTTCGACATTTCCACCGGTGAATTATGGGTGATGAACCGCCAGACCGGCGACTTCGAACGGCCGGACTCCGACTGAAGGCTGCTGCTCAGGAAGGAGCAGCCGGGGTCGGCTGGATCGCCGTCGCAAGAGCCGGTTCGGGAAGCCGTCTCCAGATCAGCCAAGCGACGATGGCCGTGACGCCCATGGCGGGAATCACCGTTGACATGGCGAAGACCGGATCTCCGAGGGCGGCGCATATGGTTCCGCCCACGAGTCCGGCTCCCATTTGCAGGAAGCTCGACATTGATGAGGCAGACCCGGCGATGCGGGGAAACGGCGCCATTGATGCAGTCATCATGGCCGGCATGACGAAGGCAATACCGAAGGCATAGACCGCGATCGGACCCATCACCGACAGGAAGGATAGCGGAAGCAGATGAGGCAGTGTGGCGACCAGCATGCTGCCGAAGCCGACAAAGACGAGGCCGAGCGGAACCAGCCGATAGGCGCCGTAACGTCTCAGCAGCATGCGCACGGTGACCGAGCCGAGAAAAAAGAAGCCGGTCTGCATAAGCATGCCGAAACCGAACTGCGACGGCGAGAGGCCGACTCTTTCCATCAATATGAAGGGAAGGACGGTGGCCAGCGTATAAATCGCTCCCGTCGTGCCGGCGATGACAAGGCTCGACATCATGAAATAGCCGCTGGACAGCAGGGACCCGTAGGAGCGGATGAGCGCGGACGGGCGGATGCGCCTGAGATCGCGTGTCACGGTTTCACGGAGGGCGAAATGAACGACGAGGATCACGACTATGCCTGCCAGCAGCATCAGGCCGAAGATCGCATGCCAGCCGGCGATTTCCATGGTCAGACCGCCCAGGGTCGGCGCCACCGCCGGACCGACGGCAAGGATGATGCCGATTAGGTTCATGATGCGCGCGGAGCGTTCGTGGGTGAAGAGGTCGCGCACGATGGCCCGCGACATGCCAACGCCGACGGATGCACCCACTCCCTGCAGGAAGCGGGCGGCGATCAGTACTTCTATGGAGGGTGCGAACAGGGCCAGCAGGCTTGCCGCCAGATAGATAGTCATGAAGGAGAAGATGACGGGTTTGCGGCCGAAGCCGTCCGACAGGGGACCGCAAAAGAGCTGCGCCGAAGCAAAGCCGGCGAAATACAGTGACAATGTCATCTTGACGGCGCTTTCGGTGGTCCCGAAGGCGCGGACGATTTCCGGCATTGCCGGCGTGAAGAGCGCAAGCGAAATCGGGCCGATAGCGACGATCAGCGCGCCGATCAGGCTGACGCGCCGCTCGCTCATCAAGGGCTCTGCGGCGACTGCTTCGGCTTGAGGCTCGTTGCTTTCAGGCCGGATATTCATGCGACCGCTCCCTTCTCGGAAGCGGCGATCTCGCGGCCGGCGCTCAGATTGGAGCGGACCAGCTTCATCATATGAAGAAGCTTTTCCCATTCCGCACGGTTCAGGCCTGCGGCCGCCTGCTTGCGCACTTCGGCTGAAATCCGTGATGTGACGGCAAGCACTTCGTCCGCTTCCGTCGTCAGCGCCACCAATTTGGCCCGCCGATCTGAAGGGTCCGGAAGGCGCGAAACGAGGCCGCGCGCCTCGAGACGGTCGAGATAGGCGCTGACGGTCATGGCCTCAAGGCCCATGCGCTCGGCAAGGACATTCTGCCGTACCGTGCCGGCGCGGCCGGCGTGGGCAAGCGTCCGCGCTTCGCCGGCGGTAAGGCCGATGCCGGCTTCCGCTATGCGGCGGTCCACCTCGGCGCGAACCATGCGCGAGAGATCGCCGACGAGGAAACCAAAGGAATCCGGGTCGATGTGTCTGTGCATATTGTAAGTAAACCTTATTATCAGCACGACGTAGTATTGCGATGCCGCAGAGTCAAGATGCCGCCGAAACTGCGGTTGCGGGAAAGGCTGAGGCGGCCTACATCGGTCTGGCCGGTCCGGCATCCCGCCGCGCTCCAGGATCTCCGAGGCACCTCAATGCTGCAGACATCTTCGTCCGAAACACGTGATTCCAATCCTCTGACACATTGGAACGGTCCTCTCGGACTGCCGGATTTCGATAGAATAAAGGACGAGGATTTCGCAGCCGCATTCGACGCGGCATTCGCCTCACACAACAAGGAGATCGCCAGCATCGCCGGCAATCCGGAAGCGCCCACGGTGGAGAACACGCTGGCGGCACTGGAGCTTTCGGGCGATGCGCCGTCGCGCGTTTCAGCCATCTTCTGGTGCAAGGCCGGGGCGCATACGAATGATGCCATACAGGCGCTCGAGCGCGAGATCGCGCCGAAGATGGCGCGGCATTTTTCGGCGATACACATGAACGAGACGCTCTTCGCCCGCATAGATGCGCTCTATGGCAAAAGAGACGATCTCGGTCTGGACGGAGAGACGGGTCGGGTACTCGAAAAGACATGGAAGCGTTTTGTGCGCGCCGGCGCCAGGCTCGATCCTGAGAAGAAGCAGCGGCTGGCCGCGATCAACGAAGAACTCGCGACGCTTGGTGCTCGGTTTGGGCAGAATGTCCTCGCCGACGAGCGGGATTGGGTCCATTTTCTCGATGAAGGCGACGATCTTGCCGGCCTGCCGGATTTCCTGGTGAGCGCCATGGCCGAGGCGGCGGAATCGCGCGGGAAATCCGGCAAATATGCCATCACCCTGTCCCGGTCCATCATCGAGCCGTTCCTGGCCCTGTCGCACCGCCGCGACCTGCGCGAAATTGCGTTCAACGCATTTGTCAAGCGCGGCGAGAATGGCGGCGCCAGCGACAATGGCGAGATCGTCAAGAGAACGCTGGAACTGCGTGCCGAAAAGGCGAAGCTTCTCGGCTATCCGAACTTCGCCGCCTTCAAGCTGGACGATACCATGGCCAAGACGCCGGATGCGGTCATGGAATTGCTCGAGCCGGTCTGGGACAAGGCGCGGGAGAAGGTGGCTGAGGATGATCGCGAATTGCAGAGGTTGGCCGCCATCGACGGCCAGAACCAGCCGATCGCGCCCTGGGACTGGCGCTACTATGCCGAACGCCTGCGCGCCGAACGCTTCGCCTTCGATGAGGCGGAGTTGAAGCCATATCTCCAACTGGAGAAGGTCATAGCCGCCTGCTTCGACGTTGCCGGCAGGCTTTTCGGACTCACCTTCGAGGAGAAGGCAGGAGTCGCGGCCTGGCATCCCGACGTCCGGGTGTTCGAAGTCAGAGATGGGGATGGCAGCGAGCGTGCGGTTTTCCTTGCCGACTATTTTAACCGCCCCTCGAAGCGGTCCGGCGCCTGGATGAGCTCGCTGCAGTCCGGCTACAAGCTGGGCGGCGGGTCGAAACCGATCGTCTACAACATCATGAATTTCGCAAAGCCGCCGAAGGGACAGCCGGCGCTGCTCTCCATGGACGAAGCGAGGACGCTCTTCCACGAATTCGGCCATGCGCTGCACGGCATGCTGACCGATGTCACCTGGCCGTCGGTCTCAGGCACTTCCGTGTCGCGCGATTTCGTAGAATTGCCGTCGCAGCTTTATGAGCACTGGCTGACCGTGCCGGAAATCCTGAAGAAATATGCCGTGCATCACCGCACGGGCGAGCCGATGCCGGCCGATCTGCTGGAGAAGATGCTGGCCGCCCGGACCTTCGACGCCGGTTTTACCACCGTCGAATTCACCGCCTCGGCTCTTGTCGACATGGCCTATCATTCACAATCGGAAGCGCCGTCGGACCCGCTCCGCTTCGAGGCTGAAACGCTCGAAAGGCTGCAGATGCCGTCGGCAATCGCCATGCGGCACCGGACGCCGCATTTCCTGCACGTATTCTCGGGAGATGGATATTCAGCCGGCTACTATTCCTATATGTGGTCGGAAGTGCTGGACGCGGACGCCTTCAAGGCCTTCGAGGAAACCGGAAATCCCTTCGATCCCGAACTTGCTGCAAAGCTGCATCGGTATGTCTACGCAGCCGGCGGTTCGGCCGATCCGGAAAAGCTTTATACCGCCTTCAGCGGACGCATGCCGTCGCCCGAAGCGATGATGGAGAAGCGCGGACTGGTTTAGGTTTCTGTGGACGGAAACAATGTCCCGGCAAAGGTTCAAGCAAGTGTCACAAAGCCGATAAGCGGCTGAAACAAATTTCTCCGACAGTGCCGCCCTCTTCAACCGAGGGAGACTGTCATGAGAAAACTAGCAGTGAGTACCCGCCGCGGATTCCTGGCTTCGGCCGGCGCCATGACCCTGGTCGGCGCATCCGGTCTTGCGCGTCCCTACATTTCCCGCGCGGCTTCGCGTCCCGTCTTCAGTCATGGCGTGCAGTCGGGCGACGTGGACGCCACTTCCGGCATGATCTGGACCCGCACGGATCGCCCTGCTCGCGTCATGTTCGAGGTCTCCACGACGGAGAGTTTCGCCAATCCGATCAAGCTGCCGCCGCTCGATGCGCTGTCGGAGAGCGATTTCGCCGTGAAGCGTCTGCTGACCGGGCTTACCCCGGACCAGGACATCTTCTACCGCATGACGGCTATGGACCTTAATGACGTCAATGCCCTGTCCGAGCCCACTACTGGCCGGTTCCGCACAGCACCGATGTCCAATCGCAACATTCGCTTCGCATGGTCGGGGGACACTGCCGGTCAGGGCTGGGGGATCGACGAGACCGGCATGCTCACCTACGCGACCATGATGAAGCATGAACCCGATTTCTTTCTGCATTCGGGCGACACCATCTATGCCGACGGTCCCATTGAAGAAGAGGTCGAGCTTTCCGATGGCACCAAATGGGTCAACAAGGTCGTGATCGACGAGAAGCGCAAGGTTGCCGAGACGCTGGCGGAATATCGCGGCCAATGGAAATACAATCTGATGGACGAGCATGTCCGCGCCCTGAATGCGGTCTGCCCAACCTTCATGCAGTGGGACGACCACGAAGTGACCAATAATTGGTCCTCTTCAAAGGAGCTTGACGACCGCTATTCGGAAAAGTCCATCGCGCTCCTGCAGGCGCGCGCCACTCGCGCCTTCCATGAGATGACTCCGATCCGCTACACGCCGGAGGAGCCAAGTCGCGTCTACCGCAAGATCGCTTATGGCCCCTTGCTCGAAGTATTCTTTCTCGATCTGCGGTCCTATCGCGGGCCCAATGGCCCTTCCATGGAAACCGAGTTGACGGATGCTGCGCGCATCTTGGGTGCCGAGCAGGTTCGCTGGCTGAAGCGCGAACTGGCCATGTCGAAAGCCACCTGGAAGGTCATCGCGTCCGATATGCCGATCGGCGTCATTGTCTGGGACGACGGCGCCAACAAGACCGGCGCCGAGGCGATCGCCAATGGCGACAACGGCCCGGCCAAGGGCCGCGAGCTCGAACTGGCGGATCTTCTGCGCTACATCAAGAATGCCGGCATCGAGAACACGGTCTGGCTCACTGCGGACGTGCATTATACCGCCGCCCATTACTACAATCCGGACAAGGCGGCCTTCCAGGATTTCAACCCCTTCTGGGAATTCGTTTCCGGACCGCTGCATGCCGGCACCTTCGGCCCCAACGATCTCGACACGACTTTCGGGCCGGAGCTGAAATTCGTTAAAGCCCCAACGGCGGGGCAGGGCGCGAACCTGCCGCCCTCGGCCGGCCTCCAGTTCTTCGGTCTGGTGGACATCGACAGCGCCACGCGGCAGATGACGGTGCGGCTTATGGATCGCGACGACAACGAACTCTACAAGGTAGTGCTGGACCCCGTCCAGTCTGCCTGACCATACCACCATTGCATGATCCCCGGCGGCATTGTGCCGCCGGGTCCGTCGCATTGCGGTCCCTTACGATTGTACCTATGAAAGGGACAAGCACCGGAACGGGAACCGCAGATTGCAGCAGGTCAATGAAAAGCTCTGGATCGCTCCGCAATTGACGGGCGAGGACTTCGCGGATGCCGGGTCGAAGGGCATTGTCGGGATCGTCAACAACCGCCCCGACGACGAGGAGCCGGGTCAGCTCACCGCGGGAGAATCGGCCAGGATAGCAGCCGGGCTGGGCCTGAGTTACGTTCATATTCCCGTAGTGTCCGGTCAAATCACCGAAGAGCAGGTCCGCGCCTTCCGGAACGCTCTCGCCGGCGCGGACGGACCGGTGCTCGCCTACTGCAAGTCCGGTACCCGCTCGCTCTCGCTTTGGGCCATCGGCGAGGTTCTGGACGGACGGATGACCATCGACGAGCTGGATGAACTCGGGGCCTGTTTCGGCAAGGACCTTGCCGGCGCGAAGAAATGGCTGGCGGCGCGGTCCTGAGGCTTGTGAAGGAGAGGGATACAGCATGAGCGTTGTTGCGGCCAGGCCGGAGGTCACCGGCTTCTTCGACAAGCGCACATTTTCCATCCAGTATGTCGTGGCCGATCCCGCGACGCGGAAATGCGCCATCATCGATCCGGTGCTCGACTATGACGAGAAATCCGGATCGCTCGCGACCCGCAATGCCGACCGGATTCTCGATTTCATCGCCGAGCAAGATCTTTCCGTCGAGTGGGTCCTAGACACCCATCCCCATGCGGATCATTTTTCGGCCGCTCCCTATCTGAAGGAGAAGACGGGCGCTCCGACCGCGATCGGGGACAGGATCGTCGAGGTCCAGGAGCTCTGGAAGGAAATCTATAACTGGCCCGATTTCCTCGCCGACGGTTCGCAATGGGACAAGCTCTTCGCGGAAGGCGAGACTTTCGCGGTGGGAGAGCTGCCCGGCCGCATCCTGTTCTCGCCCGGCCACACACTGGCCTCCATCACCTATGTGATCGGCGATGCCGCTTTCGTGCATGATACGCTTTTCATGCCCGACAGCGGGACGGCGCGGGCCGATTTTCCCGGAGGCAGCGCAAGGCGACTCTGGGCCTCGATCCAGGAAATCCTTGCGCTTCCCGACGAAACGCGCGTCTTCACCGGCCACGACTATCAGCCTGCCGGACGCTGCCGATGCCGAAGCTGATCCTCCATGCGCTGCAAGTGAACATCAATGGCGGGCGGCTGCCGGAGGCCGAGCGCAACGGACGGCGCTATCTGAAGATCCCGATCGGCGTCTTCCCGACGGCCACCTGGGAATAAGGATCCACGCCGCGCAGCTTCCTGCCCTTTCGCATCTGCGAAAAAACCTGTATGAGCCGCGCAACCGAAGTGTGGCGCGGCATGGCTGCGCCCGGAATCATTCCCGAGAGACCATTTATGAAACTCCGCAATATCGCGATCATCGCGCATGTCGATCATGGCAAGACCACGCTTGTCGACGCGCTCCTTAAACAATCCGGCTCCGTGCGCGAGAACCAGCGCGTGGCCGAGCGCGCCATGGATTCGAACGACCTCGAAAAGGAGCGGGGCATCACCATCCTTGCCAAGGCCACCTCGGTCGAGTGGAAGGACACGCGCATCAATATCGTCGATACGCCCGGCCATGCCGATTTCGGCGGCGAAGTCGAGCGCATCCTTTCCATGGTTGATTCCGCCATTGTCCTGGTGGATGCCGCCGAGGGGCCGATGCCGCAGACCAAATTCGTCGTCGGCAAGGCGCTGAAGGTCGGCCTGCGGCCCATCGTGGTCATCAACAAGATCGATCGTCCCGATGCCCGCGCCAACGAGGTCATCAACGAAGTCTTCGACCTCTTTGCTGCCCTCGACGCCACCGACGAGCAGCTTGATTTTCCGATCCTCTACGGTTCCGGCCGCGACGGCTGGGTCGCCGAGGATCCGGAGGGTCCGAAGGATCAGGGTCTCGCCCCTCTGTTCGATCTGGTGCTCAAGCACGTGCCGGAGCCGGCCGTCGAGCCCGGCCCGTTCCGCATGATCGGCACGATCCTCGAAGCCAATCCGTTCCTCGGGCGCATCATCACCGGCCGCATCGCTTCCGGCACGCTGAAGCCGAACCAGGCCGTCAAGGTACTGCATCACGACGGCACGCTGCTCGAAAACGGCCGCGTGTCCAAGATACTCGCCTTCCGCGGATTGGAGCGCCAGCCGATCGAGGAAGCGCAGGCCGGCGACATCGTTGCCATAGCGGGCCTCTCCAAGGGCACCGTCGCCGACACCTTCTGCGACCCTTCGGTGAACGAGCCGATGGCCGCCCAGCCCATCGACCCGCCGACCGTCACCATGTCCTTCCTGGTCAACGATTCGCCGCTGGCCGGCACCGAGGGCGACAAGGTGACCAGCCGCGTCATCCGCGACCGTCTCCTGAAGGAGGCGGAGGGCAATGTGGCGCTGCGGATCGAGGAATCGGCCGACAAGGATTCCTTTTACGTTTCCGGCCGCGGCGAATTGCAGCTCGCCGTGCTCATCGAGACCATGCGCCGCGAAGGCTTCGAACTTGCCGTTTCGCGCCCCCGCGTCGTCATGCAGAGGGACGAGAGTGGGCAGCTTCTCGAACCGGTCGAGGAAGTGGTCATCGACGTTGACGAGGAGCATTCGGGCGTGGTCGTGCAGAAGATGTCGGAGCGCAAGGCCGAGATGGTCGAATTGCGTCCCTCCGGCGGCGACCGCCAGCGCCTCGTTTTCCACGCGCCGACGCGCGGCCTGATCGGTTATCAGTCCGAGCTTCTGACCGACACCCGCGGCACGGCGGTAATGAACCGGCTGTTCCATTCCTATCAGCCCTACAAGGGCGAAATCGGCGGCCGGATCAACGGCGTGCTCATCTCCAACGACAATGGAGAGGCTTCGGCCTATGCGCTGTTCAACCTGGAAGATCGCGGCCCGATGATCATCGATGCCGGCGTGAAGGTCTATCAGGGCATGATCATCGGCATTCACAGCCGTGACAACGATCTCGAGGTCAATGTCCTGAAGGGCAAGAAGCTGACCAATATACGCGCCGCCGGCAAGGACGAGGCCGTCAAGCTGACGCCTCCGATCCGCATGACGCTGGAGCGCGCTCTGGCCTGGATACAGGACGACGAACTGGTCGAGGTGACGCCGAAATCCATCCGCCTGCGCAAGCTTCATCTGGACCCGCATGAGCGCAAGCGTTTCGAGAAGCAGAAGGTGAGCGGCGCTGCCTGATCGGACGGGCCGGAACCTGACTGACTCGGCTCCGTTCTGTGCGAAAGGAGCAACGGCATATGGCAAGCGCGACTTACAGGCTGGTCGAGCGGGCGATGCGGGACAGGAAGCCAATCGCCTGCATGTATAGTGGTTATCCACGGGCGATCTGCCCGATCATCCTCGGCCGTTCGGATGGAGCCGAAAAGGCCCTGGTGTATCAGTTCGACGGCAGCAGTTCCGACGGACCGGTGCGCGGCGACTGGAAATGCTTCTACCTCTCCAAACTTCGCGGCGCCGAGATTGTAGATGGTCCCTGGCGTTCCGGAGACAGCCACAGGACTTCGCAGACCTGTGTCAAGGATGTCGATCTCGACGTAAATCCGAACAGCCCGTTCAATCCGAAACGCAAGCTTTAGCTGACGCTGTCGCAAACCGTTCACCGGGCCGTGCAATCGGATGACCGGCCGTGCCGTCATTGACAGATCGTTCCGCTTGCGCGCTTGATGGGCCGAGAGTCGTCGATGACGGGGACCCCGCATGGAAATCGTGATACCCGGTGCCGCCAATCTGGGGCTGTTCGCAAGCGCCGCACTGATGCTGCTGATCGTGCCCGGTCCTGCCGTGCTCTATATCTTCGCCCGTTCGGTCGAGCAGGGACGCGGCGCAGGTCTTGTCTCGATATTGGGCATTCACGCGGCCACACTCATCCATGTCGCCGCCGCAGCGCTCGGCCTGTCGGCGCTGCTTGCCACTTCCGCGCTCGCCTTCGGCATCGTCAAATATGCCGGGGCCGTCTATCTGATCTGGCTCGGCCTCAGAAAGATCTTCGGCCGCAGCGAAATTCCTGCTGCCGGCATCACCGTGCACAGGCATGGCTATATGCGTCTCTTCCGTGATGGTTTTGTCGTCAATCTACTCAATCCCAAGACAGCGCTGTTTTTCCTCGCCTTCCTGCCGCAATTCGTGGAGGTGAGCCTCGGTCATGTGGCGCTGCAGATCGCGTTTCTGGGCCTGCTTTTCACCCTGCTCGGTTTGGTGACGGACGGTTGCTACGCCCTGGCCGCCGGCAGCATGGGCAACCGGCTGAAGCAGAGCCGCAGCTATCTGAAGGTCGAGCGCTATGTCAGCGGCGGTCTGTTCATCGGGCTCGGGCTGATGGCGGCCTTCGCCGGTAATCAGAAGAAGTAGGTAAGCTCATGGATCCGGCATTTCTTCTCACCGCGCTCGTCGTTGTCCTCATCCCAGGAACCGGCGTCATCTACACGCTTGCGATTGCTCTCGGGCGCGGCGGGCCGGCCTCGGTATCGGCGGCCTTCGGCTGCACGCTCGGAATCCTGCCGCATATCGCCGCCGCCATTCTCGGCCTGGCGGCGCTCCTGCATGCCAGCGCCGTGCTGTTCCAGGCGGTGAAGTTCGCCGGCGTGCTCTATCTTTTATGGATGGCCTGCCAGGCCCTCGACGAAAAGGGACTGCTCAATGCGGAGCCGGAGCGTTCGCGGGTCTCGCATTGGGCCATCATCCGGCGAGGCTTCGTGATCAACATTCTGAATCCGAAGCTTTCGATCTTCTTTCTCGCCTTCCTGCCGCAATTCATACCGCTCGATGCGCCGTCGCCCGCCATCACCATGGCATGGCTCGGCTTGGTCTTCATGGTGATGACCTTCGTGATCTTCGTCATCTACGGACAGTTCGCGGCGCTGGTACGTGGCAGGGTCCTGAAGAGCCCGGCCGTGATGAAATGGCTTCGCCGGTCCTTTGCGGCGGCCTTTGCGCTTCTGGGCATAAGGCTCGCTTTCTCGGCAAGATAGAGCGGGAGCCGGCGGAACCTGCCAGGGAGGAGGAAAATGGATATCTCTTCGCTTCTCGTTTTCGGCAGCGTGCTTTTCATAGCCGCCGGCTCGCCCGGCCCGAGCATAGCCGCCCTCGTGGGGCGCGTTCTGGCAAAGGGCATGCGCGGGGTCTTCCCCTTCCTTGCCGCCATGTGGATCGGCGAGGCGATCTGGCTCGGCTGTGCCGTCTTCGGTCTTGCTTTCGTTGCCGAGACCTTCCACCTCGCCTTTCTTGTCATCAAATATGCCGGGGTCGTCTATCTTCTCTATCTCGCCTGGAAGATGTGGACCGCTCCGACGGATGCGCAGGAAAGCGAGCTGCCGAAGGCCGATTCGCCGCTCCGCCTGTTCCTGACCGGCCTCGCGGTCACGCTCGGCAATCCGAAGATCATGATGTTCTATCTGGCGCTTCTGCCGTCAATCATTGATCTCGCTTCGGTCACAATACTCGGCTGGGCGGAACTGACGCTTGCCATGGTCATCGTGCTGGTCATCGTCGATTTCGCCTGGATCGCGGCGGCTGCGCAGACGCGCAGGCTTCTGAAGAACAGCCGGGCCATGCGCATCGCCAACCGCGCTTCGGCCTCGATCATGGCAGGTGCGGCCGCCGCGATCGCCACGCGCTGATGATCCCGAAGTCTATCCAGCCAGCCATTCGATCGAGCGTCCGTGATAGTCGCAAAGGGCGAGATCACGGGTTGAGCCGCCTGGCCAGCAGGTGAGCCGCAGCGTTGCATAGGGATCTGTCGTCGCGATCGGCTCCATGCGCAGCCATGCGATGGGATCGGTACCTTCGACATTGCCGGCCGCATCGAGGCTGTCCTCGATGCGCAGTCGTGTGGCCTCCGGCATGTATTGCCACATGATCGAATGGAAAAGCACAAAGACCTGGCCGCGCTCGCGCGCGGCAAGCTCGCGATCGACGAAATCGGCGGCATCGCTTCTTTCAAGCATGAAAGGTTGCTGTTCGGCGATTGAGATGGCCGCTTCGAGCCTTTGCAGCCGCGCAGTCTGGTCCGGCCAGACATAGGATTTCAGGCGCAGCCGCTGCTGCGGGKCGGAAATTTCGACAGGCGCGATGTCGCATCCCTTGCGTGAGGCCACATCCAGGAAACCGCCAAGCGGAGGCGGTTCGCCCCGTAGCTCCGGCTTCAGGCGCACGGGCGATGCCTCGTCGCCCCAGCCGATTTCGCCGTAATCATAACGGAAGCGGTCGAAAAGCAGGTTGAGGCCGGCGCTGGAGCCGATCTCGCGTATGGCGAGCGGCAGGCCTGTTTCGCGGCCGATGGTGATGAAGCCCGGCAGGAGCATGCCGGCCCGCGCGAT
>NZ_VLJP01000080.1 GCF_007829525.1 Mesorhizobium sp. J18
ATTGTCGGGCCAGTTCGATCATGTCGGCGACCAGGCGATCTTCATCCGCTCGCCCTTGCGGCAACTTGCGCTGCGTGGAGCGATGCTGGCGCAGCACCTGGCAGGCCCGACGCTCGGAAACGCCCAACTCACCCCGGACATGGTCAATGCAGGCCCGGCGGCGAGCGGGGCTCAGAAGTTTCCCCGACCTGCCCCGCCAACCTTGCCGATGGCCGCAGCATGGCATGGACCGAGATTATCACGTGTCGGTCAGCACTTTCTGGACGTAGTGGCGGCCTGCGACATATGTTGAAATTGCAATCGAGTACCGGTGTTCTCGTCACTGATCACACACCAGAATTTACGCAATTGTTGTCGGATATCGGTTTATCACGCCAGTGTGTCACAGCCTTACCGGTCGCCCCAACATCTTCATTTCGGATCTGGCATCCAAAAGCCAGCCTTGAGCCTCGCCGTAGTAAGTTGCTCACGAAACCTAACTCCGCATAGCCGCAATCAGCGCTTCATCCCCGGCGATCGCAAGCTCCATGAAAAGGCGGCTCCTTGTATCCATGATATCCACGAAGCGGACGCCCTCGAAATTCAAGGTCTTCGACGTGCTCGCTGTGACAAGGCCGATTCCGACCCCTCCTGCGACTATGGCGAGCTGCGAGTGAACCCGGGGGGCGCTTGCGACGACATTCAATGTTCTTCCGTGCTCGAACGCGAGTCGTTCGATGGAGCCCATCAACGATGGACCCTGTTCGCGCGGGAACAAGACGAAGGGCTCGGCGGCGATTTGCGCAAACGAAATCTGCTCGCTACGCGCAAGCGGATGATTAATAGGCAGAGCTGCAACGAACGGGTCGCGTCCGAGCGAATGGAAGGGTATGTCCTGGGTCGCGATCGGCGGATGCAGCAGACCGACATCTATCCGCCCCTCCAGCAAAGCGGCCTCTTGTTCGGGCGTGGTCATTTCCGACAAATCTGTCGGCCGCCCAGAAAGCTCTCGCAAAAGACGCTGCAGCGCGCCGGTCAATGCGGCGCTGACAAAGCCAATCCGCGTCATTGGATTGCCCTCAACCACTCGCCGGACCCTGGTTTCTGCGCGGTTGAGTCGGGCGAGCACATCCTGCGCCTCCTCGGCCAGAACGCGGCCCGCCTCCGTCAGCGCCATTCCCTTTGGCAATCGGTCGAATAGCACGAGACCGAGATCGTCTTCCAAGCGTTTAATCGCTTGGGTGAGCGGTGGCTGTGACACGTTCAGCGCCGCGGCGGCGCCACGGACTGAACCGGCATCGGCGACGGCAAGGAACTGCCGAAGGAGCTTGTGATCGAGCGCGAGACGAGACATGGCTCGAACATACATGATAGCCAATCCAGATCAATCGTGTTGATAATAGTATTGGAATGGTATCGCAAAAGCGTCCATCTCTGGTCGAGCTGGAATTCAATTCGAAGTGAACGTTATGCCGAACCGATTCTCCAA
Organism: Mesorhizobium sp. J18; assembly: GCF_007829525.1. GTDB lineage: Bacteria > Pseudomonadota > Alphaproteobacteria > Rhizobiales > Rhizobiaceae > VLJP01. Next base: position 1,469 of record NZ_VLJP01000080.1, read on the forward strand.
GACCGCAATCCTTTCATCCACCTCACTCGCTGCCTTCATGGCAACCGTGCTCGCCGGATCGGCGGCGGCGGACGTCACCCGCAAGGATATGACGGTGTCTTCGGCTCCAGGGATCGACCTTTTCGTGCGGCAGGTGCGGGACGAGGATGTCGAGACACGCCGCGGACCCGTGCTCTTGCTGCATGGCGCCCGCGTCGGCGGGCTCGCATCCTTCGACGTGGATGTTGATCAGTTGTCACTGGCCGAAGATCTCGCAGAAGCGGGGCATACGGTCTACATTGCCGATCTGCGCGGCTATGGCCGCTCGTCATTTCCGCCTGCGATGGACGGCGACCGTTTTGGTTCCGCGCCCGCTGTACCGACTGCGGAAGCCGTCGAGGACGTCAAGGCGGTGCTGGATGAGATCGCGAGTCGCCACGGGAGCGAAGCGGTCGGCGCGATGGGGTGGGCCACCGGCTCGCACTGGCTCGCCGCGACAGAGGCCGCGTATCCGGGCTCGATCGATTATCTGGTCTTCTACAACTCCGTCTACGGCGGAGAGGGCGAATGGTCTCTGACCGAGAACTTCGCCGCGCCGGGCGAACCAGCGACCTTCAATTATGACAAGTTCGGAGCCTATCGCCTCTCCGACGCGGCAAGTCTCGTCGGGCGCTGGACAGAGGCCGAAGGGATCAGTGACGCATTCGTCGATCGCTACGTCGAGTTGGCGATGGAGGGCGACCCGACCGCGGCAGAGCGCGATCCGGAGAGCTTCCGTCATCCCTCGGGTCCCATCGCCGACACGCTGAAGGCTGTCAACGACGCACCCCTCTATGATGCCGGAAATATCCGCGCCAACGTGATAATCCTCCGTTCGGACGAGGATTTCTGGTCACGACCCGTGGATGTGGAGACCATGACACGCGACCTGACGGCGGCTGGCGATGTCACGGTCCATGAGCTGCCGGGTGCATCTCACTACGTGCATCTGGAGCCAGGCGAGGGACGCGCTTCGTTCTTCAAGGTTGTGACCGATTACCTCGCCGATGGGGCGCTGGACGAGGTTGGGGGGCAGACACCCAACGAGGGTTGATGCTTCCGCTCCAAATTGGGTGGCGGCCCTCTTCAAGGATGCTATTGCGCTCTGTCCTCTGTTGAGCCTGCTGCTGGCCCTTCCTCGCACGCAATCGCTCGAAGGGTTTGCTCGCTCAAAGCAGTGTGGTTGGCGCGAACAATTATCGACACCCTGAACGCTCTGGAACCTGGCACCGCCCCTCCCTGAGACGAATTCAATCGGAGGTCATCATGAAAAACAATTGTTCAAACGCATCGACATGGATGCCTCAACGCCTGATCAAGGCAGCATTCGGCGCCATTTTCGCCAGCGTCTGGCTGCTCGCCGCCCCGTCCGCGGCTCACCATGGATGGGGTTTCTACAACACTGACGCGCCGCTCCTCTTCAGCGGAAAACTCGTGGAGGTGAACTACACGAACCCCCATCCCGAAGTGACAATCGAGGTCATCGAGGGCACCGTGTTCGATCCTTCTTCGCTGCCGGTGCCGGAGGAACTGGCCGCGCTTGGCTTCGCGGAAGTCGTTGCCAAAGCCGAAGTCGCGCCCGCGGGGCAGTGGACGCTCGACCTTGCGCCGATCTCGCGTCTCAACCGCTGGGGAATGCCGCGGGCGCCACAGGTCGGCGATACGCTCCAGGCCGTAGCGTTCCCCTCATGCGAGGAACCGAACGTCGCCCGCCCGAACCTGATTGTGCTCGACGGAGTCGGCGTGCGCCAGCAATCAGTCGCGCTTCCCGCAGGTTGCTCCGGCGAACCGCGTGGCTGAAGCTCGTGTTCGCATAGGAAGGCCGTCATGTGGGACGTCGTCCTTGCGACAATGAACATGGTCCAGGAACTGGATTGGGTGCGCGCGCTACGCACTTCCACCTGGGCCTATCCGCTCGTCAACGCGGCCCATATCGCGGGCTTTGCTCTGCTGTTCGGGGCGATCGCGGTGGTGGACATATCGATCCTTCGGCGTGGTCACCACGATCCGGCTACAGATGGCTTCAGCGTCCGTATCGCTTTTTTGGGCTTTGGTTTCGCATTGGCCAGCGGCCTGGTTCTGTTTGCGGTCCGTGCACAAGCCTATGTGCAAAACCCTTTCATGGGAATGAAGCTGTGTCTCATTCTGCTCGCGGGCGCCAACGCTCTTTTCTTCCACATCATGTCGGGACGCGCGAACGCGTCCCGCATCTCGGCATCCGTTTCACTCTTCATCTGGACCGCCACGATCGGAAGCGGGCGTCTTGTGGGGTTTTGGTGAACTCGGCTTTCCGGCAAAGCTGATAAAGGTTCGTCGCCTCTTTCCTGTTTCACTCGCCTTCTCGCGTTGCGACGGCCGCCGCCCGTTCAACGAGACCTCTGTCACCGGTCTCATCTTCGAGACGGAATGTGAGCTCTGTGACGCGCCAGTCTCCCCCGATCTTCTTAAAGCGATAGGCGTACTCGCCTGCAACCATCCAGGTTGCACTGATCAGCCCCACTTGAGTGGTCCATTTTAAAAGTTAGTGCATCGCCGGTCTTTGGTCCATCGGAAGGATGGTTTCCGGGGCTGGCGGGCGATAGCCCAATGCGCTGTGTGGTCGTTTCGTGTTGTAGTGCTTCCTCCATTGCTCGATCAGTATTTGTGCCTCGCGGAGGCTGTAGAAGACTTCTCCATTCAGCATTTCATCGCGGAAGCGGGCGTT
>NZ_VLJP01000081.1 GCF_007829525.1 Mesorhizobium sp. J18
GCTTCAGTTCCTTCAACTGATCTACGCCCATCCCACCATATTGCTTGCGCCAGCGGTAATAAGTCTGTTCGACAACGCCGATCCGCCTGATCGCATCAAGACGGGACAGGCCTTGCCCCATCAGAACCTCAACCTGCCGCAACTTCGAGACAATCTCTTCCGGCTTCGGTCGCTTGTTGGCCATTCTCGATCCTCCGTTTCCTAATCATAACGGCGGACCACTTCACTGGGGGAGGATCATACCGGATATCTGCAAAGCAGGACAATATAGGACTTTGAAGCTGCGCCTGGTGCCTTACTGGAAGTGTCTTATTACCGACTGACGGCAGACCCCTTCTGTAACGCTGTCGTAATTTCGTCCTTCGCAAGACGTAACAAATCAGTGCGTTCCCGGCTTATATCCACTGCCGGCGGATTCCAGTCGATCTCGTCGAATTTGTCGGGCGTATAGATGGGCAGCAGCTTTTCGACCATGCTAAACCGGGCATCGTTCCTCATTCGGCAAATAATGACGGGAATTCCAAAGGCCATACACGGTGTTGCGACGTGATGAAGTGATGTTAGAACGAGTGTTGCTTCTCTGCAATATTTCTTGAACAAAGCCTGCTCATACAGTTCCGCCTCGCGGCGCATTTCTGCATCGAAAGGAAATTTGCTGGCGTGAAAACGATGGTAAATCAGTTCTGCATTGTTAAGAAGTCTGCTTGGAGCTTTCTTAATCGCCATGGGCGGAAGATATCCGGCACCGCTCCCATAGACGACTAAAAGCTTGGGCGTCTCAGGTTTGTCGGCTCTGTTTGGAAGCGTGAGCGTAAGGCAGCCGGTCGTAAAAGCCTCTATTCCAAGCTTCCTTATCCGCGCAGTTGTGATCTCATCACGACAACCGATTGGCTGGTATCTCCTCAAAAGCTCTTGCTGTTCGGCGATGACGTTCTCGGGAGCATGGAAGCCGATGAACACAGGAATGATCCCGGCCGGCAGTGGAAATGAGTTCCGGTAGAATACACCGTTCATGATAAGAAGTGTTTTTCCACCAGCGTATTCCGGGAGAGTGTCCCGGTTAACTTCGACTATATTCATATCATCTATACCTAATTGCTTGTATATTCTTCTTACAGCAATTGACTGCGCATTATCTCCGAGATTAACGTCATAATAACCATCAATTTCCAATTGTTTTGGAAAATTTAAAAATCCATCATATCCAAATGTAAGGACGCCGAATTTCATTATATTGAAAACCTGAATTTACTAAAAATCATGCTTTTCTTGACAGATCGTTCATCGGGCCAGTGAAATTCTCCTCCCTTTTCTTTCAAGCGCTTCCTCACCCTCATAAGAACCTTGTAGTCGAACATCAAGTCGTGTCCGAACCAAACACCATCTCTGGAGAAGCCAAACAAATTTGTTCCAAATAAGCTGATTCGAGTAACCCCGCAGAGCTCAAGCATCAAAACGATTCGCGTCCCCGTAAGAAGGAGGTCAAAATTACTGAACCCGATAACATTCTTTCTTTGCCTTGCGATTGAGAAGAGAAGACGAAGTTCTTCAGCATCAAAGTATGAGCAACCGATTTCGTAGATTTCGGCAGGAGGGGGCGCGACCAAAAGGCGTTCAAGATGCCCCTCGGCCTTCAGCCACCGGTAGGAATCGACGGAGATATGGAAAGGTGATGCGGCCCAGAGTTGGCTTCCGGCTCTTGCCAATTCGGCGAACCGAGGGTTGGGTGCCAGTTCGCCGTCTGCCTTTCGCCGAACAACCAGCCATGGATGCCCCGCCCAGATTGTTGTTTTAACCCCGTCGTGCTCTGAAGCTCGATTCCAGTTTCGCATTGTGGAAATGCGGATGACCTCGTCGCAGCCGTCAATCAGCTTCCCGGAGTTTTGAACACAACCGTTGCCGACTACGGCGACCGATTTTCCGGCAAGATCCGACGGCATGCCATAACGATGGGTTGAAACCAGGATCCTTGTGCGAGGATCTGTGTCGGGAAGGGGGTCGGATTCGTGAATGAATTTAAGACCAAACGACCGCTGGTAGCTTGCAAGCCCGATTGGTTGCCGTTGCGTATAGTCTCTTGAACTGCTCGAACCTTTATGGGCATTCATGGCATTATTTTTAGGAGGCCTCCCCTTTGTTGTTTTTGAGGTTAAGTTGTTGCGCGCTGATCAGACCTGAACGACCCTACATATGTAAAGGCATGAACAGTCGATTCGCATGGCCGAAACTCGCATGTCAACCGCCAGCAACAGCGTAATCGACCGTATCATTTAATCGAGAGGGATAGCCTGCCTTGTCTGTTCGCCGAGTTCAGCAGATCTGCTTACGTGACCTGGCTGACTATCTTCAGCGTGCTACCGGCCGCACTTTGATCCTGGAAGCTGGCGACGCGCGGAACTGTGAAGTAGCGCACATTCCCCCGGCAGGAGGTGAGGTCGACATTGCCGGGCTTGCGAACGAGCAGGCAGTGATTATCGGCATTTTCAGCGATAAGAGCGGCTGGGCCGGCCAGTTGGGGTCCCTGGTCGCGTCGTTGGCGCGAGGCGCCTTGTTGTTGATGGCGGTCCCCGATCCAGACCCCGGTCCGGACCTGGGGGAGAGATTTCCACGCGCATTTCTTGACCACCATACCACTCTCCTTCATGCCCGGAATCTGCCACCGGTCTATGTCGGTCGCATTCTGGACATGGGCGGCAAGCGCTGGATAGTTTCGCTCCACGACCCCGCGATCACCAGTGCGATCAAAGAACTGGCCAGCCAACCGCACCGACCGCTGGCCATTTTGGCCGCCTACAATGAAAGCGATGTGATCTCGGAAGTGGTCCTGGATCTACTGGACCAGGGATGTGACGTTGCGGCAATTGACAACTGGTCAAACGACGGCACTTGGGAAATCATCAAACGGCTCAAGCAGCTGCATTCCGACCGCATCCATTGCGAGCGCTTCCCCTCGGATGGGCCGGCACGCTACTATGAATGGAAAAAAATTCTCATCCGTAAAGAAGAAATTGCGCTGTCCAATCCGGGACGATGGATTATTCACACGGATGCCGATGAAATCCGACGATCTCCATTCGCGAATACCACTCTCGCACAGGGATTGATGATCGCTTCGCACCTGGGGGCTAACAGAGTGAGTTTCAATCTCATAAACTTCAGGCCCGTCGAAAATATAGAGAATGCAACATTCTCAATAAATAATATGAGATATTTCGAGTTCGGCGATCAACCCGGACATTTTGTCCAGGCGAAAGCTTGGTTTCAAGGCGCTGCCAGAGTGGATTTGTCGAACAGCGGCGGACATGTAGCAAGATTCCCGTCTGCTGTTGAGTTTCCCTACAAATTTCTCCTCAAACACTATCCCATACGTTCCCAGTGGCATGGGATGAGGAAGGTTCATATCGACAGGCGTGCGCGTTGGTCTCCCTTTGAAAGGGAAAAGCTTCGTTGGCACAGCCAGTATGACAGGCTTTCCGAGTGGACCGATTTCATATGGCCCAAGGATAAAATGGAATATTTCGATGAGGAATTCTGGGAAAATTACGGAATTCTTGTCTTCAGCGATCTGATGAAAGACAAGCGCCGCCAAGAGCAATCTGTAAACGGGGAGAGACCCGGACAGGATAATCATGGCCGGAATAAAGCTCATTCCCTCGAGACTGAGGAAGACGGCCATGCGACCGGATATCATCGAGAATTATAAGTCGCCACCGCCGCATGCGATCCGCTCAATCTTCCACAACCCTGATCAGCCTGCCCCGCAATTCTTGGCTGCATGGCAATGATCCTCCCCCAGTGAAGTGGTCCGCCGTTATGATTAGGAAACGGAGGATCGAGAATGGCCAACAAGCGACCGAAGCCGGAAGAGATTGTCTC
>NZ_VLJP01000082.1 GCF_007829525.1 Mesorhizobium sp. J18
ATTCGGAAGGCACGGCCCTCGCGCCCCGCTTCCCGACTGCCCTCATTCTCTCAATGGCCAGACCGGCAACGGGGCGTGGCAACGGGGAGGCATGTGCCGCGGTTCACCCTCCCCCTTGTGGGGAGGGTCGGCAAGCAATCGGGCGCGTAGCGAAGGATTGCGAGACGGGGTGGGGGTAATCGAGGCTTGTCGGCAACGATGATGGAGCGGAAAGGGCAAGGACTGGTGCGGTACCGAGGCTTATCGGCGACGTTTCAGCCAGTCGCGAAGGTCAGCGATCTGCCGATACCGCCCCACCCTCGTCGTCCTCGACCTCGAAGCGACGCGGAGAGTGTCGGGGACCCAGGTCTCGGCGGCCGAGGACGCGTGCCAGCAGCGGGAGGAAGCCGCTATTCGCAATCCGCCCACCGCCCTGCGCGGCTCAGGCAATGCCACGCGCCCACAACGCCCGAATGCAGATGCTAGCCCCGCACTCGTCCCGTAAATTTCGCCGGGCGCTTCTCCAGAAAGGCCGCAACGCCTTCGCGATAATCGTCCGACCGTCCCGCTTCGCGCTGCAGGTCGCGTTCGAGGTCGAGCTGGGCGTCAAGCGAATTGGCCGAAGCGGCCTGGATCGCCTGCTTCGTCAGACCATAGGCATGGGTTGGGCCTGCCGCGAGGCTCTCGGTCAGCGCAACGGCTTCCTCTATCAGCTTCTCGTCGTCGACCACGCGCCAGATCAGGCCCCAGTCGGCCGCCTGTTCGGCCGAAAGCGGCTCGGCCGTCAGCGCCAGCGCCTTCGCCCTCGCTTCGCCCAGATGCCTTGTCAGCCACCATGTGCCGCCGGAATCGGGGATGAGCGCTATTTTCGAGAAGGCCTGGATGAATTTCGCCGAACGCGCCGCGATCACGATATCGCAGGCAAGCGCGATATTTGCCCCCGCCCCGGCCGCCACGCCGTTGACGGCACAGACGATCGGCTTGGGCAGCGCGCGCATCTTGCGCACCAGCGGGTTGTAGAATTCCTCTATCGTGGCGCCGAGATCGAGCGTTTCGCCATGCATCTGCTTGCGCTCGGAAAGATCCTGGCCGGCGCAGAAGCCCCGGCCCGCGCCCGTCAGCAGGATGGCGCGACAGCTTTCATCGGCCGCGCAGTCATCCAGCGCGGCAGCAAACGCCCGGTGCTGGTCCACGTTGAAGGCGTTGAGGCGCTCCGGCCGGTTGAGCGTGATCAGCCCGTAGCCGCCGCGGCGTTCGTGGATGACGGGCTTCTCAGCGGTTGCGTCCATGCTTTTTCCTCCCGGTCGGCACTATTCAAAAACGATCGACGGCGTCGCCGAGGATTCCTTCTCCTCCGACAGCCGCGCACGCACCTTTTCGGCGATCTGGCGATAGACCCTCGCCTGCGGACCTTCCGGATTGGAAACGACGACCGGAGTGCCGGCGTCCGAGGTCTCCCGGATATCCATGGTCAGCGGCACTTCACCAAGGAATGGCACACCGAGCCGTTCGGCCTCCTGGCGCGCGCCGCCATGGCCGAAGATGTCATAGCGCTTGCCGGTGTCCGGCGCGATGAAATAGCTCATATTCTCGACGATGCCGAGCAGCGGCACGTCCACGCGCTTGAACATGTTCAGCCCCTTGCGGGCATCGATCAGCGCCAGGTCCTGCGGGGTCGACACAATGATGGCGCCGGCCAGCGGCACCTGCTGCGCCATGGTCAATTGCGCGTCGCCGGTGCCGGGCGGCATGTCGACCACCAGCACGTCGAGCTCGCCCCAGGCGACCTCGCGCAGCAATTGGCTGAGCGCGGACATCACCATCGGCCCGCGCCAGATCATCGGCGTCTCCTCCTCGACGAGGAAGCCCATGGACATGACCTTGACGCCGAAGGCCTCCATCGGCTTCAGCACCTTGCCGTCAACGCTTTCCGGCTTGCCTTTCAGGCCGAGCAGGCGCGGCATGGAGGGCCCGTAGATATCGGCGTCGAGAATGCCGACCCGGAGACCGAGCGCTTTCAGCCCGAGCGCGACATTGACCGCCGTGGTGGATTTGCCGACGCCGCCCTTGCCCGAGGCGACTGCAATGATCGCCGCCACGCCAGGGACGCCCCGCTTGCCCGATTGCGGACCTGCTGGCCGGTGCGGAGCATGCGGAGGGGCCGAAGGCCGCTGCGGAGCAGGACGTGTCGGGCTTTGCGGCGCACGAGGCGGCGGAGCGGCCCCCATGCCGCCGCCCTGCTTCTCGGCCGTGAGCGCCACCATCACCCCGCTAACGCCTTCCATAGCCATTACGGCCTTTTCGGCAGCCTGACGCAACGGTTCGAGCTCCCGCGCGCGGGCGGCCGGTACGGTGATCGAGAAGAAAACTTTCCCGTCGGCAATGAAGATTTCGGAGACCAGGCCAAGCGAAACGATGTCACCCTCGAAATCCGGGCCGCGCACGGTGCGCAGCTTTTCGATCACGGCTTCCTTGGTGACAGGCATGGCAATTCTTCGTACCTTGTTTGCTTCTGCCTTCACATAACGCTTGTCGTCCCGCCGTCCAAGGGGCGTGCGACGCTTGCGTCCGAGTCGCCCGGATCAGGCCGCCCGCATCGCCTTCAGCGCCTCCGCCCAGCGAAGAAGCTCATCGAGCATCACCGCGGCGCTCTGGTCGATCAACTCGTTGGACCGGAAAGTGCCTTCCTCGTCTATGGACTTGTTGAAGAAAGGCACGGCGACACCTTCCGGAATAGGCATCATTCGCAGGCTGGTGAGCAGCGGCTTCAGGGACTGGGCTGCCCGCAATCCGCCGGAAAGTCCGGCATAGGAGACGATCCCGGCCGGCTTGTAGGCCCATTCCTTGACCAGATAATCCAGCGCGTTGATCAGCGAAGACGGCGCGACATAATTGTATTCCGGCGTCACGAAGACATAGGCATCGGCCGAGGCAACGCTCTCGCTCCAGGCCTTGGTGTGATCCTTCTCATATTCCTGGATGCGCGGATGCTTCGGTTCGTCATAGACTGGCAGCTTGAAATCGTTGAGATCGACCAGCACGACGTCGAACTTCCCGTGATCTTCCGCAAATTTCCGGAACCATTCCGCGATTTTCGGCCCAGCCCGGCCGGGGCGGGTGCTGCCGATGATGATGTTGAGTTTAAGGGCCAATGTCTTCTCCATATCGTATGATGAAAGCGAAACAGTCACTTTCGGTAACCATCCGGTGCCGGAATATGCGATCCTTGCTGCAATGCACAAGAGGGCACCGCAAGGGAACCCGGTCACCTCCAGGTGACCCGGCTGCGTCAACTTGCACGCATCGGGACCACCGCAGCACGGTTGACAAGGCTCGGCGGCGAAGGTCCCCGAGGCACGGGCCGATCGATGCGATAGCCGGCCGGCCAAGCCGCCGGGAGCGCACGCTCCCCAATTCGTCGTTGATGACGGGCGAGGCTTGGTTTATGTAGGCCCGGCCTGGGCGGCACACCGCCCTCGCCTTCGGCAGATCATCGCCGCATGCACCCGTAGCTCAGTTGGATAGAGCGCTGCCCTCCGAAGGCTGCTGTCAAGGGTGTTTGCGTAAGCCGGCGATGAAAAAAGTGAAGTGAATACAGGAGTTTAAAGGCTAAGCCAAAAAGCCACCGAGACCGCGAAATTTTCCACGTAAGCACCACGTAAGCAATTTGGTGGAAATGGTGGCGGGAAAGCGGATAGCGTAGCGGACGTTGAGTTGCGGCTTTGATCTGTTGGCGAAGCGATGATGATTTCGGCCTAAACCGTTGACCTTCACTGGTCGCTCGGGCTAGGCAAAATAGAGCATGCACCCGTAGCTCAGCTGGATAGAGTGTTGGCCTCCGAAGCCAAAGGTCACAGGTTCGAATCCTGTCGGGTGC
>NZ_VLJP01000083.1 GCF_007829525.1 Mesorhizobium sp. J18
TCTCCTTCGGTTTTGGTCGAAAACCTGCGGAGACGATGGACGAGGCCGGGGGAGGAGCCGGGGAGGAGCCAGGGAGGAGATACGGGAGGAATGCAGTCCGAGTGGCCAAAAACCAAAAAGGCCGCCCCGAAGGACGGCCTAGTTTCGAGAGGCTTTCAGTGTCACACCTCGAGCCAGCAGTTGGATCCGCTCTCTCTGATCACCTCTTGCCAGGTGGGGTGGCCACCGAAGAGATCCTTCAATCGCTTCACCGATGGCCCGCACTCGGCTTCCTCCAGGATGCGCGCGACGGGCAGCACGGGGTCGCCGCCCAGCCAGGCTTCGGCGAGCATGGCCACGGCGATCTTCTGTTTGCCGCCAGTGAACTCATGCCACGTGCCATGCACGATCAGCACGCCGCCATCGCCGGAGACCCAGACGGGCCCTTTGTGCGAAGGCCCCTTCAGCAGGCGTGCGGCCAGGACTTCCGGTGCGACAGCGAGGCCATCCTCGTGATCGACGACATCCGCCAGCGCGACGAACTCATGGCCCCTTATGAAGCTGAGGCGATGCCGATCCGGAGGATCGAGGAAAAGGACCACGCGCAGGCCTTCGGGGGGACGGCGCGTGACGAGTTGACGGAACTCCTCGAAAACCGCCGGCGCCGTCAGACCTCGGGCGACCCAGATCCCAGCGCGCGCCCTGCGCTTCGGCAGCCGCGCCGTCCCAAAGTCCATCACCGCACCATCAAGGGATGGCACGGGGTCATCACCGAGCGAGCAGTCGAGCCGGGCGGCCACTCGCCGGGCTGTGGCCGACATGTCCAGCGCATAGACCCGGCGACGGGCAGTGAAGTGCTCATCCTGCCACGCCTCATTGCTGAGATGCCCATGACGCCCCGTGATCGGGTGAACGATGACGGACGTCGGGGTGTCGTCTAGATCGTCCTCGGCGACGACGGCCATGGTGCTGCCGCGCGGCACGAGCAGTCCCGCTTCGATCAGCTGCTTTCCGGCGCCGCGCTTGTGGGCGAGGGCCATGGCCGAGACCCGCGCGTCGCGGGTCCCGGCGATGGACGAGAGCAGCCGGCGGGCGGCGAGATCAATCCTCGAAGAGCTGCAGGTCATCAACCAGGATCCCCCAGCGCCGAAGGTACTTCTCGCCGATCATCTGCTCGGCCGCGGTGCGATCCTTCAGATCGCAGCCATGCGGCCAAGTGATCGTCAGGGTCAGCGTGCGCCGCCTGTCACCTCCCGGGCGCCGGGCAAGCTTCACGGCGATCTTGGCCCGCGTGACGACGTACCCTTCGCTCAGGGGCGTGCGATCTCCGAAATTCTCTTCCGCCTTCGCCCATATCGTTTCGTCAGCGCGCGCGGGCTTCTCCAGCGTCACCCTGAAATCACTGTCGTCGATCGGCATCAGGCGCAGCTCGCGCACCTCGACACCCTCGATCCCGTCCTCGGGGTCGACCGGGAAGTCGTACGGCGTCAGCAGCACGGAAAGGTCGTACCACCGTAGGGGCAGGCGGTTCTCCCTGAACTCGATGCCAAGGAGGTGCGTGACCGTCGCCTTCACGATCTCGCTCCGCGTCACCTTGTCGTTGGCGATCACCTCGATGCCACCTGTTGCGGGCTCATAGGTCACCGCGGCCTCGAACACGGGACGATAAGCCTGCCGCACGAGGGATCCCTTATCGTCGAAGCGCAGCAGATCGTCGGGCCGTCCCTCGCGGTAGATCGTCACCTGCACGAGGTCGCATTCGTCGCCCTCATGGGTCGTCCTCACCCGGTCGAAGATGTCGACATGGGCATGGGCGGCGCCCGAGAACTCCTTGATCGCGGAAACGAAGGCATGGCGGGCTGGCGCGTCGCGCTGCACGACGCAGCCGGCATCGGTCATGTAGCCGGCCCACATCCGACCGCGCCGGCGGTCCTCCGTGAAGCGGACTTCCTCGGCATGGCGAAAGCGGTCCTGCGCGTTCAGGAACATCCAGAGCGACCGCGCGTGCGGGTTGGCAAGTCCGTCTAGGAAGGCGGGATCTTCCGCGACGCTGTAAATCGCAGCCTGGCCCGGCTCGTCGGACAGGGCATGGACGCGCTCGGCGTCGTTCGAGATGCGGTCGCGCTGAACGCGGGACAACTTCTCAATGGCGGCGAGAAGTGGTCCGGAAAGATCGGCGTCCGATGCTGGCCAGTCAAATTCTGTAGGGAGGCCGATTTCCGGTCGGTCGAAGTATTCGCGCAGCGCCTCGCCGGGCGTCTTGCGAAGGAAGGCGGAAAGAGCGGTCACGCTGGTCTCCTTTCGTGGTGCATCCGCAGAGTTGCTAATCCGCTAATTAGCGTATTTAGCGCCCGCGCGGAGTCAATCGAAAAAATACGCTTTTCCGCGAATTGACGGATTCTCTGCTAGAAAAGAGAGGGTTGGCTGCTGGAGGAGACCAGTAGGCTCAGCTTCAAAAGGCGGACTCGCGCGGCATCCTCTGAGACCGCGAATCGGTCCATGACTGCACGGATAAGTGCGCAGCCATCCTCCGAGGCCTGGTGTATCGAGCCGTGCAGTCCTCGCGGCTCGCAATAATCCGAGACAAGGCGGCGCAGCTGAGTCGCGGGCATGAGGATCGCCCCGCTGACGTATCCAGCCTGCCATTCCATCCAGTCGTACTGGGACGCGCTTATGATGCTGTCGCGCTTGCAGATGGCCTTGTTCTCGATGCTCTTGCGATCGAACAGACGCCGAGCGATGAACTTCTCCGCCCAGAGGTGACGGTGGAAATACACATGCCCAAACTCGTGGGCGAGGGTCGTCCGCAGCCTATTCTCCCGCCGCGAGTCGTTGGCCAGTTTCTCCGAGATGGAGACCTTCGTTCTTCCTTCCGGGAAGAACTCGGTCATGCCTTCAACGTCGTCACCGAAGTCCGATAGATCGGCGTAAGCATCGAGCTCCGATTCGTGCTGTTCAATCAGCACTTCGAGATCATCCGTCCGTACAGGAAAATCGACGGAGCCACGACGGCCGCGCAAGAGGGCGGAGACAATCCGCTCACACTCGCGGTCAAGCTCTTGGGCGGAGTAGTGTGGCCTCTCTGCGAACCGTCCAGTCTTGTCGGGCACCATCCTAACCAAGGCGACTACCTCAATTCGTGATGTTCTTTCTGAAATTCGCGAAGCTCTTCACAATCTTATCTCGATCCTTCGCCTTTTGTCGCACGTCATCAGGAATCTTTCCGGCCAGCACGAAAAGGTAACCCTCGTCCTCATCGAGGATCGTTGCAAACTGCTTGATCAGGTGATCGGACGTGGGGCTCCGGCGGTCATGCTCGATGTCATTGAGGTACTGCGGCGAAATCGGGCCGCCGCCTTCCTCCTTCTTCACGAGCGCTGCGAGCTCCTTCTGGCTGAGGCCCTTGGCCTTGCGGGCCTTCGCAATTGCCTGACCGAATGTCACGGACTGAGCCGACATTGCTGTCCTACCTTATCTGTCCCTGATGCCGCGGATACGCCTCTTCGCGGATGAGCGGATTGATACGCTACTTAGCGTATGGGATCAACGGCGAGGACGGAGGAGACGGCACACCGACCCTGCGGCGCGCTTCGAATGATTGCGCGGAAACTCGATAACACGTTGAATATACTTGCGTATCGTCGTTTTGCGACTACCGTTTCGCCAGTCATCTTCTGTTGCGAACGGTCTCATGCAAGACGCCCGATCTGGCCCGAACCCGCTGCAGCCCGTCCGTCTGTCGACGGGCGAACGCCTCGATGAACTCGCGTTCATTCTTGCCGCGGGGCTGAGGCGTATACTGCCGGAACAGTCCAGTTCTTTATCTGCACCTGGCGAAGACAGTTCATTCGACATTCTCGCCCTCAA
>NZ_VLJP01000084.1 GCF_007829525.1 Mesorhizobium sp. J18
AATAAAGGCTCTCCGCGATCCCCTCGCGCCGGCACAGCGCCGCGATCGACTCTTCGCCGCGCAAGCCCTCCAGCACGATGCGGATCTTCTCCTCGGCCGAATATTGCTTGCGGGTTGCGCGGCGGATGTCTTTGATGACCTGCTCTGCCGGCGCTTTCCCGGTTCCGGATTTCTGTCTCATCTTCGCTCCTTTGAAAGGCTACGATGAACCAGAAATCCTCCGTTCTCAGTTAAGCCGATTTGGTCCCATCAGTGCTGACGCCGGACATTTCGGCGGTAATTTTCCCATATTTGCCTCCGGTCGTTATCGGGGATCATGATCCGGGCGATCACTCGGCTTGCGGCCGCTCCTTAACCAGCTTGCACGTCCATCATTGCCAGACCGCGCAAGATGGCCTCCACGTCTCGATCAAACTGTTGGGCATTCCTGCGAGAACCGCCAATCAGGGTTCCGATGTGGCGTTCCTTGCCCGGTTGCATGCAAAAGAGATTGACGCGGTTCGTATGGACGGTGCCAATGGCGTGGAAATGTCCTGCGTACAGGTCTCCGGACTGGTCTTTGCGGACTTCGACCATATTCATTGCTCCTTGGGATGAATGGGGATTGCCAGCATGAAGGTGGCTCCTTCGGAGGGGTGCAATCATTCCCCTCCGGACAGACTGGCGCCCGATCTCCCTCTGCCTCTTCCTCTGGCGGCCGTGAACGCGGTCACTTCGGTTTAGAGATCGACCGGTTCGCGGAGCCGCAAATTCCCTATTTCGTACGATCCACGCGTGCGCCGCCACGTTTGAAGAGCGGGAGCGCCGCCGAAGCGAGCCGTTGAACGAAGGGCTTGCTGAAGCGTCCGAGGGGCTGCTGGTTGGGATCGAGATAATAGGATTGCTCGGCGATATCGTAATTATACTCGCTGATCGTCACCCATGCTCGCTTCCAGTCGCTCAAGCCGGCTCGCCGGCACTCGATCTCTGGAATCTCGAACGCTCTCTGATCCGAGCGGGGCGGCTGACTCGAAATTGCCAGGAGAACGAGATGTGTGAGCTCGTCCTGTTGGTGGACGAGTGTGGCAATCACGCAGGTTGGCCGATCTTTCCGGCCTTCGGTTTCGTGTTGGTCGGCTTGCCACTTCCAGAGATAGGGATACGTGACGATGGTGCCGGGCTTGAGCCGATCACTCCGGGTCATCATAGCCCTCGCCTCTTGCAAGCTTTTCCAGCTCGGATGCGAAGGCGTCAGCCAAGTGCCGTGGTGTCTCGCCGGCAGCATAGACGCGCCGGGGATCCCCGGCATTGCGGAGTTTGTCATATTGATCTGCGGACATGAGAACGAACCTCCTTTTACCCCGGCGCGTGATTTCGACGGGGCCGGTGTAGGCGGCCTCGACGACTTCGCCGGATTTGTTGCTGAGATCTGTGAGAGAGAAGCTGCGCATGATACGCCCTCCAGCGGTTGTAAATCCCTATCATTGCCATTTTAGCTAAGATGGGGACTATCACAACGTCGGTCAAGCGTCATCCACTGCGCGCAGAATAAGGTGGTCCGATAGGCATCGGGACATTCCCGTTGCCAGATTGCGAACCTGGGCGAGATGCCCGCCCCGGGCGGCATAGGTGTCGTGATATTGAGAACCGACGCGTCGTCCGGCGCCGATGCGCCGCGGCAACCACGCTTCGACGATATAGGGGACGGCCCGAGACGTGGCCGTGTCAATGTCGAGGAGGAAGATGGTGCCGACGGGTATGGTGCCGACGGCCCGTTCGTAGCCACCGACACGCTCGTAGCGGTGCCGTTGCGGAGAATATTGGCGGAGCATGAAGGCCTCCTGAAACGAGAAGGCCCCGCTCGAGGCGGGGCTGGGGGTTGAGGGGATTGAAGTAGCGCGACTTAGAGTTGACCTGGGTCAGCCGTTCCCGTGGTCCGTTTCGGCTCGATCCAGATCTTGACCTCGCTGCGTCGAGGCAGTTTTCGCTTTTTCAGGCGACCGTCGGCAAAGGCTTGCCGATATTCGACCGCCGAATCCTGACGGCCGGCACTGCGCGCGGATGTGGCGATGTCGATCAGGGACCAGCACATCCAGAATGCGCCGATGTCATCGTCACCATAGCGATGAAGAGCGGCGGCGAGCATTCTATCCCCGCGCCAGACTTCCCAACCGCCGCCGTGGTGAACGCGGATCAGCACTGAGGAAAACCGCTCGTCGTCGGGATTGATGTTCGGCTTGCGGCGGGGGTAGCGGCAGAAGTGGATCCAGAAATGGTGGGATTCATATGTCACGCGGTCGTGCACGAAGCCGGGCAGGTCGCGTGTTTCGACGATCTCTTCTGAGGTCAGCAGCGAGACGGGATCGAATTGCCTTTCGCCGTATCCGTTCGGACCATAAAGATGGCCGCCGCGGTGCAGGCATGTCAGTGCATGCATGGTATGTTCCTTTCAAAGGTTGGGGGTGGGATCAGGCTGCGTGGCTGCGGCGCGCATCGAATGCGTTGTCGGCCGCGCGGAGAGTGTCTGCGAGGGTTAGAAAGCGGGCGCGGTCTGCCGCGCCGCGTTTGACCCGGAAGTCCGCGTCGACTACCTCGTTGACGCGCGCCCATTGACACCAGGAGAAGCTTCGCCCGAGACCGATCGTCGTTGCGGAACTGGGGAAGCGGTCCGCGTTGTGGACGAGCTCGTCCCAGGTTGCGCCGAATTCGATTTCATCGAAACGACTGTGGCGGCCGGTGAGCGCGGTGCGCTCGAGGAGAAGGGCGCGCTCGAGGAGGTCGGGGTGGTGTCCGGCGAGCCAGTATAACTCCCACTGTTTCGAGGCGGGGCAGAAGAAGCAGGCCGACTTGATCGGAACCATGTCCGGCCCGAGGACCTGTTCAATGGCGAGAACGCATTCCTCGCGTGTCCAGCCGATGAGCTGGAGGGGATAGGCATAGTCGAAATCCGCATCCGCGGCGGGCAGATTGCGGGACCGGCGCATATCGGCGCGTCCGCAATCGTAGCCGATCAGCTTGACGATCCTTTGCCCGCTCTCCTGTGCCTGGGTCCATATGGGGTGAGGCGGCCCGGCGTTCGGTCCCGATCGCGCGCCCTTTAGAAACTGATCCTGCGGCTTCTGCTTCCACTTGATGCTGCAGGATTTCATGCCGAAGGCGAGAGAGGGGAGCGTTTCGTTCGTCAGGCAGTTGCCATAGAGGTCCGAATAGCCGGTTGAGGCGAGGGGAACTTTCCGGCACACGTCGATCGTCGGCCAGGACCAGTCAGTGAGCACCGTGTTCATCCTGTCGAGGTGCTCGAGGGTTTCGGGCTTTTCGCCGCCGACATCGGCGAACGTGATGACGTGGGGGCGGATTCCGGCCTTGTGTAGTGCCACGAGCATTGCCGTCGAATCGACGCCGGAACCGAAACAGACGGCGATGAGACGGCCGCCGAGAGCGGCGGTCAGGATGTGTTTCTGGCGGGAGGAAAGCAGCATGGTGGATCCTCCTACCTGATCCACCCCCATTGAACGGGTCCACCTTGAAGTATGGTTTTGACCATGAAGGAGGACCACAATGGCAAACAAGCGACACAAGCCCGACGAGATCGTCACGAAGCTTCGGCAGG
>NZ_VLJP01000085.1 GCF_007829525.1 Mesorhizobium sp. J18
AAGCCGCCGGCACCCGAGGTCTTCATCCCGGCATTCGCGCGGGCGGCCCTGCAACCCCAACCAGCAATGCCGCCCGCGCTGGCGCCGCGACCATCATTGCACTAACAATCAAATTGGACCCGTCCGTGGGGGCCGATCACCTTGTTCTCGAAGGAAGTGCACGAGATCAGGGAGCTGCTTTCCAGGTATGAGCAGGACAACCTGTTCGACTCGACGAAGTTCAAGCGCCGGTTCCCCGAGTTCGACGTGACCGCGTATCGCAAGGGCGTGGACCTGACCCGCCGGGAATAATCGAGCGAGGCGGAACGAGCGTCGGCGCTCTCCGCGAGGTCACGGCTATTTCCACCGCCTCGGTCAAGTTTATCCAGACGGGCTGGCATTGCAGACTGAGCCACGCAGTGCATCGCTCAATCGAATGTCTGTTCATCTCACTAGCCCCTGACAGCTGCCAGTCCGCTTTCCACCCCACCCCAAAGCCGACAGACAGGCAACGTGGCGCGCGCATCGAAGCGGCCATCTGCGCTACAACGGATGGCCGCTCAACGTCAGATTTCAGTTCGCTCGGCCAAGAGTAAAGCGTCTTCCACGTCGACACCAAGATATCGGACCGTGTTCTCAATCTTGGTGTGACCGAGCAGGATCTGGATAGCGCGGATATTGCCCGTCGCTTTGTAGATCATTGAAGCCTGCGTGCGACGGAGCGAGTGGGTGCCATATTCCTCTCGACGCAAAACCGATTGCTGTAACCCACTCATCGACGAGGCGCGCATACTGCCTTGTGTTCGTGTGGTATGCGTGATCGATTCGGCTTGGGAAGGCACAGTCCTCGACCGTGCCGCCGCGCCGGTCGAGCCAAGCCAGCAGGCTTGCTCTCACATCGCTGGTGATCTCGAACTGAACAGGGCGCCCCGTCTTTTGCTGAATCACGATTGCGCGTGTCTTGATCTCTGGTCCGGCGACCACATCGCGAATCCTGATCTTGACCAGGTCGCAGCCGCGAAGCTTGCTGTCGATCGCGAGATCGAACAGGGCACGGTCACGAACGCGTCTCTCCCGATCGAGAAAGAAGCGAACGGCCCAGATCTGCTTCTGTGTGAGCGGACGCTGGTTCCAACCTTCTTTCCAGCGTTCCAAGCGGCGCGCTCGCGGCTAGCATCATCATATTGAGAGTGACCCATGGGAGTTCTCCTCGGCCTTGATTGGCCAGAGGAGAAACGGCATCGCGCGCATTACCGTTCAGGGGCCGGAAGATGTCGGTCGGCTATCGGATTAGAACTATGATCAAGCTGCCGTTCCGCTCAGGCCCAATCTCGGCGGGAGCCTCTTACACACGGCGGCAACCGTCCTACTGCCGTAATCAATCGTTGTAGCGGTTCGGATGCGGTGGCCGTGATGGCGGCACAAGACCCGCGCGGCGGTTTGATTGCAGATACGGGGCAGCGTTCGCGTCTCTCGGTCTAATGGAGATCATGCGCATCGGCGAGAGTTTGATCTGCCGATCGGCTAGCCGTTGGCCTGCTTCCGCTTTGCGGATGTGCTGTGTAGGAATGGCAGCGAACGTAGGAAGATGCCGCCTACGTTCCTCCTCCTATCGCAGAGAGCTTCGAAGCGTTTCGAGGAAGACGCGCGCCGCGGTGGAGATGTAGCTGTTGCGCCTGGTCAACGTTCCGAAGGAACGGCGATACTCGAGGTCCGGCAGGGACAGGCTGGCGAGACCAGTGTGCGTCCTGCCCGGCCCCACGATCCGCGACGACATGAAGCTCAGAAGCGGCGTCCTGGCTATCAGGGGCGGCATCAGCGCCAGCGAGTTGACCTCGATCTGTACGCGTGGCGGCGGCAGGCCGAGCTCATTGAGTCGCGTCTCGAGCCACTGTCGGTTGGCGACCGTCGGGTTGGGCAGGACCCAGGGATACGGCGCGAGGTCTTCAGGCTGGACCGTCGTGCGGGCGAGGGGATGGTCGGCGCTGGCGACCACGACCACGACGTCGTCGAGCAGCACCTCATAGTCGCATGCCGCCGCTCCGCCTGTCGGTCCCACCAATATGTCGAGCTGGTCGGCGTCAAGGGCGCGGCGAAGCACGTCATTCATGCCGATGGCAAGCTCGAGCGTGATGCCGGGGTATTGTGCTGTCAGGCGACGCAGGACATCGGGCATGACCTGTTCCATGATGGTCGCCGCGGCCCCGACGCGTACATGTCCTACCGCCCCTGAGACATGATCGCGGATTTCGCGGCGGGCCTCGTCGATCCCGTTCAGGATCGTCCGGGCACGGCGCACCATCAACTGGCCTTCAGGAGTTAGGCCAAGATGGCGTCCCTCCCGGTGGAAGAGGCTGGCGCCGAGCTCGCCCTCGAGCCGGTCGATGCACTTGGTCAGCGCCGGCTGGGTCACGAAAAGGCGTTCCGACGCGAGACGGAGATTATCCGTATCGGCGATGCCCACAAGGTAGCGGAGATCTCGTTCGTTCACATCGATTACCGTCGGTTATCTAATTCGTAATTTTACGAATTGGACTTCATCGTCAAGCTTCGTCATGTCTGCACCGTCACGACAAGGAGCACCCATGACGCCACGCATACTCGTCACAGCGCCCACTCTCGATCCTGCGGGACAGAGGCTGCTCGATGGCGCCGGCGTTGAGACCTACCACGCGAAGCCAGATGAAGAGCTCGAGAGGGTCGTAGCGAAATGGGAGCCCCACGGCATCATCTCTCGAACGCGGGCACTTCCGGAGGCGGTAATCGGTGCCGGCATGAATTTGCAGGCGATCGTCAAGCACGGCGCTGGAGTAAATAACATCGATCTAGCCGCCGCTTCAGATCGTGGCATTCCGGTGTTCTCAACACCGGGCGCGAATAGTCTCGCGGTGGCAGAATACACGATCGCGCTGATGTTCGCGGTGGTGCGGCACATCCCGCGGTTCGACCGCGATGTGCGGGCGGGAAGCTGGGACCGGCCGGGCGACGGGCGGCAACTCGCCGGAATGAACCTGGGGCTGGTAGGGTATGGCCGGATCGCACGGCGTGTAGCCCGGGTGGCAGGCTGTATTGGGATGCGTGTCGCTGCCTACGACCCGTTTGTCGACCGCGATGCCGCTCGCCGCGCCGGCGTCGAAATGTGCGGCAGCCTCGATGAGCTCCTGGCCCATGCGGATATGCTGAGCCTACATTGCCCTGCCGAGCGCGGCGCGCCGCCGCTCATCGACGCGGCGCGTATCGCCTTGCTGCCCCGAGGTGCTTTCGTCGTGAACACTGCTAGGGGCGAACTCATTGACGAGGATGCACTCGCCGCCGCGCTGGAAAACTGATCGGCCCCCACGGACGGGTCCAATTTGATTGTTAGTGCAATGATGGTCGCGGCGCCAGCGCGGGCGGCATTGCTGGTTGGGGTTGCAGGGCCGCCCGCGCGAATGCCGGGATGAAGACCTCGGGTGCCGGCGGCTT
>NZ_VLJP01000086.1 GCF_007829525.1 Mesorhizobium sp. J18
AGAGCTTTAACGCCCGCTTCCGCGATGAAATGCTGAATGGAGAAGTCTTCTACAGCCTCCGCGAGGCACAAATACTGATCGAGCAATGGAGGAAGCACTACAACACGAAACGACCACACAGCGCATTGGGCTAYCSCCCGCCAGCCCCGGAAACCATCCTTCCGATGGACCAAAGACCGGCGATGCACTAACTTTTAAAATGGACCACTCAAGTGGGGCTGATCAATCGAGCACACGGGATCGGACAGCATCTAGAACGGCATGATCCAACGTCGCTTCAGGAATCCGGGGCGACGAACATACCTGTGTACCGCGGTTAGCTGCGCTGCAACGATAATAGCGGTACGTGGTCCCCTGCTTCCCCGTCCCTGTGCCAAGCGTCATCGCTGAACCGCATTTGCACACCGCAAGCCCTGATAAGAGCAATGGGCTACTCACCTGCTTTGCGGCACCCATTCTGGGGTCCCGCTTCGCCAGGAGGACCTGAGCCTCTTCATACAATGAGCGGGGGATGGTCGATGGTATTTGCAGGAGAACAGGTTTCTGCGGCTTTCGGCGCTCATTCGGAGACGGTTCGAGCCCCCAGTAGTAGTCACCATAGTACGCGGAATTCGTCAGAACCCGGTGAATCGCTTGAATGCTCCAGCGGCTACCTGTTCTGGTACGATACCCTTTGCTATTAAGCCATTTCGCAATGGCTTTGATGCCGAGCGGTGGGCCGTTACCGTCTCCATGAACGGAGAGTGAGTAAATGCGTTCAATGATTGGCCTGCGTTCTTCGTCGATTATACAGACTTTTCGACGGGGATTTTGTGGTGCGTCGATAAGACGATATCCATCTGGGGGCGTGCCTCCTGGCCAATAACCTTCCTTGACCATTCGCACCCGTGCATTGATCGACTCTTCAGCCGACCGATCTGAATGGTATTGGTCGAAAAGCGTAGCGACACCCTTTGCTACCCAGCCCGTCGCGTCATTGGAGAACGTTTGGGAAATAGTCAGTACCTCGATCCCATACTGGGTGAGCAGCCGTTCAGCGATGGCATAGTCTGTTGAGGAGCGACTGAATCTGGAGGTGGACCAAATGAGGATCTTCTGGAAGGGACGCGCGTCCGAAATTGCCTCCTGCAGCATTAGCTTGAACTGTGGCCGATCAGCTGTCTTTGCCGATTTCCCAGCCTCGAGGAATATTGCCCCGATCCTCCAACCCTGATCTTTGCAGAATTGGGTCAGCCGACTCTCTTGTTCGGGGATCGAGAGATTTGATTCGACGCTTCTGCTGGATGATACCCGCAAATATAGCGCTACAGATATCGACTGTATGACGTTGACTTGCTCAACGTCAGCTACGCCGCTGGCCAACATACGTCGTTGGCTCGTAGTTTTCTTCTTTCTCACCACACCGGATGAAAGGCCGGAAAAAGCGACCGCGGCATCGAAGAAGTCATTCTTTTTACCTAATTTCTTGGGCATTCATTCTGTCCTTTCATCGATCCTGTTCGGCGGCAAACAATATCTCAAGCGCATCCAACTCACGCGCGGTCACCAGTAACGGGTTATGAATCAACGTCTCAACACGTCGCGCCAGCGGTCTGGGCGCCATAATTGTCGAGTGTCTGTGATGACGAAGCGGGGCGTGGATCTGATGTGTTGCCGATTCAGCAGCTGAACGCCGGGCTTGATCGACCCTTCTCTTGCTGCAGACCCTTTGGGCACGTGTTGCTCGGATACCGGGAGGACGTCGTGCACGCCTTGAAGACCGCAAAATCTTCGGGGCTTCCTCTTTTGGCACCTCTTCTTCTTCGAGCGGACGGCCGTGCTCTCCGACTACACCACGATGCGCGGGATCCCGACGTAAACTCTCTAGCTGAGCTTTTACGCCGGAGCCGCAATCCTCAAGCTTCCCGGTCGCTCTGTAGGCATACAAACTTACTCGCATGATTACACCGTTAGGTTGTATTTCAAGAGACTACCTGCTGTACAAGAATGAGGACATCGTATGCCCAAGAAGACATGTTGACAACTCTTGGCGCCACGAGGATGTCATCTAACCCTTTGTCCGACATTGTAAATCTCTATTCTATGGCGGCAATGAATCCTTTGACCGAATACTCATTTGCGCTTTGGCTCATACAACCATAAGGATTCGTGCACGTGCCTTCTAAGCCGGACCCAAAGGACTCAAGAAAGGATTCCGGCGAACAAAAGCGAAACTCGTAGGATTGGGTGCCAATGCGTCTGCCTTTGGCAATGATAACGCACCGGCGCCCTCATCGCCCGGTGCGGTTCTTTGTTCACCCGCAGTCACTGCCTCTTCTGGAGCAAGTGGCTGTGAGGTGGTGCCGGTTTTTGAGACAGGGGCATAAGGTGGATTTTCCGATGAAAAGGACGATCCAGCATGAAGACACGCAGACGGTTCTCGGCCGAGTTCAAGGCCAAGGTTGCGCTTGAGGCGATCCGCGGCGAGCKGACGATTTCGGAACTGGCGACGAAGCACCAGCTTCATCCCAACCAGATCACCCAGTGGAAACGGCAGGCCATTGAGAACCTGGCCAAGGCGTTCGACGACAAGGCAGCGGATGCACAGGTCGGCCGGGAGGCCGAGGTGACGAAACTGCACGCCAAGATCGGCCAACTCGTCGTTGAGCGGGATTTTTTGGCCAAAGCCTTCGATCGCTGAGCCTGGATCGGAGGAGTATGATGATTGATCCCGATCACAACCGGCTCTCGATCTGCCGCCAGTGCGAACTGGTCTCGATCTCGCGGGCGTCGTTCTATCGACAGCCTGCCGGCGAGAGCCCGGAGAACCTCGAACTGATGCGCATCATCGACGAGGCCTTCATGGAAATGCCCTGGTATGGCTCCAGGCAGATGGCGCGGCACCTGCGCCGTCAAGGCTGGTGCGTGGGCCGCAAGCGGGTCCGGCGGCTGATGCGCAAGATCGGCCTGTCACCGATCTACCAGGCTCCGAAGACCAGCGAGCCGCATCCCCAGCACCGCATCTATCCATACCTGCTGCGGCATCTGGCGATCGAGCGGCCCAATCAGGTCTGGTGTGCCGACGCGACCTAC
>NZ_VLJP01000087.1 GCF_007829525.1 Mesorhizobium sp. J18
CGAGCAGCAGGTCGCGGCGTTCGTCGATCACTACAACCACCGCCGCTACCACGAGAGCCTCGACAATCTCACCCCTGCCGACGTCTACTTCGGGCGCGGCGATATCATCACGCTGGAAAGGGAAAGGATCAAACGCGAAACCATCAAACAGCGCCGCTTGCTTCATCGAGATGCAGCGGCCTAATGTGACAAACCTGATGGACCAGAGCCTCCGTTAGCTCACGCCGCCGGTTGTCCCAAAAACCCTGACGACGGACAACTGATACGATCCCCCCGACACCAAGTCCCGGCCCCTCGCTGACAGCAAGAAGCGATCCCATCATCTCGCTTGTCGTGTCGCAAAGATGGGAAGCACTCCCGAATCTGGAGCCAGGAATGAAACTACATTTCTGATAAAAACTTCGCGGATTGCTATCATAATCTACTGTATAAAATATATATGCAGAGCTCCTTTGTGAGTTTGTTGGATACGCGACATATATCAGCGATCCTTCTTCCTGAAGCGAATCGTCGAATGACTGATTCTCATCGATGTAGTAGACAGCAAGATCCTTGGCGAACAACGCGATTGTATAGTAATTTGCAGACCCTTCGAATTCTCCTTCAAACGCTGGAGGATATTCCAGGTCGATCTTCTTCCAGATGAAGTCCTCGTCCTGGTCAGGGTTTTCCGGATCGTTGAAGCTGATATTGGGCAAATAGCGGATGATTTTCGCCTTGCTTCCGCTGCAAAATGGAGCCGCATCCAGACGTGATACGCTCACGCTCATCGAGGTGGCGACCGCCGCCCGCCCATTGAACTGGATAAGGAAAGCGTTACCGCGTATCCCGCCATCGCAAAATTCTATAATACCGGTGCGGCGAGCCGTGTGTAAGATGGCGCGTTCCATCTCCGTCAAGGTTTCAGGATCCTTGCGTTGCAACTCCACAAGTGGAATGGGATCGTTACCATCATCGAAGGTCGATGCATCGGCAGGAAGAGCAAAGGTGGTGAGTGCAAGCAAGGCATAGCGGCCCCACCCAACCGCGCGATAGGTCCACTGCCGCACTCCATTCATCCCTGCACCCCGCGTCTTATCGTTCAACCCGCATCGCTGCTCCCCTATAGTTGCCCCACCTGTTCGACGATTTCGAACCCCCGGTGCGGGCGCATATATTGTGGCGTCTGGGTTTCGCCGAAAACCTCGCGGGCAATGCGCGGCACCGTCTGCTCAATCGCGCTGGCAAGCTCGTCGATGTCGATGACGCCGTCGCCGTTGATATCGGCCCAGGTCATCGCATCGAGGATGCTGTAGGTGAAGACGCCGTGATCTTCATACCCCTCCATCGCGAACTCGGTGCTGCTCGACGCGGCGATAAGGGCACGTCCCGTCGAATTGCCGAGCAGATCGTTGGCAGCACGAAAACGTAGTTCCCGTCCGGTCGTGGATTCTGCCAGTGCCCCGCTTTCGCAGGAATCGAACAGCAGAAGCGATTTCTGCGCCGGGATGGTGGAAAACCATTCCTGCCATGTCGAATGGCCGATGCCCTGTTCGCGCACGGCCGCGACTGTCGTATTGTCGATATCGTAGGGCGCATAGAAAAAGCGGCCGTCGATCGTCTTGCCGTGGCCAGCCGAGAAGAAGACGAAGACATCGTTTGGCCGGATACGCTGCGCAAGGGACCGGAACCGTTCCGCCAGCCCGTCGCGAGTAACGTCTTCATCAAGCACGATCTCTGTATGGACCTCAGTATAAAGTCCGCCTCCGGCTTCAGCCAGCGTCGCAGCCACCGTTTCGGCATCTCGAACCGCGTATTCGAGCTTGAGGCGATCAAGCGCATAATTGTCAACACCAACGGACATGATGAACAGGCGTGACGGCTGCACGTCGGACGCAGCAACCGAGAACGTCATGGCGTTGGAGCGTGCCTGGATCGTGTTCGCTTCATTATAGGCGACGAGTTGGACCGTATTTTCACCTTCGGCGAGATAGAGTTCGGCATCCGTCGTGTAGATTCCGTCCTCTGCCGGCGGCAGGCCGCTGGCTGTTTTCTGGACAACACCGTTGACGCGCCACTCTATCCGTCCGACGCCACCACCCAGATCGTCGATATCAGCCTCGGCGCGAACACGGTCGCCGGCCAGATCACCCCGGATTCTGATTTCGGGCGCGGCACCGCTGTGCAGTATTTTTTCGAGGGAAATCTCACTAGCGGCAGCAGCCGCC
>NZ_VLJP01000088.1:0-1009 GCF_007829525.1 Mesorhizobium sp. J18
CAGCCTGATCCGCGGCATGCTCAACTCCGCGCGCGGCATTGCGGACAAGGACACGTCCGCCCAGGCCCAGGCCGCGCGTCGCATCAGCGGCTTTGCCGATCTCGACGGGCTCGAGTTCGTGGCGCGGATCGACATCGGCACCGACACCAACGGCGAGGAGAAGAACGAGATCCGCGCGGCGGTGACGCCGGATCACAAGGATTATGCCGCCCTCATGGGCGTGCCCGGTGCGGCACCGCAGCCGCAGGCTCAGCCTTCCCAGCCCTCCATGCCCCAATCTTCAGCACCGGCGGCGGGCACGCGCCCGTCCTGGGCGCAGTGAGGCGGCCATGCTGCTGCGTCCCCGCCAGAAGCAGTTTGTCGAGCGCAGCGTCCGCGCGCTCGGCGAACACGGAAACACCCTCGGCGTCGCGCCGACCGGAGCCGGCAAGACGATCATGCTCTCAGGCGTCGTCGGTCGCATTGTCGGCGAAACGCCGAAGAGCACGGGCGCCAAGGCCTGCGTGCTCGCCCACCGCGACGAGCTGACCGCGCAGAACCGCAGCAAGTTCGGCCGGGTGAATCCCCGGATCTCGACCTCGGTCGTCGACGCGAAGGACAAGTCCTGGGCTGGCCAGGTCACCTTCGCCATGGTGCCGACACTGGCGCGCGCCGGTAATCTCGATCAGCTGCCCGAGCTCGACCTCCTGGTGATCGACGAGGCACACCACGCGGCCGCCGACAGCTATCGCCGCATCATCGACGCTGCGCTGCAGCGCAATCCCGATTGCCGGGTCTACGGCGTCACGGCGACGCCCAACCGGGGCGACAAGCGCGGTCTGCGTCCGGTGTTCTCCAACGTCGCCGATCAGATCCGGATCGGGGAGCTGATCGCGTCCGGGCATCTCGTGCCGCCGCGCACCTTCGTGATCGATGTCGGCGTCCAGGACCAGCTCACCAGGGTGCGCCGCACGGCCGTCGATTTCGACATGGCCGAGGTCGACGCGATCATGAACCGGTCGCCGGTCAC
>NZ_VLJP01000088.1:1115-2011 GCF_007829525.1 Mesorhizobium sp. J18
CAACGTGGCCGCCGCCTTCAACGCGGCCGGTGTCGCCGCCGGGCTGATCCACGGCGACATGGCAGATACCGACCGCAAGGCAATCCTCGATGCCTACGCCGCCGGAGAGCTGCGGGTCGTCGTCAATGTCGCCGTCCTGACCGAGGGGTGGGATCACCCGCCGACGAGCTGCGTCGTGCTGCTGCGGCCGAGTTCCTACAAGTCGACAATGATCCAGATGGTCGGTCGCGGCCTTCGCACGGTGTCGCCCGAGGAACATCCAGGCGCCATCAAGACCGACTGCATCGTGCTCGATTTCGGCACCTCGACCCTGCTGCACGGATCGCTGGAGCAGGACGTCGACCTGGACGGTCGAGAGGTCTCCGGCGAGGCGCCCACCAAGGATTGCCCGGACTGCGGCGCCATCGTGCCGCTCGCCACCAYCGAATGCCCGCTGTGCGGTCATGTCTGGGAGCGTCCCGAAGGCGGCGAAGCAGCGCCGCTCGGCGACTTCGTGATGTCCGAGATCGACCTCCTGAAGCGGTCGAGTTTCCGYTGGTGCGATCTCTTCGGCGACGATGCCGCGCTCATCGCCAACGGCTTCAATGCCTGGGGCGGTGTCTTCTTCCTGGACGGCCGCTGGTACAGCATCGGGGGCCTCCAGAAGCAGCGGCCTCTTCTGCTGGCCGTGGGCGAACGCACCGTTTGCCTCGCGGCGGCGGACGACTGGCTCAACGAGCATGAGAGCGACGAGAGCGCCCACAAGACGCGCCGCTGGTTGAACCAGCCGCCCACCGACCGSCAGCTTGCCTTCCTGCCGCCGGAGTACCGGCAGGATTTCGGGCTCACCCGCTACCAGGCCTCGGCGCTGCTGGCCTTTCGCTTCAACCGCGACGCTATCCGCTCCCTCGTCTTCG
>NZ_VLJP01000090.1 GCF_007829525.1 Mesorhizobium sp. J18
CGCCCGCGGATGTCGAGATGACCGGGGCCGGAAGGGGCGCGCTCTTTGGGAGGGGTGACGGGCATTGGCTCATGGTGGTGGGTCCTTCTCGTCTGATGTCGGTGAGGGRATGGACGGCACGSTGCYTGCGCGCGYRAAGCCCCTGGGGGTGGGAGTGGGAGAACCCGCTCGGCGCGGTTCTCCCCCACCCCCGAAGGGGGTGGCTTTCACCCCCACAACTTCGAGAGCGCATCAACATGCTGAAACTGTTGAGGAAATCGAAGTTGGGACGACCCATGGCGTCGGTCGCGTTCCCAACTTGAATCTGCGAAAGGCCGCGCAGCGGGGCGCGCGGGAGCCAAGGTAGTTGGGACGAGCTTTCCCAACTTGAATGTGCGCGGGATGGCTGGGCGGACCGCGGCGGCGCGAAGAGCAGCGAAAGTAGTTGGGAAGCTGGCCGCCCAGCTCGCCGCAACTTGCCACAACTTGATCCTGCGTAAGTCCGCGTAATCGGGATGAGCTGGCGCATCACGAGGTCACCTCCGTCTGATAGACCCAGACCAGAGGGTTCTCGACCGGCAGCGCCGCGCCGCTCTGCGGGCATTTGTAGGTGCTGGGAAGGACAGGGATCCGGACGGGCACGATCTCGCCGGTGTCGGGGTCTGCCGTCTCTTCTCCGGTCGGGAACGTCATGCCCTCGACGCAGAGATAGCCGAACTTCGARCGCGAGGTYGGCAGACCGAACGGCGCGCCATCGCGAACGAACTTGATGAAACCCTTTGTGGCCAGCACGCTGATCCGTTCGCGGATCGTGTCCTTGCCGCCGAGCCCGGCCTGGTTCTCGAAGCTCTCGGCGAATTGCAGAGCGGTGTAGAGCCGGCCGGCCTCGGCCTCATCGAAGAGCAGTTGAAGGATCACGTCGTGTTTGCGCGCGCGCTCAGCGTCGAGCTTCTCGCCGAACTCGCGACGCACGAGCCTTGTCTCCGAGCGGTCGATCGCGATCCAGCGTCCGTCCGCCTTGTCGACGATCATCGGCTCGATGCCGGGGCCGTTGCGGAGCTCGAAATGCAGCATCCGCTCCGGTCGGTCCTCGTCGGGCCGGTGCATGATCACSCCGGAGGTGTAGAAGCTGCGGAGGCTGCCCGCGCCCGAGAGCGCCATGAACGGGTCCTCGACGAGCTGCTTCTTGGTGATCTTGCGGGTGTGATGGCAGAGGATCAGGCCGGCATCCGGGGCTACGGCGTCCCGCAGSGCYTCGACCCGCTCCTGCAGGAAGAAGAGCATCGCGGTGTTGTCGTTCTCCCCGCCGCCGTCCGGACCGCCATCGAAGAGATTGCGGATCGGGTCGATGCAGAGGATRTCGGGCGCGCCATGGCCGTAGTGGKCGCGRACCGCGGCGATGGTCAGGCCCACGCCGCCGGCGTCGAGCAGCATGCGGACCTTCGGCGTGGCGACGAGATTGTCGCGCGCCGCGGCCAGGAGCGCCGGCTCGATCCGGATGGCCTGGAGGCGCTCCCG
>NZ_VLJP01000002.1:0-58424 GCF_007829525.1 Mesorhizobium sp. J18
CCCCAACCAGCAATGCCGCCCGCGCTGGCGCCGCGACCATCATTGCACTAACAATCAAATTGGACCCGTCCGTGGGGGCCGATCAACCAGCCTGAGCTTCCAGGGCCAGTGCCGCGAGGCATTCGAGTACTATGCCAAGGTCCTGGGCGGAAAGATCACCGCCGCCATGCCCTACGGCGATGCGCCTCCCGGTATGCCGATAACGGATGAGAAGTACAAGACCTGGCTGATGCACTGCTGGCTCGATGTGGGGGACCAGGCACTGATGGGCGCCGACATGGACACCGGATGGGCACCCAACGTCGACAAACCCAAGAATGGTTTCGACGTCACGCTGCACACCGAGGACAAGGCC
This sequence comes from Mesorhizobium sp. J18, assembly GCF_007829525.1. GTDB lineage: Bacteria > Pseudomonadota > Alphaproteobacteria > Rhizobiales > Rhizobiaceae > VLJP01. Next base: position 356 of record NZ_VLJP01000002.1, read on the forward strand.
GAAGCCCAACGCTGGTTCGATCAACTCTCCGAAGGCGGCAAGGCTGTCATGCCATTCGGCGAGACCTTCTGGTCTCCCGGCTTCGGCTCTCTGATCGACAGGTTTGGGGTCCCTTGGATGATCAACGTCATTCCATCGGCTGACTGGAGGCCGTCGCAGGGCTGATCCCGTGCCCAAGCCGATAGAAGAATGCAACTGGATATCTGCGGCGTCGGTGGCGCCGCGCGTTCTTTGGGCGTTAACGAGGTCGTCACGGAACGGCTGCTGTTGGTAACTTCGTTACAACAAAGGACGGGCGAGTTTCGGCCCCCAGGCTGCCAATCAGCAACACGCCGCTTTCCAAACGTTCGGACCCAAACGCTGCCTTCCAGGAAAAAAGTCCACACCAGAGCCGGGGCACTGGCCGAACGGCGCCGGCTGCCGATGTTCAAGGGTCGAGTTCAACTCATCGCCTACTTCCACTGTGGCACACCGCCCGATCCGCTCACATTCAATCCTCCGTTGCTATCTCGGGCCTATGAGGCAGTGGGCGGTCGCGACCATGGCGAGGATCGCCGGTCCGTACTGTTATGATGATGACGGATAGCTTCATCGGTATCGGAAAACCTGGATCCTTCCTTGGGCTGGGGCGGACCGCTTCTCCTGGCGCCGTCTGCGGTTTCGTCCCTGAGCTCATCCAGGTAATCCGCCCACCATTGCATCATCCTGACGCGCTCGTCCCAGTGCTCCGCGCGGGCATAGGCACGTCGAACGTCGTTGCTCTCGACGTGTGCCAGTTGGCGCTCTATGGCGTCCGGGTGCCACTTCCCGCACTCGTTCAGCAGGGTTGATGCCGTTGCCCGGAAGCCATGTGCCGTCACTTCTTCCTTGCCGTAGCCCATGCGACGCAGGGCGGCGTTGAGCGTGTTGTCGGAAATCGGACGCTTGATCGACCGCACGCTTGGAAACAGCAGCGTTCCGAAGCCGGAGATTTGTCTGAGCTCGGTCAGTACGCCGGCGGCCTGCCTCGAAAGCGGAACCCGGTGGGGTCGCCGCATCTTCGTGCGCGCGGCCGGGATGGTCCACACCGATTTCTCGAAGTCGAACTCGTTCCACGTGGCCATGCGCAGCTCGCCGGGCCGGGGGAATAGAAGTGCCATCAGCTGCAGACCAGCTCGTGTCGCCGGCAGTCCGTCGAACACGTCGATCGCGCGCAGCAAGCCACCCAGAGCCTCCGGATCGGTAATCGCGGCCCGCGGCGTGACTTTTGGCCTGATGAGCGCGTCCCTCAGCGCGTATGTCGGATCCGCATCGGCGCGTGCGGTCGCGACGGCGTATCGGAAGACGCTGCCGATCGTGGAGCGTAGGCGCCTCGCCGATTCGTAGCGGCCGCGTGCCTCCACGCTCCGAAGGGCGGCAAGGATCGTCGCCGCATCGATCTCCCGGATGCATTTGTCGCCGATCGCCGGATAGGCGAAGTCGAGCAGCCATCTGACCTTGCTTATCGTCGCGTCGGCGCGCCCCTCCTTCCTCAGCTTGCCGACATATTCCTCCGCGATCTCACGAAAGGTGTCCTTCGCCAGGCCGGCCTTGCGGAACTTGCGTTCCTCCGCGGGGTCGATGCCGGCCAGGAGCAGGCGCTTGGCGTCGTCACGCGCCTGACGAGCCTCGGCGAGAGAAATGAGAGGATAGCTGCCCAGCGCCAGAAGCTTCTGCTTGCCGCCGAACCGATAGGCGAGGCGCCAGAGCCGTGATCCGGAGGGCTGCACCCACAGCTGAAGGCCCCCGCCATCGGACAGCTTCCGAAGCTTGGGAGCGGGGCGGGCGTTTCGGCATTTCACGTCGGAGAGAGCCATTTGCGGAACCTCCCATGGCTGGTTTCGATACCATCAGGATGCCAGATACCAACTGAAACGCCATCCCTCTGCCTTTTTTGACCGAGTTTGACCGAGCCCGCCGGAACACGCCAGAATGCGCTGCCGGCCCGAGAAAAGAATGCGAATTCAGCAAGTTATGTGGTGCAAGGCGTAGCAGCTTCGGTGGAAGGGAATGTCGGGAGAAGAGGGGATGGTGCCCAGGGGCGGAATCGAACCACCGACACGCGGATTTTCAGTCCGCTGCTCTACCAACTGAGCTACCTGGGCCTTGAAAAGGGATGCAGCCGGCGGGCCCCACCCGAGCTTCGCCGGCGATGTTGGCAGGCGCCGGAAAGCGCGTGGGTTATAGCACGAGAATTGCGCCTGTCCAGCACTGTAAGGGATGATTTCAAGGTCTCTGAACACGTTGTGAAGGTGGCCCTTTTTGCCGATCTCCGGCTGACCGCGTCAGCACACCGCCTCAAAGGAGAAGGGACGAGTTCAATAGACGGGATGCCGCCTATCTCCGGCGCCTTGGCCCGAGAAGTTTGATGTGCCAGTGCGTGACGAGCAACTTGGCGAAGCGGAGGCCGGCCGGGAGCGCCGGCTTCCAGGAGGGGTGCACGTCCCGAACAGTATCGGACAGCCGCAAAAGGGGATTCCTGCCTTTTGATCCAATGCGCTGGTCTGACTACACGGTCAGAATCAAGATGTCCGGATGGAATTGGTTTCTCATCAAACAAAGAGCGCCGAGGCAGAGAGGCGTACCGACGGGTACGGCCGGGGTCTTGCTGTCCGGTAGGCACTATTCCGGAGGCTTCTCTCCGCCATTCTCATCGGCAGGCGGACCAGGAATCACATAGACCCCCGCSAGCCAACGGTTGAGGTCGATGTCCTTGCAGCGCTTGGAGCAAAAGGGATAGGTCTCGCGCGCTGAGGGTTTGCCGCATTCGGGGCAGGGGCGCCGAGGCCGCAACGGCGTTATCTTTTCGTGGTTGTTCTGTGTCATCGTTCTTGCATCGAAACAGGCTTTCCTGGTGGATCCTCTTTGTCTTTACCCGATCAAGCTCTTGGAATCTTAGGGGCAGCCGCTCCTCTGGCAAGTTTTGGCTGTGCGCGCGGCTGCGCTTTAGCACCGAAGTCTGCTCGCAGATCCGGCAAAAATTGCACGAATCTTTCGGGTCAATGCATTAACGCGAACCGGAGCGCCAGTTGGGATGCACTTTGTAGCCTTCGGCCGTAAGGAGGCCGACAGTTTCGTAAAGCGGAAGTCCCACGATGTTGCTGTAAGAGCCGACCAGCTTGACGACGAATGTCCCGGCCAGCCCCTGTATGCCGTAACCACCGGCCTTGTCACGCCATTCGCCGGAGGCGAGATAGGCGTCGATCTCCTCCCTCGAAAGGCGCTTGAAGCGCACGCGGCTTTCGACAAGTTTCTGCCGCAGCTTTCCCTTCGGTGTCGCCAGGCAAAGGCCGGTATAAACGCGATGCGACCGGCCCGAAAGCAGGCGCAGGCAACTCGATGCTTCTTCGATCATTTCCGCCTTTGGCAGGATGCGCCGACCGACCGCCACTACCGTGTCGGCGGCGAGAACAAAGGCTTCCGCACTGTCTTCCCCTTCGGCCTTCAATCTTTCAAGCGCCTTCTCCGCCTTGCTGCGTGAGAGCCGCTTGGCAAGCGAGCGGGGATGCTCCGCCTTCAGGGGAGTTTCGTCGACATCCGATGGCAGCAACCGATCGGGCTCGATCCAGGCCTGTTGCAGAAGCTCGATGCGCCGTGGCGAGCCGGAGGCAAGCACCAGTTTCTGGGGAGCGCTCATCGGTATCCTGTCGGAGTGAACAAGGGCGGGCGCCCTGGGTGACGCTATTTGAAGCGATAGGTGATGCGACCCTTGGTCAGGTCGTATGGGGTCATTTCCACCAGCACCTTGTCGCCCGTCAGGACGCGGATGCGGTTCTTGCGCATGCGACCTGCCGTATGGGCGATGATTTCATGTTCGTTTTCGAGCTTGACCCTGAACATGGCGTTGGGCAACAATTCCGTCACCACGCCTGGAAACTCCAAGACTTCTTCCTTCGGCATCCGATACCTTCGGTTTGAGAGACATATCCGGCCCCGGCCGGAATCCGCGCGGAACCTAGCCTATTGCCGCCCCTTTGTGAACAAACTTATTCGCTTTTGCCGGTCTTGGCGGATGTGAACCGCTCTGCGATCCGCGAAGCCAGCCGGTCGCGCACATCCCGATAGGCGGCAAGGATCTGCGCACGCGTGCCTGTCACCATGGTCGGGTCGGCCATCGGCCAGTATTCCACGTCCACTGCCATATGCCGTGTAAGCTCGAGTGCGGCATGATGTGCTTCCGGCGCCAGGGTGACGATGAGGTCGAAATAGGCATCGTCGAGCTCCTCGAGTGTCTTGGGGTGGTGCTCCCCCAGGGAGAGATTGACCTCGGCCAGGACAGCATCGACGAAGGGATCGCGTTCGCCGGCACGCACGCCCGCCGAAGCGAGAAAGACGGATTTCGGCAGTTGCTGCCGGGCAAGCACCTCGGCCATGGGCGAGCGTATGGCGTTCATGCCGCACAGAAACAGGATCGAGCGTGGAAGCGCAGTGGTCGCTGCTGGTGCCGGCCGCACATCCGGGGCAGCCTCGTCCGACAATCCGCGATTCATGCCTCAGCCCCGCCAATGAAGAACGCAGACCAATGTGAAAAGCCTGCGGGCAGTGTCGAAATCGACCTCGATCTTGCCTTTGAGCCGTTCCATCAATGTCTGTGAGCCTTCATTGTGGAGGCCCCGCCGGCCCATGTCGATCGCTTCGATCTGGCTCGGTGTGGCCGATCGGATCGCTTGATAATAGCTCTCGCATATAAGGAAATAGTCCTTCACGATGCGGCGGAACGGCGTCAGCGAGAGAATGTGCGTCACCACCGTGGTTCCGTCCTCGCGCGAAATGGCGAAGACGAGCCGCGAATCGACCAGCGAGAGCTTCAGCTTGTAAGGGCCGCCCAGCTCATCGCCGACTGGCCGGAAACTGTTCTCTTCCACCAGATCGAAAATTGCGACGGCGCGCTCGTGTTCGATATCCGGTGTCGAACGGCCGATGGATTCGTCGAGTTCGACATCGATGAGGCGCGCATTGTCTGAACGTCCCTCGGGCATGAAGCGGCGCTACAAATTGAGCCTTATGGCGACCGATCGACCGTGCGCGTCCAACCCTTCCGCCTCCGCAAGAGCCAGCGCGGCGGGCGCCAGCGCCTTCAGCTGGTCGGGGCCGAGCTTGAGGATCGAGCTCCGCTTGACAAAGTCCAGGACGGACAGGCCTGAAGAGAAACGGGCCGAGCGGGCTGTCGGCAGGACATGGTTCGAACCCCCCACATAGTCACCGATCACTTCCGGCGTATGGCGGCCGATAAAGACGGCGCCGGCATTGCGAATGCGTGACAGGAAGGATTCTGCGTCTTCAATGGCGAGCTCCAGATGCTCGGCCGCAATGCGGTCGACGAGAGGCACGGCGTCCACGATCCGCTTCATGACGATGATCGCACCGAAATCGCGCCAACTCGCCTCGGCAATCTCTCGCCGGGGCAGGTGCTTCAACTGCCTTTCGACGGCCTCCTCGACACGCCTGGCGAAGGTTTCATCGTCGGTTATGAGGATCGATTGCGCTGCGGTGTCGTGCTCGGCCTGGGCAAGCAGATCGGCGGCAATCCAGCCGGGATCGTTGTCGGCATCGGCCACGACCAGCACTTCCGAGGGACCAGCAATCATGTCTATCCCGACCTGGCCGAAAACCCGGCGCTTGGCGGCCGCCACATAGGCATTGCCGGGGCCGACGATCTTGTCTACGGGTTGAATGGTCTCGGTACCATAGGCAAGCGCGGCGACGGCCTGTGCACCGCCGACGCGGAATATTTCCGTCACACCCGCAATATCGGCGGCCACCAGCACGAGCGGATTGATGACGCCCTCCGGCGCCGGCACCACCATGGCAATCCGTTCAACGCCTGCAACATGCGCCGGTACGGCATTCATCAGCACCGAGCTCGGATAGCTCGCCGTCCCGCCAGGAACATAGAGACCGACCGCGCCGAGCGGGGTCCAGCGCGAACCGAGCTCGACCCCGATGGCGTCGATATAGCGGTCGTCTTGCGGCTTCTGCCGCTGGTGATGCGCCTTTATGCGGTCATGGGCGAGTTTCAGCGCGTCGAGCGTCTTCTTGTCCACCGTGGCATAGGCATCGTCGATCTCACGCCGCGTCACTTGCAAACCCAGTTGAGAGAGGTCGCAGCGATCGAAACGCAGCGAGTAGTCGGCGAGGGCGGCATCGCCTTCGGCGCGCACACGGGCGATGATGTCACGCACCGTTGCATCGACATCCTCCGAGACTTCACGTTTCATCGCCAACAATGCGGCGAAGCGATCCTCGAAACCGGCCTCTGATGCTAGAAGTCTGATCGGCATTTCTTGGCCCTTAATCTTTATGCGTCGGGCGCGAGGCTGTTTCCCACGCGGCGCCGAGGTCGGTCAGGCGCGCTTCTATGCATTCGACGTCCAGGCGGATCGTCGCGCCGCCGGAAAAGAGCAGTTCGATTGTTCCGGCAGGCATTTCGCCGGGTATGAAACGCAGCGCCAGGAGCGACAGGATATGGTCAGGCTTTTCGCGGTCGATGCCGGCCGCCTGCGCTGAAAGAACGCGGTCGAAATGCAGCACGCTCCGCCGTCTTTCGTTCGACCGATTGAAGAATTGCTGCTTCTTCTCCCAGACGAAACGATTCATGCCCCCTACGAAGCGTTTCTCCCGCGGCTGGAAGACCAGGTCGCCGGCTTTCATGACGGCGTCCTGCACATGCGCGGAAATGATCTTGAGGTCTTCCTCGTCGAGAGCCGCAAGCTTCAGAAGATCCATCGGGCCAGCCCTGGTTGCGCGATCTGCCTGCCCGTCTTGTTAGGCGCTCTCACTTTGCTGCGCAACCGAAAGAGCGCTGGCCAGAGCCGGTCAGACCGAGACGCGCTCGATAACCGCGCCGCAGCCGGAAAGTTTCTCCTCCAGCCGTTCGAATCCCCGGTCGAGATGATAGACGCGATTGACCTCCGTCTGCCCTTCTGCTGCAAGACCGGCAATAACGAGCGATACTGAAGCTCTGAGGTCCGTCGCCATGACAGGGGCGCCCTTGAGCTGCGGGACGCCTTCCACGATGGCCGTCTGGCCTGAAAGGGAGATCTTTGCGCCCAGCCGCACCAGCTCCTGAACATGCATGAAGCGGTTCTCGAAGATCGTTTCCGTGATGCGCGACCTGCCCTTGGCCATGGTCATCAGGCCCATGAACTGTGCTTGCAGGTCGGTTGGAAACCCCGGGAAGGGCTCCGTCGTCACGTCGACCGGCGCAATGCCATTGCCGTTTCGCGTCACGCGAATGCCGGAATTGATCTGCGTCACCTCCGCGCCGGTGCGGCGCACGACGTCGAGGGCCGTTTCGAGAAGGTCGGAGCGCGCGCCCTCAAGCAGCACATCGCCGCCGGTCATGGCGACGGCCATGGCATAGGTGCCGGTCTCGATACGGTCCGGAATGACGCGATGGCGTGCGCCGGAAAGCGAATCGACGCCCTGAATCCGGATCGTGGGCGTGCCGGCGCCGGTGATTCTGGCGCCCATCAGATTGAGGCAGTCGGCCAGGTTGACGATTTCCGGCTCGCAGGCGGCATTCTCCAGCACGGTCTCGCCCTTGGCGAGCGAGGCGGCCATCACCAGAACATGGGTGGCGCCGACGGAAACCTTGGGAAAGGTGAAACGGTTTCCGACGAGCCCCTTTGGAGCCTTGGCGACCACGTACCCGCTTTCGATGTCGATATTCGCGCCGAGTGCTCTCAGACCATCGATGAAAAGGTCGACCGGCCGTGTGCCGATGGCGCAGCCGCCGGGCAGGGAGACGCGCGCCTGGCGCATGCGGGCGAGCAGCGGGCCGATGACCCAGAAACTGGCGCGCATCTTGGAGACGAGTTCATAAGGCGCCGTGGTGTCGACGATGGTGTGGGCCGTGAAATGTATGGTGCGCGAATAACCTTTTTCCTGATTCTCCCGCCGGCCGTTGACTGAATAGTCCACGCCGTGATTGCCCAGAATACGGATCAGAAGCTCGACATCGGCCAGATGCGGCACATTCTCTAGCGTCAGTGTGTCGTCCGTCAGCAGGGAGGCAATCATCAGCGGCAATGCCGCGTTTTTTGCCCCCGAGATCGGTATCGTGCCGTTGAGCTTGGCCCCTCCGGAAATGCGTATGCGGTCCATGTAAAAAATCACTTTCCCGGGAATTGCCCGGTTCTTGGTGCGGCAATCCAGACGGCCCCTCTAGACGATGCATGTGGCCGGTTCAAGGAAATGCGTTCCAGAATGGGCTATAAGCGGTTGCGATTTTGTTGCTAATCTTCGTTCGCCGGCTTCTTTCCGGCTTTGCCAGGTTCCGTTTCGCCGTCGCGCAGCAGACCTTCCGGCCTTTCGTCGGCAGCGCCGGCCCGACGGGAACGCGCCTGCGCCTTACGGCGGGCCAGATTCGCACGCAGTTCGGCGGCAAGCCGCATCTTGCGTTGGTCTGCACTCCTGTCCTTGGTTTGCGATGGCGCCATCTGAGCCCTCCTTTGCAGTTGACCCCGCTGGCATCTGTGCCGCGCGCACCCGGCCCGGCGCAAGCATTCCAGCTTGTTCGGCGCACTTTGCCACAGAAGACAAAAGCGGTCACTGCGCGGCTTGCGCTCCGGCGATCCTTGTGGCAGAAGTCCGCCGCATCCCGACGGCGCTGCGGTAGCTCAGTGGTAGAGCACTCCCTTGGTAAGGGAGAGGTCGAGAGTTCAATCCTCTCTCGCAGCACCAGTTTCATCATTCACTGACAGACGACGTGCACGCGGCCGCCTCGGCGGCCCGCCGGCCTGCAGGCGAGCGCACCCTCTCTTTTCGTCACGGCCGGCGCTCGAGCAATAGTCCTCGGCGGCGGGCCTAGTGCGGGCGGCGGTGGCGGCGGCGGAGGTTCCGGAAACCGATAGATCGGCTGCGCATTCGCCGGCTCTACTGGCGTCGGAGCAATCGCGATCCTTGGCAGGGCGGACGTCCGCACCATTTTGACCCGATATTTGGGAACAACCGTCCCATCATAGGTACGTGTACAGGCCACAACGGCAAGCAGTGCTGCCCCGGCAAGCGAAACGCGAAGAAAAAGACTCCACATAGCAATCCGATATCGCCTTGGTAGGGCGAAATGAAGTCGGATCAGGATATGGCTGGTTCCTTGTGATCGCTCTTCAGCTGCACGAACGCATCTCGAAGGCGATCAAAGTAAGGAGGAAGGTGATGGCGCTACAGGATCGCGCCCTGTTCCACGAGACGTGACCTGACGCTTTCGATATCGATGCGCTGATTGCCGTCGACGCTGTCGGCGGCGGCAACGCCCGCCGCCTGGCCAGTGGCGAAGGCCGTGCCCATGACGCGGATCGACCCATAGGCCTCCGGGTCGGCGCCAATCACCCGGCCGCCATACCAGAGATTGTCTAGCGAGGCGGCACGGATGGCATCGTAGGGTACGTGGAAATAGCCGTCGCCACCGATCGAGGTATATATTGGCCTGCCAGCTTCGCCGTGCAGTTCCACGGGCCATGCCGCACGGGCGATGCCCTCTTTGCTCTGTCGTCCGGCAGCGACTTCGGCTCCGGTCAATTCCAGGCGGGCTTGCGGATGTCTTGTCTCGCGAATGCCGACCTGCGGACCGGTGGCAACGAGATAGGCATCCTCGAAGCCCGGCATTTCGCGCTTCAATAGCCCAACATATTCATGCGCCATGGCGCGACCGGCCATCTCGGCCCTGGTGAAGCTTTCGGACGTCAGGTCCTTGATGTCGAGATCGACTGTCATCCACCACATGTCGCGCGACACAGGCAGGCGGATGATGATGCCGCCGTCTGTGCGGTGGATCGGATAGGCGCCGCCCTCGTTATAACGGGCGATGACCTCCTGCAGGCGCTGGCGGTCGATTCTGAGGTCGGGCGCTATGCCCCCGATGCGGATGGGCAGGGTCAGCGCCTGCAGCCTGCCTTCATAGTCGCCGACGCGATAGGTTTCGCCGCCCAGCATGGCAAGGTTTGCATCGCCGCTGGCATCGACGAAAGCTTCCGCCACTACATGACGCCGCCCGTCCATGCCGGCCAGCGTGACGGCCTCGAGCCGTCGGCCGGTGCGGGTCGCTGCCGCAACGCGCGTATGCAGCACGACATCGATGCCGTAACGTGTGACCAGCCGGTCGAACGCGAATTTCAGGACTTCGGGATCAAGAAGCACGATCCAGTTGCCGGTTGTCTCGGACCGGTAGGGCTTGCCGTCAAGACCGAGCGCTCGCAGTTCCTCTACAACTTCCTGTGCGACGCCGCCCACTGCCTGCACCGGCTCTTTGCCTTGCTGGAACAAGCCGCAATAGGCCAACACCTGCGATGTGGTCGCTGCTCCGCCGAGGAAGCCGTATTTCTCGGCCAGACAGACGCGGGCTCCCGCTTTGGCCGCGCCGATCGCAGCTCCGATACCGGCTGCGCCGCCTCCGCAAACGACCACGTCATAATCGGCTTCGATGCGTCTCTTCATGTGCGCCAATTCAGGAAATAGCGTTCGGCCCGGCCGATGGCCCAGCTTATGATGAGGCCCATGACGGAAAGGATGGCCACGCCGGCGATAAGCTGATCCAGGGCGAAAAGCGAACCTGCCATCAGAATATAGGAGCCGATGCCGAATTCGGCGCCGATCATCTCGGCGGCGACTAGAAGCACGATGGCGATGGAGGCCGAAATGCGGAAGCCGGAAAGGATCGCCGGCAGCGCACCGGGAATGATGATCTTGCGCACGATCGAAAGCCATGAAAGCCCGAAGGACTGGCCCATGCGGATCAGATTGCGGTCCACATTGTCGACACCGCCATAGGTGGCGATCACGGTCGGAAAGAAGGTGCCGAAGAGAATGGTCGCCACCTTGGAGCCTTCACCGATGCCGAACCAGATGATGAAGAGCGGCAGAAGCGCGATCTTGGGGATCGGAAAGAGCGCGGAGACGAGCGGCAACAGGCCGGCGCGGGCAAGCGAGAAAAGTCCGATTGCAAGTCCGAAGGCGACCCCGAGCAGGCTTCCCAGCGTCCAGCCGAGGACAAGGCGATAAAGGCTGGCGCCGAGATGCTTCCACAGCATGCCCGTATGGACGAGGTCCATGAACGCGGCAAGCGCCGCTGACGGGGCCGGCAGGGCGATATCGCTGATGATCCCGCTGCGCGAACCGAGTTCCCAGAGAGCTATGATGACGGCGAAAACGATCGGCGAGACGATGCCGAGCTTCCGGTGGCGGAAGCCGCCACCACGGAACGGCACCGGGCGGGCATTGGCGGCATCGATCGGGCGCTGTATCGGGGAGCCGCCATGAGCAAGGTCATGCGACATCGGCAATCTCCAGGTCTGCCTGACGCGCTTCTTCACGCATTATCTGCCATACCTGACGTTGCAGCCGGTCCAACTCGGCAATGCGGTCGGGGCGTTCGGAAAGCGGCATGTCGATCTCGACCACTTCCCGGATGCGTCCTGGCCGGCGCGAAAGGACGATGATCCGGTGTCCGAGGCGTACAGCTTCGGCCAGATTATGGGTGACGTAACATGCGGAGAAGCGCTCGCGCGTCCACAATTCAACCAGATCATCCATGAGAAGCTCACGCGTCTGGCTGTCCAGGGCGGAAAGCGGCTCGTCCATCAGCATAACCGCCGGATTGACGCTCAGCGCTCTGGCAATAGCCACACGCTGCTTCATGCCGCCGGAAAGCTGGCGCGGCAGCGCCTTGCGGAAATCACTGAGCTTGGTGCGGGCGAGCACGTCGTCGATGATGGCCTTTGCGCGCTCTCCCCGAATGCCGTGGTCTTCCAGAACCAGGCTTACATTGCCCTCCACCGTGCGCCAGGGCAGAAGCGCGAAATCCTGGAAGATATAGGTCAGCGGGTTGAGCGAACCGGAAGGCGGGTCGCCGGCAAGCAGAACCTCGCCCGAATCCGGACGCTCCAGACCACCGATGAAACGCAGCAGCGTGGATTTTCCGCACCCCGACGGACCGATGATGCAGACGATCTCGCCATGCTTGAGGTTGAAGGAGATGCCTTCCAGCACCTCCGTCTCGCCGTAGGAATGGGTGATGTTGCGAAGGATGAGTTCCATTTCGCAGCCCCTTGCGGGCAATCGGCGCCCCGCCGGCTGGTGGAGCACCGATGGCCGATCAGAAGGTTTCGACGAAGCTGGTGTCGACGAGCTTGTCCATGGTCACCCCTTCCGGCACCAGACCTTCCGACTTGAACCATTCGAGCTGGTCTTCGATGCTCGCCACATTCATGCGGGCGTTCTCATTGAAACGCATGGCGCCGGCACGGATCTGCGGATCGGCCTTTTCCAGCGGTTGGTCGGTGTAGAGATATTTATGGATCGCCTTGACCAGTTCGGCCGTGTCCTCCTCGCTCATGGTCTTGTCGACGAAGGCGGCATTGTAGTCGGCAATGCCCTTGGAGAGCGCAGCCAGGAAGCGCTTCACCAGATCCTGCTTGTCGGTCGCGTTGGCTGTGGAAGTGAAGACGGTCGTGACCTGATAATTCGGGATATAGTCGGAGATGCTGCCGATCTCGACTACATCCGGACCGGAGGTCAGGTTGTCAGCGATGTTGGGCTGGATGGACCAGGCGTCGATCTGGCCGCTCTTCAGGGCAGCGATCACGGCGGGCACCTTCTGCAGCGGCTTCAGCTTGATCTCGGCGCGGTCAAAACCTTCCTTGTCAGCGATCTTGTGCGCCATGTAATGGAAGGAGGAACCGGTGGTGGTGATGCCGAAGGTGCGGCCCTTGAGGTCCGCCGGCGTCTTCACACCCTCGTCATGGGCCTTTTTGGATACGATGACCTTCTGGCCCTCGATATCGTCATATTCCTGCAGCGCACCGCCGACCACCTTGATGACGCCCTTGTCAGCGAGGCTGATCAGGCCACCCGAAATGGCTGTGAGGCCGAAATCGACGTCGCCCGAGGCGATCGCCACGGCCATGGGCTGGGCTGCCTGAAAGCTGACGAATTCCACTTCCAGACCCTGCTCGGCATAGTAGCCCCGCTCCTCGGCGATGATGCTCGGCGAGTGCGAAGCCAGCGAAAGGATGCCGACATTGATCTTGTCGGCGGCGACTGCCGGCGAAAGCGTCATCGCTCCGACAACTGCCGCCGCGGTGCTGGCGAGCGCCACCGTTCCGAATTTCCTGCGTGTAAGCTTGAGCATGATGTCCTCCCTGCTCCTTGGGTTTTTCCTGCTTCCCGCGTTTCTCCGGCGGGTATCGGATTCCGTGCCGCCTAAATTTTCAGCGTACCCAGAATGTGGTCGGAAAGGTGCCGGACGGCACCCTCCGCGTCATGCGCCAGGATGGCGCTCATGATTGCTTCATGTTTCTTCCTGCCGGCAGCAAGATCGATCCGGCCTTCCCGCAATTCGGCAAGGCGGAAGCGCCGGCTCTGATCGAACAGCCGCTTCTGTATGGCAATCAGTCGCGGCGAGCCGCAGACCGCGACCAGCTTGGCGTGGAATTCGCGATTGGCCTCATCCCATTCGAGGGCCAAGGATTCGGTATTCTCGCTCAATCTGTCCTCAGCCCGTGAAAGGGTGTGCAGGGCGGCCATGACCTCGCCTTCCCAGCGAACATCGCCATGCTCCATTGACCACCGCAGGCCGATGCATTCGATCTCGGCACGCAGGCGGGTGATATCCTCGAGATCGGCCGCCGTCGCTGATGCCACACGGAAACCGCGCTGCGCATTGGCTTCGACAAGGCCGTCGCTGGCAAGCAGCGTCAGCGCCTCGCGCAGGGAATGCGCGCTGCCGCCGTAACGCTGGCGCAGCTCCTCGATTTTCAGCTTTGTATCGGGTGCAAGAATGCCAAAGGAGATATCACGGCGAACCTGCTCCGCCAGCAGGCGCACCACCGTCGCACTGTCGTCCTTGCCAAACCCGAACAAATTTTTCTCCAATGCGGCGAAAAATCTTCAATATTTTTCGCTTAGTGCATCGGCAAGGCAGGAGTCAATGCCGGGGGTACTGACGTTAAGTTATGGCGAACGCCGCCATCCGGCTGTCGAATTCCGCGCGGATGCGCCTTGCAGCCTCCTCCTTCACCGGCCCATAGCCACGGATCTGCATCGGCAGCAGGAAGGTTTCCGCCAGCAGGTCCAGCCTGTCCGCCGAAAGGTTGGGCAACGCCTTCTCCACCTGTTCTTCGAACCAGCCGATCAGTTCGCGTTCCATCCGCCTCTCCGCAGTGTAGCCGAAGGGGTCGAATGGCGTGCCGCGCAGGCGCTTCAGCTTTGCAAGCACTCGGAAAGGCATCCTGATCCATGGCCCGAAACTGCGTTTCAGGGGCATTCCCCTCGCATCGCGGCCGGAGGCAAGCAAGGGTGGTGCGAGATGGTGCACGATGCGGAACTCGCCATCGAACTCCTCCTTGAGGCGCTCCGTGAAGCCAGTTTCCATATGCAGGCGGGCGACCTCATACTCGTCCTTGTAGGCCATGAGCTTGAAGAGCGAGCGGGCGACGGCTTCTGTCAGTTTCTCCGAACCGAATGGCGCTTCCGCGATACGGACTTTCTCGACCAGCCGCTTGTACCGGGCAGCATAGGCTGCGTCCTGATAATCCGTCAGGAAGGCTTCGCGACGGGTCACGATCTGGTCGAGCGTCCGGCGCGGCTCCGGCTTCGAGCCCAGCAGTCCGGCGAGGCGGTCCGGGTGTGCGAAGGCGACGCGGCCAAGCAGGAAGGCACGATGATTGGCCTCCACCGCCACCCCGTTCAGCTCGATTGCCTGCCGCAGTGCTTCCAGCGAGACCGGCACCAGCCCCATCTGCCAGGCGAAGCCGAGCATCATCACATTGGCAAAAACAGTATCGCCAAGCAGCTTTTCGGCAAGGGCATTGGCATCGACGGAAGCCACATTGCCCTTGCCGGCAGCATCCGAAATCGCCGCGAGCCTGCGTTCGACCGAAAGGCCGGCATCGCGTATGCGTACGACATCTCCGGTCGGCATTTCCGCCAGATTGAGCGCAGCCCTCATCCCTTCCCGATAAGCGGCCGAAGCCTTGGGCGAGGAGGAAACCACGATGTCGCAGCCGATCAGCGCATCTGCCGCGTTGCGGTCGATGCGTACCTGATTGATTTCCTGCGGGCTGGCGGCCAGCCGCACGAAGGAAAGCACCGGCCCGAATTTTTGCGCGAAGCCGGTGAAATCGAGCACCGAGGACCCCTTGGCCTCCAGGTGAGCAGCCATGGTCACCAATGCGCCGACCGTCACGACACCGGTGCCGCCGACACCGGTGATCAGGAGATCGTAGGGCTTGTCGAGCTCCGGTAGATCGGGATCGGGTAGCTCGGCTGCGAGAGCTGCAAGATCGACTTCCATGCCGGAGCGTTTCTTCCGTGTCGCGCCCTCGACGGTGACGAAGCTCGGGCAGAAGCCGTTGACGCAGGAGAAATCCTTGTTGCAGGAGGATTGGTTGATGCGCCGCTTACGCCCGAATTCGGTCTCGATAGGCTCGACCGAAAGGCAATTCGATTCTACCGAGCAATCGCCACAGCCTTCGCAGACGAGCTCGTTTATGACGACGAACTTCTTCGGGTCCTCCATCGTGCCGCGCTTGCGGCGCCGGCGCTTCTCCGTCGCGCAAGTCTGCTCGTAGATGAGCACCGAAACACCCTTCACCTCGCGCAACTCGCGCTGCACGGCATCCATCTCGCGCCTGTTATAGATGGTGGTGCCGACCGGCAGGTCTTTTGGGTCGAACTTGGCCGGATCATCCGAGACCAGCGCGATCCGCTCCACGCCTTCCGCCCGAACCGAATGAGCGATCGCTGCAACGCTTACCGGTCCGTCCACAGGCTGTCCGCCGGTCATGGCGACGGCGTCATTATAGAGGATCTTGTAAGTGATGTTCGTCCCGGCCGCGATTGCCTGGCGGATCGCCATCGAACCGGAATGATACCAGGTTCCCTCGCCGAGATTCTGGAAGATATGGCCGTTACCGGTGAAGCGCGACGAGGCCGCCCAGTTTACGCCTTCTCCGCCCATCTGGATCAGCGAACTCGTTTCGCGATCCATCCAGCTTGCCATGAAATGACAGCCGATGCCGGCGAGTGCCTTCGATCCTTCCGGGACCTTGGTTGAGGTATTGTGCGGGCAGCCGGAACAGAAATAGGGCGTGCGGGTCGCGCCCTCTACATTGATGGAGACGGCCGGGGCCTGCGTGATGGCCGCTGCCTTTTCCATGAAGCCCATGCCGGGAAAGATGCCTTCCAGGCGCTTCGCCACGATCGGCACGAGCAGGCGCGGGGAAAGCTCACCGGTCCAGGGCACCAGCCGCTCGCCGTTCTCGTCGTTCTTGCCGACCATGCGCCTAGGCTTATGGCCCGGCCAGTCGTAGAAATATTCCTTGAACTGGCTCTCGATGATGCCGCGCTTCTCCTCGATGACGAGGACCTCTTCCTTCTCGCGCACAAAGTCCAGCGCATCGCGTCGCGCCAGCGGCCAGACCATGCCGATCTTGTAGATGTCGATGCCGAGCTGGCGGCATTCCTTCTCGCCGACGCCGAGCAGGCGCAGCGCCTCCATCAGGTCGAGATGGCCCTTGCCTGTGGTGACGATGCCGAAGCGGGCATGCTTCACATCGTAGATATGGCGATCGATGGGATTGGCCTCGGCAAAGGCGAATACCGCATGCTTCTTCGCCTCCATGCGCTCTTCGATCTGCGGGCCTGGAAGGTCCGGCCATCGATAGTGAAGCCCACCGGGCGGCGGCGCGAAATCTGGCTTGGCGAAAATGCGATCCCCCTTCAGGTCGAAAGAGGCGGCCGATTCCACGGTCTCGGAGATTGCCTTGAAGCCGACCCACATGCCGGAAAAGCGCGAAAGGGCATAGCCGTATTCGCCGAACTCCAGATATTCCGAAACGCTCGCCGGATTGAGCGTCGGCATGAACCAGGCCATGAAGGCCACGTCCGACTGGTGCGGCATGGATGACGATACGCAGCCGTGATCGTCTCCAGCCACGACGAGTACGCCGCCATTGGGTGAGGAGCCATAGGCGTTGCCGTGCTTCAGCGCGTCGCCGGAGCGATCCACGCCCGGCCCCTTGCCGTACCAGAGGCCGAAGACGCCATCGACGGTGCGATCGGGATTGCTCTCGACCTGCTGCGAGCCAAGCATGGCGGTGGCCGCGAGATCCTCGTTGACGGCGGGCAGGAATTCGATGCGGTTTTCCTTGAGCAGCTTTCCCGCACGCCAAAGCTCCAGATCGACCCCTCCCAGCGGCGAGCCGCGATAGCCGGAGATGAAGCCGGCGGTATTCCGGCCCGCGGCGCGGTCGCGGCGAGCCTGGTCGAGCACGATGCGTACGAGGGCCTGTGTGCCGGTCATGAAGACGCGGCCCTTTTGTTGACTGTAGCGATCCTGAAGCTGGTAGCGGGCGAGTTCGCGAAGCGGCTTGTGCGCTGTCATGGCTGCCTCCCGGGTGGCTTTGAATATTCTAACCGAAAAGGCCGGGAAGAACTTGCCAGAACCGGGACATGAGAAGGCTCTCTTGAAATGATCTGCCGAAATGACATAGAAAAATGAGAAATCCTACCGAAGTAAAGCGCTGGCATGATACTGGAAGATCAGGATCGCCGCATTTTGGCGGTGCTGCAGAAGAATGGCCGCATCTCCAACCAGGAACTGGCCGATGCAGCAGGGATGTCGCCTTCGGCCTGTTGGCGGCGGGTCCGGTCGCTGGAGGCGGCAGGGATCATTCGACGCTATGCTGCGCTTGTGGACGAGGAAAAGGCGGGGTTGTCATATCACGCCATCGTGCATGTGACGCTGACCCGGCACGACCACGGCCATGTCGACACCTTCATTTCCGAGATTCGTAGCCGCAGCGAGGTGCTGGACTGTTTTGCCACGACCGGCGAGGCGGACTACCATTTGCGCGTGGTCTGCGTCGATCTTGCGGCCTACAACCGCTTTCTGGAAGGATTTCTCTTTCGTCTGCCTGGGATCGCGAATGTCCGCACCAATCTCGTGCTCAAGGACATCAAACACGAAAACGCCATCCCTCTCTGACAAAGCCGATTGAGCGGCGGCGTTGACAAATGGCCGCTGCATCTCTCTATCTCCCCGGCAATCAGGCAAGGAAAAGACGAAATGACCAATGTTGCCCTGACGGGACTGGCCCGCGACCTCGCGCGCCGAGCCGAGGAAGGCCGTCCTGTGCGTGTCGGTGTGATCGGATGCGGCGAGATGGGGACAGACCTCGTCACGCAGATCGCGCAGATGCGGGGCATCACGGTGGCGGCCATAGCCGACCGCAGCGGTTACCGCGCCCGGGAAGCGATGGAGATCGCCCGCCGCGACCCGGAGAGTGCCGCAGAAGCCGACACGTCTGCTGAGATCCTCGCAGTGATAGAGGCCGGCAAGACGGCCATCGTCTCCGACGCCGAGCGCGTCATCTCCTGTGACCTCGTGGATGTGGTGGTGGATGCGACAGGCAAGCCCGCTGCCGGTGCCGAGATCGGCATGGCGGCCATGGAGCATGGCAAGCATCTGGTCATGATGAATGTCGAGGCTGATGTGACCATCGGCGCCTATCTCCGGCAGGCGGCCGATCGGCTTGGCGTCGTCTATTCGGTCGGCGCCGGAGACGAGCCATCCTCCTGTATGGAACTGATCGAGCTGGTCTCTGCGCTTGGCTACACCATTGTCGCTGCCGGCAAGGGCAAGAACAATGCCTTCAATATCGATGCTACGCCCGACATGTATCGCGAGGAAGCCGAGCGGCGAAACATGAATCCGCGCATGCTGGTCGAGTTCGTCGACGGTTCCAAGACCATGGTCGAAATGGCGGCCATCGCCAATGCGACGGGACTCGTGCCCGACAAGCCGGGCATGCACGGCCCGGCCGCCACGCTGGATGAACTGCCGAAAGTGCTCTGTCCGGTGGCGGATGGCGGTGTCCTGGCCCGCAAGGGCGTCGTCGATTTCTCGATCGGCAAGGGCGTGGCGCCGGGCGTGTTCGTCATCGCCGAGATGGCCCATCCGCGCCTGCGCGAGCGCATGAACGACCTGAAGCTCGGGGAGGGGCCGTATTTCACCTTCTATCGGCCCTTCCACCTGACCAGTCTCGAGGTGCCGCTCACCTGCGCTCGGGTGGTTCTTTACGGCAAGGCCGATATGGTGCCTCTCGACAAGCCGGTGGCGGAAGTATGTGCGGTGGCCAAGCGCGACCTGAAGCCGGGCGAGACGCTCGACGCCATCGGTGAATATACCTACCGCTCCTGGATCATGACGGCAGGCGAAGCGCGCCAGGCCGAGGCGGTGCCTTGCGGCCTGCTTGAGGGAGGCAAGGTGTTGCGGGCTGTCGCGAAGGGCGAACTTCTCACCTATGCCAATGCGGCGCCGAAGGAAGGCTCCAAGCTTGTGGAGCTGCGCAGGAAGCAGGACGAGATGGTGTATGGGACGGAATGACGGGCTATGTCTTCTGTCTCGACGGTTGATGAAGGACGCCGGCGATGCGACGAAGCCACCGGTCCCCGCCCGCAGGGGGAAGCAGAAGGAAACTACTTCCCCAATTCCACCGACCGCCTCTTCGCCGCTTCAACCGCCTTCGTGACCAGATCAAGCAGACGGTTGTCGCCCATCAATACGCCGAGCGCAGCAGCTGTCGTACCGTTCGGGCTGGTCACCTGCTCGCGCAGCCTGCCGGGTTCTTCGTTGCTTTCCGCAGCAAGAGTGGCGGCACCGTAGACGGTCTGCATCGCAAGCAGCTTGGCCGTCTTGGCCGGGAGGCCGGCCTTCTCGCCGGCGGCTGTCAGGCATTCGATGAAATGAAATATATAGGCCGGCCCGGAGCCGGAAACCGCCGTCACGGCATCCATCAACTCCTCCCGTTCGATGGTGGTGACAGCTCCGCTCGTCGCCAGGAGTTCGTTTACGAAGGTCTTTGCCTCGTCCGAAACATTGGGGTTTGCGAAGACGACCATCATGCCCTTGCCGATGGCGGCCGGCGTATTGGGCATGCAGCGGATGACCGCCGCCTGCTGTCCGAGGATTTCTTCGAAGGTCGCAATGCCCGTTCCTGCCGCGACGCTGAGGAATGCCGTTCCGCTTTCGGTGAAGCGCCGATAGGCGGGAACGACATCGCGGATCACTTGCGGCTTGACGGCGAAGATCACGAGATCCGGCGTGGTTTCGCTGAGCGCCTCCGGGGTCGAGTGAACATTGACGCCAAGCTTTCCGGCGCGTTCCCTGAGCTCCGCCTTCGGCTCGACCACGCTGACGGTCGATGGCTCGAGCTTTTTGGCTGCCACCCAGCCCTTGAGCATGGCGTAGCCCATGTTGCCGCAGCCAACCAGAACGACCTTCCTGTTCATTCGCAATCTCCCTGTTTGCCGCCGCCACCAATACGCCTTGCGGCAAAGCTTGCAAGAAGGGCGAAGAAAATTCAGGGCGCGGTGACAGGCCGACCGCCGCTGAGGCTGAGACTTCCATCTGTTTCGGGAATGCGCCAAAAGGCGGCGTAATGGCGGGATCATGCGCCGATTTTCCAGGCAATATGCGAACCGATTCCTGCAAGTTTCAACAGAGGACAGGTGAATGGCCGAGATCATCGACGGAAAGAAGGTCGCCGCGGAGGTGATCGAGAAGGTGAAGAGGCAAACCACCGAGCTTGTCAGTTCCGGCACGAGGCCGGGGCTGGCGGTGGTAATCGTGGGCGAAGATCCCGCAAGCCAGGTCTATGTCGCTTCCAAGTCGAAGATGGCCAAGGAATGCGGCTTCCATTCCGTCCAGCATTCGCTTGAGGCCGATACGAGCGAGGAGAAGCTTGTTGCGCTCGTGGAGGAACTGAATAGCGACCCGGCGATCCACGGCATCCTCGTCCAGCTTCCGCTGCCGGATCGCATCGACGCAGGTCGGATCATTCAGACCATCGCTCCCGAAAAGGATGTGGATGGCTTTCATTTCATCAATGTAGGCAAGCTTGGCACCGGAGAAACGGAAACGGCTTTCGTTCCCTGCACGCCCACCGGCTGCATGCTCCTGATCGAGCGTGTGCGCGGCAAGGACCTTTCCGGTTTGAATGCCGTTGTCATCGGCCGTTCTAACATCGTCGGCAAGCCGATGGCCAATCTGCTGCTGGCGGCGAACGCGACCGTGACCATCGCACACAGCCGGACGAAGAACCTTGCCGAGATCGCCCGCAATGCGGACATTCTCGTCGCGGCGGTCGGACGGCCGGAAATGGTCAGGGGCGACTGGGTGAAGCCGGGAGCGACTGTCATCGATGTCGGCGTGAACCGTATTCCGGCGCCGGAGAGGGGTGAGGGCAAGACACGGTTGGTCGGCGACGTCGCTTTCACCGAAGCGGAAAAAATTGCCGGCGCCATTACGCCGGTACCCGGCGGGGTCGGACCGATGACGATCGCCATGCTCATGGCGAACACCTTGCGTTCGGCCGCGCAATCGGTCGGCAGGAAGTCTCCGGAGCTTTGATGCCAACGCCGGCAGCGACATCGCCGCGTCTTCCCGCAAGCTGCCAGTTCCTGTAGAAGCGCCCGCTATGGCCGACGCAATGCAGGGGGGCCGGCAGTTCGCGTTTCTGCTGGTCGACAAGTTCTCGATGTTCTCGCTGGCCGCCGCGATCGACACCTTTCGCGCGGCGAACCGCTTGCTCGGCCGCGACTATTACGGCTGGACGACGGTTTCAGCTGATGGCGAGGCTGTGATGGCCTCCAACGGCCTGCCGCTCAAGATTGACTATGCCATAGCCGATCTTCCGTCCGCCGACATCCTCTTCGTCTGTGTCGGACTGACGACCGAATTCCCGCAGAAGAGCAAGGTGCTGGGCGCGCTTCGCTCATGGGGCCGTCGCGGCGGCGCGCTCGGCGCCCTTTCGGTCGGCTCCCATGTCCTGGCCGAGGCGGGACAGCTCGACGGCCACCGCTGCACGATCCATTGGGAGAACCGGGCCGGCTTCAAGGAGCGTTTCCCGGAGATCGAGTGCACCGGCAACGTCTATGAGATCGACCGCAAGCGCTACACTTGTGCCGGCGGCACCACCTCGATCGACCTGATGCTGGAGATCGTGCGCTCGGATTTCGGACCGAACCTTGCCAATGAGGTTGCCAACCAGTTCCAGCATGAGCGTATCCGCTCGGCAGGTGATCGTCAGCGGGTCGGCCCGGAGCGCGACTTGACGGGAAAATCGGAGAAGCTGCGTAAGATCGTCGAATTGATGGCCGACAATCTCGATGAACCTTATTCCGCCGTCCAGCTCGCCAAGGCTGCCGGCCTTTCGGTACGCCAGGTGGAGCGGCTTTTCCTGCGTCATCTGAACATGACACCTGGCCGCTACTACATGCGACTGAGGTTGGAGCGCGCCCGCGAGCTCCTGCGGCAGACCAATATGCCGATCCTCGACATAGCGATCGCGACGGGGTTTACGTCGCATTCCTACTTCGCCCAGAGCTACCGGTTGCAGTTCGGGCGCCCTCCGAGCGAAGAGCGCCGGACGACATATTGACCCCTTGGTTGCCCTGCTGATTTTTCTGGCGATGCCCTGTTTCTCGAAGGAGAGGCGGCGCGTTCTCGATATTTGAAAGAAGTTCGGCCGAGCTCAAGAATCGCTTTGGATTATCTCGTTCGGATTCGTATGAGTTCCAATTATTAATAAAAGTAATATTTATCGAAGTCTCTTCGGTTGAATTCGATCAGGATGGATTGATATTATTTGGATCACGAAAATTTTCAATAAATAAAACTAATTTATATTAAGGCCATTGAACCTTAAGCAAACAGGTTCCAGTTCGATGCCATAATCCCGTCTGACTCGATTGGCAAGCTGCGCAGAAGCGGGCGAGGTTCACGAATAGGCTCAGAACATGAAGTCGATGGTAATCACCCTGCTCTCTGAACGCCTTCCGAACGAGCCGGGAGATTCCGCGGCATGAGGCCAAAAGACATGTCAAACAGGGATCCGGAGGTCGCCTACGAGGAGCCGAAGAGTACTCCTTCCGTTCTTGATAAGGTTTTTCATGCCGCTTTTGTCATAGCGCTTGGGATGCTTCTTTTCCTTGCCGGGTCGATCCTGACGATCGGCAACATATTTCCCGGTCCGCAGATCACGCGTGCTGTCGAGGGCGGCGCGGCGCTCTACACCAAGCTCACCCAGTACCGCGACGTCTATACCAGCGATCTGTGGTTCGAGGAGCGGCGCAAGGAGAAAGCCGTGACGGTCAACAAGTCCGGCCGCGCGATGAAAGGCGTCACGCTCTACACGTCGGGGGATCAGGCGGCTGCCTATCTGCTCGATATGGACGGAAAGGTGCTTCATAGCTGGAAGAAACCCTACAGTTCCGTGTGGACCAAACAGCCCGGCGGAGTGCAGAATCCGTTACCGGACGAGCATGTCTACTTCCGCAAGGCCCATGTCTTCCCGAATGGCGATCTGCTCGCTCTCTACGAAGGGTCCGGCGATACACCCTATGGCTATGGCCTGGTCAAGCTCGATCGCGATTCCAATGTGATCTGGAGCTACATGGGCTATGCCCATCATCAGTTCGACATTGCGCCGGACGGAAAGGTCTATGTTCTCACGCATGAACTGGTCAATGACGAGATCGACTATTTTGGCCATTTGGCCAGGCCGCGCCTGGAGGACTATCTCGTCATATTGTCTCCCGACGGAAGGGAGCTGAAAAAGATCCGGCTTTTAACCAGTTTTACCGAATCTCCCTTCAGGCAGATACTCTATACTGTTGCGGGGTTCGCGCTCGAAGATCCCCTTCACACGAACACGGTCGAATATATTGACGGTGAATCGGCCAGAAACTTCGCTTTCGGCAAGGAAGGGCAGGTTTTGCTGTCATTCCGGGAATTGCACAGCATCGCCGTTATTGATCCTGAAAGCGAGGAGATTACCTGGGCGACGCGAGGTCCATGGATCGGTCAGCACGATCCTGACATTCTCCCGAACGGGAACATTCTGCTGTTTGACAATTTTGGCAACCATCGGCGCCCTGAAGGCGTTTCCCGAGTCATCGAGTTCGATCCGAAGACCATGGAAATCGTCTGGCAATATGCCGGCACCGCGAAGGATCCGCTGGACAGCCACATCCGCTCCGACCAGCAGCGGCTGGCGAATGGTAACACGCTGATCACGGAATCGGATGGCGGGCGGATTGTGGAGGTGACGCCGGAGGGCGAGATCGTTTGGGAATATGTCAATCCGGTACGCGGGAAAAACAACAAGATCCCCATCGTCTCGTGGTCCGAAAGGCTGGATCCGTCCGAATTGGACCCCGCCCTGCTCGACGTGCCGCAGGCGCGGCTGGAATCGCAAATGGAGGCTTCCTTATGAAAAGACTTGCCGCAATCTGCAGTTTCGCAGTCGCTATATTGGCTCCTACGGCCGCATTTGCCTATGTCGGACCTGGAGCAGGTCTGAGCCTGCTTGGCGCGCTTTGGGCTCTGGTCGCTGCCATCGCCACGGCGGTTCTGTTCATCGTCGCCTGGCCGATCCGCAAGGCCATGCGGCGGCGCCAGAATTCGCGGGTATCGCAGCAGCAGGGACAGGACGAAAAACCGCCCCTTGAGTCCGTAGGGGGAAAACCGAGCGGACAGCGGCAGTAAGGCATGTCCATGGGCTTCTTCGACCTGCCTTCCCCCTTTCTCTCCCTGATCGACGGCTGGATCGGAACTTTTTTGCCGGCTTGGATCAGGTTGCTGCTGTGGGCCGCATTGGGGGCCTTTGTCTCCATGGAGCTGTATAGGCTCACCTCGCCGCAGAAGCGGATCGCCGCGATGAAGGTCGCGCTCCGGCAGGCCCAGGAACGTGTATCGAACTTTGATGGGGAGTTCGAGGACGCATGGCCGCATATCCGCAGGATGCTCTCCCTTGCCTTCCGCCGCGTGGCTCTCGTATTTCCGTCGACCATTCTGGCTTCCCTGCCGCTCCTCTTCGTGATCCTCTGGCTCSACAGCCACTACGGTAACATGTTCCCCCCTGAAAACGAGCCCGTCGAAGTGGCAGTTGCCGAAGGCTATGAAGGCCGCTGGATCAACAATGGCGGCAGTGCGCCCCGTGCCGAGATTCTGGATCGCGAGGGCACCCCCGTCGCCGAAGTGCCCGTGCAGAATCCCGTGCCTGTCATCCACAAGCGCCAATGGTGGAACCTGCTGATCGGAAATCCCGCCGGCTATCTGGACGATGCACTGCCGTTCGACCGCATCGACATCGCCCTGCCGCGTCAGGAGGTCCTACCCTTCGGACCGTCCTGGCTGCGTGGATGGGAGATACTCTTTCTCGGCTCGATGGTACTGTTCGCACTTCTTCTCAAACGCGTACGCGGCATCGCATGACCGGTACCGAAAGCACGGCGAAAGCGGGTGAGAGCCCTGCCGGTCTGGAGGTCGATGCCTGGACCGACAGGTTCGGCCGTCTGCTCGAACGTCACCGGGGCTTTTGGGTAAGGGTCGGCAATTGGGAAACGCGTCTGCTCGAAGATCAGCTTGACGGCGTGGTCATCGACAGGCCGATCTACATTGCGGGTCTTGCTCGCTCGGGCAGCACGATCCTGTTGGAGATGCTGGCCCGCCATTCCGACACCGCCACCCATCGCTATCGCGATTTCCCCATCGTGCCGGCGCCCTGGGCTTGGAGCTGGTTCGTCGACCGTGCAGGCAAGAAAGAGCATGTCCTGGCCGAGCGCGCCCACCGGGACCGCATCAAGGTGTCGCCGGAAAGCCCGGAAGCCTTCGAGGAAGTGCTATGGATGACCTTCTTCCCCGGACTGCATGACGGTTCGTGGAATGCCGCCCTTGATGAACACACGGACAATCCGGAATTCGAGGTTTTCTACCGCGACCATATCCGCAAGATGCTCCGGCTGCGCGGGGCCTCGCGCTACCTCGCCAAGGGCAACTATAATGTCACCCGGTTGCGCTATCTCAGGGAACTCTTCCCTGATGCGCGCTTCGTCATTCCGATCCGCGATCCTGTCTGGCATATCGCATCTCTGGTGAAACAGCACCGGCTCTTTGTTGCGGAGGAAAAGGCGGACGCGCGGGTGCGAGATCACATGCGCCGCAGCGGGCATTTCGAATTCGGCCTCGACCGCCAACCGATCAATGTCGGCGGAGCAGAAAGGGTGGCGGAGATTCGCGAGCTTTGGAGCAAGGGCGAGGAAGCCGCCGGCTATGCCGAGCTTTGGGCGTTGGTCTATGGTCACGTCGCTGACATGCTTGACCAGGGCCCGGCACTGGCGGACGCCACGCTGGTGATACGCTACGAAGATTTGTGCCGGTCTCCGGTGCGAGGTCTTTCAGACGTCCTCGACCATTGTGCCCTGGAAGACCAGGGGCTGCTCGCTGCCGCGCGCGACGAGATCAGCCCGCCAGATTATTACGAACCGTCCTTCACGGAAGCCGAGCGCGAGGATATCCGAAGCCGCACCGCCGAAGTGGCGGCGCGTTTCGGCTACGGCTGAATAAGCCGCTAATTGATGCCTCCGGTGTGCCGCGTAGGCGGCAAACCGTCCTCCTTGGCTCCTGTCGCGTGCAACATCATCACGGTTACGAACCAGAGCACCACCCCGAGTGCCAGAAGCACGCCGGCGATCACATACTGGATGGGATCGCGCCCGGTCCAGGGACCGACAAGGAAGGCGCAGGTGATAGCACCCACGACAGGCACCCATGTAGGCGCGCGGAAATGCTCGTGCTCCACCTTGTCCTTGCGTAATACCAGGACGGCTATATTCACTACGGTGAAGACACCGAGAAGCAAGAGTGCCGTCGTACCGCCGAGAGCGGGCACCGCGCCTACGAAAGTGATGAGCCCGAAAGCAAGCAGCGTGGTGAAGATGATCGCCACATAGGGCGTACGGCGTGCCTGATGCACCTTGCCGAGCGTCGGCGGCAGAACGCCCTCGCGGCTCATGCCATAGACGAGCCGGCTGGCCATGAGCATGTTTATGAGGGCGGAATTGGCCACGGCAAACATCGTGATGATGCCGAAGACCCCGATCGGAAAGCCAGGTGCGCCGGCTGAAACCACCTTGAGCAGCGGTGTCTCGCCTTCCCCGAGTTCGGCGGCCGGAACGAGGGTGATCGCTGATATGGACACCAGCACATAGATTGCGCCGGTTATGAGAAGGCCGGTGATCAGCACCTTGGGGAAGATCCTGGACGGATCCTTGGATTCTTCAGCCATGTTGACCGAATCCTCGAAGCCGACCATAGCGAAAAAGGCAAGCGTGGTTGCTCCTATGACGGACCAGAATATGCCCCTTTCGCTCATGGTCGAGAAATCGGTGATGCGGGAAACATCTCCTTGTCCGAGCCCTATCGCCCAGAGACCGATCACGATAATGATGAGAAGGCCGGTGAGTTCGACGCAGGTCAGAACCACATTTGCCTTCACGCTTTCCGACACGCCACGCAGATTGAGTGCCGCCACAAGAGCCATGAACACGAGGCCGATGGTGGTGATGACCGCTCCTTCGGAAGAAAGGCCGAAGCTTTGGGAGAAATTTGCCGCGAAGGCACGGGATGCGGTCGACGCCGAGGTGATGCCGGAACACATGACCGCGAAGGCGATGATGAAAGTGAAGAAATGTATGCCGAATGCCTTATGCGTATAAAGCGCGGCGCCGGCAGCCTTGGGATATTTGGTAACGAGTTCCAGATAGCTGAAGGCCGTGATCATGGCGACGGTAAAGGCGACGAGGAAAGGCAGCCACACTACGCCGCCAACCTGATTGGCGACCTGTCCAGTCAGGGCATAGATGCCTGTCCCGAGGATATCACCGACAATAAACAGAAGAAGAAGACCAGGGCCCATGACCCTGTGGAGACTGGGTTCGGCTTCCTGCGTTCTCTGTTTTCCTCTTTCGGTTGCGACATCGCTCATTGGATATTCCTTCCATGCGCCACGCCCGCAACCGATACTGAACAGACCTCGCAGAAATTGTCGAGTAGTAGAGCCGGTTTCCGCCGGAAACCACTCAGGATTGTAGCGGGCTGTCGCTTTTCTGTACCATCGGCCATGTAGCAGGAGGCGAACTCGCCCGTTCGGTCCTTCGTGAACGAGGCGCTTGCCGTTGTCGAGGTCCCGTCCGACCGGCGGCGGCCGCAGACATCTGGACGCTGTACACGACGCGCTGGAACTGATGCAACGATCTTCGCCCCGTCTTCCGCCCGATAAGCCTGATTCTCATCGGAGCCGGGTTCTTCACCTGGGGCAGATTCCGCCCTCGGGCTCACGGGGCCAATTAACAGCAAGACTGGGTGCTTTGTTTTCTACCAAGCGAGCAGTGGCGCGACCCACCCCGTCACTCAGCGGCATCTGCAGTTCATTCCCGCGCAAGCAATTCATCACGGATTTTGTTGCGGGTGGAGATCGGAATCGCATCAATGTCATAGAGACGATTGAGCCGTTCGAGGGCGGCGTCGATATCGTTCATCTGAACCAGAGCGGCAGTATAGGGGTAAGCAATGGCCTCCTTGAGGGCGTTGCGCGTACTGATCTCGATCAGGTCCTTGTCATAGAATTCTTCATAGGTGACGAGGCACTTTTCAAGCGCCTCAAGGCTGCCGTCGGTCTGGCATAGTTCCGACAGTGATTTTGTGGGTGGCTCGCGCAAATCGTTGCGGTCGGAGATATCGATAAGGTCCTCGGCATAAAGAGAATTGATCGAGGAAAGCGTTTCTTCGGTGCATTCGATACTGCTGGGTGTCTGCTCATGGACGACCGAGAAGATCTGCTTGACGGCCTCCTTCCGCACCTTGTTTCTGTCGGATATGCTGATCAGATCACGGGCGTAGCGGTCGTTCGCTTTTTTGAGGTCGGGCCTTTTCTCGGCAATTGCGGCCGGAACCGTGCATTTGGCGCCAGCAACAACATCCGGTTTCGAGGCGGCCGCATTGTTGTCGCCGGGCGCGGTGTAGCTTTTCGCAGCGAGCATTCCTGCAACGCGCAGATCGACGCGGCGGCTGGTTCCGTCCGCCGGCAGGGATGAGGTGTAGCGGATGGCATATTGGCCGGAAAGCTGGCTGCCGATGCTCGAATAAACCTCTGCCAATTGGCCGACTTCCGGCGCGGCCAGATAGCGTCCACCCGTTTCGCTGGCGATCTGCTTGAGCACAACCTCATCCATAGCGGTGCCCAGACCGATGACGAAGACCGGAACATTGATTTCGGCAGCACGCTTCAACGCCTGTTCCACCGTGGCCTTGCTGAGTGGCTTGCCGGTGCCGTCATCGTCCACGCCGTCGGAAAGCAGTACCACCGCCTTACGGCCCTTGCGATTTGCCACCAGTTCGAGCGACGTCAACAGTCCATCGTAAAGCGCCGTATCGCCGCGGGCGACAAGTCCGCCGATCGCCTCAACAACGCTGTCCTTCTCGGTCGTCATCGGAGCGAGCGTGGCGATCTGGCGCTGAAAGCTTACCAGTTGGACGGCATCATCTTCGCCGAGCTGGCCGACAAAATCCGCCGCTGCCTTCCGGGTGGCGTCCATGCGTTTCGACATCGAGCCCGAGACATCGACCGTCACCACGACGGACAATGGCGGCAACTGCGCCTCCACGGTCAACGGCTCCTGCTCGACCTCGTCCTCGCTGACCTTGAAGTCCCCGGCATCAAGCCCGGTGACTGGCTCGCCGTCCTTCAGCACGGTGGCAAAGATCGCAACATCCGGATAGTTGTCGGTGTTGATCTCGTTCAACACCAGCTCCGAACCATCGGCACTGCCTGCCGTTTCGACCCGCGGCTGCTCGGCTGCGTCTTGTGCAACAACAGCGCTAACCGATAGCGAGCACGAGAAAAGCACAAGACAAATCACCTGGACGATTTTGTTGATCATGATCCCGGTCGCTTACGGCGTTTGGACGATGGGCGTCACAATTGCCCAGCGACGATCAACCGTCAATCCCGCGGAAGCTCCGAACGCGACCGCAGTCCTGGGGTGTTGCGAGACGACAACGCCGCCACGGACACCGACCGTGACCGACCTCTGGAGTGCTGGTCTCAGAAAACGGCAGCGCCCTGGTCGGCGCGTGAGGCGAGTTGCCGGAAGGCGGCAAAGAGTTCGCGTCCCATGCCGAAATGATGCGGCGTGAGGTCGATCCTGTCCGGTTCACGAAAGGCAAGGTCGTCGGCACTGACCAGCACGTCGAGCGTGCCCGCATCGGCATCCAGGCGGATGATGTCGCCGGTGGTGATCTTGCTGATCGGCCCGCCGTCGAGCGCCTCCGGCGTGACATGGATTGCCGCGGGCACCTTGCCGCTGGCCCCGGACATGCGTCCGTCGGTCACCAGCGCGACGTGGAAGCCGCGATCCTGCAGGACGCCGAGCGCCGGCGTCAGCTTGTGCAGTTCCGGCATGCCGTTCGCCTTCGGCCCCTGGAAGCGGATGACGGCGACGAAGTCACGGTCGAGTTCTCCCGCCTTGAAGGCGGCTTGCAATTCCTCCTGCTCATGGAAAACGATCGCCGGCGCCTCGATCAGGCGGTGCTCCGGTTTGACGGCTGATACCTTTATGATCGCGTTGCCGAGATTGCCGGTCAACAGGCGGATGCCGCCCGTGGGCTGGAAGGCCTTGGTGACAGGAGCCAGAACTTTCTCGTCGCCGCTTTCGGCTGGCGCCGGCTCGCGCGCCACAGTGCCGTCAGGAGCAAGCTTGGCTTCGATCGCATAAGGCCGCAGTCCCTCGCCCCAGACCGTGCGGACGTCCTCGTGCAGATAACCGGCGTCCAGCAATTCGCGGATCAGGAAGCCGAGACCGCCCGCGGCATGGAAATGATTCACGTCGGCAAGCCCGTTCGGATAGACGCGCGCGAGCAGGGGCACGACATCCGAAATCTCCGCGATATCGGTCCAGGTAATGCGGATGCCGGCGGCTGCCGCCATGGCGATCAGATGAATGGTGTGATTGGTCGAACCGCCGGTCGCGTTGAGCCCGACAATGCCGTTGACGATGGAGCGTTCGTCTATCATGCGGCCGACCGGCGTATATTCATTGCCGAGCGCCGTAATGGCGAGCGCGCGCCTGGCGGCTTCCTTTGTCAAGGCGTCGCGAAGCGGTGTGTTCGGATTGACGAAAGAGGAGCCCGGCGTGTGCAGCCCCATCATTTCCATCAGCATCTGGTTTGAATTGGCCGTGCCGTAGAAGGTGCAGGTGCCGGGGCCATGGTAGGACTTCGATTCCGATTCCAGCAATGCGTCGCGGCCGACCTTGCCCTCGGCATAGAGCTGGCGGATCTTTGCCTTCTCGTCGTTGGGCAGGCCGCTCGTCATCGGGCCGGCCGGAATGAAGACGGCTGGCAGATGGCCGAATGTTAGCGCTGCCACGACCAGTCCCGGCACGATCTTGTCGCAGACGCCGAGATAGACCGCCGCGTCGAACATGTTGTGCGACAGCCCGATGGCGGCGGACATGGCGATGACGTCGCGCGAGAAGAGCGACAGTTCCATACCGGGCTGACCCTGAGTGATGCCGTCGCACATGGCGGGCACCCCTCCGGCCACCTGCGCCACGCCGCCCGCTTCCCTGGCCGCTTCCTTGATGAGGCGTGGAAAGGGCTCGAACGGCTGATGGGCCGACAGCATGTCATTATAGGAGGTGATGATGCCGATATTCGGTACCCGGTCGCCGGAAAGCGCCTCCTTGTCGGCCGGCGCGCAGGCGGCAAAGCCGTGGGCAAGATTGCCGCAGGAAAGTACGGCACGGTTCGCCACCGAACCCGCCGCGGCGTCGACCCTTGCCAGATAGGCTTCGCGGGCAGGGCGAGAGCGCTCGCGGATACGCTCGGTGACGGCTTCGATTTCTCGTCTGGCGGTCATGGCACAATGTCCTGTTTGGGCGCCCAGTAGACATGAACGGTCGTATCCGCACACTCGATCAGCGCGCGTATCGGAGGCGGCGGCTCTCTGTCGTCGTCAAGTGCGTCCTGAAGGACTTCTTTCTTGTCGTCGCCCTCGATATGCAGGGCGATGAAGCGGGCCCCGGCAAGCAGCCGCATGGAAAGGGTCAGTCGCGGTTCCCCCGCGCTGGCGGCATGGACCGGCAGGACCGCCGCCTCGCCATCTTTCGAAAGCAGGTCTTCGATATTGCCGGCATCAGGGAAGAATGATGCCGTATGCGCATCTGTTCCCATGCCGACAATGACCATGTCGATCGGCAGCGGGAGAGCGGCCATCAGATCATTGGCGCGCGCGGCGGCGTCCTCGACGCTGTCGGCTTCGTAATAGAGACCGGTGAAGGAAGCGCGTGCGGCCTCGTTCTGGAGCAGATTCTTCGTTACCAGGCGTTCATTGGAGCGTGAGGAGGAAAGGGGCACGAAGCGTTCGTCCACCAGGATCACCTGCACGCGCTCCCATTCGATCGGAATGCGCGAAAGGGAGCCGAAGAAGCGCACCGGGGTCGTGCCACCCGATACCGCGAGGACCGCCCTTCCGCGCGTTGCAATCGCTTCGGTCAGGATCTGGGCCACACCTTCGGCCAGCGTTTCGGCCAAGGCTTCGCTCGAGTCGAACCGATGCCACTGGAGATTGGTTCCGGCCATTGTTCAGACGCTGTCATGCCAGGTGCGGCCGTCCCTCTCGATGAGGGCGATCGCTCCCGAAGGACCCCATGTTCCGGCCGTGTAGCCCTGTACGGACTGGCCGTTGTCTTCCCATGCGGCAAGGATCGGATCGATCCAGCGCCAGGCAGCCTCGACCTCGTCGCGCCGCATGAAGAGGGTCTGGTTGCCGCGCACGACATCCATCAACAGCCGCTCATAGGCGTCCGGATTGCGCAGGCCGAAGGATTCGGCAAAGCTCATGTCCAGCGGCAGATGGCGAAGGCGCATGCCGCCGGGGCCGGGATCCTTGATCATCATCCATTGCTTGACCCCTTCGTCGGGTTGCAGGCGGATGACGAGCTGGTTGGCGAAGATCGTTCCGGCCGCGCTGTCGAAGATGGAATGGGGGACCGGCTTGAACTGGATCACGATCTCCGACACGCGCGCGGCGAGCCGCTTGCCTGTCCTCAGATAAAAGGGCACGCCGGCCCACCGCCAGTTGGCTATTTCGGCCTTTATGGCGACGAAGGTTTCCGTATTGCTCGTCCCGTCGCCCAGCTCGTCGATATAGCCCTTGACGGCGCCGCCGGCGGATGCCCCGGCGCGATACTGGCCGCGCACGGTGACCTGGCCGGCATTGCCGCCGTCGATCGGCTTCATTGCCCGCAGCACCTTCAGCTTCTCGTCTCGCACCGCATCGGCATCCATGGAGGAGGGTACTTCCATGGCGACAAGGCAGAGGAGTTGCAGCATATGGTTCTGCACCATGTCGCGCAGCGCGCCAGCCTTGTCGTAATAGTCGCCGCGCCCTTCAACGCCGACGGATTCCGCCACCGTGATCTGCACATGGTCGATATGGGCCGAATTCCAGAGCGGCTCGTAGAGTGCATTGGCGAAGCGCAGCGCCATGAGGTTCTGCACTGTCTCCTTGCCGAGATAGTGGTCGATGCGGAAGATGCGCTGCTCGTCGAAGACCCGGCCTATGACCTTGTTCAGTTCTTTTGCCGATTCCAGGCTGCGTCCGATGGGTTTCTCAACGATGATGCGCGATTCCGGCGTGACGAGGCCGTGCTCCTTCAGCTTCGTCGCGATCTCCCCGAAGAGGGAGGGGGCGACTGCCAGATAAAAGGCGCGGATGTTAGCGCTGTCACCGATCGTGGCTTTCAGCTCCTCGAAGCCTGCCCCCGAGCGGGCATCTGCCGAAACATAGGAAAGGCGTTCGAGGAACTTGTGGAGCTCCCCTTTATCTATGTCGGCAGCGGCGACATGCTCCGCGATCGCCCGTTCGGCAAAGCCGCGATATTCGTCGTCGCTCATAGGGGAGCGCGAAGCGCCGATGATGCGCGTTCCGCCCGAGAACTGGCCAGCCCGCTGGCGCTGATAAAGGGCCGGCAGGAGCTTGCGTTCCGCAAGATCCCCCGTCGCACCGAACACCACGAGGTCGAAAGGGTCCACCGGTATTGTCTGGCTCGTCATTCCAGCTCCGTTCTTTGGCACGGCTGTTCGAGCCCGCTATAATCTAATCGATTTAGCATAGCCAGCACCCGATTTCCCTTTGATGCGGCTTGACACCACAGGGTGTGACGGGCTTCTCGTAGCCGCGCCCCGGAGGATAGACTCGGGGATAATCATTACAAGCAGGAGGCAGTTCAATGGGCACACATCTTTCCCGTACGGTGGCGGAGGGCCGTGCCTTCATGCAAGTGGTAGACGGAAAGCCCGTGGATGCGCTTTCCGGCAGCCGCATCGACGTGGTGAGCCCGTCCGATGGCAAGGTATTTGCTTCCATCCCGGCCTCCGGAGAGGCTGATGTGGACCGCGCGGTCAAGGCGGCGCGTCGGGCATTCGACGAAGGCCCGTGGGGGCGCATGCCTGCTGTGGAGCGCGGCAGGTGCCTGACCCGGCTGTCGCAGCTTGTGGAGCAGAATGGCGACGAGCTTGCTGCTCTCGAATCGCGCGACACGGGCAAACCCATCCGGCAGGGCAAGGCCGATGTTACCGCCACCATCCGCTATTATGAATTCTATGGCGGCGCGGCCGACAAGATCCACGGCGACACCATTCCGTTCCTCGAAGGCTATACGGCGCTGACCTTGCGCGAGCCCCATGGCGTCGTGGCAGGCATCATACCGTGGAACTATCCGCTGCAGATCCTTGCCCGCGTTGCCGGTGCGGCGCTCGCCATGGGCAATACACTGGTGGTCAAGCCGGCCGAGGACGCCTCCCTGACGGCGATCCGCATCGCTGAACTGGCGCTCGAGGCAGGTGTGCCGGAGGGGGTGTTCAACGTCGTCACCGGCTATGGCCGCGAGGCGGGCGCCAGTCTTTCGGCCCATCCTCTTGTCGATTACGTGACCTTCACCGGCTCGACCATGACGGGCACGGCGATCCAGCAGGCAGCAGCTATCAACAATCGCGGCGTGACCATGGAACTCGGCGGCAAGTCTCCGCAGATCGTCTTCGCCGACGCCGATATCGAGGCGGCGCTGCCGGTGCTTGTTAACGCTATCATCCAGAATGGCGGCCAGACATGCTCTGCCGGAAGCCGCATCCTGATCGAGAAGCCGATCTACGAGAAGGTGGCCGCCGCGCTGGCGGAGCGTTTCTCGAGGCTGGTCGCAGGCCCGCACGACGCCGATCTCGATCTCGGGCCGTTGATCAACCCGAAGCAGAAGGAACGTGTGCAGGGTTTCGTGGCGGCGGCGGAAGAGGCCGGCATTTCCGTCTTGGCGCGCGGCTCGGTGGCGGCCGATGCGCCGGCCGGCGGCTTCTATCATGCACCCGTGCTGTTCGGGGAGGTGGACCGGGAATCGGCGCTCGCCAAGGAGGAGGTCTTCGGCCCGGTGCTTTCGCTGTTTCCGTTCGAGAACGAGGAAGACGCCGTGCGGTTGGCGAACGGCACGGATTATGGCCTTGTTGCCGGCGTCTGGACCCTGGACGGCGCGCGCCAGCATCGCGTGGCAAAGCGCGTGCGGGCAGGGCAGGTCTTCGTCAATGGCTACGGCGCCGGCGGCGGGATCGAGCTGCCTTTCGGCGGCTTCAAGAAATCCGGCCATGGCCGCGAGAAGGGCTTCGAGGCCCTTTACGACATGTCGGCGACGAAGACCGTTGTTTTCAATCATCAGTAAAGAAGCAGGAAAGCAGAAGAGCATGGCTCGACTTGATGGCAAGGTTGCCGTCATCACCGGCGCGGCGTCCGGTTTTGGCGAGGGTATGGCAAAGCGTTTCGCGGAGGAGGGTGCAAAGGTCGTCGTCGCCGACCTGAACAGCGCCGGCGCGCAGCGGGTCGCTGGCGAAATCGGCGATGCGGCCGTTGCAATCGCCGCCGACGTTTCGTTGAAGGCAGATGTCGAGGAGATGATATCGACCGCCACCGACCGTTTCGGCAGGCTCGATATCCTGGTCAACAATGCAGGCTATACCCATCGCAACGGCAGCATGACCGAGGTCGACGAGCAGACCTTCGACCTGATCACTGCCGTCAATATGAAAGCGATCTACTTCGCCGCGCTCGCCGCCATTCCGATCATGGAGGCCCAGGGCGGTGGATGCATCATCACTACGGCCTCCACGGCCGGCCTGCGCCCGCGTCCGGGCCTTACCTGGTATAATGCATCGAAGGGATGGGTCATCACGGCCACCAAGTCCATGGCGGTCGAGCTCGCGCCAAAGAAGATCCGCGTCAACTGCCTGTGCCCCGTCGCCGGCGAGACAGGGATGCTCGGTCTTTTCATGGGCGAGGACACGCCGGAAAAGCGGGCCCAGTTCCGGGCCTCGATCCCGCTTGGAAGGCTTTCGACGCCGCTCGACATAGCCAATGCCGCCCTTTGGCTGGCATCCGACGAGGCGGAATTCATCACCGGCGTGGCGCTGGAGGTGGATGGCGGCCGCTGCATCTGACGCAGACCCGAATAGGGATGGAACGGATTTCGTCCGAGGACCGTTACTTCCTCCTGACACACGAGAATTTTCCCCCGGCATGACTGCAGACCAGATCTTCATCTTCGGCCTCCTTGGTGCGGTTCTGGCGCTGCTGGTCTGGGGGAAGATCCGCTATGATCTGGTCGCCTTCGGCGCGCTTGTCGTTGCGGTGCTTGGCGGCGCGGTTCCAGCGGAGAAGGCCTTCGAGGGCTTCGGGCACGACGCGACGATCATCGTCGCGCTCGTGTTGATCGTCTCGCGTGCCATGATCAATGCCGGTGCGGTCGAACTGATCGCCAATTACGCGATATCAACGACCCGGCCATTGCCGGTCCATATCGGATTGATGTCCATCACCGGCGCTGCGCTCTCGGCGATCATCAACAATGTCGCCGCCATTGTCATCCTCATGTCGCTGGACATCGAGGCCGCCAAGAAGGCCGGGCGCTCGCCGTCGCTTTCTCTCATGCCGCTGTCCTACGCGACCATCCTCGGCGGCATGATCACCCTTATCGGCACTCCCTCCAATATCGTCATCGCGCAGTTCCGGGACCGCACGCTCGGCGACGCTTACGCCATGTTCGACTTTGCTCCCGTCGGGCTTGTCTGCGCTGTTGTCGGCATAGCCTTTGTCACGGCTATAGGCTGGCGGCTCATTCCGGAAGGAAAGCAACAGACACCCGTTGGCGAGCCCGAAAGCGATCTTTTCGTTGCCGAGGCCAAGGTCGCCGAAAAATCGCCGGTTGTCGGCAAGACGCCGGCAGAGCTTTACGAAGAAGGCGACGAAAAGGATGTGAGCATTCTCGGTCTCGTCCGGCAGGGAAAGCGATTGCCGGGCTTTGCTGCGGGTACGGTGATCCGCAAGGGCGATTTCCTTGTCCTCGAAGGTGATCCGAAATCCATCGAGGCTTTCATAGGCTCAAACAGGCTTTCCATGTCCACGGACGAGAAACAGGCGGGTCTCACGGACAAAGGCATGGCGCTGGTCGAGGCGATCGTGCCGGAGGGGGCACGTGCGGTCGGGCGCACCGCCGAAAATATGCGTCTGCGCTACCGGCAGGGCGTCGAGCTTTTGGGGGTATCCCGGCAGGGCAAGCGCTTCAGGGAGCGGGTTGGCAGACTGACGATCCAGAGCGGCGACGTCCTGCTGTTGCTCGGCCCCAGGGACCACGTCGAGGATGCGGCCGAGTGGCTGGGAGTCCTGCCGCTGGCCGAGCGTAGCCATGAGGTGATCCAGCGTCGGAAGGCATTGCTGGCGATAGGAATCTTCGTGTTGCTCATCGCCGCGGCAGCGCTGGGTTTCATCGCGCTTTCCATCGCCTTGTCGATCGCCGTCGCCGCCTATGCGTTGCTGAATATCGTCGGCCCGCGCGATATCTACGAATCCATCGAATGGCCGGTCATCGTGCTTTTGGGATCGCTGATACCCCTCGGCGCTGCCTTCGAGGACGCCGGCGGTACGCAACTCATCACAGGCGCGATTATCGGCCAGACGGAGGGCCTGCCGGTCTGGGTAATTCTCGCCGTGGTCATGGCTGTCACCATGATCTTGTCGGATTTCCTGAACAGCATCGTTACCGTTCTGATCGCCGCACCCATCGGCGTCAGCGTCGCCCAATCATTGAACGTGTCGCCCGATCCTTTCCTGATGGCGGTGGCAGTTGCCGGTACCTGCGGGATGCTGACGCCAATCGGCCACAAGAACAACGCCATCATCATGGGGCCGGGCGGTTATCGCTTCGGCGACTACTGGCGCATCGGCGCTCCGCTCGAGATCCTGATGATCGCGGTCGGCGTGCCGGCGATCCTCTTCTTTTGGCCGTTGTGACCGGTCAGAGCCGGTCGCGCAGCGCATACCAGTTGAGAGCGAGGAAAAGCAGGACCGAGCGGAAGCGCGTGCCGCCCGGAAATTGCGGAACTTTCAGCTCTTCCAGTAGCTTCAGCCTGTCGCGGTTGCCGGCAACGGCTTCCGCATAAAGCTTGCCGGTGAAGTTCGACAGCATCACGCCATGGCCCGAAAAGCCCCCGGCAGAGATCACATTCGGCATGACTTCCCGCACGAAGGGCTTGCGCGGCATGGTGATGCCGACATAGCCGCCCCAGGCATGCGTGATCTCGACATCCTTCAGCGCCGGATAAAGCTCGGCGATCTGCCGCCGGATCGCGTTCTTTATGTCGCCGGGCGTGCTGACGCTGTAGATCTCGCGCCCACCGAAAAGCAGCCGACCATCCTTCGATTTGCGGAAGTAGCGTACCACGAAGCGTGAATCGTCGACGCTCTCACCGCCGGGGATCACGGGGCTGTCCTTGCCGAGTGGCACGGTCGCTCCGATGAAGGAACCGATCGGCATGACATGGGCGGCACTGACTGGCTCCAGATTGCCGCCATAGGCATTGACGGCGACCAGACACTTGTCCGCGGTGATCGTGCCGCTCGCAGTTTCCACACGCACCTTGCCCTCGGAGGTCAGGCGGGTGACTTTCGTATTCTCGAAAAGCCTGGCGCCAGCCGCCGCCGCCACGCGGGCCGTTCCGATGACCAGTTTGAGCGGATGGATATGGCCGGTGCCGGTGTCGCGAACGCCGCCGAAATAGGCCCCGGTGCCGAGCCGTTCGGCCGTCTCTTCGCGATTCATGAAGGAGATATGCGGGTAACCGAAGCGCGAGGCCATGACGTCGGCGTGAGCCTTGTAGTCATCGACGAAGCGCCTCTTGTGCGCGACCGATATCTGGCCGGGCATATAGTCGATTTCGATGCCGTTGGTGCTGGCGAATTCCAGGAGATGGGCCTTGGCTTCCTCCGCCAGATCGAAAAGCGCCTTGGCGCGGGCGAAGCCGAACTCGGCCTCCAACTCTTCAGCCCAGGCGCGCTGGCCCGTGCCGAGTTGGCCGCCATTGCGGCCGGAGGCTCCGTCGCCGAAACGATGCGCCTCCACCAGCGCGACATCGGCGCCGGCCCTGGCGAGATGGACAGCCGCCGACAGGCCGGTGAAGCCACCGCCGACAATGACGACGTCAACTGTCAGATCGCCGTCAAGGGCAGGATAGGCCGGCCGTTCGCCGGCCGTCGCCTCGTACCAGGAATAGCCCGGAGAGATGGGAGATTGGTAGGCCATCGATCGGCAGCGTTAAACGTTCAGCAGCAGATATTCCCGCTCCCACGGGCTGATGACTTCCATGAAGGTCTCGAATTCCTGGCGCTTGATCGCGGCATAGGTTCCGACGAAGGATTCGCCCAGAATGGCCGCGAGCGAGGCGTCTTGCTCGAACAGGGCGACCGCTTCGAGGAGGCCGCGCGGCAATTCGATCCGGTCTTCGTTGACGGCCGAGCCCGATGGAGCATCCGGCTCGATCTTCTCCAATATGCCGGCGAGCCCTGCCGCGAGCGAGGCGGCAAGCGCCAGATACGGATTGGCGTCGGAGGAAGGTACGCGGTTTTCGATGCGCCGCGCGTTCGGATCCGAGCGCGGAACGCGGAAGGCCGTCGTACGGTTGTCATAGCCCCAGCGCGTATTGACCGGTGCTGATGCCGATGGCGTCAGCCGCCGGTATGAGTTGACATAGGGCGCCAGCATGACCAGCGCATTCGGTATATGGCGCTGCATGCCGCCGATGAAATGGCGGAAGGTATCTGTCTCCCGTCCTTCCGCATCGGAAAACACGTTGCGGCCAGTCTTGATGTCGATCACCGACTGGTGGATGTGCATGGCAGAGCCCGGCTGTCCCTGAATGGGCTTGGCCATGAAGGTGGCATAGGTGTCGTGTTTCAGCGCCGCTTCGCGGATGGTGCGCTTGAACAGGAAAACCTGATCAGCAAGCTCGACCGGATCTCCGTGCCGGAGATTGATCTCGAGCTGGCCCGCGCCTTCCTCGTGGATCAGCGTATCGATCTCCAGGCCTTGCGTCTCGGAGAAGTGATAGATGTCGTCGATCAGTTCGTCGAACTCGTTGACCCCGGCGATCGAATAGCCTTGTCCGCCCCCGATTGGACGGCCGGAGCGGCCGACAGGCGGCGTCAGCGGGTAATCGGGATCGGGGTTCTTGTGGACCAGGTAGAATTCGATCTCCGGTGCCACGATCGGCTTCAGGCCATGACCGGCATATTGCGCGATGACGCGCTTGAGCACGTTCCTTGGCGTGAATTCGACCGATCGCCCGTCCTGATGGACAAGATCACAGATAACCTGCGCCGTCGGGTCCGTTTCCCAGGGAACGACCGACAGCGTGGACAGGTCGGGAACAAGCTTGAGGTCGCCGTCATCCTCCGGATAGACGAAGCTGGCGCTGTTTTCGGGATAGTCTCCCGAAATCGTGGTCATGAAGACGGCGGACGGCAGCGCAAGCGAGGTGTTGGAGGTGAATTTCTTCGTCGGCATCATTTTGCCGCGGGCGACGCCTGCCTGATCAGGTGTTATGCATTCGATGTCCTCGATGCCGCGCCATTCAAGCCAGGCGCTGGCTTCCTTCCAGTTGCGAACGCCCCTCAGATTCTTGAGGAATGACGGTGTCTTAATCCGCCCCCCGCGGCCAGCACGGGCTTCCCTTTTCTTCTCCAGCATCAATCACCAGGATTGTTTTTCGATCCAGCGATTATAGTCGTGTGCGGTGACAGAAGGAAATAGCCAGTTCGGTCATTTGCTCGTCAGGAACCGTTATCATTTCAACTTGGTCTTTCGCGCCCAGGCCCGCGTTGCGCGCGGCTAACGGTACTCGGATCTAACAAACCAAAGCCCCGCGCCAAACCAGGCACGGGGCTTCTCGAAAACCGTCAGCAGACCGGCTATTTGCCGGTTCTGTTCGTAACAACCACCGGAATGAGGAGGTCGCCCCAGTTTCCATCGCCGCCATGGTGGCGGGCCGAGCGCACGAGCTCAACCGAGACACCAGCCTCGACGGCCCTCATGACGGCCTGGTTCAGCCGGTGCAAGTCATTGGCAAGCACGCGGATGGCGGATTGCTGGTCCGGGGTCATCGCCGAAGCCTGCTCTTCGGCACGTTCCTTGACCCTGGTTTTGGGGCGTTCTTCGGTCATGACCATGATCTTTCTCCTTCTGGAACCTGACTGCCTTACTCGGCAGCGGGCCTGAACTTCTCGCTTTCGGTCGGTTTGAACTGGTCGTGTTCGGTGGATTCCTTCATCGCGGTCGTCGACGATTGTCCGCCGGTGATCGCCATGGAAACCGCATCGAAATAGCCGGTACCGACCTCGCGCTGGTGCTTGGTAGCAGTGTAGCCGTGGGCTTCGGCCGCGAATTCCGCCTGTTGCAGTTCAGAATAGGCTGCCATCTGGCGGTCCTTGTAGCCGCGCGCCAGCTCGAACATGCCGTAGTTGAGCTGGTGGAAGCCGGCCAGCGTGATGAACTGGAACTTGTAGCCCATGGCGCCCAGTTCACGCTGGAACTTGGCGATCGTCGCATCGTCCAGGTTTTTCTTCCAGTTGAAGGAAGGCGAGCAGTTATAGGCGAGCAGCTTGTTCGGGTAATGCTTGCGCACGCCTTCGGCGAACTTGCGGGCCTGCTCCAGATCCGGTTTTGAGGTTTCGCACCAGATCAGATCGGCATAGGGCGCGTAGGCGATGGCGCGGGCGATGCACGGCTCCAGACCGTTCTTCACCTGATAGAAGCCTTCGACCGTGCGGCCGGCGTCATAGTCGACGAAAGGCCGGTCGCGCTCGTCGATATCGGAGGTCAAAAGCTTGGCGGCTTCGGCATCCGTGCGTGCCACGACCAGTGTCGGCACGCCCATGACGTCGGCGGCAAGGCGCGCAGCGGTGAGATTGCGGATATGCGCGGCTGTCGGAATCAGGACCTTGCCGCCCAGATGGCCGCACTTCTTCTCGGACGCAAGCTGGTCCTCGAAATGCACGCCGGCGGCGCCTGCCTCGATATAGGCCTTCATGATCTCGAAGGCGTTGAGCGGGCCGCCGAAACCAGCCTCGGCATCGGCGACGATGGGTGCGAACCAGGTCTCGACCGACAGGCCGTTGCCCTCTGCCGTCTCGATTTGGTCGGCGCGCTGCAATGTCCTATTGATGCGCTTGGCAAGCTCCGGCCCGGCATTGGCGGGATAGAGCGACTGGTCGGGATACATGGCCGAAGCCGTATTGGCGTCGG
Source organism: Mesorhizobium sp. J18 (assembly GCF_007829525.1). Classification (GTDB taxonomy): domain Bacteria; phylum Pseudomonadota; class Alphaproteobacteria; order Rhizobiales; family Rhizobiaceae; genus VLJP01. The sequence goes on from NZ_VLJP01000002.1 coordinate 42,893, forward strand.
CTGCCACCTGCCAACCGGAGAGATAGATAGCTTTCAATCCGGCGCGCACCATCTGCATAGCCTGATTGCCTGAAAGCGCACCGAGTGCATTGACGAAGTCTTCCTCCTGGATGAGCTTCCAGAGGCGGTTCGCGCCCATCTCAGCCAATGAATACTTGATCTGGACCGAGCCGCGCAGACGCTTCACTTCCTCCGGGCCATAGGGGCGTTCGATCCCTTGGTAACGGCCTTCAGGGGCGGACGGAACAAGATTGTAAAAATCAGTCATATTTCTCTCCAGTCGCTGGTCAAAATATGCGAGCATGGCGAAGAAGCCATGCCAAACATGTGACAGATTTTACATTGCGCTGCGCAAACTTGGAGGGAAATCCAGAAAAACTGGCAGAAATTCGGGTCAGCTTGTATTGATTTCGACAGGTTCGAATTGTAAATTTGTAAAAATCGTAACGACCTTTCGATGTGTAAAACCGTGTAAAGGACGCCAGATGGCCGAGCAGAAGATTTTCGCCGGGCCGCGCATCAGGCGCATCCGCAATGCGAAGGGGCTGACCCAGACGGCGATGGCGGAAGGGCTCGGCATATCCCCTTCCTATCTTAATCTCATCGAGCGAAATCAGCGCCCTCTTACGGTGCAGCTCATCCTCAAGCTGGCTTCCGTCTACAAGGTCGAGCCGGAGGAACTGCAAGGCGAGGCAGGCGCATCGCTGTCAGCCTTGCGCGAGGTCTTCTCCGATCCTCTGCTTACAGGCGAGCTTCCGGGCGAGCAGGAACTGGTTGAAGTTGCGGAGGCCGCGCCCAACGCTGCTTCCGCACTGATCAAGCTCTACCGCGCCTATCGTGAGCAGGCCGAGCGCCTGACCGATCTTTCGCAACTGCTGGCGCGCGAAGGGCGAGCGACCACGGTCTCGGGTACTCGCTTGCCGATAGACGAGATCCGGGAGATTTTCGAGCGGCGCCCCAATCACTTTCCGTCTATCGAGGAGGAGGCCGAGGCGTTTTCTGCACTTCTGGCACCGGGCGACGACCTTGCTGGCGCCCTCAAGGGCTGGCTGAAACGGGAACACGGCATTGTCGTCAGGGTACTGCCGGTTGCGACAATGCCGAACTGGCGTCGCCGCTACGACCGCCATTCGCAGCGGCTTTTCATTTCCGAGCGTCTTTCGCCTTTCGACCAGTTGCGCGAGATCGCCATGGAGGCATGCCTGATGCGCATGCAGGTTGCAATTGCTGCCGAAATCCAGGCGCTGAAGCTTTCTTCGGACGAGGCCCGGCGTCTCGGGCGTTTCGAGCTTGCCCGCTATGCTGCCCATGCCTTGATGATGCCCTACCAGACTTTCCTGACAGCGGCACTGCGGGCCCGCTACGATGTGGATGTTCTACGCTCGCGCTTCAACGTGTCGTTCGAGCAGGCGGCGAACCGTCTGACAACCCTGGGGAGGCAGAACGCTGCGGGCATCCCGTTCTTCATGCTCGAGACCGACAATGCGGGCAACAGGTTCCGCAGGGCCGGCGCGCAAGGATTTCCACAGACACGTTTTGGGGGAGGATGCCCGAAATTGCCGGTCCATGCCGCTTTCGGGCAGCCGGGACAGATCCTCGTTGAGGTAGTGGAGATGCCGGATGGAGCCGAATTTCTCTGCATCGCCCGAACGCTGGAGGGACCGCAAGGGGCCTTCAATGAGCGTCCGCGGCGCACCGCGCTGCTGCTTGGCTGCGATATAAGCTTCCGGGACGAGATTGTTTATGGTGCGGCTTTGCCGGCCGGCCCGCCAGGTACGACGCCGGTTGGCCCGGCGTGCCGTGTGTGCGAACGCGCCGGCTGCCTGGCCCGTGCCGAGCCGCCGGTGACGCGGCCGCTCGGACTGGACGAAATGGTGACGGGCCTCTCGGCCTTCGATTTCCAATAAATCGAAGGCCGCTGCCGATCTCAGGCGATGTCGAGAACGATATTGCCGACTGTCCGGCCCTCCTCGACCGCTTCATGAGCGGCGGCGATATCGGCAAGCGGGAAGCGGGCGCCGATGGAATGCTTCAGGCTTCCCGCTTCGAGCATCGGAGTCAGATCCTTTATGGCCGCATCCCGTTCGGCCCACGTGAGCTCGTATACGACGAAGACCTGGAGCGTCAGGCTGTTCCAGAGCATGGCCGGGAAGGAGATATTGATGTCGCCGGCAAAATTCGATCCGTAGCAGGCCATCTTACCGTGCGACGTCAACACGCCTTCCGGCAGCAGGGAGGCCGTGGAGGAGAGGTCCATGTCGATAATGCCGTCCACGCCCTTGCCATTGGTGAGGTCGCGAATGGTTCGGGCGACATCCTTGGCCTTGTAGTTGATGACGAAATCGGCCCCGGCCTGTCGGGCATGTTCTGCGCGTTTGCCGGATGCGGTCGCCATGATGCGCGCGCCGCGCGCCTTGGCGATCTGGGTCGCATAGTGGCCGACGGCGGAGCCGCCTCCTGTGATCAGCAGCGTCTTGCCGCCGACATCGCCATGGAGGCGCACGGCATGCATGGCCGTAAGCGCCGGGATGCCAAGACAGGCGCCTTCGCCGAAGTTCAGTTTGTCAGGAAGGCGAATCGCCTGGCTTTCCGGCAGAGTGATGAATTCCGCCGCCGTTCCGAACGGGCGTTTCCATTGCCCGTTCCAGATCCAGACCCGTTCGCCGATGCGGCTATGGCTTACGCCGCTGCCGGTCGCTTCGATGACCCCGGCGCCGTCGCTATGCGGTATGATGCGCGGCGCGATCAGGGGCCTCCCGGCGCGGCTTTTCACGTCGGACGGATTGACGCCGGAAGCGTGCAGCCGGACCCTTACCTCGCCCTCTGCCGGTTCGAAGGCCTCCATCTCCCCGACCTTGAAGACGTCTCTTGCCGGCCCGTTTCGCTCATACCACGCGGCTTTCATGGATGCTCTCCTCCGAGAAAGGAACTGCTTATCAAAGGGCGGTGGTAACGGACAACAGGGTGTTGCCGTGTTACTGCGACGCCTTATCTGCGATCCGTAATGGAATGGAGAGCCGCATGAAAGCCATAAGCGTCAGGATCGAGGGCAGGGTGCAGGGCGTCGGCTATCGCGAATGGGCACGGCGTCAGGCCCAAAGCCTGGGTTTGGACGGCTGGATACGCAATGAGCCGGACGGATCAGTTGCCGCCATGGTGGTGGGTGAGGACGAAAATGTGGCCGAACTGGTCGAACGCTTTCGGTTGGGGCCTTCGCTTGCCTCTGTCTCTTCAGTGAAGGTCGCGGACACCACGATCCCGGCCGAAAGGAACGGCTTCCACATCGAGCGGTAAAACATGGCTGATCCAACCGGATGGCGATGCTGGATCATCCCAGAAGCTCCGGTTCGATTTAGCAGAATCGGTAGCGGCGCGAAGGCGCCTCCGGTTCGGCAGGAATGTCATGAGCGGGGCGGATACAACGGGAAAGAATGGTGCCGACGTCGTTTCCTCGGCCGAGGAGCGGACGGGCTTTCTCCTGGTCTTCCTCTCGGCGCTTTTCTGGAGCTTCGGCGGGGCGATCGGCCGTTTCCTCGAAACTGACGATAGCTGGATGGTCATATTCTGGCGCTCGCTCTGGGCGGCAGTTTTCCTCATCGGTTTCATGCTTTGGCGCGACGGCATGCGCGGCACGGTCGCGCTTTTCCGCGGCATGGGAATACCGGGCATTGCCGTCGCCACATGCTTCGCGGTCGCCTCGACCTCTTTCGTGGTCGCGCTGGGCTACACCACGGTCGCCAACATCCTTCTCATGCAGGCCGGCGTGCCGCTGCTGGCAGCCCTGATCTCGTGGGTGATTTTCCGCCAGAGGGTGAACTGGGCGACCTGGATCGCCATTGCTTGCGTGGTCCTCGGCGTCGGCATCATGGTCTCGGATTCGCTGCGCGGCGGCGTCAACATCATCGGCGACGGTCTGGCTTTGACCATTGCCATGGCCTTTGCCATCGCGACGGTCGTCACCCGGCGTTACGCGCATGTGCGCATGACGCCCGCCACCTGCCTCGGCACCTTGATCGCCTGCGCATTCGCCGCCACGCAGGCGGGAAGCTTCCAGCCCAGTGCCACGGATATGGTGTGGCTGTTCGCTTTCGGCGCCATCAATCTGGGGCTTGGAATGGCCCTCTTCGCTTCTGGCGCAAGGCTGATCGCCGCGCCGGTCGCTGCCCTTCTCGGTACCTTCGAACCCGTGCTCGGGCCGGTCTGGGTCTGGCTTATCCATGGCGAGATCCCGTCTGCCAGGACCGTCATTGGCGGCTGCGTGGTGGTGGCCGCGCTCATGGTCCATATCGCGATGGAGTTCCGCCGCCATGCACGCCCGGCGCGCCCTGGCGTGACGGGCCTGCCTTCGCCTCACTGAACCTTATTGACAAGGCCAACGGGTCCGGCGCAGGCTGATCCGCAACGGCAACGGTTCAGAAGGCGTATCTTGCGACATAAAGCGGGCGGAGTTCTCGAAGCTGGCGGCGGTTCGAAGCCACATGTCTTGGAAGAAGGTCCCGGCACAGCCGTCAGGAAACACGCTTTGGCGCCCGCAAAACCTTCCGGAGACTTCATTTCGGCCGACCACGAGGCTGAGTACCGCGCCTTCATCGCAGAGCATCCCGATCTTGAAGCGGTGGAGTTCCTGCTCGTTGATCCGAACGGTCTCATGCGCGGGAAATGGGCGCCCGGCGACAGCCTGGAAAAAGCCTTCCGGGAAGGCGTGAATTTCCCGATGTCGCTGCACGGGCTCGATGTCTGGGGCCGCGAGGTGGCCGAGACCGGCCTGCACATCGAAACGGGCGACAAGGACGGCTATTGCCGCGCCACCCGCGGATCGCTGGCGATCGTTCCCTGGGCGAAACGCAAGACGGCGCAGGTTCTGCTGCAGACATTCACGCCGGAAGGCAAGCCGTTCATGGCCTGTCCGCGCCAGGTGCTCAAGCAGAAGGTGGCGGAAGCCCATGCCAGGGGATTCTATCCGGTCACGGCCTTCGAATTGGAATTCTACCTGCTGGATCCGGATATTGACTGGGACGACGGCATGCCCGCGCCCGTAGGCGCGATGGCCGGACCGGATCGGCTGCGCATGTATGGCCTCGACGACCTGGCCGAGCATGCCGAACTGTTCGACATGATCCGCGACGCGGCCGACGCGCAGAACCTGCCGATCGACACCATCATCAAGGAAGCCGCTCCCGGTCAGTTCGAGGTCAATCTGAAGCACCGGGGCGATCCGCTTCGCGCCTGCGACGATGTCATCCTCCTGCGCCGCATCGTCATCGGCTGTGCCCGTGCGCATGGGCTTACGGCGACCTTCATGGCCAAGCCATTCATCGAATATGCAGGCAACGGCATGCACGTCCACACATCCATGCTGGACGAAAAAGGCAGGAACGTCTTCTCCGGCCCAGAAGGCCGCAGGAAGCTTGAAGCGGCTGTGGCCGGTCTGCTGGCGACCATGCCGGAGTCGCTCCTCCTCTTCATCAACACCTGGAATGGCTTTCGGCGCATAACGCCCGGTTCCTATGCGCCGACGCGAGCCGTCTGGGCCGAGAACAACCGCTCGGTAGCGATCCGCATTCCCGTTTCGACTGAGGAGAACCGCCGCGTCGAGCACCGCATCGCGGGAGCGGATGCCAATCCCTATCTTGTCATGGCGGCGATATTGCAAGGCATGATCGAAGGGATAGAAGGAGACGCCGTTCCGCCCCCGCCCGTCGAGGGCAATGCCTATGACGAGGACGGCGTCGCGCTGCCGGACGACATGGATGATGCCTTGCAGCTCATGGAAAGAAGCATCTTCGTCGATCGTGCCCTGGGCCCTTTGCTCGGCAAGGTCTATCGCGACCTCAAGCGCGCCGAGATCGTCGCATTCTGGAGCGAGATCACGCCGCTGGAGCGGACAACTTATTTATAGCCGCCGGAGTTGCAATTCGGTTCTTGTCGGGCCGCACCAACCTAAATAATGTCAGGCAAAATCCCTGCCGTGGAAAGCAACGAAAACGGGATTAGGGGTTCGTCGAACAGAGGAGAGTTCCAATGATACGCAAGGCATTTCTGCTTTCCGCGGCAAGCATGATTGCCGCATCGGTGGCGGCGGGTGCACAGGCCCAGGAACGGGTCGTGAATGTCTATAACTGGTCGGACTATATCGATGAGTCCGTCCTCGACGAGTTCACCAAGGAAACAGGCATCAAGGTCGTTTACGACGTTTTCGATTCCAACGAGATACTCGAGACAAAGCTGCTGGCCGGTGGCACCGGATACGATATCGTGGTTCCGACCGGCACTTTTCTGGCGCGCCAGATCCAGGCGGGTGTGTTCCAGAAGCTCGATAAATCCAAGCTGCCCAATATAGAGAATATGTGGGACGTGATTGCCGAGCGTCTCGCGAAATACGATCCGGGAAACGAATATTCCATCAATTACATGTGGGGCACGGTCGGCATCGGCTACAACACCAAGAAAGTTTCGGAAGCGCTCGGCATTGACGAGATCGACAGTTGGGACGTCGTGTTCAATCCGGACAATCTGGCGAAGCTGCAGAATTGCGGTGTGCACTTCCTGGATTCCCCGACCGATGTGGTGCCGTCGGTCCTGGGCTATCTCGGGCTTGACCCCGATAGCCATGATCCGGAAGTGCTCGCAAAGGCGGAAGAGGCTCTGCTAAAGGTCCGCCCTTATGTTCGGAAATTCCACTCCTCCGAATATATCAACGCGCTTGCCAACGGTGATATCTGCGTTGCCATCGGCTGGTCGGGCGATGTTTTCCAGGCGCGGGATCGGGCGGCGGAAGCCGATCGCGGAGTCGAGATCGCCTATGCCATTCCGAAGGAAGGCACTCAGATGTGGTTTGACCAGATGGCCATTCCCGCCGATGCGCCGCATGTCGAGGAAGCCCACGAATTCATCAATTTCATCATGAAACCGGAGGTGATCGCCAAAGCCTCCAACTATGTCTTCTACGCCAATGGCAACAAGGCGTCCGAGGAGTTCCTGGATCCCGAGGTCAGGGATGATCCGGCCATTTATCCCGATGAGGCGACGCTGGAGAAACTGTACACCACCACGCCTCTCGATCCGAAAACGCAGCGTGTGATGACGCGTCTGTGGACGAAGATTGTCACCGGTCAGTAGGAAACCGCCTTCGGCCCCGGCTTGTCGCCGGGGCCGTTGCTTCTTGCAAAGTCGGGGGCATGTATGAAGTCTCTAGGCAGCATCCGCAGAAGCTTCGCCCCATGGAACGATCCGGCGGCGAAACCCTATATTTCTTTCCGTGGCGTGACCAAGCGCTTTGGTGATTTCGTCGCCGTCGACGATCTTTCGCTGGATATCTATGAGAGGGAATTCTTTGCCCTGCTCGGAGCATCGGGTTGCGGCAAGACGACCCTGCTTCGCATGCTCGCCGGTTTCGAGGAACCTTCGTCGGGCCAGATCCTGCTAGATGGGCAGGACCTGTGCGGAATCCCGCCGCACAAACGTCCGGTCAACATGATGTTCCAGTCCTATGCGCTTTTTCCGCATATGACGGTGGAGGCGAATATCGCCTTCGGGCTGAAGCAGGACGGCATGCCGAAGCCCGATATCGAGAAGCGCGTCGGCGAGATGCTGCGCCTCGTCAAGCTTGAGCAGTTCGCCAAGCGCAAGCCGCACCAGCTTTCTGGCGGCCAACGGCAACGTGTGGCGCTTGCACGCTCGATCGCCAAGCGCCCGAAGGTGTTGCTGCTCGACGAACCTTTGGGCGCGCTCGACAAGAAGCTGCGCGAGGAAACGCAATTCGAATTGACCGATCTCCAATATGAATTGGGGATGACCTTCGTCATCGTCACGCATGACCAGGAGGAGGCGATGACAATGGCGGACCGCATCGCCATTATGGACAAGGGAAAGGTCCTTCAGGTCGCAACGCCTGCGGAAATCTACGAGGCGCCGAATTCGCGCTACGTGGCGGATTTCGTTGGCAGCGTGAACATGTTCGAAGGCAAGGTAGCGGAGAGAAGTGCGGGATCGATGCGGATCGCCGATGCTGGCGGCGCCCTCACCATCAAGGCGGACAATACGGCGGATGTGGCGAACGGTGACACCGTCTGGTTCGCGATCAGACCGGAAAAGCTCCGCGTTTCCTCCAAACGGCCCGCAGATGTGCCGAACGCCGTGGAGGGAGAGATCTGGGATATCGGTTATGTCGGTGACATGACGATCTATCATGTCAAGCTGGATGACGGCCGTATCGTCAAGGCAAGCACTGTCAACAGCCAACGGGTCGTCGAGGATCCGCTGACCTGGCACGACCGGGCGTGGATTTCCTTCGCGGCCGATGCCGGCGTTGTTCTGATAAGGTAGGTTGCGGCGATGGGACGTTTGGCAACGGCAATCGGCAGCAGGCTCGTGATTGCCGTTCCATATCTCTGGCTGCTGATCTTCTTCCTCGTCCCCTTCATCATCGTATTCAAGATTTCCCTTTCGACCACGGCGATAGCCATGCCGCCCTACACGCCGACCTTCGGCCTGGAAGGGGGAATCTCCGGACTTGTCGAAGGGCTCAAGGAACTGAGCGCAGACAACTACACCTGGCTGCTCGACGACCCGCTCTATATCAACGCCTATATATCCAGCCTCGTGATAGCGGCCGTATCCACGCTGATCACGCTTCTGGTCGGCTATCCGATTGCCTACGGCATGGCGAGGGCACCGACGGCCTTGCGGCCCGTGCTTGTGATGCTGGTCATTCTTCCCTTCTGGACCAGCTTCCTGATCCGCGTCTATGCCTGGATCGGCATACTGAAGCCCGAGGGACTGTTGAACCAGTTCCTGCTTTTCACCGGCATCATCGACAGTCCGCTGGTGATCCTGAACACCACGACGGCGATCTATATCGGCATTGTCTATTCCTATCTGCCTTTCATGGTGCTGCCGCTCTATGCGACGCTGGAGAAGATGGACTACTCGCTTATCGAAGCGGCGCAGGATCTCGGCTGTCCCCCGCTCACGGCCTTCTGGAAGATAACCTTTCCCCTGTCTCTGCCCGGCATCACGGCAGGCTGCATGCTGGTCTTCATCCCGGCGGTTGGAGAATTCGTCATCCCCGACCTGCTCGGCGGATCGCAGACGCTGATGATCGGCAAGACGCTGTGGAACGAGTTCTTTTCCAACCGCGACTGGCCGGTATCCTCGGCAGTCGCCATCATCCTGCTGTTGATCCTGGTCGTGCCGATCATGTTCTTCCAGCGGGCCCAGGCCAATGCCCGTGAGAAAGGGCTGTAACGATGCAGGGAAGCTGGAGCCGCTTCAATATCGTCTCGCTGATTCTCGGCTTCGCATTCCTCTACCTGCCGATCGTTCTGCTCGTCATCTTCTCCTTCAATGAATCCCGGCTGGTCACCGTATGGGCTGGTTTTTCGACACGCTGGTACGTTTCGTTGTTTTCCAACCAGGGATTGCTCGACGCCGCATGGGTGACGGCGCGCGTGGCTTTTATCTCCGCCACCGTGGCAACGGTTCTCGGCACCATGGCCGCGCTGGCATTGACCCGATACACGCGCTTTCGCGGGCGCTTGCTCTTTTCTGGCATGGTCTTTGCGCCGCTCGTCATGCCCGAGGTGATCACCGGCTTGTCGCTTCTGCTTCTGTTCGTCGCGGTCAATTTCGACCGTGGCTTTGCGACGGTCACGATCGCCCACATTACTTTTTCCATGTGTTTTGTCGCCGTGGTCGTGCAGTCGCGGCTCCTGACCTTCGATCGTTCACTAGAGGAGGCGGCGCTGGACCTTGGCGCCACGCCGGTCAAGGCCTTCTTCCAGGTCACCCTTCCCATCATCCTCCCGGCTGTGGTCGCCGGCTGGATGCTCGCTTTCACATTGTCGCTGGACGATCTGGTGATTGCGAGCTTCACTTCCGGTCCAGGCGCAACAACTCTGCCCATGAAGATCTACAGCCAGGTCCGGCTCGGCGTGACGCCGGAAATCAACGCCGTCTGCACGATCCTCATAGCCATCGTCACCATAGGCGTGATTACGGCAGCGATCGTCAACAAGAGGCGCGAAGTCCAGCGCCTGCGCGACGAACAGGCGGCGCGGCGGCTTTAATCAGCGCGGCGGCAGTCCGGGTAGAACCGGTGAGACGAACGGATCGCTCCATGAGCCGCCGACGAAGAATACGGCGCGCGCATCGTCCCCTGATTCCGTTGGAGCAGCGGGTGCTATGGTGCCGGAAAGCGCTATGCCGCGGCCGGCGAATGGGATGAGACCGCCAAGCGATATCACGCTTTTGCCGGAGCGGGCCTCGGCCTTGTCGATCCTTGCCACGCCCTTGGAAATCGTCGCCTTGATCTCGGCTCCTTCAATTGCGAGCGATCCGCCGGACACTTCTGACAGCGGAAAAAAGCCCCCCTTGGCATTGCGCGACAAAAAGGCTGCAAGCTCTATGCCTGGTATGGTGCCCTTCCCGAAGGTGCCGGAAACCGAGCCATCAGCGCTTTCGAGCACGCTGTTCCATTCCCGGCCTGTGCCCTTGAGGATGATGGAAAGCGTACCACTGCCTTGCGGGATGAACTCCTTTGCACCGAGCATGGCGGCGAGCTCGCTGCCTTTTATATCTTCGGCGCTCATCCGCAATTCGACCAGATTGTCACCGATCTGCCGGTCGACCCGCATACCGAACTGAATGTTGCCCCCAAAGGCCCGGGCATCCGAGATATCGAAAGCAGCCAATCCGTCCTTCACCTGGGCGGTGGCGGCAATGTCGGAAAGCTTGATCGAGCCGGCCGTCGCCGCTGCCGCCGATAGCCGCAAATCGAGATTGAATCCATTGGCTTCGGAAGTACTGATCGAGGTTTCCGCGGACTTTGGATCGGGCGGGAGCGGCGTGAAGGCGGCAAGGAAGGAGGGAAGATCCAGGCTCTTGAAGGCCAGCGTGCCCGTCACCTTCGGCGGCACCGGCGAAAATGCCATATCCAGGACCCCTGTACCGGAATTACCATCGAGGGCGAGCTGCGCATTCTCGAATTTGCCGCGTTTTCCGTTGCCGGTGAATTTCGCGGCCAAGGCAAAGGAGCCAACTGCATTGCTGGGATTGGCATCGAAGCCTGTCCATTCGAGAAGACGTCTCAACGAGGGCGACGAGAGCTTCAATTGACCGTCCGCAAACGGATCGGCCGAGACATTCGCAAGACCTTCGAAGGAAGCCGTCATTGGAGCCGCGCTCAGCGTCATTTTGATCGGCGTGTTGCCGCCGGCGAACAGAAGCAGAGGCTGTTCGGCACTTGCTTCGATGGTGACCCCTTCGCCATGCCATATCCCGGATGCGGAGAGCGTTGCGGGGCGGTTGAGCGCCGACCAGTTCAGCTTTGCGGAAAGGCCCGACACGATTTCACCCTTCTGGGCCGACCTGATTTTTCCGCCCTCGATTTCCACTGTGCCGAACGGATCGACGGGCAGGGATGATGTGTCCGGGCTCGAGGAATTGGCCGCGAGCAAGGAACGGGCGACATCCACCGATTGGGCGAGCTTGCCGCTTCGTGGAGTGGGCGGCAGAAGCAGCAGCCCACGGGTATTGGCGACAAGTATCGTCGGCCGCACGAAATAAATTCGTGTGAAGATGATTTCACCCCTCAGCGCGGCGAGGGCGGAAAGGTCTACATCCACGCGCTCGGCTTCGATGACGGGTGACCCGTTCGGCGCCCTCCGGTCGACGAAATCCACGTCGTGAAGCACAGCGCGAAAGGACGGCCAGACTTGTATTCGGGGCGATTGCCCCAGTTCTACCTGATAACCGCTCCAGATACTCAATTGACGCGCGATTCCGTCCCGCACGATCTGGGTGGAGGCGATAAGGGGCAGAGCCACGACCGCCACAATGATCAATACTATGGCCGCGCCGAGCGCCCACGTGCCTTTTTTGGCAGCCGATACTGGCATAAATCCTCACCGTGGGATGGGAAGAAGCCCCGATCCTTCGCCCATCATTCGGGATTTACCCGAGACACGTTTAATTTCAACCTTTTATGGCCGCGCGATGGCCAGACGCACAGATCATCTGTCGAAAGGGCATCTTGCTCCGCGCCGACGCAACATGCATAACCTCGTCGCCCAACCGGAGACCTGACATGCAGCAACCCGAGCCGCTTTGGATTCCTTCAGATGATCGGATAAACAACGCGCCCATGACAGCATTCATGCGCGAGGCGGCAAAGGCGTCCGGGCAGCAATTCGGCGACTACGAATCATTGCACAAGTGGTCGATCGAAGACAGGGAAGCCTTCTGGAGTCTGGTCTGGGATTTCTGCGGCATTGTCGGGGAAAAGGGCGAGCGTGTTCTCATCGACGGTGACAGGATGCCCGGTGCCTCCTTCTTTCCCGATGCGCGGCTCAATTTCGCAGAGAACCTTCTGCAGCATTCCGGCAGCGGCGACGCCATCGTCTTTCGCGGTGAGGACAAGGTGGAACGGCGCATGTCCTGGGACGAGTTGCGCGCGCTGGTTTCGCGCCTGCAGCAGCTTTTCAGGGCAGAAGGCGTGAAGGCCGGAGACCGGATAGCCGCCATGATGCCGAACATGCCCGAAACGGTGGCTGCCATGCTGGCTGCCACGTCGATCGGCGCCATCTGGTCCTCCTGCTCGCCCGATTTCGGTGTACAGGGCGTGCTTGACCGCTTCGGCCAGATCGAGCCGGTCATCTTCTTCGCGCCGGATGGCTACTGGTATAACGGCAAGTCCATCGAGGTGGCGGACAAGATCGCGGAGGTGGTCGAGAGGCTGCCGACAGTGAAACGTGCGATCATCGTCGATTATCTCGGCACTTCGGCCAATGTCGCGGAGGGAATCGAGCGCGCCCGCCCGCTTGAGACTGCAATCGAAGCTTATGAGGCGGGCGAGCCGGAATTCGAGCGCCTTCCCTTTGCCCATCCGCTCTATATCCTGTTCTCGTCGGGAACGACCGGCGTCCCGAAATGCATCGTGCATTCGGCCGGCGGCACGCTCATCCAGCATGTGAAGGAGCAGCGTCTCCACGCCGGGATCGTGAAGGGCGACCGCTTCTTCTATTTCACCACATGCGGCTGGATGATGTGGAACTGGCTGGTTTCGGGCCTTGCTTCCGGCGCTACGCTGCTGCTCTATGACGGCTCGCCCTTCTATCCGAACGGCAACGTCCTGTTCGACTTCGCCCAAAGCGAGAGGATGACCTATTTCGGCACTTCGGCGAAGTTTATCGATTCAGTCCGCAAGGCTGGGCTGGAGCCCATCAATACCCATGATCTTTCGACCGTGCGCGTGATCTCCTCGACAGGGTCGCCATTGGCGCCCGAAGGTTTCGAATTCGTCTATCGGGCGATCAAGAAGGACGTGCATCTGGCTTCGATTTCAGGTGGCACCGACATCGTCGCCTGTTTCGTGCTCGGAATACCGATCAAGCCCGTCTGGGTGGGCGAGATCCAGGGGCCGGGGCTCGGAATGGCCGTCGACGTATGGGACGACGAGGGCAGGCATATGCCCGAGGGCAAGGGTGAATTGGTCTGCACGCGTGCCTTTCCATCAATGCCCATCAGTTTCTGGAATGATCCGACTGGCGAGAAGTACCACTCGGCCTATTTCGATCGCTTCGATAATGTCTGGTGCCACGGCGATTTCGCCGAATGGACCGGACATGGCGGCATTGTCATTCATGGCCGGTCGGACGCGACCCTTAATCCCGGCGGCGTGAGAATAGGCACGGCGGAAATCTACAATCAGGTCGAGCAGTTGCCCGAAGTGCTGGAGGCGATCTGCATAGGACAGGATTGGGACGGTGACGTGCGCGTCGTGCTTTTCGTGAGGCTGGCAGAAGGCGTCACGCTGGATGAGGAACTGGAAAAGAAGATTCGCAACAAGATCCGTACGGGGGCCAGTCCTCGTCACGTGCCGGCGCGGATCGTGGCCGTGGCGGATATACCGCGGACCAAATCCGGCAAGATCACCGAACTTGCCGTGCGCGACGTGGTGCATGGGCGCGAGGTCAAGAACAAGGAGGCGCTGGCCAATCCCGAGGCGCTTGACCTTTTCCGAGACCTTCCGCAATTGCGGGAATAGCTTACCTCCCTGAACCTGGCGCTTTAAGAACCGTTCACGCGGCGTCGCGGTCGCGCATCAAAGTTCCCGTGAGCAGAATGACCGGGAGGATCGCAGTCGCGATGATGAGAAGGGCGGCGACGGCTCCGTCCTCGACCGCGCCCCGAGACGCGTTCTCGTAGACATTGGTGGCTAGCGTGTTGAAGCCGAAGGGTCTCAGCAGGATCGTGGCGGAAAGTTCCTTCACGGTATCGACGAAGACGAGTATGGCGGCTGTGGCGATCGCCGGCCGCAGTAGCGGCAGGAGGATGATGACGGCGCTGCCTGTGGATGTCTTGCCGAGGCTTCTCGCGGCTTCGTCAAGATTGGGCGGCAGTTTGTCCAGGCCGGAGCGGATCGTTCCTTCGGCAAGGGCGAGGAAGCGGATGGAGCAGGCCAGCACGATGGTTGCCGCCGAACCGGTCATCAGCAGCCCGGTCGAGAAGCCAAAATGCTGGCGGAAGAATGCATCTATTGCATTATCTGCATGTGCCAGAGCCAGCAGCAGCCCAAGACCGAGGATCGTCCCTGGCATCGCATAACCGATCGAGGCCAGCCGGACGACAAGCGCAGTCGCGTGGGAACGCGAGAGACGGAGCGCGTTTAGCAGGAAGAGTGCGGCCAAAACCGTTATCACAGCGGTGGAGGCGGCTGTCATGAGGCTGGTCAGGAAGGCTTCGGACAGCGCCGGTTCGGTGAGTTGGTAGAGCCGCTTTCGGGCATAGTCACCGAAAACATAAAGCGGTATGCCGAAACCGGCGAGTATGGGTATTGTACCGGCCATGGTCGCCGCAGCGGCTCTCCAGCCGGCAAGACGCGTGCGCGGCGGATGGATCTTCAACTGGGTTCCGCGCGCGGCGTGGAAGCGCTGCCGGCTGCGGGCAAATTGTTCGGCCGTCAGGATCAGAAAGACCAGGATCAGCATGAGCAATGCGATCTGTGCGGCACCTTCCAGGCTGCCTCGGTTCAGCCACGTCGTATAGACGGAAAGCGTGAGCGTCTGGACCCCGAGATATTGTACGGCGCCGATATCGTTGATTGTTTCCATCAGTACCAGTGCCAGACCGGCCACGATGGCAGGGCGAGCCACCGGCAGCAGGATGCGGCGGAAGACCCTTGACGGTCTCGCGCCGAGAGTGCGCGCTACATCCGCAATATTGCGCCCCTGCATGATGAAGACGACACGGGCGGTGAGATAGACATAAGGGAAGGTCACAGACGCGATGACAATGGCCGCGCCCATCGTCGAGCGTATGTCCGGAAACCAGTAGTCGCGCGAAGTCCGGAAGCCGAATATCGCCCGGAGTGCCGTCTGCACCGGGCCCGTGTAATGGAAGAATTCCGCAAAGGCATAGGCCGCCAGGTAAGGTGGGACGGCAAGCGGCAGAACAAGCGCCCAGGACAGGATGCGGCGCAAGGGGAACTCATAGGCGACCACGAGCCAGGCGCAGGTGACGCCGATCGAGGCTG
>NZ_VLJP01000002.1:58539-110067 GCF_007829525.1 Mesorhizobium sp. J18
CCACAAGCACAAGAAGCACAAGCGTTGTCTCGATCGACCGGGGCAGGACATATCTTATGAGATGAGGCCAGTCGGCGCCCGAGCCGGAGATTGCGACGAGGACGACAGTTGCTACGGGCAGCAGAACGATTGCCGCGATGATGATGCTGGCAGAGAACGAAGCGGGATTGCGGGGACGCCTCGCGGGAGCCGCGTGAACGGTCAAAGCAGGATCGATGATACCTTTGCCGTGCATTTCGGTCCTGCCGGCTTTCAGTTTTACCGATCGGACAGACGCCGGATGCAGGAGCACCCGGCGTCAGAGGGCTGTATTTTCGCGATGTCAGCTCGACGGGCCGTCATCAAGGCCCACGCGATCGACCATTTCCGACGCTTCCTTGCGATGCTTGGCGATCTCGGCCAATGACAGCTCGTCAGGCTTGATCTGGCCGAATGACTCGACCACCTCGGAAACCTCGGCCCCGGGCAGAAGCGGATATTCGTAGACCTGTTCGGCATAGATTGCCTGGGCCTCAGGGCTAGCCAGGAATTGCATCAGCTTCAGCGCGTTCTCGCGGTTCGGCGCATTCTTGGCCATCGCCATGCCGGAGATGTTGACATGCGTGCCGCGATCCTCGGCATTGGGGAACAGGACCTTGATGGCATTGGCCCATTCTTTCTGTTCCGGTTCCTTGTCGTTGGTCATCATCAGGCCGACATAATAGGTGTTGCCAATGCCCAGGTCGCATTCGCCGGCATAGATCGCCTGCGCCTGGTTGCGGTCGCCGCCGTCAGGCTTCCGTGCAAGGTTCTCCTTCAGGCCCTTCATCCAATTTTCCGTTTCTTCCACCCCGTGATGGGCAATCATCGAGGCGAAAAGCGCGATGTTATAATTGTGCTGGCCGCTGCGCATGCAGATGCGACCCTTCCATTTCGGATCGGCCAGTTCCTCATAAGTTATGCTGTCCTGCTCGACACGCTCTTTGGAGGCGTAGACGACGCGACCACGGGTGGTGAGTGCGAACCAGTTGCCCTCGGGATCGCGATACTGCGCCGGAATATGCTGCTCGATCTCCGCATCCTTGACCGGCTGCGTGATGCCGAGTTCCTCGGCATTGACGAGGCGGCCTATGTCGACCGTCAGGATGACGTCGGCAGGGGAGTTAGCGCCTTCCGCCGCAATGCGATCCTCGAGGCCCTTGTCGATGAACAGGGATTTTGCCTGAATCCCTGTCTTTTCCTCGAAAGCATCGAGAAGGGGCTGGATCAGATCCGGCTGGCGATAGGAATAGATGTTAACGCTACCATCAGCCTGGGCAGCGGACGGGACAGCCGCGCTGCCGACAGCCAGAACGSCTGCCACAACGCCAGCCTTGAGCAAATGACGCTTATGGATATTCATTGCTGTCTCCTCACCTCAATGACGCTGGCTCTGAAAACTTGAGCTTTCTACTCAAATAGTGCGAGGGTAACAAGTGAAAGGCAAGCAGAATCAGCAATTTAGAAACGTTCTAAACTGCTGATTCTGCTTGGCCCCAGGTCCCGGTATGTGGTGCGCGACTGCTCTCAATCGGCAAGCACACGGGTCGGCGGGAAGACGATTTCGACCAATGTCCCTTCGCCGGACGTGGAGCTTATGGAGAATTTCGCCCTGTTGGCTTCAACCATGGCTCGTGTCAGAGGCAGCCCGAGCCCGGTTCCATCTCCGCGCTGGCGCTTCAGTGTATTGAGCTGCTTGAACGGCTTCAGGGCCTGCTCGATCTCCGCGGCCGTCATGCCGAAACCGGTGTCGCGCACGCGCATGACCACCGTGCCGTTCGACTCATAGGCGGTGGACACGATGACCTGGCCGCCGGCCGGCGTATAGCGGATCGCATTCGACAACAGATTCAGGGCGATCTGGCGCACGCTCCTGAGGTCCGCCACCACATCGGGCAGGCGGGAGGCAAAGCTCGACCGGATGATGACGCGCTCGCGGTTTGCCTGCGGCTGCATCATGGCGACGGTCTCGCCAAGGGTATCGTTCAAGGATACCGCCTCATAATGCATTTCCTGCTCGCCGGCCTCGATCTTCGATATGTCGAGAAGGTCGTTAACGAGGTCGAGCACGTGATTGCCCGAGCGGTTGATGTCGCGCAGATAGTCGCGATAGCGCTCGCTGCCAATGGGGCCGAATTTCTCGTCCATCATCAGTTCGGAAAAGCCGATGATGGCGTTGAGCGGGGTGCGGATCTCGTGGCTGACGCGGGCAAGGAATTCCGACTTCTGCGAAGATGAGTGCTCGGCCTGCGCCCGCGCCTGGGTCAGTTCCTCCTCGGCCCTTTTCCATTGGGTGATGTCGCGCACCACCGCACAGAACCCGCTGTCATTGGGAAGCCGGCCGATGGTCATGAAAAGAGGAATGAAGCGCCCCTGCGCCTCGCGGCCGATCACCTCCCGCCCGTCATTCAGGACGCTGGCGACGCCATTGTCGGTCAGACTGGTAAGGTAATCCTGCGCGGCGCGCTGGCTTTCGATGGCGAAAAGCGAGGCGAATGGCTTGCCGGCGACATTTTCCGCATCGAAGCCGAAAAGAGCCTCGGCCGGCCGGCTGATCGAACGGATCATGCCGTCATTATCAATGATGACAACGCCGTCTGTCGCCGTATCAATGACGGTGCGCATCTCGGCCAGGCGGAGCTCCAGCTCCTGTAACCTCTCGTCGGGCTGCGCTTCGGCGGCATTGACGACCGTCGCTTCCAAGGGCGGAGCTCGGCGCAGAGCCAGCAGCAATGCCTTGCCCTGGTTCCAGGATACCGATTGCAGATGTGCCTCGACGGGGAATTCCTCGCCGTCCGGCCTGCGCAGCCGAAGCGTTCTTCCTGTGGAGTCCGTCGCCCCCTTCTCATAGGGTTCGGCAAAAATGGCGTCGAGCCCGCCAGCGGTTGCGAGTTCCTCGAGGCTGTCATAGCCCGTCAGTTCCAGGAATTCCCGATTGGCATAGTGAAGGTCGTCGCCGGTATGGATGAGGACCGGCAGGGGCAGATTGGAGAGAATGCCTATGTCGAGCGGCGATCGCGCCGTTGTCCTGACCGCGCCCGAGAAGGCAGAAGGCAGGTAAGTCACGGAGGCGGCCTGCCGGTCATGGTCTTTCGAGGCTGTCTGAGAAGCAGTTTGTCCCTTGTCCGGCGTTCCATCTGCTTTGGCCGTCGCTTTTTCGCTCGCGGCCGACTCTTCCGCCGTTTCGGTAGAACCGGTATCCGGAACTCCATCCGATGTCGCGGCTCCGGCTTCCGGGGTTCCTTCGTTCTGTTCGATGCCGCTTTCCCGCCGCAGCCGGTCGCCGATCTCGCGAAAGGCAGTCTGCTCCGTCAGGGAGAGGCCGACCTCTCGCGTCTGCCGGTGCTGGGCCAGATGGATGACCTTTTCGTCGGAGACGGAGGCAGGTTCTGTTTCGATCGGCTTCGGCCGCCCCCTGTCTTCCTCGCGAGATTCATTGTCAACGACGGCCTCCGGCTTCTCGGGTTCCAGCGTCTCTTCCGCCTGGGCGTCTGAGGTCAGCGGACCGGGCACGAGCGCCATGCCGATTGCTTCCGGATCGTCCACCGCATCGCCAATCCGCAGGATGCCAAAGCCGCGAAAGCCTTCGAACGTCCGGTCGCGGCTATAGGCGGGCAGGGCAGCGAGATCGACCGGCGCCTTCAGGGCGGTACCGGCGATGGGCCACAGGACCGTGCGGCCGGACCAAGTGTCGCGACGTTCCAGAAGCGTCGGGATTTCCCCGTGCGGATCGAGGCCAAAAGCGTTGGCAACCTCGCGAAAACGCCTCCCTATGACGTCTGCCGCGGCTGGGCCGACCGCTTCGGCAAATTCCTCGGAGATTGCAGTGAAGCGGGTCTCGGCATCGGTTCGCCAGACAAAGCGGATGGGCCCTGCCGTCGGGTGGGGCGCTTCAGCGGTGCTACCCTCTCCGCGCCTTTCTGAACCAGCGGCAGCGGCAGTGTCACGGCGTTCCTCTTCGGCAAAATACCAGCGGTCGTGATCGCCGTTATGGGGTGCTTTTTTGAAGGTGGCGGATGATTGGGCGGCTTCGCGTTGCTGCTCCGGGCGTCTGGCCTCCGGCCCGGAAACCTTATCCGGCCGATGTCCGACGGTTTCGCTTTTCTCAACTGTCTCGCCTGCTGCCGCTTCGGCATATTCTTCGTTGACAACGACAAGCAGATGCGTTGCCGGGTCATCCGTCAAACGGGCGATTCCCGCCGGCAATTGGATGGTCTTTCCGGGGATGAGCCGCTTCACCAGCCGGTCGCGTTCCAAGCGAACGTCCTCGACCAGTTGGCGTAGTGTCGAACTGGCGATACCGAGATCCGAAAAGCATTCCGAGGAAGCGAGAATATCTCCTCCGGCATCGACCAGCGCGGCGAAATGGCCGACCTTATGGAAGCCGCTGATCGCTTTTCGGGAACGCTCGCTTGCCTGTTGCGCCACGGGTGCGGACAGCGCGAAAAGAAGGGCTGGTTCTCCATCCGGCAATTCGATGTCGCTGGCGTGAAGCGTGACGGCAGCCGCCTTGAAGCCGCTACTGATCCTTATGGCGACCAGTCTGTCGCGTCCGATGCGGGGAAATTTCGGTATCGACATGATCTGCCGGCGTGCGGATGCCGAAAGGCGCGGGGGCGCACCGATGGCGGATTCGATGTCGGAATAACCGAAAAGCGCGGCGCCTGGTCCATTGGCCCACAGCACTTCCTCCAGATCTGTGGACAGGATCGCCAATGCATCACCGGCAGCGAAGCACGTACGCACCTCGTTGAGAACGGCGATATCTATGAAGGAATAAGGTCTGGATACCATTCACTCAGCCGAATGTTTCCGGATAAACCAGATTAACTCTTAATTAATAAAACCGCGCGCCGGGCACGTCCACAAAGTCGCGCCCGGTCCGCCGCGAAAACTCGCCGCTTGGTTAATCTCTCATATTGCGTCGCAAAAATTATGTTGCACTGCACAAAACAAGGTGCTATATGGAATGCCAAGGATAGGGGGCGTGTCTGACAACAGCCCAAAATCGAGCCCGGAAGGAACGTCCATGACCAAAACTGCAACCAAGACAGCCGAAACCATCGAATTTCCGGCTTTTGATGCGAGCAAGGCGACCGATCAGTTCCGCGCCTTTGCCGAAAAAGGCGTCGAACAGTCCAAACAGGCTTATGATCGTATCAAGTCGAGCGCCGAAGAGACCCAGAAGGCTCTCGAAGCCAGTTTCGAGAGTGCCAAGGCCGTCGGCAGCGAATTCTCCCAAGCCTCGATTGCCGCCCTGCGCACCAATGCCGAGGCTGGATTTACTCATTTGGAGGCTCTGATCGCGGCCAAGTCATTGTCCGAGCTCATCGAGCTGCAGAGCGCCTTTGTTAGCAAGAGCTTCGAGTCCTCGCTGGAGCAGGTCAAGGCTTTGCAGGCGATCTCCACGAAAGCGGCCACCGAGGTGTCCCAGCCCATCAAGGACGTATTCGAGAAGTCGCTGAAGGAACTCAAAGTCGCCTGAGGCGTTTTGATATCCAAGTACACCTGTCCGCGGTTTCCTCCTCCCTCCGCCGACAGGTTCAGGCCGGTACCTCCTCCCACCGGCCTCCTATAGGAAAAGACCGGGTTCCTCCCCCGGTCTTTTTCTTTTCGGGAGATAAAAAGGACATCTTTCGAGAAAGGCGGTGCCTGACGCCGCTGCGCTCTTGAAAAACGCCTGAATTGTCCGTAAGGACGCATCGCCAGAGGCTGGCGCCGGAACACCGGCGCCCGTGCGGTTGTAGCTCA
Source organism: Mesorhizobium sp. J18 (assembly GCF_007829525.1). Lineage (GTDB taxonomy): Bacteria > Pseudomonadota > Alphaproteobacteria > Rhizobiales > Rhizobiaceae > VLJP01. The sequence goes on from NZ_VLJP01000002.1 coordinate 64,309, forward strand.
GTTGGTTAGAGCGCAGGATTGTGGCTCCTGAGGTCGGTGGTTCGAATCCACCCAACCGTACCATTTCCCTTCCGCAGACAAGTCAGATGCAGAGCGTCCGGCGCTCGATCTCAATATGGCCGTCTACTGCAGCCGCCCTGAAGACAAAGCGATCTCCATCCCTGTCAAGGCTTACGGAAAGGATGCCTTCTTCGTCGTGAGTGACGTCTGCATGGGTGACGACGCCAGCCTCCATCAGCTCTGCGAAATCGTCCTTGATCCTGCGGTCGAATGCCGCGCGCGGATCCGGTTCGCACATCGTCTCCATGAGCCTCGTGCGAACCATCCATTTCAAGATGGCCAATGCTTCGGAATTGCTGAACCCCATCAGCCTTGTTCCCTTCTGATACGCCCCATTTCACCGTAACGGCGCAGCCGGCAGGCTATCACCGCTTTCTGTCGATCGCCCTGCGTCGCGATGCCGCCCGCATATTCGTGCCAGTCGACGCACTAAAACAGCGAGCCCTGTCCGCCTTTCGGTCCCGGCACCGGCTTGGGCTTGCTGCCGGCATTGGGTGATGGAACGCTGCTCTTGCCGGCCGCAAGGGCCTTGATCCGGCCGTCGGCAAATTCGATGGAAAGAAGAGTCGATCCGGCTGCCACTTCCGCCGCTCTTTTCATCGGTACATTGTCTTCATTGCGGATGACGGCAAAGCCACGTTCGAGCACAGCCTTGTAAGAAAGCGATTCGGCCAGCCGGGCCGCTTGCTCGAGACGTGTCCTGTCCTTACGCAGATGGACATCCACACAGCGATCCGCCCGTATGCCGGCCGACTGCAGGCGGCTTCTGAACGCCTCTAAGCGCCGTAAAGTGCCGGTCGGGCTCACACGTGCCGCATCGCGGTCGAAGCGGATGCGCCGGTTGCGGACGAGGCCAAGAAAGACGACCGGCAGGCGATCCGCGCATTGCATCTCCCGGCGTCTGGCTTCCCCGATGCGGCGATGGAGGATGGCGGGGCTGAGACGCAATCCGTTGAATTCGGTCCGCTTGCGCTGCGTACTGGTCTCCAGCGCTCGTGACAGCCTGCTCGCCGTCTCGTCGAAGCGCCGTCGGGGCAGCGCCAAAAGCTGGTCGGCCGACGGCATGGCCCGCGCACAAGCGCGGAATGCCTGCCGCTTGCGGTCTGTGTCGCGGGAGATGGCGCCCTTTAGGCGCGCCGAGAGCCGTGCAAGACCGGCTTCCAGCTCCGCCTTGACGGGCACGGCGATCTCCGCGGCTCCCGTTGGCGTTGGCGCACGGCGGTCTGCGGCGAGATCAACGAGCGTCCAATCCGTTTCATGCCCGACCGCCGAAATGACGGGAATGCGGGAAGCGGCGACGGCTCTTACCACGGCCTCGTCATTGAAGCCCCAGAGATCCTCCAGGCTGCCACCGCCACGCGCCACGATAATGACATCCGGCCTGGGTACGGCATCCAGGGGACCGAGCGAGTTGAAGCCGGCCACGGCATTCGAGACTTCCGCGCCGGTGGTTTCTCCCTGCACGCGCACCGGCCACACCACGACATGCACGGGGAAACGATCGGAGATCCGGTGAATGATATCGCGGATGACCGCGCCCGTCGGCGAGGTGACGACGCCAATGACGTGCGGCATGAAGGGCAGGGGACGTTTGCGGCTTTCGTCGAACAGCCCCTCGGCGGCCAGGCGCTGCTTGCGCTCCTCCAGAAGTGCCATCAGCGCACCGGCGCCCGCAGGCTCGATATTGTCGATGACGATCTGATATTTCGACGAGCCGGGATAGGTGGTGAGTCGTCCCGTCGCCACCACTTCCATCCCCTCCTCGGGACGGAAGCGCAGGCGCGAGAAGGTGCCCTTCCAGATCACGGCCTCGATGCGCGCCCGGTCGTCCTTGAGGGCGAAATAAGCGTGCCCCGAGGAATGCGGGCCGCGATAGCCCGATATCTCGCCGCGCACGCGCACATGGCCGAACGCATCCTCCACGGTGCGCTTCAGCGCCATGGAAATCTCGCTCACTGAGAATTCGACAATGTTGCTTCGCGAATCGTTCTCGACAATCTCTGACATGACGCGATTGAGCCCTTAGGCCACGCTGGGGTCAAGCACCGGTGGCCGATCCCTTGGAGAGCCTTACCAACCCGGCAGGATCTGTCCGGGCCGCAGCCTTTTGCCCCTGCCATAGGCAACGGCGGCGAAGTCGAAGTTCCCCGTCTCCTCCACCAGAGCCGGCACGGAGATATTGTCCAGACTTTCCGCGATATGGCGGGCGAGCGCGTCTACGATCTCGGGTTTGCTCGTATGGCCGCGCATGATGCCGATGCGGCAATCCGGCAGTGGCTTGAAGCCGTCGGCCTCGCCCAGAACCCGCATGCCGGGGCGCAGCGCGCATTCGGGGAGCACGGAAACCGCCAGGCCTGCAAGCACGGCTGCTATGATGACTGTGGCTGAAAAGCTGGTGAACAGGATGCGGTATTCCCTGTTCATCTCGGCAAGCGCTTCCGTCGCGCTGCGCCGCCACAGGCAGGTGGGGCGGCCGAAGGCCATGGGCAATACGAGCTGTTCGTGGGTGGGATGGTTGTTCGAACTGACCCATAGCAACGGCTCGCGCCGGACAACTTCGGACATGCCCTTATCCTGATCGTGCGTCACCAGTGCGATGTCGAGATTGCCACGCCGGATCTGCTCGACAAGGTTCGTCGTCGGTTCGCAGATGACGGAAAGCTCGACCCGCGGATTGGAGCGCGAGAAGCGCGCCATGATCTCCGGCAGGAAGCGGTCGGCATAGTCATCCGGCGTGCCGATGCGCACATGGCCTTCGAGGCTGTTGTCATCGAAAGCCGCCAATGTCTCGCGGTTCAGCCGCAACATGCGCCGGGCGTAGCTCAGAAGCCGCTCGCCATCTTCCGAAAGCCGGTTGGTACGGCCGTCCTTGACAAAGAGTGTCTTGCCGATGCGCTCCTCCAGCTTGCGCATCTGCATGGAAACGGCCGATTGCGTTCGATGCACTTCTTCCGCCGCGCGGGTGAAGCTTCCGGTGTCGGCAATCGTGACGAAAGTAGCGAGCTGGTCGAGATCGAGCGGAGTGGCCATGGCTTATACCAATCAGATTTGTTGATGCCAAAGATTAGAAACATTCGTTCGACTAATCAATCACTGGATGGCATTCTGTATCTGTTCCGATGAAAGGCGCGCCCCGCCTGTCCGGCTGCATCCTCCCTGCAGCCGCGAAGGGAGTTCCGCGCGCAGAGAGGAGAGACGCCATGAGCGCTATCGAATTTGTCCGCTTGCCCCTGACCGCCGGAACCCGTTCGGTCGGCAAAGTGCGCGTGCTCCGTGCGCTCAATGCTCTTTTCCGTACCTGGCGGAATCGCGGCGAGATGCGCCGGCTGTCCGAGATGACGGAATGGGAACTGGCTGATATCGGCCTTACGAGGCGCGACCTTGCGCTCGCCTGCGATGGTCCCATGAGCAGCGATCCGACGCGCATCTTGCAGAGGATCGTTGTCGAACGCGCTGCGCGCGATTACGCGGCACGCAAGGTTTCCTGACTTACCGACCTTCCCTTGCAGGCATCCTACTCCCATCGCGCCGGTCCCCCTCCGGCTGCCTGCAAAATCTGCCCGGTCCTTCTGGACCGGGCTTTTTTATAAGCACTGAATGCCGATAGCGGCGACGGAACCTTGAATGCAGTTGCGCGGTTGATGGGAGCGGCCACTGTTCGGCCGTTTCAACAGAGGCCGCCCATGAGTGACAGCCCCAAAACGGAGCGTTCGATCCTGGCCCCGATTCCGTCCATGGAAGCAAAGGCGGAACCGATATTGGCGAATGTCGAGGCGGAGGAATTCACTGCAGAGTCCCTGCGTGACCTTGTAAGCTCGGGCATTCCCTTTCTGCTGGCTGGAACCTTTGCCGTCAGCGCGTATACCGGCATTTCCAGGCCGACCAAGGATCTCGACATCTTCTGCAAGGGCGGTGACTATCCACGCATCCTCGCCCATTTCATGGAGCTCGGTTATGCCGTCGAAATCGAGGACGATCGCTGGCTTGGCAAGGTTTTCAAGGGCCGCAACTTCTTCGACGTCATCTTCGCCTCGTCAAACGGAACCATGCCGGTCAATGATCAATGGTTCGAAAATGCGCGTCGGGTGGAGGCGCTGGGACACAAGGTCTGGATCATAGGGCCGACCGAGCTGATCTGGTCGAAGGCCTTCATCCAGCTACGTCACCGCTATGACGGCGCGGATATAGCGCATGTCATCCTGCGTGCGCATGATGAGATCGACTGGCATCGTCTGCTCGATTACATGGAGGTCCATTGGGAGGTCCTGCTCATCCATCTCCTGAATTTCCGATGGATATATCCGACCGAGCGGGACAAGGTTCCTGCCTGGCTGCTCGATGAACTGCTCGACCGTCTGACGAGCCAGCGCGAATTGCCGCCGCCGCAGATGAAAGTATGCCGGGGCCGCATGTACTCTCGATCCGATTACGAGATCGATGTGAAGGAGTGGGGGTTCGGCGATGTCGGCGGCGAGGGGGAACTGCGCAGCGATTGAAAAGAAGGAGGACATAGCGATGCCTGAAGGCGGCGGCACCTTGAAGGTTGCGGCGCTTGCCGACCTCCATGTGCGGGAAGATTCTGCGACCTCCTATCGCGACCTGTTCGCCGAGATATCCAAGGCTGCCGATGTACTCGTGATCGCCGGTGACCTGACCGATCTCGGCAAGCCCCAGGAGGCAGAGGTCCTGGCCGCCGATCTGCAGGCCTGCTCGATCCCGGTCGTTGCGGTTCTCGGAAATCACGACCATGAAAGCGGAGCGGTGGAGCAGATATGCGAGATTCTTCGCAAGGCAGGCGTCCATCTGCTGGAGGGGCAGCCAAAGGAGATCGCCGGTGTCGGTTTCGTCGGCGTGAAAGGCTTTATCGGCGGATTCGGACGCCACATGCTGGGTTCCTTTGGCGAACCGGCGATCAAGACGATGGTGGCCGAGAGTGTCGAGGAGGCGATGCGGCTGGAAAATGCCATGCGTCAGGTGAGTGCCAAACGTTCGGTCGTGGTACTGCATTATTCACCGATATTGGAGACGGTCGCCGGAGAACCGCTTGAAATTCTGCCCTTTCTCGGATCGTCGAGGCTGGCGGAGACCATAGACCGCTTTCACGTAAGCGCGGTCGTCCACGGTCATGCTCATCGCGGCACCTATGAGGGGAAAACCCCAGCGGGCGCGCCTGTCTATAATGTAGCAATGCAGGTGGAGAAGCCTACAGGCCGGCCCTATGCCCTGCTAGAAATCTGATTCTCAAACGATACACTTAAAGACATAAACATTTCTTTATGTCATTCTTGACAGTCAGCCTCCTTTGCCCCATGCTTTTCTGGTCGAGGTTCTCCGGCCTTCACCGGCCGGAGCTAAGAGGGAATCCGGTGCGTCAGCGATCTTCCGATCGTTCAAAGCCGGAGCTGCCCCCGCAACTGTAAGCGGCAGTCCTGTCCAGAATGTCACTGGGGCTTTTGCACCCGGGAAGACGGATATGGGTGACGATCCGCGAGCCAGGAGACCTGCCCCGACACAATGATGTCCACGGGGCGGGGTGTCCCGGTGGCTGCTGCAACTTCGGCATTGCCCGTTGCAGGCGCCTGCCTGACCCATGCCCCCAGCAAATGGGGTATGCAGATGAGTTTTCCCAATATTCCCGTCGCAACACTCGGTGTCCCGCGGATCGGCCGCCGGCGCGAATTGAAATTCGCTCTCGAGGCCTATTGGTCGGGACAAATCGAAGCAGCCGAACTTCTCGAGACAGCGAGAAAGTTACGCGCCGAGAAATGGATCGAGCAGCGCGATCGCGGGGTAACGAAAATCCCGTCCAATGATTTCTCGCTCTACGATCAGGTGCTCGACACCGTCGCCATGGTCGGCGCTGTCCCGCCCCGTTTCGGCTGGATCGGCGGCGCTGTTTCGCTCGACACGTATTTCACGATGGCGCGAGGCAGGGGAGAGGAAAGCTGCGGCCATGCCGGGCACAGCCAGACCATGACGGCGCTCGAAATGACCAAGTGGTTCGACACCAACTATCATTATATGGTGCCCGAATTCGGTCCCGATCAGAATTTCACGCTCAGTTCCACCAAGCCACTCGATGAGTTTCTGGAAGCGAAGGCGCTGGGCATACACACGCGGCCGGTGATCATAGGGCCGGTGACCTTCCTGAAGCTTGGCAAATGCATAGGCGAGGATTTCGACCGCCTTGCCCTGTTACCCCGTCTCCTTCCGGTCTATGCCGAGCTGTTGGCGAAACTGCACAAAGCCGGGGCGGACTGGGTACAGTTTGATGAGCCCTGCCTCGTCACCGATCTGGAACCGCGCGAGCGCGAGGCGGCCAGCTTCGCCTACGGCAAGCTTGCAGCAGAAGTTCCGGGCGTGAAGGCCATGGTCGCAACCTATTTTGGCGGGCTTGGCGACAATCTGGAAACAGCGCTCGGCCTGCCTGTCGCGGGGCTTCATCTCGATCTGGTTCGCGCGCCGGAACAGCTTGCGCCCGTTGGCCGCCTGGCCCGTAAGGATCTGGTCCTGTCGCTTGGCCTGATCGACGGTCGCAATGTCTGGCGCTCCGATCTTTCTTCTATCCTCGACAGGATCAAGTCTGTCGTAGCTGGCTGGACGCTCGACCGCATCGAGATCGCCCCCTCCTGCTCGCTGCTACATGTGCCGATCGACCTCGAACTGGAAACCGCCCTCGACGGAGAGCTTAAATCTTGGCTCGCCTTTTCGGTGCAGAAGATGGATGAGCTCAGGGTGCTGGCGCGCGCGCTGTCTGAAGGCAGGGACGCTGTTGCCAACGAACTGAAGGCATCGGCTGAGGCCGCCGCCTCGCGGGCCGCGTCGCCAAAGGTTCATGATCCGCTTGTGGAAGGACGCCTTTCCGCGATAACGGAACCGATGCGGCGGAGGCGGAGCGTCTTTGCCGAGCGTCGCAGGCTGCAGCGGGAGAAGCTTAACCTTCCCGCCTTTCCGACCACCACGATAGGCTCCTTTCCACAGACGCCGGAGGTTCGCAAAGCGCGCGCTGCCCATGCCCGGGGCGAGCTCAGCTATGTCGACTACGAGGCCTTCCTGAAAAGGGAGACGGAAGCCGCAATCCGCTGGCAGGAGGAGATCGGGCTCGACGTGCTGGTCCATGGCGAGTTCGAACGCAACGACATGGTGCAGTATTTCGGCGAGCAGCTTGCCGGCTTCGCTTTCACGAAGCACGCATGGGTGCAGAGTTACGGCTCCCGCTGCGTCCGCCCGCCGATCATTTTCGGGGACGTGTCGCGCCCGCGCCCCATGACGGTTGCATGGTGGCAATATGCCCAGTCGCTCACCAGCCGTCCGGTCAAGGGCATGCTCACCGGCCCGGTGACGATCCTGAACTGGTCCTTTGTCCGCGATGATCTCCCCCGTGCGGCGGTGTGCCGCCAGATCGCTCTGGCGATTCGTGACGAGGTGGCCGATCTGGAAGAGGCGGGCACAAGCATGATCCAGATCGACGAGGCGGCTCTCCGGGAAGGCCTTCCCCTGCGCAAGTCCGAGTGGCAGGCCTATCTTGACTGGGCAGTCGAGTGCTTCCGTCTCGCCTCTTCCGGTGTGCGCGACGATACCCAGATCCACACGCATATGTGCTACTCGGAGTTCAATGACATTATCGAGGCGATCGCCGCTATGGATGCCGACGTGATCTCCATCGAGACCTCGCGGTCGCGCATGGAACTGCTGGATGCCTTCCGCAGCTACAACTATCCAAACGAGATCGGCCCCGGCGTCTATGACATCCATTCGCCGCGCGTGCCCGATGTCGCCGAGATGAAGAATCTGCTCGCATTGGCGCGTCGGCGGCTCACCGATGGACAGATCTGGATCAATCCCGATTGCGGTCTGAAAACGCGCAAATGGGAGGAGGTCCGTCCGGCATTGGTGAATATGGTGGCGGCCGCCAGGGAATTGCGGGCTGCGGCAGCCTGATGGCTTCAAGGCGGCGCGGCTTCAACCGAGCCGCCTTCTTCGCATCTGCATATTTCTATGCTTCCACCTCGATAGGGCCAAGCGGCCTGGAGCAGCAGGCGAGGATGTAGCCTTCGGCGATCTCGTCATCGAGGATGCCGCCATTGTGGCTCATTTCCACTTCGCCTGCGAGCTTCCGTATCTTGCAGGTACCGCACAGACCGAATTCGCAGGCGGCCGAAATGCGCACGCCCGAGGTACGCGCCGCCTGCAGCACCGTCTGACCCTCGAAGCAGGTTCCGTCCACTTCGGAAAGACTGAAGCGCACCGGTTGCGACGCAGCCGCAACTTCCGTCGGAAGGTCGTCGGCAGCGATTTCGGAGAAGGGAGCCGGCACGAGATCTACCGGCGGGGCGCCGAAGCTTTCCTGATGATAATGCGCCATGTCGAAGCCGCTTGCCTGAAGCATCTCCCGCACGGCCCGCATGAAGGGATCGGGCCCGCAGCAGAAGATTTCACGTTCGCGGAAATCAGGCGCGAGGAGAGGCAGCCGGATTGCGTCGATGCGGCCCATATGGCCGAACCAGGTTTCACGGTTGGACCGTTCCTCAATCAGGAAACCGAGCGACAGGCCGGGCATACGGCTTCCCAGCAGTTCCAGTTCTTTGCGGAAGATGATCTCTTCCGGGCGGCGTGCACAGTTGACGAAGGCCACGTCCGTCCACGGCGCGCAGTCGTTCAGCCAGCGCAGCATGGACATCATCGGGGTGATGCCAGATCCGGCCGAAAGGAAGAGATATTTCGCCGCCGGGCTGTTGTGCAGCGAGAAGTCCCCGGCCGGGCCGTAAGCCTTGACGTGCATGCCGGGCTTGAGATTATCGAACATCCAGCGTGTACCGATGCTGCCGGCCTGCGCCTTTGCCGTCACTGCGATGGAAAAGGGCCGCGACGGGCTGGAAGAGAGCGTGTAGGTCCGCAGGACGGGGCCGTCATCGGTCGGCAGCTCCAGCGTCACGAACTGCCCCGGCTTGTAACGGAACCAGGTCTGGTTGTCGGAGCGGAAGGTGAAAGTCTTCACCTCTGGTGCCTCGTCGGCAATGCCAACCACCTCCAGCACCTGGAGCCGGTCGTCCCAAGGCGTCATCTCGTCGAGGTGACGATACAGGGAGAGTTCCGTCATGGCGTTCACATTTGCCCTCCACTGAGCCGGGAAAGGTGGGCTTTGGGGATGAAACGCAGAGCCAGCACCGCCGTTCTTCCTTCCTATGCCACGCTTCTCAGGGCAGGTGTCTCGCTTTCGCTCAACCGCGGCTCGATGAAACGGCAATACCAGTCGACGAACTGCGCCACTCCGCCTTCGTGGATTTCCGAATAAGGGCCCGGCTCATAAGCTGGTGAATGAATGCCGAAGGCATTCTCTTCCACGATCCGGCGGTCCTGGTCGTTGGTTTCCGTCCATACATGGGTGAGTTCGGCTAGATCGTAATCCACGCCCTCGATCGCATCCTTGTGCACCAGCCACTTGGTCGTCACAGCCGTCTCGGTGGCGCTGATCGGCAGCACCCGGAACGTGACGGCATGGTCGCCGAGGATATGGTTCCAGGTGGTCGGATAGTGATAGAGCAGCAACGACCCGATCCTGTCTTCCGCCACAGTGTCGGAGAGGTTCTTCGTGACCGCCCGCTTGCCTGTCATCGTATAGCTCACTGCGTCTCGCAGAAGCGGCACGCGCGTCATCCGGAATTGGCCATCATCGGCAATGCGGAAGGTGCTCGGCAGTCCCCCGGCTTCGCATTTTTCCCAGTGAGCGACGATTTCCGGATCCTCCATCGCCCCTTGAACGCCGGTAACGGTCGGTGCCTCGGGAAAGGTTTTGCAAAGCTCAGGATGATTGGCCGCGCAGTGATAGCACTCGCGATTGTTCTCCCAGACAAGCTTCCAGTTGCCTTTTTCGACGATCGTGCTTTCAAATGCGACTTTCGCTTCCTTCAGCCGATGCGGCAGGAAATAAGGCTCCATCATTGCGCGGAAGGGGGCGAAATCCGCCGGCGTCTCGGCGAGGCAAATGAAAATATAGCCGCCGGCGCTTTCACAGGCCACCGGCTTCAGCCCGAATTGCGAGGCGTCGAAATCATCGGCCATCTGACGAGCGAAAACCAGCCTGCCGTCGAGATCGTAGGTCCATTGGTGATAGGGGCATACGAGCCGCGCGGAAGTTCCTTTCTCGGCGGTGCAGACGCGGCTCCCGCGATGCCGGCAGGAATTGTGGAAGGCGCGGATCATGCCCTCGCGGTCGCGTACGACGACGACCGGATAGGCTCCGATCTGCACGGTGAAATAGCTGCCGGGTTTAGGCAGTTCGCAATCATGGCCGACGAACAGCCAGTCCCGATACCAAATCAGCTCCAGGTCGAGCCTGAAATAATCTGGATCGATATAGAAAGGCTGCTCGAGGCTGTAGCCTCCGCGGCGGTTCCGCAACCGCCGGAGCATGTCACTGCGCACATCCATGTCCTGTCCTCGCATCCGTTATGCACAAGGACTGAACTGGTGGTGATTTCAGGGGTGGCCGACCGCGCGGCACGGTCAGCCACGCGATTACCCGCCTCTTGACCGCCCACCGCGATCAGTCGAGTCTATGCGTGTCCAAGGCTGGTTTCCGGGCTCCGAAGCCGTCCTCCCGGACCGTTCCGACACCTTCCCGGGCAGCTTACCCAGTGGTTTTCGTCGGGACCCTGCTTCGCTACCGTTGCGGGGGCAGCGCCGGCATTCCCTTCGCGAGAGGGGCACCGGCTTCCCAATTATCCGCTCCGCCTCGCCAGCGGAACGGCACCTCGAACAGCATCATCAGACCATCGAAAAAGAGCCGCCGCGAGCGCAAATGCGACGCCTGTTGCGCGCAAGACGACAGATGGATTGACCATTCAATCCCAGGAAAGCGCGCCGCCGTTCTGATATTCGATGACCCGGGTCTCGAAGAAGTTCTTTTCCTTCTTCAGATCCATCGCCTCGCTCATCCAGGGGAAGGGATTTTCCGTTTCGCCGAAAACGGGAGCGAGGCCGAGCTGCGCGCAGCGCCGGTTGGCGATGAAGTGCATGTACTGCTCGCACAGCGCCGCGTTCAGCCCAAGGAAGCCGCGCGGCATGGTATCGCGCCCGTAGGCTGCCTCGAGCTCCGCCGCTTCGGCGATCATGCCGCGCACCTCGTCCTGGAACGGCTTGGACCACAGATGCGGGTTCTCGATTTTGATCTGATTGATGACGTCGATGCCGAAGTTCAGGTGGATCGACTCGTCGCGCAGGATGTACTGGTACTGCTCGGCGATGCCGACCATCTTGTTGCGCCGGCCAAGCGACAGGATCTGCGCGAAGCCTGTATAGAACCACATGCCCTCGAAAATGACATAGAAAGCAATGAGATCGCGCAGGAAGGCCTGATCGGCCTGCGGCGTGCCGGTCTTAAAGTCCGGGTCGTCCAGATGCTGGGTATGTTTCAGCGCCCATGCCGCCTTGTCGGTGATCGACGGCACCTCGCGATACATGTTGAAGAGTTCGCCTTCATCGAGCCCGAGGCTTTCGACGATATACTGGAAGGTGTGGGTATGGACTGCTTCCTCGAATGCCTGCCGCAGCAGATATTGCCGGCATTCGGGATTGGTCAGGTGGCGGTAGATGGCCAGCACGATGTTGTTGGCGACGAGGCTTTCGGAGGCCGCGAAGAAGCCGAGATTGCGCTTGATCATGCGCCGCTCGTCGTCGGTCAATCCATCCTTCGACTTCCAGAGCGCGATATCGGCCTGCATGGAGACCTCGGTGGGCATCCAGTGGTTGTTGCATCCTGCGAGATACTTCTCCCAGGCCCAGCGATATTTCAGCGGCAATAGCTGGTTTACGTCGGCGCGGGCGTTGATCATCCGCTTGTCGTCCACCGACACACGCGCACCGCCGCGTTCGATCGCGCCGAGGCCCGTGGCGTCGGCGATTGGAGCGTCCTGCGAGTGCAGCGAAAGGGAGGGAGTGTTTTTCGGTTCGGACCAGTCGAGCATCATTTTATCCTCAAATTTCGAGCGTTTTGGTGAAATCTCATCGCGTCACCCCGGCTCGCGCTGTGCTCGGCCGGGGATGACGGCGCAGGCCAGGGCGCGAGCCCCTACTGACACGCCTCGCAGTCGGGATCATCGACGGCGCAGGCCTTGCCCCAGGCTTGGCCGGTGTCGATCTCGATCGGCGCGGCGGCAGGGCTCGCGGCTGACACCGCGTTAAGCTTTCCATCGGTGCCCTTGAGCGTTGATTTCTCCACATGGGTGGCTGAACTGGACCGCAGATAATAGGTCGTCTTCAGCCCTTTCCGCCAAGCCAACCGATAGAGCGCATCAAGCTTCCTGCCGCTCGGATTGGCCATATAGAGATTGAGAGACTGTGCTTGGTCGATCCACTTCTGCCGCCGCGAGGCGGCCTCGATCAACCAGTCGGGGTCGATCTCGAAGGCGGTGGCATAAAGCGCCTTGAGATCGTCAGGCACGCGGTCGATGCGGCCGAGCGAGCCATCGTAATATTTGAGATCCGAGACCATCACCTCGTCCCACAGGCCCCGTGCCTTGAGGTCATGGACAAGCGCGGCGTTGACCACCGTGAAGTCGCCAGACATGTTCGATTTCACGAACAGGTTTTGATAGGCTGGCTCGATCGACTGCGATACGCCGCAGATATTGGAAATGGTGGCCGTCGGCGCGATCGCCATGCAATTGGAATTGCGCATGCCGGTCTTCTTCACGCGCTTGCGCAAGCTGTCCCAGTCAAGCGTGGATGAACGATCCATCTCCACGCGCAGCCGGGCTTCCTCCAAAAGCCTGATCGAGTCGATGGGAAGTATACCTTTTGACCAGAGCGACCCCTCGAAGCTTGGATAGCGGCCTCGTTCAGCCGCAAGATCCACCGAGGCCGAGATCGCATGATAGCTGATCGCTTCCATGCTGCGGTCGGCGAATTCGATGGCCTCGGTCGAGGCATAGGGGATGCGAAGCTTCTGGAGCGCATCCTGGAATCCCATTAGGCCGAGCCCGACCGGACGGTGGCGGAGATTGGAGCGCCGCGCCTCGGGGATCGTGTAGAAGTTGATGTCGATCACATTGTCGAGCATGCGCATCGCAATGCCAACCGTGCGCGCGAGCCGGTCGAGGTCGAGGCCCTTTTCGGTGACATGATTGACGAGATTGACCGAACCGAGATTGCAGACGGCTACCTCGTCCCTGGACGTATTCAGCGTGATTTCGGTGCAAAGGTTCGAGGAATGCACGACACCGATATGGCCCTGCGGCGAGCGGATGTTGCACGGATCCTTAAAGGTGATCCAGGGATGCCCCGTCTCGAACAGCATGGTGAGCATCTTGCGCCACAGATCGACGGCCCGCGCCTTTTTGAAGACCTTGATGCCGCCGGTTGCCGCCTTGGCTTCATAGGCTTCATAAGCTGCCTTGAATGCCGGGCCGTAAAGGTCGTGCAGATCCGGCACCTCGTCGGGCGAGAAAAGCGTCCATTCCGCATCGGCTTCAACGCGCTCCATGAACAGGTCCGGCACCCAGCTGGCCGTGTTCATGTCATGGGTGCGGCGGCGGTCATCGCCGGTGTTCTTGCGCAAGTCGAGGAATTCCTCGATGTCCACGTGCCAGGTTTCCAGATAGGCGCAAACCGCGCCCTTCCTCTTGCCGCCCTGGTTGACGGCGATCGCCGTGTCATTGGCGACCTTCAGGAAAGGCACAACGCCCTGGCTTTCGCCGTTGGTGCCCTTGATGTGTGCGCCGAGACCGCGGACCGGAGTCCAGTCATTGCCGAGCCCGCCCGAATATTTCGCAAGCAGGGCATTGTCCCTGATGCCCTTGAATATGGCATCGAGATCATCGCCGATGGTGGTCAGGAAGCAGGAGGAAAGCTGAGGTCGCGTGGTGCCCGAATTGAACAGCGTCGGCGTGGACGCCATGAAATCGAAAGAGGACAAGAGGTCGTAGAATTCAATCGCGCGCGCCTCGCGGTCGATTTCGCGCGCTGCCAGCCCCATAGCGACGCGCATGAAGAAGGCTTGGGGCAGTTCGAAGCGCTTGCCCTTCGTATGCAGGAAATAGCGATCGTAAAGAGTTTGCAGGCCGAGGAACTGGAATTGCAGGTCGCGCTCCGGCTTCAGCGCCGAGCCAAGGCGGGCGAGGTCGAAGCGGCCGAGCTCGGGATCGATCAAACTGGCTTCGATGCCCTTTGCGATGAAATCGGGGAAGTAGCTCGCATAGCGTTCCGCCATCTCTGCTTGCGTCGCCTGTTCCGGCCGACCGGAAACGAAGGTCAGCGCCTCGCGCCGCAGCCGGTCAAGCAGCAGGCGGGCCGAGACGAAAGCGTAGTTCGGTTCCTGCTCCACCAAGGTGCGCGCCGCCAGAATAGGCGCAAGCGCCAGTTCATCCAGCGTTATCCCATCATAAAGATTGCGCCGTGCCTCGGCGAGGATTGGCTGGGGCGATACGGCTTCCAGTCCTTCGCAGGCTTCCTCCACGATGCGGGCGAGGCGCGCCTCGTCGAGCGGAGCCAGCTTGCCGTCCTCGCTTTTGACCTGGAGCAGGGGCTGGGTGGGCGCGGCCGGCTTCGCCGCTGAGCGCTCGCGCGCTCGCTCCTCACGATAGAGCACATAGGCTCGCGCAACCTTATGATGGCCGCCGCGCATGAGTGCCAACTCGACCTGGTCCTGTATCTCTTCGATATGGAAAGTGCGCCCCGCTTCCGCGCGCCGGGTGAGGGCAGAGACGACCTGCTCCGCCAGTTCCTCCACGACATCGTGAACGCGCCGCGATCCGGCGGCCACGGACCCCTCAACCGCCAGAAATGCTTTTGTCAGCGCTACCACGATCTTGGTGGCGTCGAAAGGCGTGACGGAACCGTTGCGCCGGATCACGCGATATCCGGGCTCAGCAGCTTGTGCGATCTCAGGAGTTGAAGGTGCGGGTCGGTTCAGGATCCCGTTGGAAGGAAGTTCGGCAGTCGCTGGCATCATCATCCCCGATGCTGTTGGGGACGGAGGTCGAAGCGGACGCGTGCCGAAATGCCGGGAATGGACCCGACAGCGAACAAGCGCCACCGGGACACCCCGCCCGTGGACGTTCAAATGCATCGCGGCAGGTCTCCTGGCTTGCAGGTCATCGCCGCTGTCTGGCCTTCCCAATGCCTCGCGGCATCAGTGACACGCTCGACAGCAACTCGCTGCTTACAGTTGCGGGGGCAGCGCCGGCATCCCTCGGTAGGTCACCGGCTTCCCTCTTAGCTCCCGATCGTTTCCGACTCGAAAGACCGCGATGCTAGATATGGTATCGATAGGCATGATCCTGTCAATATACAGAGATTTCATTTGCCCAAGGCGTTCGAGTAAGTTCCGGCGGGGACTACTGAACGACCCTTTGAAGGGGCGACAAATTGTCTCATCTGTGGTAGTATGATCTTGGTGCAGGTCGCGGATGGCGTGACCAGTTACGTCGGACGACGGCACCATTGACCGCGACCGGCCCGGACCAGGAGCCCATCGAGGACTCCGACCCAGGGAAGGACACGGTCATGGCAAGCTTTCACGTGATTGCAGGCGCCCGCGAAACTCAGGACCACACCAGGATTCGCAAGATCTATGTCGCCGATCTTTTCGACGCGCTCAGGCGTGGCGTCGATGACTTCATGGTCAAGCCGTCCCACCTCGTTTTTCTCTGCATGATTTATCCCATAGTGGGCGTGGTTCTGGCGGCCTGGACCTCCGGCAACAATGCCCTGCCGCTGCTGTTTCCCTTGGTGTCCGGCTTCGCGCTAGTCGGCCCTTTTGCAGCCATCGGTCTCTATGAGATAAGCCGGAGGCGGGAAGACGGACTCGACACCTCATGGAAGCACGCCTTCGATGTCAGGCATTCGCCGGCATTGCCCTCGATAGCTGCGGTCGGCATCATGCTTCTGGCGATCTTCATCACATGGCTTCTGACCGCGCAGGCCTTCTACCAGCAATTGTTCGGACCGGAGCCGCCCGACTCCATTTCCAGCTTCATCAACGAGATATTCGCGACGGGTCGCGGCTGGACGCTCATTGTCGTGGGCCACGCCATCGGTTTCATCTTTGCGGTTGTCGTGTTGTGTACCACGGTCATCGCGTTCCCGCTCCTGCTCGACCGCGATGTCGGGGCCTATGAGGCCGTCCATGCCTCGGTGCGGGCCGTCCTGGCAAATCCCATTTCCATGGCTATATGGGGGCTGATCGTTGCCACACTTCTGATCATCGGTTCCCTGCCGCTTCTCGCCGGGCTGGCTGTCGTGCTGCCGATTCTAGGCCATGCGACATGGCACCTCTACAGGAAGGTCATCGAGCCTTTGCCTTCTGGTAGCACCCGCCACAGAGCGAGCCCAAAGCGAGCTTAATGGCAAAGCGAAGCAGGTGAGCCGTGCTCTCCGGGCACGGCTTTTATCAGCCAGAGAAGAAGTTCATGCGCGTAAGAGCGGTGTAGTCGGACTCGAAGACCATGATGGCCACGAAGACCAGCACCGCGATCGGCGGCAGCAGGATGGCACAGACCATGGCGAGCCGCTCCCATGCCATGTGCATGAAGACGGCCACAATCAAACCTGCCTTCAGGATCATGAAAAGCAGGATCAGCGACCAGCGCAGATAGCCCTGCAGGCCGATATAGTCGACGAGATATGAGCAGGCGCTGAGGACAAACAGCCAGCCCCAGACGACGAGATAGAGCTTGATCGGATGCTCCTGATGAGCATCCGCCTGGATCACTGCCGCGGAAGCGTGCTTGTCGCGCAGTTGTTGTCCCGAGCCATGTACCGTTGCTTCTGCCATGTCCGCCTCTCACCAGAGATAGAAGAACGCGAAAATGAAAACCCAGACCAGATCGACGAAGTGCCAGTAGAGCCCCATGATCTCGACGCTCTCATATCGGCCTCGCCGGCTAGTAAAGAAACCCCGCCGTCCGACATCGTAGTCGCCGCGCCAGACCTTGCGCGCAATGATGAGGAGGAAGATCACGCCGAATGTCACGTGCGTTCCGTGGAATCCCGTGATCATGAAGAATGATGCGCCAAACTGTTCCGCTCCCCAGGGATTGCCCCAAGGGCGCACCCCCTCCATGATCAGCTTGGTCCATTCGAATGCCTGCACGCCGACGAAGGTTGCCCCCAGCGCGGCTGTCAGCAGCATCAGGATGGCGGCTTTTCGGCGGTCGCGCCGGTAGCCGTAATTCACCGCCATCGCCATCGTGCCGCTGGACGAGATCAGCACGAAGGTCATGATGGCGATCAGAAGCAACGGAACGCTGACGCCGGCGACATGCAGGCCGAAGACCTCGCTCGGATTTGGCCACGGCACGGTCGTCGACATGCGCGCCGTCATGTAGGAGAGCAGGAAGCAGCCAAAGATGAAGGTGTCGGAGAGGAGGAAGATCCACATCATGGCCTTCCCCCAGGAGACGTTCTTGAAGGCGCGCTGATCCGAGGACCAGTCGGCGGCTATGCCTCTCCAGCCATCCGGTTGCGCCTCGGAAATCCCGAAATTCGTCGTCGTTTCAGCCATCCGCCATTCTCCTATGTCAAAACCCGGCGGCAGATTTCGATGAAATCGGCGGCCCAGCCGGCCAGAAGAACGAAGAGGGCCAGCCAGACGAAAAGCAGGAAATGCCAATACATGGCGCACAATTCCGTGCCGAGCCGCAGCCGTTCAGGCGACGCGCTGCTCCATGCCCGGATTGTGGTTCTCGTCAGCGCGAGGAGCCCGCCGAGTATGTGCAGGCCGTGCATGCCGGTCAGCAGATAGAAAAAGCTGTTGGCGGGATTGGCGGTGAGGAAATTGCCTTCCGCCGACAATTGGCGCCATGCGACCAGTTGCCCGGCGAGGAAGGCGAGGGCGGTTATCCCTCCAGTCACCAGGGCAAGCCTGAGAGTGTCCATCTGGCCCTGACGCGCGGCAATGACTGCGCATTGTAGCGCGACGCTGCTCAGGACAAGAATCCCTGTGTTGAGCCAGAGCAGGCGCAATATGGGCAGAGCCTGCCAGTCCGGCAGTTCCATGCGCATGAAATAGGCACTGGCGAAGAGAGCGAAGAGAGCGCCGACTACGGCGAGGAAGACGGCGAGGCCGATCTTTTCGGTCGGGATGACCGGGTCCTCGACATCCTGCAATGCTCCCCTCGGCCCGTGTTCAAGCCAAGGCTTGGACATCACGCCCTGCTGGACCAGCCACCAGCCGGCGATACCGATAATAACGAGCAGGAAGACGAGGATGACGCTCATGCCGGTTGCGCCGCCTTCGCCGCCCCGGGGTCGTTCTGCGCCAGGAAATCCTCATTTGCGCCGGGCACGTTGTAGTCATAGGCCCAGCGATAGACGACCGGCAGCTCTTTGCCGAAATTGCCGTGTGCCGGTGGCGTTTCGGACGTTTGCCATTCGAGCGTGGTGGCCCGCCATGGGTTGCCGCCCGCTTCGCGGCCGAACTTCAGGCTCCAGAAGAGGTTGAAGAGGAACACCATCTGGGCGAAGCCGACGATCAGGGCTGCGATGGTGATGAAGGCGTTCAGGTCATGAACCGAATCGGGGATGAAGGCGGTATCGCCGATCTCGGGATAGCGCCGCGGCACGCCGACAAGTCCGACATAATGCATGGGGAAGAAGATCGCATAGGCGCCGACGAAGGTGACCCAGAAATGGAACTGGCCCATGACTTCGTTAAGCATTCTCCCGGTGATCTTCGGATACCAGTGATAGATCGCCCCGAAGATGACGAGGATGGGTGCGACGCCCATCACCATGTGGAAATGGGCGACAACGAACATGGTGTCTGACAGCGGCACGTCGACCACCACATTGCCGAGGAACAGGCCAGTCAGCCCGCCATTGACGAAGGTGACGATGAAGGCGAGCGCGAAGAGCATCGGTATGGTTAGATGGATGTCTCCGCGCCAGAGCGTCAGCACCCAGTTGTAGACCTTGATTGCGGTCGGAATGGCTATGATCAGCGTCGTGGTGGCGAAGAAGAAGCCGAAATAGGGATGCATACCGGACACATACATATGGTGCGCCCAGACCACGAAACTGAGCGCGCCGATGGCCACGATCGCCCATACCATCATGCGATAGCCGAAGATATTCTTGCGCGCATGGGTACTGATCAGATCAGAGACGATGCCGAAGGCCGGCAGCGCGACGATGTAGACTTCCGGATGGCCGAAGAACCAGAACAGATGCTGGAAAAGGATCGGGCTGCCGCCGCCATAGCTTAGCTGCTCTCCCATCTCGACTAACGCCGGCATGAAGAAGCTGGTGCCGAGCACCCGGTCGAAAAGCATCATCACGCAGGCCACGAACAGGGCGGGAAAAGCGAGCAGCGCCATCACCGTGGCGGTGAAGATGCCCCATACCGTCAGGGGTAGGCGCATCAGGGTCATGCCGCGGGTGCGGCCCTGCAGGACCGTCACCACATAGTTGAGGCCGCCCATGGTGAAACCGATGATGAAGAGAATGAGCGAAACGAGCATCAGGATGATGCCCCAGTCCTGGCCGCCGGGCGTCCCGGAGAGGATCGCCTGCGGCGGATAGAGCGTCCATCCGGCGCCAGTCGGTCCGCCGGGCGCGAAGAAGCTCGCCACGAGCACGAGCACGGCCAGCAGATAGATCCAGTAGCTCAGCATGTTGACATAGGGGAAGACCATGTCGCGAGCGCCGACCATGAGCGGGATCAGGTAATTGCCGAAGCCGCCGAGGAAAAGCGCGGTCAGCAGATAGATCACCATGATCATGCCGTGCATGGTGATGAACTGGTAATAGGCCTCGGGCGTGATGAAGTCGAAGGTGCCTGGAAAACCAAGTTGGAGCCGCATCAGCCAGGAGAGCACCAGTGCAACCAGTCCGATCGCCATAGCCGTGCCCGAATATTGGATGGCTATGACCTTGGCGTCCTGCGAGAAGACATATTTCGTCCACCAGCTATGCGGATGATAAAGCTCGACCTCTGGAACCTCGGCAGGCGGAACGGCATCGACCGGGCCAGGTGTGATATCGACCATCAGTTCGCCTCCTTGCTCCTCCCGGCGAAGTCCGGCGTCTCAGAACTTCGCCGTTAGTTCTCGGCGTCTCCTTGGGCTGTTGTCGTGCCGAGAGCGTCTGAATCTGCGCGGCTGGTCTGAAGCGCCTCCGTCAATTGGGCAAATGTCTGCTGCTCCCCGAGCCAGACCGCATAGTCCTCCTCCGAATCGACCATAACGAACCCGCGCATGAAATTATGGCCGGTGCCGCAGAGTTCGGCGCAGAGCACCTCGAATGTTCCCGTCCTGGTCGGGGTGAGCCAGAAATAGGTGACGGAGCCGGGAATCATGTCCATCTTGGCGCGGAATTCCGGCACATAGAAATCATGCAGCACGTCTATGGACCGGAGGAGCATCTTCACCGGTTTGTCGACCGGCAGGTGCAGGTCGGCTGCCTCCACGACGATATCATCCTGCCCGTTCGGGTCGTCAGGGTTTATGCCCAGCGGATTTTCGAAGCTGACCAGCCGGTTATCGGAGGTGCCGAGCCGCCCGTCGGTGCCTGGCAAGCGGAAGTTCCATTGCCATTGCTGAGCGATGACCTCGACTTCGGTGGCGTCGGCCGGCACGGTGATGAACCGGTGCCATACGAACAGGCCGGGCACCAGCATGGCCGCGACGCCTATGGCAGTCACAACCGTGAGCCACCCTTCGAGCCGCTTGTTCACCGGCTCGTAATGGGCCTTGTTCCCTTCCCTGTGGCGGAACCGCCAGACGCAATAGGCCATGAACAGGACGACCGCGGCAAAGACAGCCCCGGTTATCCAGAACGTGATGATCAGCGTGTGGTCGATATAGCTCCAGTTCGAAGCGATTGGTGTCCACCACCAAGGGCTCAGTACGTGGAACGCGATCGATCCCACGACCACCAGGACGAGTACAAGCGCAATCGCCATGACCCGGTTCCTTTCGGCCCGAAGGTATTTCCCTACGGAATACCCTCACTATGTCCGGCTATCATAGCTTGATTTCAGAATGAAATTCTAGTGCAGCAGTTTTCCACAAGCCGGATCGTCTACAGATACGGCCAAGAAGGCTACCATGAGGAGCCAATAGGGACGAGCGAATGTATTGGGGCGGCGGTTTTGGCCCTCGACGCGATGCGTCGGATCCCGTTAGCTTTTTGATCACGGGCTTTCCTGGCGCAATTTTCCATGCCACAAAGCCGGAAGCATTGCCAAACAGGGGAGCATATAAGATGCATCGACAATCATGGTTTTCCCGGGTCATCGGAGGAGCTGCGCGCGCGGCCGTTGTTGCCGGCGCACTGACAGCGGCGACATTGGCGGCGAGTGCGCAGGAAAAGACGCTGCGATTTGCTTTCCAGGGCACGCTGAACGCCCTCGACCCATACTCCCTGAACGAGACCTTCACGCTCGGCATGCTGGGTAATGTCTATGAGGGTCTCACCAAGCGTGACAAGAATCTGGAGATCATTCCGGGCCTGGCCGAAAGTTGGGAGCAGCTCGATCCGCTGCACTGGCGTTTTCACCTGCGCAAGGACGTCAAGTTTTCCAATGGCAACGATTTCACCGCCGACGATGTGATCTTCTCGGCGGAGCGCATCCGTGCGGACGGCTCCGACCTCAAGACGCGCATTCCCGCCGATTCGGAATGGGTCAAGGTGGACGACCATACGGTCGACGTGAAGCTGAAGACGCCCAACCCCATTCTCTTTGCCGAGTGGGATACCTTTTACATCATGGACAAGGAATGGGCCGAAGCTGAAGGCGCGACGAAACCCGTTTCGGCCAAGGACACCAATCCTGGACCTTCGGCCTATAAGGCCAATGGAACGGGGCCATTCGTGATCGAAAGCCATGAGCCGGGCGTCAAGACGGTATTCAAGCCGAACGAGGCATGGTGGGGTGAGGTAGAGCATAATCTCGACGGCGTCGTATTCACGCCGATCGCCTCTGACAGCACACGCGTTGCCGCACTGCTTTCCGGCGACGTCGACCTGATCGAACCGGTGCCGGTTCAGGATATTGATCGTGTCAATTCCGACCCGAATACCGAGGCGCTGACGGGACCGGAACTGCGCGTCGTCCATCTGGGTTTCAACCAGATTCGTGACGAGCTCCCGACTTCGAACATCAAGGGCAAGAACCCGTTCAGGGACGCCAATGTCCGCAAGGCGATCTATCAGGCAATTGATATTGATGCTATTGCCAAAAGGGTTATGCGCGGCCTTGCCACGCCGGTGTCCCTCCTGATCGCCCCGGAGCTTTATGAAGGCTCGGCCGATTTCCAGCGCTGGCCATATGATCCGGAGGCGGCAAAGCAACTCCTCGCCGATGCCGGTTATCCGGAGGGCTTCACCGTCGGCATGGATTGCCCGAATGATCGTTATGTCAATGACGAGCAGATCTGCCAGGCGGTGGTTTCCATGCTTGCCAAGATCGGTGTCAAGGTGAAACTCAACGCGCAGCCGAAAGCGCAGTATTTCGCCAAGGTGCTGGCGCCGGGCGGCTACGATACGGATTTCTATTTTCTGGGCTGGACGCCGAGCTCCTTCGATTCCTGGAATGTTCTGACCAGCCTTGCCACCTGCCGTGACGAGACCGGCGCAGGAGGTCCGTTCAATCTCGGCGGATACTGCAACAAGGAGGTCGACGAACTGGCGGCCAAGATCCTGGTCGAGACCGATGAGGCGAAGCGCGAGGATATGATCAAGCAGGCCTACAAGATCCTCACCGAGGATACCTCGCATATCCCCCTGCATCAGCAGTCGCTGGCCTGGGGCAAGCGCAAGAACCTCGATATCGTGCAGCGCCCTGACGATCAGGTGCTGTTCTATTGGGCAAAGCTCAACTGAGCCTCAAGTGAAATCGCCTGTCCGGACCATATAAGGTTCGGACAGGCAAGCCTGCGAGGCCACTGATGCTCGCTTTTGCCATTCGGCGCTTGATACAGGCTGCCGGCGYCATGCTTGTCGTCGCGCTGATCTCGTTCGTCATGTTCCGTTTCGTCGGTGATCCGGTGAACCAGCTTGTCGGTGTTGACACGACGCCGGAACAACGCGCGCAACTGCGCGAGGATCTTGGCCTGAATGATCCAGTCTATGTCCAGTTCGGGCGTTTCGTCGCAAAGGCTGCCCGCTTTGATTTCGGCATTTCCTATCAGATCAAGCAGCCGGTCGCCGATCTCATCGCATCACGTCTGCCGGCGACGCTCGAACTTTCGCTGGTTTCTGCGATCTTCGCCTTGGTCGTCGGCCTGCCGATGGGCGTCTATACCGGCCTCTATCCAAGCAGTTTCCTGTCGCGGTTCTTCCTGGCAGTCAGCCTGACCGGTATTTCACTACCGACATTCCTGATCGGCATCCTGCTCATCTTCATCTTTTCCGTGAACCTTGGCTGGTTCCCGTCCTTTGGCCGAGGCGAGACTGTTGCCCTCGGCGGCTTCTGGACGACCGGTCTCCTGACCCGCTCCGGTCTTGTTTCGCTGGTCTTGCCGGCGATTACGCTGGGGCTGTTCCAGATGACGCTGATCATGCGTCTGGTGCGCGGCGAGATGCTGGAGGTTCTCAGAACCGACTATATCAAGTTTGCGCGCGCCCGCGGACTTTCGCGCCGGGCGATCAATTTCGGCCATGCGCTGAAGAACACGCTGGTGCCCGTAATCACTATCACCGGTCTGCAGATCGGCTCCATCATCGCCTTTTCGATCATCACTGAAACGGTCTTTCAGTGGCCCGGAATGGGGCTCCTCTTTCTGCAGGCGGTACAGAATGTCGATATCCCGATCATGGCGGCTTACCTGCTCTTAATCGCCTTCCTGTTCACGCTGATCAACTTCATCGTCGACCTCCTCTATGTCGCGGTCGATCCGCGCATCCGTATCGGAGGCGCCAAGGCATGAGCGAATTGACGGAGGTCACTGCCGTGCGTCCCGGTCCCGGGCGCCGTTTTCTGCAAAGCGATCTTTTCTATTCCTTTCGGCGGTCACCGCTGACCATCGCATCGGCCGTCGTGAGCCTTATCCTGGTCCTGGCCGCTCTTTTCGCGCCGCTCATTGCGCCGCAAAATCCCTTCGACCCGGCCTCGATTTCCATCATCGACAGCTTCTATCCGCCGGCATGGTCTTCCGAGGGGCAGGCAGGCTTTCTGCTCGGCACTGACGATCAGGGTCGCGACGTGCTCTCGACCATCCTTTACGGAATGCGCATCTCGCTTGCGGTCGGCTTCGCGAGCGTCATTCTCGCCATGGTAATCGGCGTCACGCTTGGTCTCATTGCCGGCTATGTCGGCGGCGTCACCGATGCGATCATCATGCGCATCGCCGATGTGCAACTTACCTTTCCAGCCATCCTGACCGCGCTTCTGATCGATGGGGTGGCGCGGGCAATCGCCGGACCGCACGCCTATGACCAGATTGTCTTCTTCGTCCTCGTGCTGGCGATCGGCCTGAGCTTCTGGGTGCAGTATGCGCGCACGGTTCGCGGCTCGGTGCTGGTCGAGGCCAACAAGGAATATGTTCTGGCAGCGCGGCTCATTGGCCTCAGCCCGTTCACCATCATGTTCCGCCACGTATTGCCCAATGTGCTCGGCCCGGTGCTGGTGATCGCTACCATCAACCTGGCGCTCGCCATCATCACCGAAGCAACGCTATCCTTCCTTGGCGTTGGCGTGCCTCCGACGCAGCCTTCGCTCGGCACGCTGATCCGTATCGGCAATGACTATCTTTTCTCTGGCGAATGGTGGATCACGATCTTTCCTGGCATCACGCTCGCCATTCTCGCGCTGGCCGTGAACCTTCTCGGCGACTGGCTGCGCGACGCCCTCAATCCGAAGCTCCGATGAACCCAACGCTTTCCGTAAAAAACCTCCGGGTCGAGATCCCGACGCGCCGCGGTGTTCTGACCGCTATCGATGACCTTTCCTTCGACATCGCACCGGGGGAGGTGCTCGGCGTCGTCGGTGAATCCGGCGCCGGAAAATCGATCACCGGTTCGGCGATCATAGGTCTGCTCGATCCGCCGGGGCGGATAGCCAGCGGCGAAATCCGGCTTGGCAAAGAGCGCATCGACAATCTGCCGCCTTCCGCCATGCGCCGCATTCGGGGCAACCGCATCGGCATGATCTTTCAGGATCCGCTGACCAGCCTCAATCCGCTCTACCGGATTGGCGAACAGTTGACGGAAACCATCCTGACCCACGAAAGGATGTCCGCCAAGGCCGCGTGGGAGAAAGCGGAACGGTTGCTCATCGAGGTCGGCATCCCGGCTGCGGGCACGCGCCTTTCCTCCTATCCGCACCAGTTCTCGGGCGGCATGCGCCAGCGCGTGGTGATCGCGCTCGCCCTTGCGGCCGATCCGGAACTCGTCATTGCGGATGAACCGACGACAGCCCTCGACGTCTCGGTTCAGGCACAGATCATTTCGCTGCTCAAGCGGCTCTGCAAGGATCGCGGCACTTCCGTCATGCTGATCACCCACGATATGGGTGTGATTGCCGAAACGGCAGACCGCGTCTGTGTTCTCTACGCCGGCCGGCTGGCGGAAATCGGCGCGGTCCGCGATGTGGTCAAACATGCTCAGCATCCCTATTCCCTCGGCTTGATGGCAGCAATCCCTTCGCTTTCCGGCAATCCTGATGAGAAACTGGAGCAAATCCCGGGCTCCATGCCGCGTCTCGGTGCGATACCGGAAGGCTGCGCTTTCAATCCTCGCTGCACCTATGCCTTCGAGCGTTGCCGGATGGAACGGCCGGCTGTCTATCCGGCAGGGGCGAGCCGGGCTTCCTGTTTCCTCCATGATCTCGCCGGAGGGCAGATGCCGCCGACCGAAACGCTGAGGCGCGCGGAGGCGGATGGCATCTTGCTGACCGCCCCGGCAGGAGAGGGCGGACGATGAACAATCAAGCCGCATCCATGCAAGCAGTTCCGGCGGAAGCGAATGCTCCGCTCGTGGAAGTGAGAGAACTGCATCGGGTCTTCGACCTTTCCAAACGCTGGCTGAACCGCGTGCTGGAAGGCAGTGGCAAGGTCGTGCTGACTGCGGTTGACGGCGTCGATATGACGATCAGGCGTGGTGAAACCTATGCGCTGGTCGGCGAATCCGGCTCGGGCAAGTCGACCATCGCCAAGATGGTGGTCGGGCTGCTCCCGCCGACAAGCGGCACTGTCCATATTAACGGCGTCGACATCTGGGGCGAGCGTGGTGCCCGCCAGCGCCAGATGCGCCGGAAAATCCAGATGATCTTTCAGGATCCCTTTGCCAGCCTCAATCCGCGCTGGCGGGTTGGCTCGATTGTCGCCGAGCCGATCAAGGCCTTCGGACTGATTGCAGATGCCCATGATCGGCAGGCCCGCGTAGGCGAACTCCTGTCGCTGGTCGGCCTGGATCCGCTTGACGCCGGCAAGTTTCCGCATGAGTTTTCCGGCGGACAGCGTCAGCGCATCGCCATCGCCCGCGCTCTCGCCTCCGAGCCGGAATTCATTGTTTGTGATGAGCCTACGTCGGCCCTCGACGTATCGGTGCAGGCGCAGGTGCTCAACCTCTTGCGCGATCTGCAGGAGCGCCTCGGTCTCACCTATCTGTTCATCAGCCACAACCTTGCCGTGGTGCGTCATATGGCGACCCGGGTCGGCGTCCTTTATCTCGGTCGACTGGTAGAAGAGGCGCCGTCGCGCGAACTCTTCTCGGAGCCGAAACATCCCTATACGAGGATGCTGCTGGACGCGGTTCCCGATATCGGCATGGAGGGCGTGGAGCGCGAGCCGATCGCCGGCGAGATACCCAATCCGGTCAACCCGCCGCCCGGCTGCCACTTCAATCCGCGCTGCCCGCATGTGATGGAGCACTGTCGGACGACAGTTCCGCCGCTCTGCGAGGTCAATCAGGCCAATGTGCTCTGCCACCTCTATGAGGGCGGCGCGCTTGCGCGGCCCTATGGTATCTGACCTTCAGTCGGCCGGCATTGCTGTCTCGACCAGCTTTGCCCAATAGGACACGCCGATCGGGATGATCTCGTCGTTGAAGTCGTATTCCGGGTGGTGAAGATACTGCGTGTCTCCTTGCCCTATATAGATGAAGGCGCCGGGACGGGCTTCTAGCATGAAGGAGAAGTCCTCGCCGCCCATGACCTGCGGCGTGTTCATGTCCACCTTGTCCGAGACCATGCGTGCCACTTTGCCGGCGAATTCGGCTTGCTCGGGATGGTTCGACAGCACAGGATAGTGGCGCTGGTAGTCGAGCGTAGCCTTTGCTCCGAAGGCCGCGGCTGTGTGTTCCACGATCTCCTTCATGCGAATTTCAAGAAGATCGCGCACCTCCGGCGACAGGGTCCGCGCCGTTCCGGTCAATTGAGCCGTCTGCGGGACGACATTGAACGCGTCGCCGGCCTTGAAGGTTGTGACCGAGATCACCGCGGCCTCGACAGGATCGACATTGCGCGACACCACCGATTGCAGCGCCGTCATGATATGTGCGCCGACCAGCGTCGTGTCGATGACGCGCTGCGGGCGTGCTGCATGGCCGCCTTTGCCCTCGATGTCGATGATGAACATATCCGCTGAAGCCATCATCGGGCCGGGGCGGATGGAGAACTGGCCGAAAGGGATGCCCGGCGCATTGTGCATGCCGTAGACCTCGTCGATGCCGAAGCGGTCCATCATGCCTTCTTTCACCATCTCCCGGCCGCCACCCCCGCCTTCCTCGGCAGGCTGGAAGATGACGACTGCAGTGCCGTCGAAATTGCGCGTCTCTGCGAGATAGCGCGCCGCACCGAGCAGCATGGCCGTGTGGCCGTCATGGCCGCAGGCATGCATCACGCCCGGCGTCTTGGACTTGTATGGCCGATCGACGATTTCCTGGATCGGGAGTGCATCCATGTCGGCACGCAGCCCGATGGTCCGGCCGCTTTGCGATTTCCGGCCCTTGATGACGCCAACCACACCTGTCTGACCAATTCCGGTGACAATCTCGTCCACGCCGAATTCCTTCAATTTCTCGGCCACGAGCGCTGCGGTGCGATTGACATCGAACTGCAGCTCAGGATGGGCGTGGATGTCGCGGCGCCATTCGGTGATGTCGTCATGGAATTCCGAGATCCGGTTTATGATCGGCATGCTTTCTCTCCTAGGTACAGGCTCGCGAGAATGGACGCTTGATCCGCTGGAGGCAAGATAACTGGCAGCGCCACGTAGAGCTGGCTGATGGTCCAACCGACAGGGGACGGTTGGCGTCTTTCGCATGCCTTCGCCCAGTGGCCTGAGTCCTGACAGTGTGCTTGCTGCAGTAACGGGCATGATAAAAATCGTCATAGACGCTTTCATAGCCTGTGCGACTGCATTAGAGATCACGACAATGATTTGTGGAGGAGGTAGTATGCGAATTCTCCTACTTGCGCTGGCAGCCTCGGTTGCCATTTCATTGCCGGTGCAGGCAGCCGACGTCACTGTTGCGGTTACCGCCATCGTGGAGCATCCGGCTCTCGATGCCACCCGGGACGGCGTAAAGGATGCCCTGGAGGAAGCCGGTTACAAAGACGGCGAAGGCCTGAGCTTCGTCTATCAATCCGCACAGGGCAACGCTGCCACAGCCGCTCAGATCGCCCGCCAGTTCGTCGGGCAGGCGCCGGATGTGATCGTCCCCATCTCCACCCCATCGGCGCAGGCCGTGGTTTCTGCCACGCGCGACATTCCGGTTGTTTTCACTGCCGTTTCCGATCCGGTCGGCGCGCAACTGGTGAAGGATATGGAAAATCCGGGCGGCAACGTTACCGGGATCTCCGACATGTCACCGGTCGGCGATCACGTCGCCCTGATCAAGGAAATCCTTCCTGAAGCCAAGACGATCGGATTTTTGTACAATTCGGGAGAAGCCAATTCGGTTTCGCTCCTCGATGCCTTCAAGGAAGCGGCCGCAGCGGCCGGAGTGAGCGTGGTCGAATCGGCGGCTACGAAATCGGCGGAAGTGCAGGGCGCGGCGCGGGCTCTCGTCGGTCGCGCTGATGCGATCTATGTCCCGACTGACAATACGATCATTTCCGCCCTTGAAGGCGCAGTCTCCGTGGCCGAGGAAGCAAAACTGCCGCTGTTCACTGCCGATACCGACTCTGTCGACCGCGGCTCCATAGCCGCTCTCGGCTTCAACTATTACGACGTCGGCAAGCAGACGGGCGAAGTCGTGGTCCAGGTCTTGAAGGGCGAGAATCCTGGAGAAATCCCGGTGAAGGTGGCGGCTGGAACCGATCTCGTTGTCAACAAGGGCGCGGCGGAAAGAATGGGCGTGACCTTGCCTGAAGCTGTCTTATCTCGTGCCACCAAAGTCGTGGAGTAGAAGCTGCGCCGGAAGGCTCCACGAGAGCCTTTCCGGTTTGCCCGCCGCTTTGACTTTCATGCCGGATTTCGGCAGATGAAGCCGCAATCATTGCGCTGATCCGGTGTAGTGAGGCATGAGCTGCGGAAAGGTCCAGCAATCTTGAGCCAGATCGCTTTTTGGGGAGCCGTTGAGCTTGGCCTCGTCTACGCCTTCGTGGCGATGGGTGTCTATCTGGCGTTTCGTGTACTAGATTTCCCGGACCTGACGGTTGATGGATCTTTCCCGCTCGGAGCGGCCGTGACGGCCGTGCTGATCATAGCCGGCGTCAATCCATGGCTTGCCGCTCTGGTGGCGATGGTTGCCGGTGCTCTCGCCGGTCTCGTGACGGCGGTCCTGAACGTTCGCTTCCGTATCCTGCACCTTCTGGCATCGATCCTGACCATGATCGCACTATTCTCGGTCAACCTGCGGGTAATGGGACGGCCCAATGTCGCGCTCATCAATGCCGACACGATGCTGAGTCCTTTTTACGGGCTTGGTTTGAGCGATTATTTCGTTCGGCCGCTTTTCGTCGGCGTTCTGGTCTTGGTCGCGCTGCTCGTCGTCTGGCGTTATCTGGAGAGCGATACCGGCCTTGCCATGCGTGCGACGGGAGCAAATCCGCGTATGGCGCGTGCGCAGGGTGTCGATACCAGCCGCCAGATCTATTTTGGTATGGGGCTTTCCAACGCCCTGGTCGCGCTTGCCGGTGCGCTTTTCGCGCAGACCAATGGCTTTGCTGACGTAACCTCCGGCGTCGGGACGATCGTCGTTGGCCTTGCTGCGGTCATCATTGGTGAAACCCTGCTCGGCAGCAGAGGCATTCTCATCGCGCTTGTCGGCTGCGTTTTGGGTTCCATTCTCTATCGCATCGCCATCCAGCTTGCGCTTTCAAGCAACGTCCTTGGGCTGCAGGCTTCGGACCTCAACCTTGTGACCGCTGTGCTGGTGACATTCGCGCTCGTTCTGCCGCGTCTGCGCAGGCGGGGAGGCACGGCATGATCTCCCTCGAGAAGATAGACGTTGTCTTTGGTCGCGGCACGCCGTTGGAAAAGAAGGCGCTCAACGGCATCGATCTGGAGATCGAAGAGGGCACGTTCGTCACAGTCATCGGCTCGAACGGTGCCGGCAAGTCCACGCTGCTCGGCGTGCTGGCCGGAGATGTGCCCGCTAGCGCCGGCAAGGTGATGATCGGCGGCGTCGACGTGACGCGCAGGCCGACGGCCAAGCGTGCCAATCTTGTTGCCCGCGTGTTTCAGGATCCGCTGGCTGGCAGTTGCGGCTCGCTTACCATCGAGGAGAACCTCGCTTTGGCCGAAAGGCGCGGCAAGCCTCGCGGCCTGACGTTTGCACTGAACGCGAAGCGCCGTGCTTCCTTCCGCGAGCGAATCGCGGAACTCAATCTCGGCCTCGAGGACCGCATGGGCGACCGGATGGATCTGCTGTCCGGCGGCCAGAGGCAGGCCGTGTCGCTGGTCATGGCCACGCTCACCGGCTCCGAGGTGCTTCTGCTAGACGAGCACACCGCCGCGCTCGATCCGGGAATGGCCGAATTCGTCATGATGCTCACTCAGAGATTCGTTTCAGAGCGCAAGCTGACGACACTGATGGTGACTCATTCCATGCGGCAGGCACTCGACTTCGGCGACCGGACGATCATGCTCCATGCTGGCGAGATCGTCCTGGATGTGCGCGGCGAAGAGCGCAAGGATCTCGAAGTCGAAGATCTTGTCGCCATGTTCCGTCGCATACGCGGGCAAACGATCGATGACGATGCTCTTTTGACGGGATAGCCATTTCGGCACGCAGAGAGAGCTACAACAAAGTGGCTCTCAAGAACATTTCGCCTTTCTTCGATCTGAAGGCCGTAACGCCGTGATTACCGGCACGAGCGGTAGGCATGCCGTTGCTGAAGCAGAGTCAGCTCTCCCCAGCCAGTTTTCCCTCGATGGCGCTATCGAGCAACATCAAGGCCGCTTTCTTGGTGAGCTTCACGGGATTGCCGCCGGCTGTCGGATCGACCACGGCCATATCAGCTATCAGGCTTTTCCGTTTCTTGTCCATCTCCAGGCCCTTGATGAGGCCAGGCAGAGTGTGGGGCACCTTCAGGTCCCTGCGCAGCTTTACCACAGCTCTGACAAAACCGTCGAAGCCACCTTTGATGCCGCAATAGGCGGAGAGCCTGGCAATCTTGTCCTCGATCGCTTCGCGGTTAAATGACAGCACATAGGGCATGAAGACTGCGTTGGTCATGCCATGGTGAGTGTCGTAGAGGGCGCCGATCGGGTGCGATAAGGAATGAATGGCGCCGAGCCCCTTCTGGAAGGCGGCTGCGCCCATGGCGGCGGCACTCATCATATGGGCGCGGGCCGTTAGATCTTTTCCGTTAGCGAAGGCTCTAGGCAGGTTCTCGAACACCAGCCGTATGCCTTCGACCGCAATGCCGTCCGCCATGGGATGATAGCCGGGCGCGCAATAGGCTTCGAGGCAGTGGGCCAGGGCATCCATGCCCGTGCCGGCGGTGATGAAGGGCGGCATTCCTGTTGTCAGCTGCGGATCGGCGATAACGATTGCCGGCAGCATCTTCGGGTGGAATATCACCTTCTTGGTGTGGCTGGCCTCATGCGTTATGACTCCGGCCCGGCCAACCTCGGAACCGGTTCCGGCTGTTGTGGGTATCGCTATGATGGGTGCGATGGCATCAGGATTGGCGCGGGTCCACCAGTCGCCGATATCTTCGAAATCCCATACCGGCCGTGTCTGCCCGGCTTGGAAGGCGATCAGTTTGCCGAGATCGAGTGCCGAACCTCCTCCGAAGGCGATGACGCCATCATACTTGCCCTTCCTGAATGCGGAGATGCCTGCGGCGAGGTTGGATTCGACCGGGTTTGGCTTGACGTCCGAGAAAACACCATAGGGCACCTTGGCCGTATCGAGGATTTTAAGTGTCGAAGCCGCGACAGGCAGTTTCGCCAATCCCGGATCGGTGACGAAGAGCGGCCGCTTGATGCCAGCCTCGGCAAGCGCGTCTGCTAGTTCCTTGATGCGTCCGGCGCCGAAGCGGACGGTGGTGGGATAATTCCATTTGGAAACAAGTTTGGTCATGGAGTGTCTTTCAGTGAAGCAGGAAGGTGACGATAGAGACCGCGTTATCCCGGAAGCAGTCCGAAGACAGCTAGCCGGGATCCACTCCGCGCAGTTGGAGATGTTCCGGAATGGATCCCGGCTCTCCCCGCTTCGCTCGATCGGCCGGGATGACGTCAGGCATCAGATCGCTTCTCTGAGATGATATGACTTCGGCCTGGTCAGATGGTCATAGCCGATGGCCGAGAGCGCCGCACCCTTGCCAGTATCCTTCACCCCGGTCCAGACCAGCGCCGGATCGAGATAATCGCAACGGTTCATGAACACGGTACCGGTTTCAAGGCGGTCGCCAATGGCGACGGCATGCTCGGTGTCCGATGTCCAGATCGAGGCGGTCAGCCCATAGGGGCTGTCATTCATCAGCGTTATCGCCTCCTCGTCGTTGCGCACCTTCATGATGCCGACGATAGGGCCGAAGCTTTCTTCGCGCATGACGCTCATCTGATGATCGACATTGGTGAGCACTTCGGGTGCCAGGTAGGGAGAGCCGGGTTCGTCTCTTTCGATCTTCATGTTGATATGCGCCACGGCACCCTTGCGCAGCGCTTCGGCCTTCTGTTCGCGGATTAGATCGGCGAAGCGGGCCTGCGCCATCGGTCCCATGGTTGTCGCCTGATCGAGCGGGTTGCCGACCACATAGTTCTTCGTCTCGGCAATGAAACCATCGACGAAATCGTCATAGACCTTTTCATGCACATAGATGCGCTCGATGCCACAACAGCACTGGCCGGAATTGTAGAAGGCGCCGTCCACAAGATTTGCCACCGCATGGTTGAGCCTCGCATCAGGCAGAACATAGGCCGGGTCCTTGCCGCCGAGTTCTAGGCCAAGCGTCATGAAAGTGCCGGCCGCCGCCTTCTCGATGGCACGCCCACCCGCCACCGATCCCGTGAAGTTGACGTGATCGATCTTGCCGGAGCCGAGCAGCTTCTCCGTCTGATCGTGGCTGAGAACCAGGTTCTGGAACACGCCTCGGGGCAGTCCGGCCTTCTCAAAAGCCTGTGCGAAACGCTCGCCGACCAGCAGAGTCTGGGCGGCATGTTTGAGGATCACTGTCGAGCCCGCCATCAGCGCCGGTACGATGGTATTGACGGCGGTGAGGTACGGATAATTCCACGGGGCGATGACCAGGACGACGCCGAGCGGCTCCTTTTTCACATAGCGGCGAAAGCCTTCCTTGGGATTCGAGGCCATTACGGGTTTCAGCACAGCTTCCGCGATTTCGACCATGTAGGTGACGCGTTCCTTCACACCGCCGAACTCGCCGCCGTAGCGGACAGGACGTCCCATCTGCCAGGCGATTTCCGGCACGATTTCGTCGTTCATGACGACCAGCGCCTCCAGCATGGCCAGCATGTATTTGCCGCGCTCTGCAATCGATGTCATTGCCCATTCCGCCTGGGCTGCCCTGGCGCGTTCAACCGCGGCATTGACCGCCTTGTCGTCTGCAACCGGACGCTCGGCATAGATCGAACCATCTATCGGGGATTTTATTTTGACCGTTTCGGCCATCGTGTCAGTCCTTCACTGTCTCGCGTCTAATACCGCTCGAATCCCCTGTGCAGTTCCCAATCCGTGATGCGGCGATCATATTCGAACTGCTCCCAGCGGGCCGTATGCACATAATGCTCGATGACCTCCTCCCCGAAGGCCGTCCTCAGCATCTCGGATCCAGCCAGGGTTTCGGTGGCCTCACGCAGTGTCTTGGGAATCTCAGGCAACTCGGATGCCTGGTAAGCATCGCCGACAAAAGGCTTCTGCAATTCCAGCTTCTCATCGATGCCGGCGAGCCCCGCGGCGATCAGTGCTGCGAAAGCGAGATAAGGGTTCAGATCGGCGCCACCGAT
Organism: Mesorhizobium sp. J18; assembly: GCF_007829525.1. Classification (GTDB taxonomy): domain Bacteria; phylum Pseudomonadota; class Alphaproteobacteria; order Rhizobiales; family Rhizobiaceae; genus VLJP01. Next base: position 98,673 of record NZ_VLJP01000002.1, read on the forward strand.
CCGGCATTCCATGCGGATACCTTTGGTACCCTGACCGCATAACCGGAAACCGGCGGTCCTGTTGTCTTCGCTCCACATGATCCTGGTCGGGGCAAAAGTGCCGGTCTGGAACCGCTTGTATGAATTGATGTAGGGCGCAAGGAACCAGGTGAATTCGCTTGCATATCTGAGTTGGCCCGCTGCCCATTGCTGGCCAAGCTTGGACAAAGTCCATTCCGCGTCCTTGTCGTAGAACAGCGGCCGGGTGCCGTCGGTGCTCCACAGCGAATTGTGGATGTGGCTGGAACTGCCCGCCAGGCCATAATCGTACTTTGCCATGAAGGAGATCGCCTTGCCTTCGGACGCGGCTATCTCCTTGGCTCCATTCTTCAGAATGACGTGGCGGTCCGCCATCTCGAGCGCGTCCGCGTAACGCACATTGATCTCTTCCTGGCCCGGCCCCCATTCGCCCTTGGAATTCTCAATCGGGATACCGGCTGCCTCCATCTCATTGCGCAGCCTGCGCATGTAACCTTCTTCCTTGGTCGTCAGATGGATGACGTAGTCTTCGATATAGGGCGAAGCGGTGCCGAGATTCTGCCAGCGCTTGGCGCGTGCGGAATCGTAGGTTTCATCGAACAGGTAGAATTCAAGCTCCGATGCGAAATAGGCAAGATAGCCGCGTTCCTGCAGCCGCTTCACCTGCTTCTTGAGGATGCCGCGCGGCGAATGAGGCAGGTCGTCATGGGTATGGTGATCGAGGACATCACATAGCACCAGCGCCGTCTTTTCCAGCCAAGGAATCCGGCGCAGCGTCGAGAGGTCGGGCTTCATGACGAAATCGCCGTAGCCCTTGTCCCAGCTTGCCGCCTTGTATCCTGGCACAGGTTCCATATCGATGTCGTTGGCAAGCAGGTAGTTGCAGCCATGCGTCTCGTCATAGGCCGACTCGACGAAATAGCGCGCCAGGAATCTCTTGCCGATAAGGCGGCCCTGCATGTCCACCGCGCAAGCCAGAACCGTGTCGATGTCACCGGCGGCCACATCCTTCTTCAACCGGTCGAAAGTGAGGTTTCCTGCCATTCTCGAACTCCGCCGCGACGAGGCGGCTTTTCACTTTTGCGCCCGGCTGCACCGTGCAGCCGGGCGTTTAAAGGTCGTTATCCTACGGTCAGGAATAGCGATAGGGCGCGCCGGCCTTCCGCATCGACTCATTATACTTCTTGATGATCTCCACAACCTTGGCGTTGCGAGGGCTCTGCTGCGCGATCTCTTCCCAGAAGGAGACCGCCTCTTCCTCGACCTTCGCCCATTCAGCCTCGGGAATGGTGGTGAGTTCGAGCTTGCCCTCATTGCGATATCTGGCTTCGCCCGCCCAGTACCAGTGCTGGCGGTAATAGTGCGAGGCGTCGATCGCCAGCTGGAAAAGCTGCTGCAGGTGCTCCGGCACAGCCTTCCACTTCTCGGTGTTGACGAAGTAGGAACCGGCCCAGGCACCTGAGAGCGGGTTGGTAAGGTAGTATTTCAAGGCGTCCGCCCAGCCGACGGTGTGCATCTCTGTGATGCCGCACCAGCACACGCCGTCGAGTTCGCCCGTCTGCATGGCGGGCTGCACGTCTTCATAGGGAAGCGAAACTGGAACAACACCGAAGCGTGACAGGAACTGGCCGCCAGTCGGGAAGGTATAGACGCGCAAACCCTGCAGATCGGCCAGCGACTTGATGGGCTTGGTGGTGCCGAAGTTGCAGGGATCCCAGGCGCCGGTAGACAGCCAGGTCACTTCCGGGATTTCCGCATAGGCTTCCTCCCAGATCTCCTTCAGTCCGTGCCAGTGCCACAGCGCCGGCACATCCAGCGAATAGCGCGCGGCGAGCGGGAAATAGGCGCCGAACACCTTGACGTCGACCGGCGCGGCTGCCGAGTCGTCGTCGCTCTGGGCGGCATCGATCGTGCCCGACTGGACAGCCCGGAACAGTTCGCCATGGGGAACGAGCTGATCGGCGGTGTAGAGCTCGATCTCCATCTCGCCATTGGCCGCCTTGTTGAACCAATCGATCGAGTTCTTGATGACGTGCTCGGCAAGAGCCGGGCCGGCATAGGTCTGCAGCCGCCATTTGATCGGGGTCTGCGCCTTCACGTAAGGCATAGCCAGTGCCGAAGCGCTGACCGCGCCCGCGGTTGTCAATCCGGCCTTTCGCAGGAAATCACGTTTGCTGATGTTTTTCTGACTAGTCATCGTTCAGTTCTCCTCTTGCCATTGTCGCTGCATGTTTGCTTCGGACACGATCTGCGGGAAGCTGACCTTCCTCTTCTGCGTTCCTTTTTCGCGAATGTTACCCTCTTCATCGCCCGCCTATCGTCCCGAATAGAGGTCCGGGAGCCACAGCGCAATTTGCGGGAAGATCATGATGGTGACCAGCGATATCACCATCAGGAAAAAGAACGGCACGATAGACCGGTAAATGTCCATCAGCGTGATCTCGGGCGGCGCCATGGCGCGCATCAGGAACAGGTTGTATCCGAAAGGTGGGGTGATATAGGCGATCTGGCAGGTGATCGTGTACAGCACACCGAACCAGATCGGATCGAATCCGAGGCTTCTGACGAGCGGTATGTAAAGCGGCGCTACGATAACCAGCATCGCCGTATCATCCAGAAACGCCCCCATGACAAGGAATGATGCCAACATCAGGGTCAGTATCATCCAGGGGGTGAGATCCCAGGTATGAAGCAGCAGCGTCTCGACCGCCTTCACCGCGCCCAGCCCGTCATAGACGGAACTGAAGCAGAGCGCGCCGAGGATGATCCAGAGGAACATGCAGCTGATTCCGAGCGTGTTCCGCGCCGCCTTCTCGAGAGTCCCCCGGTTTAGGTTGCCCGCCCACCAGGCAGCGAGCATGGATAGAACCGCACCCACTACCGAGCTCTCCACCAGGCTGGTCACGCCAGTCATGAAGAGACTCATCATGATTGCGAAAATAGCAAGCGGCAGAACGCCTTCCCTCAGCAGCGCGAATTTTTCCGAGCGGGTGATCCGTGCTCGTTCCTCTGCGGGCAGCGCCGGCCCGATATTCGGCTGCAACAGGCAGCGCAGATAGACATAAGCACCGAAGATCAGCGCCATGAGCAGACCGGGACCGACGCCGGCGAGCCAGAGGTCGAGCACGGGTTGGCGCGCAATCATGGCATAGAGAACCAGCACGACACTTGGTGGGATGAGGATGCCGAGAGAGGAGCCCGCCTGGATGACCCCCGTCACCATCGACTTGTCGTAGCCATGACGCAGGAGCTGCGGCAAAGCGATGGTCGCGCCGATCGCCATGCCGGCGACGGAGAGGCCGTTGAGTGCCGCAATCAGAACCATCAGCCCGATGGTACCGAGCGCCAGGCCGCCGCGCACGGGTCCGAACCAGACGTGGAACATCCGGTAGAGGTCGCCGGCCATGCCCGATTCCGACAGCATATAGCCCATGAAGATGAAAAAGGGCACGGTGATCAGCGGATACCAGTTCAGCACCTGGAAGGAGGCGTTGAAAGGCATCTCGAAGGAGCCTTGCCCCCACAGCCAGAGTGCTGCAGCCGAGCCGACGAAGCCGATTACGCCGAAGACGCGCTGCCCGGTAAAGAGCAGCACCATCATCGTGCCGAACATGAAGAGGGTAATTGCCTCCGAACTCATGCGATGGGCTTCCCGCGGGCAATGGCGATGTCTTTGATGAAGGTCGAGATGCACTGCAGCAGCATCAGAAAGACGCCGATCGTCATCACCACCTTGATCGGCCAGAGCAGGGGGCTCCAGGCCGTATAATTCCTCTGATTGTACTGGATGGCGTAATTTGTGCTCGAAATCCCTCCGACCAGGAGCACGACAAGAAAGAATATGACAAAAAGGATTGTGAAGGCGTCGGTGACCGCGCGCCTGCGCGCATCGAGCCGACCGTAGAAAAGGTCCATACGCACGTGCTGGTCCATCTGCAAGGCATAGGCGCCGCCGACCAGGTAATAGGCGGAGAGCATGAACTGGGACATTTCAAGCACCCAGTTGATCGGTACGCCAAAGATGATGCGCGATAACGTGGAGTAGAGCAGCATCGCCCCCATGACGAAGAGCAGGTACATGGCGACGCGCCCAATGCGATAGTTCATCGCGTCGACATAGCGGACGAATGTCACGGCAAAGCTAGGCAATGTACTTCCTCCGAGCCGTCATCCGCGCCTCGTTTTCAGATCCATGGAATGCTCCGCTTCCGTGATTGCTTCTGCAAGAATGGTTGCCCATTTCTCCTGACCTGCCTTGTCGGCGATCTCGTCGTTTCGGATCTCGATCATCGCGCAAGGAAGGCCATGCGAGCGGGCGTGACGTTCCAGCGTGAAATACACTCGATCGGCCGGCGAATAAGGTTCGTTGACACCCACCACGAGATCCCCACGTGCTTTCAGTGCTTCGATCAGCGGCGAGGCAAGCCGGATATCCTCGTCATGGATGACGCCGACCTGCCAGGGCCTGGCAACGCCCTTGTAGATCGGCGTGAAGGAATGAATGGAGACGAGCCTTGTGTCCCTTCCCTTGGATAGCCGTTCTCCGATCAATGCCTCGACCGCGTCATGATAAGGCTGCCAGGCAAGCTGGATACGAGCCTCGCGCTCACTTTGCGACAGGCCGATATTTGCGGGAATGGTCGTGGTCTCGCTGATTTCGGAGATCAGATCAGGCGCATCGAGCGGCCGATTGCAGTCAATGACCAGGCGCGAGATTCGAGATTCGACGAGGGTCGCGTCAAGAGTGCCGGCCATTAGCCGCGCCACAGCCAGCGCCCCCGGATCCCATGCTATGTGGCGGACAAGATCGGCTGCCGGCAGTCCAAGCGTACCATATTCCGCCGGCACGTGATTGGAGGCATGGTCGCAGGTGAGGACGAATGCACCTTTTCCGCCAGGGTTGCTGAACCTGACCGCATCCGATCTTTCAAACTGCGCGAGCCAAGCCGCTACCATTCGCCCTCCGTCCTGAGCGCGGGCCGTATTATCTGTTACTTATTTTGCCAGATTGCGCCAGTATGGATAATTTCATACAACTTGAGCGGGCCTTGTCAAATCTATTGTCAGCCGAAATTTGCGGAATGCTCATGCAGGGGTGGAGAAGAAAGCAATGCTGTCGAGCATTACCGAGCGGATCGCGGAACGCCTTGATCTGATGCCCGCCGGAGAGCGGCGCGCGGCACAGGCGTTGATCGCGAACTATCCGATGATCGGGCTAAAGACGGTTGCGGAATTCTCCGCCTGCGCCGGGGTGAGTTCACCGACGATCCTGCGTTTCGTGGCCCGTCTGGGGTTCCAAAGCTACCCGGAGTTCCAGTCGGCCTTGAAGGACGAGCTTGCGGCGCAATTGCAGTCGCCCCTCTCACGCACTGCTGCCTCTGGGGCGACGGCAAGGCCTGGAGATGCTTCTCCTGCCCTAGAGGCCACATTGGAAAATATCCGCGAGACATACCGGCATGTCCCGCAAAGGCAGATCACAGATATCGTGACCCTGCTTGCCAATCGCCGCGCCAAGATTTTTCTGATCGGCGGCCGTTTCACCGATCCGATCGCCCGTTATATGGCCGCGCATCTGACGATCATCCGGCCGAATATCTTTCATCTCTCCGGCCAGGAAAACAACTGGCGTGATCGTCTCATCGATATGGGCAGGCGGGATGTCCTCCTTATCTTCGACATACGCAGGTATCAGGACAGTCTCGTGCGCTTTGCCGAGAAGGCGCATCAGCGCGGTGTCCAGATCATTCTGTTCACCGATCAATGGCTGTCACCGATCGCACGGTTCTCGCGCCACGTGATTGCCGGACGCACCGCCGTTCCATCCGCGTGGGATTCGTCAGCCGCCCTTTTTGTTCTGGTCGAAATGTTCATCGGGGAACTGACGCGCGCTTTGGAAGCCGAGAGCGCAAAACGGATCCGGGAAATAGAAGCTCTGCGCTGAGGTGGCCTCCACCCGCGTCGATACCGTTTGCAGGTTCAGACCGAAGGTAAAAGCGCTCCGGTTGTGCCAGCCCTGGGTTCGCAACCTTACCTCAAGCAGGTGAGCGAGGTTGAATAGCTGATGTACGGCGCCAGTCCGTTGTCAAAGAGATAGGTCAGTCCGATCCTGCCAGTAAAGGCATCGTCCCTCTGTACCGTTGTACGGCCACCCCATAGATGGTCCTCAGTGCTGCCTTCCGCCCAGTCGTATTGTCCGCCCAGCGCCAACCGCCAATGGTCAAAGGCGATTTGATCCTGTGCGGAAAGACCGGTCTGCGCGGCCTTCTTCAACTTTGAAATGCCCGGCGTGCGCCGCCCTCATTCAAATAGAGATCAGGACAAGCGCCAATGTCCGCTGAGTTCAGGTGGCAATCTATGGCAAATGCTGATGAGCTTACCCTTGCTGCACACGAAGCCATCCAGTAGCCGGGAAGTTCTTGCGGGGAGGGAACTCATGTCATCCTACAACAAACCGTACCCTATCGCCGACGAATTTCATCACGTGGAAGGAGCGCCCGCACCTTAAAGTGCCTCATAAAGCTGCTGCACCCGAGCCCGGTATTGCAGCGCATTGAAAGATGCAGGAGGGGGAGGCGGTTTGCGACAACGTTCTTCAAGGCACCCTGCTACTGATCCCTACGAGCGCACATCGCGATCTTGAATATCGACGGACCAAGCGGCTGGTCGAAGCAGCGAAAGGAAGGTGGACGCCTGCCGCCACAACCGACTTACTTTTTGGGCCACTGCGGCCACGTCTTATGGCGCGCGGGTGCGTCCTCGAACAACTTTACGACAGGGTGACTGCCCAGATCATGCGTTCGCGCCATACCGCGGGACACGCATCTGTCCGAGGCGGGCGATCATCGCCGCCCCGACCTGAATGCCACTGTAGAAGCATTCGATCTTCAGGTTCTCGTTCGGCGCATGATTGGCTTCATCTGCGTTGGCGTAAGGTACGACAAATGCTGGCGTCTCCAGTATCTTGGTGAAAACATAGTCAGGCAGACTTCCGCCCAGCGCTGGATAGAGCAGGGGATCTTCTCCTCGCGCGTCCCTTACCGCGGCGATGAGAGCCTTCGCATAGGGTGAATCCATCTGTGTCTTCGAGGGCAACATGCCAGCGCGTCTCACGACACGCACTTCGGGAGCATGAAGCGCAACATGCTTTTCCACCTTGTCGAGAACATCTTCGGGTGTCATGGCTTCGACCAGGCGAATGTCACACTTGGCGATGGCCTCGCAGGGCAGGACGGCTTTTGATCCCGGTCCGCCATAGCCGCCGTGCAGCCCGTTAATGGTTAGGGTCGGATGAAACATCAGGCGATCGGCGAAGGGGCGATCCGCCGGAGCGTCCAGCCGCGACAGGCTGAGGTCCTGCATGACATCGTCGACACTGTCGGGGAGGTTTGCAACGGCGGCAAGTTCCGCTTTGGTCGGTGATACGATGGCATCGTGCAGCCCGTCGATGGTAATGCGCCCGTCAGCTGTCTTCATCGTTGCGAGAAGATGGACCAGTGTCCAGATCGCGTTGGGCATCACGCCGCCGAAATTGCCGGAATGCGTGTCGCGCGAGGCGGTTCGGACCTCAAGGTCGAAACTGACCATGCCACGCACGCCGAAAACGATGATTGGTCTGCCTGAAATGTGCAGTGGGCCATCGGAAGTTACGACAAGATCGGCCTTGAGCCGGTCGCGATGCGTTTTCACAAATTCCGCGATATGGGGGCTTCCCACCTCTTCCTCGCCCTCAAGCAGGAAGATGACGTTACAGGGCAAGTCGCCATGCACCGCTAGCCAGGATTCGAGCGCCAGCAACTGCGCGAAGTGTTGCCCCTTGTTGTCGCCGACACCGCGTGCGTAGATACGCCCGTCCCGTATGGTCGGTTCGAAGGGGGGGCTTACCCATTCCTCATAGGGTTCTGGCGGCTGAACGTCATAATGTCCGTAGAACAGCACGGTCGGTCGATCCGGATCGTCGCCGCGACGTCCAAGAACCATGGGATGTCCCGTGGTTTCGATGGCCTCGGCCTCCATGCCCAGCCTGTCGAGCATGGTGACCAGAAGCTGGCACACTTCGCGGATACCCTTGTTCTGCGCGCTGATCGAGGGATGGCGCACATAGTCCATGAGACGAGCGAGGAAGCTCTCCTCATTTTGTTTTATGTAGGCGCTGACGGCATCGAGCCCTTCAGGCCGCGCATCGCTTGTCATGTTGCTCATTGTTCCGCTCCCGTATCTACGAGCAGGATCGCCCCGGAAGGATGAACCTCACCCTCCCAGCCGGGTGGTATGACGGTGGTCGTATCGAGCTGCGTCACGATCATCGGTCCGGTCAGGACTATGCCTGAGCGCAGGCCGGCGCGGTCCACGACGGGCACTTCGGTTTCTCCGCCCGGGAAGTGGRCGGGAGCCGTATCGTACGGTTTGACTTCCGCGCCCTCAGGCAAGGGCAGGCCAGCAGGACGCTCTGCAAGCCCCACCGCCTCGATGCGCAGGGTCACGAGTTCTATTGGAACCTGCAACTCGAAACCGTAGAGCTGGTTGTGCGCCGTGCGAAAATTGGCCTCGGTTCCTTCATTGTCGCCGGCCCATGCAACCGCGATTTCGCCGCCCTGTCCGCGATAGCGCAGAAGTGCGACGACATTGATGAGCCTGCGAGCCGGATCGACCTTCTCTGCGTCAAGCCACTCTGCGGCCTGCGAGGAAAGCTCCGCGACGATGGCGTCCGTATTTACTGTGGCGAGTGGCCCGGCCTTCGGCAGCGTTCGGCTGAACTCGACCCTCAGATCGGCCGAAAGCAGGCCATCGGCGCAAAGGATGCCAGGCGCAGGCGGTACCATGACCTTGCGGATGCCGAGCAGAGAAGCCAGCGAGCAGCCATGCAGCGGCCCGGAGCCGCCGAACGGCACAAGGGTGAAATCGCGGGGATCGTACCCACGCTCGACGGAGATGATCCGCATCGCGCCGACCATGTGGTTGTCGGCGATGGAGAGGATACCGCGCGCAGCGGCAATCCTGTCGAGGCAGAGCGGCGTTGCAACCTCGCTCTCGAGCACTGCAAGGGACGCGGGGCGATCGAGTTCCATGCGTCCGCCGAGCAGCCGCGCCGGAAGGTGTCCGAGCGCGACATGCGCGTCCGTCACCGTCGCTTGCGTGCCGCCGTGGCCATAGGCAGCCGGGCCGGGCCGGGCTCCGGCGCTATCGGGACCGACCGTCAATGTGCCATCGGCCACGCGTGCGATTGAGCCGCCGCCCGCGCCGATGGTGACCATGTCGACCATGGGAAGCGACACCGGCCATTCGCCGACGCGGCCTGTCTGCGTCAGCCCGATCTTGCCGTCGCGGATCAGGCAGATGTCGGCGCTGGTGCCGCCTATATCGACGGTGATGATGTCGCGGATGCCGCATTCGGCGGCAATGGCGCGTGCGCCGACCACGCCAGCAGCCGGCCCTGAAAGCGCCGTGAAGGCCGGAGCGCGAAGAATGGTGTTCACGCTCGCGACACCGCCGTTGGACTGCATCAGAAGCAGGGGGGCCGAGACGCCTTCCGTATAAAGGCGTTCCTGCAGGCGCTGCACATAGGTCGTGACGCCGGGCATCACGGAAGCATTCAGAACAGTGGTTAGCGAGCGTTCATACTCCCGCACCACCGGCTGGACCTCCACCGAAGCCGTGACAGCCAAGCCGGGCAGCATCTCCCGTAGGATTTCGGCGACGCGCAGTTCATGCTCGGGAGCGGCGAAGGAATGAATCAGGCAGATCGCGACGGCCTGCACGTCCATCGCCTTCAGCGCTTCGGCAGCTGCCCGCACGCTTGACTCGTCCAGCGGTTTGAGCACCGCACCGCCGGACGCGACACGCTCATCGACTTCGACGATGCGCGAGGCGGGAACGGGGCGCGCGGGCTTCACCCAGGTGTACAGGTTTTCATTGCGCGGAATATCCTGGCGCCCGATCGCCAGAACATGCCGGAAGCCGCGCGTGGTCACCAGTGCCGTGCGGGCACCCTTGCCCTCCAGGATCATATTGGTGGCGACCGTCGTCCCGTGGAGAACCCGGTCGAGCGATGCAGCCGTCTGCCCGGCTTCGTCGAGAGCGAGACGAATGCCGTTCATGAAGGCGACAGACGGATCGGAGGGCGCGCTCGGCGTCTTTGCACGCCATGTCCGGCCGGTTTTCCGGTCGATGAGCGCGACATCGGTAAATGTCCCGCCAATATCGACGGCGACGGCGAACGACGTGTCAGCTGACGACATCGACATACTCCATTCGATGGAAGGTTTTGGCGGCGGGCCGGTTGGCACGCCTGCGTTGCGTGGCCTCGGCGTCCACCTTTCCGTGTGCAATGACGACGCCGTAGTCGCGCTCGGCGGATTCACGGCTGACGAAACCGCCAAGAACATCCTCCAGAACATCCTCTGCCGCGCGGTCATAGGGATGGCCGAAGCCACCGCCGCCGCCCGTGACGATGCGCAGGATATCTCCCTTCAAGAGGCGGTTGCCGTCCGAGAGCGGGACGAGCTTGCGCTCCTGCGGCGTGCCGGGATTGACCACGGCATATCCGCTGCCGCCATTCATGCCGCCATGCACGCCCCATGGGGGATTGCGCACACTGTCGATACGGATGGACAGGTTGGCGTCGTCGGCAAGAATTTCATATTCGCGCACAATGCCCGTGCCACCGCGATGGCGGCCCGGTCCGCCGGAATCTTCGGCAATGCCGTAGCTCTTCAGTCGAACCGGATAGGATGTCTCAAGGAACTCGACAGGATAGTTCTCCTGCGCCACGAAATAGACGGCGTCGATGCCATCGGCGTGGTCGCGCCCGCCATAGCCGACACCAAGGCCGTCAACGAGTAGGAAGCGCTGGCTTTCGCCAGTGTCATCGGTGTAGCTGCCGCGCAGCATGGCGACGACATAGGCGGAATGCGCGGCAGGGGCCTTGCCTCCACCGACATTGAGTAGGCCGTTGATGGCGGCCAGTAGCCGCATCATCGTCAGGCCGCGCATGCCGAGCGGCGCGGGCGAGCGCGGCTGAAGGATCGAACCTTCGCGAAGCAGTACTTCATCCAGCGATTGCGGGCCGCCGGCATTGATAACCTGCCCGCGGTCGCCGCCGAGGAAGTAGATCCCTGTCCGGCGTCAGCACTGATGGGACCAAATCGGCTTAACTGAGAACGGAGGATTTCTGGTTCATCGTAGCCTTTCAAAGGAGCGAAGATGAGACAGAAATCCGGAACCGGGAAAGCGCCGGCAGAGCAGGTCATCAAAGACATCCGCCGCGCAACCCGCAAGCAATATTCGGCCGAGGAGAAGATCCGCATCGTGCTGGAGGGCTTGCGCGGCGAAGAGTCGATCGCGGCGCTGTGCCGGCGCGAGGGGATCGCGGAGAGCCTTT
>NZ_VLJP01000091.1 GCF_007829525.1 Mesorhizobium sp. J18
GAGGGACGACCGATGAGCCGTCATCAGGAAGCCGTCGCGGTCGTTCCGCGCCGCCAGCGCTGCGCCATCTATACCCGAAAGTCGAGCGAGGAAGGGCTCGACATGGAGTTCAACAGCCTCGACGCCCAGCGCGAGGCTTGCGAGGCCTTCGTGACGAGCCAGAAGGCGGAAGGCTGGGCCACCATTCGCGAACGCTACGACGACGGCGGCTTCTCCGGTGGCACGCTGGAGCGCCCCAGCCTGAAGCGCCTCATTCAGGACGTCGAGGCCGGTCTGATCGATGTGATCGTGGTCTACAAGATCGACCGGCTGTCGCGCTCGCTGATGGATTTCGCCAAGCTGGTCGAGATCTTCGACCGCAATCAGGTGACCTTCGTTTCGGTCACGCAGTCGTTCAACACCACGACCTCGATGGGCCGCCTGACCCTGAACATCCTTCTCAGCTTCGCACAGTTCGAGCGGGAGGTGATCGGCGAGCGCATCCGCGACAAGGTCGCGGCATCCCGCAAGCGCGGCATGTGGATGGGCGGTCACGTCCCGCTGGGCTACGACGTGCGCGACCGCAAGCTGGTCGTCAACGAAGCGGAAGCCGCGACGGTCCGGATGATCTTCGAGCGCTTCGTCGCCATCGGCTCCGCCACGACGCTGGCGAAAGCGCTCGCGGCCGAGGGCGTTCTGAACAAGCGCGGCAAGCCGATCGACAAGGGCTTCCTCTACAAACTGATCAACAACCGGGTCTACCTCGGGGAGGCCGTGCACAAGGGCACGGCCTATCCCGGCGAGCACGAGGCCATCATCGATCAGGCCCTCTGGGACAAGGTTCACAGCATCCTGCAGGAGAGCCCGCGCCTGCGGGCGAAGAACACCCGCCGCCAGACGCCGGCCCTGCTGAAAGGGATCATCTTCACCGAGACGGGCACAGCGATGACGCCGACGGCGACGAAGAAGGGCACGCGCCTCTACCGCTACTACGCGTCGATGGACCTGATCCGAAACCGCCCGACCGGCGACGCCTCGGGTCCGCTGCGCTTGCCCGCCGGCATGGTCGAGGATGCCGTCGTCGGCGAAATCCGCCGCATGATCCGCGCACCCGAAGTCGCGGCGCGAACCTTAGAGGCTCTTCGCGACGAGAGCTCGACCGTCGATGAGAAGGCGGTCGTCCAGGCGCTCGGCGAGTTCGACCAGCTCTGGGCGGCGCTCTATCCGGCGGAGCAGACCCGCATCGTCCAGCTGCTGGTCGAACGGGTGACCGTCGGCGAAGACGGCATCGCCGTCGATTTGCGCCATGAGGGGCTGGGCTCGGTCCTGCGGGACATGATGGCC
>NZ_VLJP01000092.1 GCF_007829525.1 Mesorhizobium sp. J18
AGATGCGGCTCCTCGATCAGGTCGAGACGGCCGGATCGATCCTTCGCCGGGAAGTTCCAGGGGTTGATCGTCTGGCAGACGAAGGCACGGTACGGCGCGCCGGACTCGTCCTTGATCTCSGCCATCGTYAGGACTTCATCGACRATGCCSGGCAGCTCGAGGCCGGTCTTCGAGCCGTCGATCTGCGGCTGRAAGATGCGCCGATTGAAGTCRTCRAGCTTCTCGTCGAGGATCCCGACGAACCAGACGTTCTTCGCCCGCGTGTGCTGSAGATGCGTGAGCCACGCGATCATCTCGCGGCCRTGCAGGCCGTAGGCGCCGCGGACATCGGGCTTGCCGGTCTTCTCMGAGAACGCMTCGGGCTGCCCCTTGCACCATTGGAAGCAGAGCCGCCCRGCGACGGTGATCGAGTCGATGAAGACCGTKTGGTAGCGGTCGAGCGAAGCCGGATCGCCGAAGCGCTCGCACACCGCCGCGAAGTGRGCCTCGCTGTAGACCTGRTCGTCCCGMAGCGCCGGRTTGGGGCCGCCGATGAAGACCGCGAARTCGCGGCAYTCGRCCCATGTGCGCGGSCGGACGCTGTCGCCGGACCATCCCTCGATGGCSAGGTCGCCCGCCTCCAGRTCGATGAACAGCGTGGTGGCGGRGTCGAGCGTCCASAGAAGSSWGGTCTTGCCGATGCCGGACTTGCCGAAGATCGTGCCCTTGATGCCGCGCGGCTCGGCGAGACGCTGATCGGCGGAGATGATCGGGAGGGCCATCACTTGCCTCCCTTCGCCGCGATCAGGGCGTCGATCGCGACGTCCRCTCCSAGCGCGCCGGCCTTGCGRGCCTCGTCGTGGAGGGTGCGCACCGYATCGATCTCGCGGTAGAGCGCCGATGCCCGCTCGTTCAGCCCGATGAGGGCGAAGGCCAGGTCGTCGATCGAGGCCGCCCCGACCGGCTTGACGGYCTCGTCGCGACGCTCGCCAAGGGCCGGCACCCGGATGGTCTCGGGCAGCTTGTCCAGCCCGTAATGGTGCTYGSSSAGCACCGCGAGCTTCTTCGTGATGCTCATGACGTCACCTCGGTGTTCAGGGAAAGACGGAAGCTGGGCTTGCCGGTGCGGACGGTGCGCGCGTCCTC
>NZ_VLJP01000093.1 GCF_007829525.1 Mesorhizobium sp. J18
CCTGCAACCCCAACCAGCAATGCCGCCCGCGCTGGCGCCGCGACCATCATTGCACTAACAATCAAATTGGACCCGTCCGTGGGGGCCGATCATTTCTACTGCCGGTTCTGGCACTAATCGCCGCTTCGCTGGCTTATGCTCTCGTGGCACTGGGTATGTTCCTGGTGGAGGCGATTCAGCACTGGCGCGGCACCCATCGGTCTGTCCTGGGCGGCAAGGCGGCCCACAGCAATGATCTCGAACTCGCCATCATGAAACGCCTCGAATGGTTGCGCATCGTCTCGCGCACCGCGCCAATGCTCGGTCTGGTGGCGACCATGATCCCGATGGGGCCGGCGCTGCTCGCGCTCAGCCGCGGCGATGCTGCTTCCGTGGGAGAGAACCTGGTGGTCGCCTTCTCCGCCGTGATCCTTGCCCTCGTCAGCGCCAGCATCACTTTCTTCATCCTGACCGTTCGCCGCCGTTGGCTGCTGGAGGAATTGCGTAGTATCGAACGGGCAAGGGAGGCAAGCTGATGCGTTTCCTCGACCATGACGAGGCCGATGACCCGATCCTGTCGGTGGTCAACCTGATCGATCTGTTCCTGGTTGTTATCGGCATCCTGATGATCGTCATCGTAACCAATCCGCTCAATCCGTTCTCGTCGGAGAAGGTTACCGTCATCGAAAATCCGGGCGAGCCGGATATGCGCATCACTGTGAAGGACGGCACGGAGATCACCCGTTACGAGGCAAGCGGCCAGATCGGGGAAGGGCAGGGGGTCCGTGCAGGCATCACCTATCGGCTCGACGACGGCCGCATGATCTACGTGCCGGAAAGCGGGACCTCTTCCGATTGACCGCGGTACGTCGTGCCGTTCAGGCGCGGCGTCATCATAGCCATCACCGGCGCGGGTGCCTTGTCTCAATCCCACTCCCGACGCATTGCTGAGCGGTACGGTCTACAAACACCCCCGAAACCCTCAGTGCCATTTTGATTCGGTCCGACGATCCCAGCGCCCTTGCGGGCGTATCGATCGTGACTTCCTGCCCCATGAACTCGATCGTTCCGGAGGTCGGCTGGTGCACGCCCGCAAGCGTCTTGACC
>NZ_VLJP01000094.1 GCF_007829525.1 Mesorhizobium sp. J18
CCCGCCAGCCCCGGAAACCATCCTTCCGATGGACCAAAGACCGGCGATGCACTAACTTTTAAAATGGACCACTCAAGTGGGGCTGATCATCGGGATATCCCCGATGACAGCCTTGAAGGTTTCTACGGCACGATCCTTGACTTTGGCCCAGTCCCGTCTTTGCCGCGGGCTTTTCCTGAGCAGCTGATCCGCAACGATTTCATTCTTGTAGATGTCGTGGGCGTCGGAGACCTTGACCTTCGGTGTCTCAACAAGACCGAGTACTGCTTCCACGTCCTGTGGTGTTTTGATCTTCTCGACAGCTTCTATACGGGTGAGGGCTTCGACAAGACCGCCAGACTGGATAATGTCCAGAGCTGACCTGTACTGAAACCCAAGAGCCTCGGCCCGCTTGACCGCAGATGAGTATCGACGCCTTGCCGTGGCGACTTCGCTATTGACCGTCAGGGAAGACCATAGATCATTGTCAGCGGCTTCCAGTACGTCCCGCTTCATTCTGGCCAGTGTAAGATCGGAAGTTTTCAGGGACCGCTTGATCAAAGGTCCGGGTACGATCCCTGTGAGATGGGTGGGCACACGACGTTGATAATAGTACCGACCGCCGCGAAGTGTGAGATGCCTGTCAGGCCCCTGAATGTCTGCTTTTCGCCCCATGCCGCTCCTCCTTGAGCCAAGGCGCCAGATGTAGGCAAAAGGCTGGTTCGATGTCAAACGCCATGGCGTCGATTGGGGTACAAAGTGAGGTACAAAGTGAGGTACAAATGGCATCCGAAGGGGAAAAAAAGTCAATAAAATCAATGAAGGCTCTTCCGGTTCGATTCCCGCTATCCGCTCCAGGCTTTGCCCTTTCGCGCGCTTCTCGCACTTTCTCAACGTGACGAAGAACCACAAAGGGCTTGTTTTTTCGGGCGTCAGTCGTTAATCGCCCCGCATTCGAAACCAACACCTGACACGCCGCCCAAGGGATACCGAGATGGCCAAAGGAAAATTTGAGCGTACGAAGCCGCATGTTAACATTGGGACGATTGGTCATGTTGACCATGGCAAGACGTCGTTGACGGCTGCG